>NZ_JALIGC010000025.1:0-32657 GCF_024764775.1 Scandinavium manionii | reverse complement strand
TAGTGTGGGGTCTCCCCATGCGAGAGTAGGGAACTGCCAGGCATCAAACAAGTAAGAAACCCCGACCGAAAGGCCGGGGTTTTTTGCGTTTATACGCAGCCTGTCCACAGCGTTATCCACAAGCCTTCCCTCCTTGAATACGGTACACTAGCCAGGTTTTTGCATCTGGAAGCTACTATGAATCACTCTCTAAAGCCCTGGAATACCTTCGGTATCGATCATCAAGCTGCTCGTATCGTTTGTGCCGAAAATGCACCGCAATTGTTGGACGCCTGGCAGCAAGCAACCTCAGAAAAACTGCCGACGCTGATCCTGGGTGAGGGTAGCAATGTCCTCTTCCTGAAGGATTATTCTGGCGTTGTACTGGTTAACCGAATCAAAGGCATTAAGGTCACTGAGCAGCCAGATGCATGGCATTTACATGTCGGTGCGGGTGAAAACTGGCACCTTCTGGTGAAGTTTACGCTGGAAAATGGTATGCCTGGACTTGAAAACCTGGCATTGATCCCCGGTTGTGCAGGCTCCTCACCTATCCAGAATATCGGTGCTTACGGTGTAGAATTACAGCGCGTGTGCGAGTTCGTAGATTGTATAGAACTGGCGACTGGGGTGGCGAAACGCCTGACTGCGGATGAATGCCGCTTCGGATATCGGGACAGTATTTTTAAGCATGAGTATCAGGACAGGTATGTCATTGTCGCCGTTGGCCTGAAGCTTCTGAAGCAGTGGCAGCCGGTTCTGAGCTATGGCGATTTAACGCGTCTGGATCCACAGACTGCCACACCACAAGAAGTGTTCGATGCCGTCTGTCATATGCGTTTGACTAAGTTGCCTGATCCGAAAGTTAATGGCAATGCGGGTAGCTTCTTTAAAAACCCGGTGATAACCCGTGACGTAGCGGACAAATTGCTGGCTTCCTTCCCGAATGCACCACATTATCCCCAGACTGATGGCAGCGTAAAGCTTGCAGCCGGTTGGCTTATCGACCAATGTCATCTGAAAGGCAAAAGTATCGGCGGGGCGATGGTACACCGACAGCAGGCTCTGGTGCTGATTAACGACAATAATGCGACCAGCGATAATGTTGTGGCCCTTGCTCATTACGTACGCCAGCAAGTCGGTGAGAAATTTGATGTCTGGCTGGAGCCTGAAGTCAGGTTTATCGGCGAGCATGGCGAAGTTAACGCAGTAGAGGTCATTGCGTGAAAGATAATACGGTTCCTTTAACGTTGATTTCGATTTTATCAGATGGCGAGTTTCACTCCGGTGAACAACTGGGTGAAAGATTGGGCATGAGTCGGGCAGCCATTAATAAGCATATCCAGACGCTACGTGACTGGGGTGTGGATGTGTTTACTGTCCCAGGAAAAGGTTACAGCCTTCCAGAGCCGATCCAACTGCTGAATGAAGAGTTCATCCGTAGCAGCATCAACGATGGCGCAGTAACTGTACTGCCAGTTATCGACTCTACTAACCAGTATCTGCTTGATAGACTGGCGAGCCTGCAATCCGGGGACGTCTGTGTGGCTGAGTATCAACAGGCTGGGCGTGGGCGTCGTGGGCGCAAATGGTTCTCACCTTTCGGTGCCAATCTCTATCTGTCCATGTACTGGCGACTTGAACAAGGCCCTGCGGCTGCAATTGGGTTGAGTCTGGTCATTGGTATTGTTATGGCTGAAGTTTTACAAAGCCTCGGAGCCGATAAAGTCCGCGTCAAATGGCCAAATGATCTCTATCTATTGGATCGCAAACTTGCTGGTATTCTTGTTGAATTAACCGGGAAAACCGGCGATGCTGCACAGATCGTGATCGGCGCTGGCATCAACCTAGCGATGCGCCGGGTTGAGACCGATGTGATCAATCAGGGCTGGATCAATCTCCAGGAAGCGGGAATTAAAATTGACCGCAATACGCTAGCTGTTCGATTAATTAAAGAGCTCCGTGCTGCGTTAGTGCTATTTGAGCAAGAAGGATTGACCCCTTATCTTTCCCGTTGGAAGAAGCTGGATAATTTTATTCACCGCCCGGTAAAACTGATCATCGGTGAGAAAGAGATATTTGGAACATCACGAGGAATTGATACGCAGGGAGCGCTCTTGCTTGAGCAGGATGGGGTGATTAAGCCCTGGATGGGCGGAGAAATTTCACTGCGTAGCGCAGAATAAGTAAAGGGAGCCGAGGCTCCCTTATTTATTTTCGCAACCGCACTTCATTGACCGAATGGTTTGCACTTTTGGTCAGAACCAGGCTGGCGCGTTCACGCGTCGGAAGTATATTTTCTTTAAGATTCACTAGGTTGATTTCATTCCACAAAGAAGTCGCAATATTGACTGCTTCGTCTTTGGATAATTTCGCGTAATTGTGGAAATAGGAATCAGGATGGGTAAATGCTCCCTCGCGGAATTTCAGGAAGCGGTTGATGTACCAATTTTTCAATAAATCTTCTGGCGCATCGACATAAATCGAGAAATCGACGAAATCGGAGACAAATACATGATGTGGATCATGAGGATAATCCATGCCGCTCTGCAGGACATTTAAACCCTCGAGGATCAAAATATCCGGATGCGTTACCGTCTTGTCCCCGTCAGAGATGACATCGTAAATTAAGTGGGAGTAGACAGGGGCGGTCACATCAGGGGCTCCTGACTTAATATCAGAAACAAACTTCACCAGGCGATGCATATCATAAGACTGCGGGAAGCCTTTCTTCTTCATCAGCCCGCGTTCTTTCAATACTTCATTAGGATGCAGGAAGCCATCAGTCGTAATCAATTCAACGCGGCGATGCTCTGGCCAGCGGCTGAGTAATGCCTGCAGCACACGCGCAGTGGTGCTCTTACCGACCGCTACGCTACCGGCAATACTAATGACATAAGGAATACGCGGAGTGTTGGTTCCCAGGAACTGTTCCAGAACAGCCTGTCGACGCAAACTTGAGCTGATGTAGAAGTTTAGCAAACGCGACAGTGGCAAATAGATCTCAGCCACTTCTTCCAGTGACAGGTCTTCGTTAATGCCTTTCAGCCGCGTGATTTCCCCTTCAGTAAGGGTCATCGGCACGGAATCACGAAGTGCAGCCCACTGGCTACGGTTGAACTGTAGATATGGCGTCATTAACGTTTGCTCTTTTTTGCTCATAAGCATGTTCTGCTCGCTGTCACCCATTCCGTCTGCCGAAACGTGATGAAGCGGCACTTTTCAGTTAATCAGGACAATGGGCAGGAGGTTAACACCAGATTGAATGGAATAAGAAGAAAAAATCAGATTTAGTGATGCTTTCATTAGAAAGCGTCACATCCTTGTTGCGACTGTCGCCATCATAGACAGTAAAGAGAACCTAAAAATGGATTCTATTAACGGGCAACCCACTTTATTCCCATGTTATGTGTAAAAGAGAAGAAGGAAAAGGGATGATTAGCCCATTTTTTGTCCGCCAATGATGGCTTTTGCACCACTTTAGCGTCGATGCGCGCAAAATATAAGCAAAGAGTCATTTTATGCAATTTTTTAGTTGCATGCCTGCGCATGTCTCCCTAAAATGCGCGCTACTTGATGCCGACTTAGCTCAGTAGGTAGAGCAACTGACTTGTAATCAGTAGGTCACCAGTTCGATTCCGGTAGTCGGCACCATCAAGTCCGGTGGGGTTCCCGAGCGGCCAAAGGGAGCAGACTGTAAATCTGCCGTCACAGACTTCGAAGGTTCGAATCCTTCCCCCACCACCACTTTCTGGCAGCGTTTGCGCCGCCTGGGTTGGTCGAGTAAAATTACCGACCCGAACAATAAAAGAGAGAAATCTCTTTTTTGTTACAGAAAGAACTGGGTAGCCGAGTTTCAGGATGCGGGCATCGTATAATGGCTATTACCTCAGCCTTCCAAGCTGATGATGCGGGTTCGATTCCCGCTGCCCGCTCCAGACGTGCTGATATGGCTCAGTTGGTAGAGCGCACCCTTGGTAAGGGTGAGGTCCCCAGTTCGACTCTGGGTATCAGCACCACTTCATCTCCTCCTCCCTGTTTCTCTCTGTTACTTGCATTCAACAAGTCAGGCATGTTGCCTGGTTGATGTGGTGATATCACCGATTTATCCGTGTCTTAGAGGGACAATCGATGTCTAAAGAAAAGTTTGAACGTACAAAACCGCACGTTAACGTCGGTACTATCGGCCACGTTGACCATGGTAAAACAACGCTGACTGCTGCAATCACCTCCGTACTGGCTAAGACCTACGGCGGTTCTGCTCGCGCATTCGACCAGATCGATAACGCACCAGAAGAAAAAGCTCGTGGTATCACCATCAACACTTCCCACGTTGAATATGACACCCCGACTCGCCACTACGCACACGTAGACTGCCCAGGCCACGCCGACTATGTTAAAAACATGATCACCGGTGCTGCGCAGATGGATGGCGCTATCCTGGTTGTTGCTGCGACTGATGGCCCTATGCCACAGACTCGTGAGCACATCCTGCTGGGTCGTCAGGTAGGCGTTCCTTTCATCATCGTGTTCCTGAACAAATGTGACATGGTTGATGACGAAGAGCTGCTGGAACTGGTTGAGATGGAAGTTCGTGAACTCCTGTCCCAGTACGATTTCCCAGGCGACGACACACCTATCGTTCGTGGTTCCGCGCTGAAAGCGCTGGAAGGCGAAGCTGAGTGGGAAGCTAAAATCATCGAACTGGCTGGTTACCTGGATTCTTACATCCCAGAACCAGAACGTGCGATCGACAAGCCATTCCTGCTGCCAATCGAAGACGTATTCTCCATCTCCGGCCGTGGTACTGTTGTTACCGGTCGTGTAGAGCGCGGTATCGTTAAAGTGGGTGAAGAAGTAGAAATCGTTGGTATCAAAGAAACTGCGAAAACTACCTGTACTGGCGTTGAAATGTTCCGCAAACTGCTGGACGAAGGCCGTGCTGGTGAGAACGTTGGTGTTCTGCTGCGTGGTATCAAACGTGAAGAAATCGAACGTGGTCAGGTTCTGGCCAAGCCGGGTTCAATCAACCCGCACACCAAGTTCGAATCTGAAGTGTACATCCTGTCCAAAGATGAAGGCGGCCGTCATACTCCGTTCTTCAAAGGCTACCGTCCACAGTTCTACTTCCGTACAACTGACGTGACCGGCACCATCGAACTGCCAGAAGGCGTTGAGATGGTAATGCCAGGCGACAACATCAAAATGGTTGTTACCCTGATCCACCCAATCGCGATGGATGACGGTCTGCGTTTCGCAATCCGTGAAGGCGGCCGTACCGTAGGCGCAGGCGTTGTTGCTAAAGTTATCAGCTAATCGCGGATAACATTTGACGCAATGCGCAATAAAAGGGCATCATTTGATGCCCTTTTTGCACGCTTTCGAACCAGAACCTGGCTCATCAGTGATTTTTTTTGTCATAATCATTGCTGAGACAGGCTCTGAAGAGGGCGTTTAGTCCGAAACGCAGCAGAGCATTTCGGTTTTGGTTGCCTCGCACTCTCGCGGGGCAAAGATGTTTATCGAATACTTGTGACAGGTTGGTTTATGAGTGCGAATACCGAAGCTCAAGGGAGCGGGCGCGGCCTGGAAGCGATGAAGTGGGTGATCGTTGCCGTACTGCTGATTGTAGCTATTGTGGGCAACTACCTTTATCGCGACATGATGTTGCCGCTGCGTGCGCTGGCCGTAGTGATTCTGATTGCTGCAGCGGGCGGTGTCGCGCTGTTGACGACCAAAGGCAAGGCGACCGTAGCATTTGCTCGTGAAGCGAGAACCGAAGTTCGTAAGGTCATTTGGCCGACGCGTCAGGAAACGCTACACACTACGCTGATTGTGGCCGCAGTTACTGCTGTCATGTCGCTGATCCTGTGGGGACTGGATGGTATTCTGGTTCGCCTGGTCTCTTTTATCACTGGCCTGAGGTTCTGAGATGTCTGAAGCTCCTAAAAAGCGCTGGTACGTCGTTCAGGCGTTTTCCGGTTTTGAAGGCCGCGTAGCCACTTCGCTGCGTGAGCATATCAAATTACACAATATGGAAGAGTTGTTTGGTGAAGTCATGGTTCCGACCGAAGAAGTGGTCGAAATTCGTGGCGGCCAGCGTCGCAAGAGTGAGCGCAAATTCTTCCCTGGTTACGTGCTGGTACAGATGGTGATGAATGACGCCAGCTGGCACCTGGTGCGTAGCGTGCCACGCGTAATGGGCTTCATCGGTGGTACTTCCGATCGTCCGGCGCCGATTAGCGATAAAGAAGTTGATGCGATTATGAACCGCCTGCAGCAGGTTGGTGATAAGCCGCGTCCTAAAACGCTGTTCGAACCGGGTGAAATGGTTCGCGTTAGCGACGGCCCGTTTGCAGACTTCAACGGTGTGGTTGAAGAGGTGGACTACGAGAAGTCCCGCCTGAAAGTTTCAGTCTCTATCTTCGGGCGTGCAACGCCGGTAGAACTGGACTTTGGCCAGGTTGAAAAAGCATAAATAAGCAGCAATTATTTGTTGTACAAGGCGCGAGATTGGCATACAATTTCGCGCCTTTTGTATTTATGGGCCTTGTGCACATAAATCACGTATTAATCACGGGGAGCCTCCTTGAGGCGCTATTACCCAATAGAGGAAATTGAGAATGGCTAAGAAAGTACAAGCCTACGTCAAGCTGCAGGTTGCAGCTGGTATGGCGAACCCAAGTCCACCGGTTGGTCCAGCACTGGGCCAGCAGGGCGTGAACATCATGGAATTCTGTAAAGCGTTCAACGCAAAAACTGAATCCCTGGAAAAAGGTCTGCCGACTCCTGTCGTCATCACCGTTTACGCTGACCGTTCATTCACTTTCATCACCAAGACTCCGCCAGCTGCGGTTCTGCTGAAGAAAGCTGCAGGTATTAAGTCTGGTTCCGGCAAGCCGAACAAAGAGAAAGTTGGTAAAATTTCTCGCGCTCAGCTGCAGGAAATCGCGCAGACTAAAGCTGCCGACATGACTGGTGCTGACATTGAAGCGATGACTCGCTCAATCGAAGGTACTGCGCGTTCCATGGGCCTGGTAGTGGAGGATTAAGAAATGGCTAAACTGACCAAGCGTATGCGCGTGATCCGTGAGAAAGTTGATGCAACTAAACAGTATGACATCAACGAAGCCATCGCTCTTCTGAAAGAGCTGGCCACCGCTAAATTTACTGAAAGCGTAGACGTTGCTGTTAACCTCGGCATCGACGCTCGTAAATCTGACCAGAACGTACGTGGTGCAACTGTACTGCCACACGGTACTGGCCGTTCCGTTCGCGTAGCCGTATTTGCCCAGGGCGCAAACGCTGAAGCAGCTAAAGCTGCTGGCGCAGAGCTGGTAGGTATGGAAGATCTGGCTGACCAGATCAAGAAAGGCGAAATGAACTTTGACGTTGTTATTGCTTCCCCGGATGCAATGCGCGTTGTTGGCCAACTGGGTCAGGTTCTGGGTCCACGTGGCCTGATGCCTAACCCGAAAGTTGGTACTGTAACGCCTAACGTTGCTGAAGCGGTTAATAACGCTAAAGCAGGTCAGGTTCGTTATCGTAACGACAAAAACGGCATCATCCACACCACCATCGGTAAAGTGGATTTTGACGCTGACAAACTGAAAGAAAACCTGGAATCCCTGCTGGTTGCGCTGAAAAAAGCGAAACCAACTCAGGCTAAAGGCGTGTACATCAAGAAAGTCAGCCTCTCCACCACCATGGGTGCTGGCGTTGCCGTTGACCAGGCTGGTCTTACCGCAGTAGCGAACTAAGATTAGCCTTTACGTGGGCGGTGGATTTGTCTACAATCTTCCCCCCACGATTCTGTTAACGTTGGTTAGCAGATACAGATTTGTTCGTTGGAGCCTGGCCTAATCCAGGCCTCCGTCGAAGACCGCAGGCGTTTCGTCAGAAACTTAATACCCTGCGTAGACGGTGACAGAACGCTAAGATTATTTTTGATACTCTTTGGCTTGTTTCTGCTCACCGTATTAAGACGCTCTTTCGTTGGAAAGAGTGAAGTGAGTTCCAGAGATAATCTCTGGCAAACATCCAGGAGCAAAGCTAATGGCTTTAAATCTTCAAGACAAACAAGCGATTGTTGCTGAAGTCAGCGAAGTAGCCAAAGGCGCGCTGTCTGCAGTAGTTGCGGATTCCCGTGGCGTTACTGTAGACAAAATGACCGAACTGCGTAAAGCAGGCCGTGAAGCTGGCGTATACATGCGTGTTGTTCGTAACACCCTGCTGCGCCGCGTCGTTGAAGGTTCTCAGTTTGAGTGCCTGAAAGACACGTTTGTTGGTCCGACCCTGATTGCATATTCTATGGAACACCCGGGCGCAGCTGCTCGTCTGTTCAAAGATTTCGCGAAAGCGAATGCAAAATTTGAGGTCAAAGCCGCAGCCTTTGAAGGTGAGTTGATCCCGGCATCGCAAATCGATCGCCTGGCTACACTGCCAACCTACGACGAAGCAATTGCACGCCTGATGGCAACCATGAAAGAAGCTTCGGCTGGCAAACTGGTTCGCACTCTGGCTGCTGTACGCGATGCGAAAGAAGCTGCTTAATAGCAGTTATCTTTATAACGCATTGGCTTACGTATAAACTAATTCTGATTTTCAGGAACAATTTAAATGTCTATCACTAAAGATCAAATCATTGAAGCAGTATCCGCTATGTCTGTAATGGACGTTGTAGAACTGATCTCTGCAATGGAAGAAAAATTCGGTGTTTCCGCTGCTGCCGCTGTAGCTGTTGCTGCAGGCCCAGCTGAAGCTGCTGAAGAAAAAACTGAATTCGACGTCGTTCTGAAAGCAGTTGGCGCTAACAAAGTTGCAGTGATCAAAGCTGTACGTGGCGCAACTGGTCTGGGTCTGAAAGAAGCTAAAGACCTGGTAGAATCTGCTCCAGCCGCTCTGAAAGAAGGCGTGAGCAAAGATGACGCAGAAGCACTGAAAAAATCTCTGGAAGAAGCTGGCGCTGAAGTTGAAGTTAAATAAGCCAACCCTTCCGGTTGCAGCCTGAGTAATTAGGCTGATGGCTGGTGACTTTTTAGTCACCAGCCTTTTTGCGCTGTAAGGCGCCAGTAGCATTTCACACTGTTTGACTGCTGGCTGTCCTGACAATGCTTGTTTCTATCGACGACTTAATATATTGCGACAGGGTGCTCGCCTTGTGTAAACCGCAACGAAATGGTTTAAGCGTGATAGCAACAGGTATTGCGGAAAGTGTTCCATTTTCCGGTCCACAAAATAGTGTTGCATAAACTGCCCCTCTAATGGGCAGAGTCGGTCGACTTGTCAGCGAGCTGAGGAACCCTATGGTTTACTCCTATACCGAGAAAAAACGTATTCGTAAGGATTTTGGTAAACGTCCACAAGTTCTGGACATACCTTATCTCCTTTCTATCCAGCTTGACTCGTTCCAGAAGTTCATCGAGCAAGATCCTGAAGGTCAGTATGGTCTCGAAGCGGCTTTCCGCTCCGTGTTCCCGATCGCGAGCTACAGCGGCAATTCAGAGCTGCAGTATGTGAGCTATCGTCTGGGCGAGCCTGTATTTGACGTTAAAGAATGTCAGATTCGCGGCGTGACCTATTCCGCTCCCCTGCGCGTTAAACTGCGTCTGGTGATTTATGAGCGTGAAGCGCCGGAAGGCACAGTAAAAGACATTAAAGAACAAGAAGTGTACATGGGCGAAATTCCGCTCATGACCGATAACGGTACCTTCGTCATCAACGGTACTGAGCGTGTTATCGTTTCTCAGTTGCACCGTAGCCCGGGCGTCTTCTTTGACAGCGATAAGGGTAAAACCCACTCTTCGGGTAAAGTGCTTTATAACGCACGTATCATCCCTTACCGTGGTTCCTGGCTGGACTTCGAGTTCGATCCGAAAGACAACCTGTTTGTCCGTATCGACCGTCGTCGTAAGCTGCCTGCGACCATCATCCTGCGCGCGCTGAGTTACACCACTGAGCAGATCCTTGATCTGTTCTTCGAAAAAGTTATTTTCGAAATCCGTGATAACAAGCTGCAGATGGAACTCATCCCTGAGCGTCTGCGTGGCGAAACTGCCTCCTTCGATATCGAAGCAGACGGTAAGGTGTACATCGAGAAAGGTCGTCGTATCACTGCCCGCCACATTCGCCAGCTGGAAAAAGATGACATTAAACTCATCGAAGTTCCGGTTGAGTATATTGCTGGCAAAGTGGCTGCAAAAGACTACGTCGATGCGTCCACTGGTGAGCTGATCTGCCCGGCGAACATGGAGCTGAGCCTGGATCTGCTGGCGAAGCTGAGCCAGTCAGGTCACAAGCGTATCGAAACGCTGTTCACCAACGACCTGGATCACGGCGCATACATGTCCGAGACCATCCGTGTCGACCCAACCAACGACCGCTTAAGCGCGCTGGTTGAGATCTACCGTATGATGCGTCCTGGTGAGCCACCAACTCGCGAAGCGGCTGAAAGCCTGTTCGAGAACCTGTTCTTCTCCGAAGACCGTTATGACCTGTCAGCGGTTGGTCGTATGAAGTTCAACCGTTCTCTGCTGCGTGATGAAATCGAAGGTTCAGGTATCCTGAGCAAAGACGACATCATCCAGGTTATGCGTAAACTGATCGGCATTCGTAACGGCCAGGGCGAAGTGGATGATATCGACCACCTCGGCAACCGTCGTATCCGTTCTGTTGGCGAAATGGCTGAAAACCAATTCCGTGTTGGCCTGGTACGTGTTGAGCGTGCGGTTAAAGAGCGTCTGTCTCTGGGCGACCTTGACACCCTGATGCCTCAGGACATGATCAACGCCAAGCCGATTTCTGCTGCGGTGAAAGAGTTCTTTGGTTCTAGCCAGCTGTCTCAGTTTATGGACCAGAACAACCCGTTGTCTGAAATCACGCACAAGCGTCGTATTTCTGCCCTCGGCCCAGGCGGTCTGACCCGTGAACGTGCGGGCTTCGAAGTTCGAGACGTACACCCGACTCACTACGGTCGCGTATGTCCAATCGAAACGCCTGAAGGTCCAAACATCGGTCTGATCAACTCACTGTCCGTGTACGCACAGACAAACGAATACGGCTTCCTTGAGACTCCGTATCGTAAAGTGACCGACGGTGTTGTGACTGACGAAATTCATTACCTGTCTGCTATCGAAGAAGGCAACTACGTCATCGCTCAGGCGAACTCCAACCTGGATGACGAAAACCACTTTGAAGAAGACCTCGTAACCTGTCGTAGCCGTGGCGAATCAAGCCTGTTCAGCCGTGACCAGGTTGACTACATGGACGTATCCACCCAACAGGTGGTTTCCGTCGGTGCGTCCCTGATCCCGTTCCTGGAACACGATGATGCTAACCGTGCATTGATGGGTGCGAACATGCAACGTCAGGCGGTTCCAACTCTGCGTGCTGATAAGCCGCTGGTTGGTACCGGTATGGAGCGTGCTGTAGCGGTTGACTCCGGCGTAACCGCCGTTGCCAAACGTGGCGGTACCGTTCAGTACGTGGATGCGTCCCGTATCGTTATCAAAGTTAACGACGACGAGATGTACCCGGGCGAAGCAGGTATCGACATTTATAACCTGACCAAATACACCCGTTCTAACCAGAACACCTGTATCAACCAGATGCCGTGTGTAAACCTGGGTGAACCAATTGAGCGCGGCGACGTGCTGGCAGATGGCCCGTCCACCGACCTCGGTGAACTGGCGCTCGGTCAGAATATGCGCGTAGCGTTCATGCCGTGGAACGGCTACAACTTCGAAGACTCCATCTTAGTCTCCGAGCGTGTGGTTCAGGAAGATCGTTTCACCACGATTCACATTCAGGAACTGGCATGTGTGTCCCGCGACACCAAGCTGGGGCCAGAAGAGATCACTGCTGACATCCCGAACGTGGGTGAAGCTGCGCTCTCTAAACTTGATGAATCCGGTATCGTTTACATTGGTGCGGAAGTGACCGGCGGCGATATTCTGGTTGGTAAGGTAACGCCTAAAGGTGAAACCCAGCTGACGCCAGAAGAGAAACTGCTGCGTGCAATTTTCGGTGAGAAAGCGTCTGACGTTAAAGACTCTTCTCTGCGCGTACCAAACGGTGTTTCCGGTACTGTTATCGACGTTCAGGTCTTTACCCGCGATGGCGTGGAAAAAGACAAACGTGCGCTGGAAATCGAAGAGATGCAGCTGAAGCAGGCGAAGAAAGACCTGTCTGAAGAATTGCAGATCCTCGAAGCTGGCCTGTTTAGCCGTATCTACGCTGTGCTGGTTGCCGGTGGTGTTGAAGCTGAGAAGCTCGACAAACTGCCACGCGACCGCTGGCTGGAGCTCGGTCTGACCGACGAAGCGAAACAAAATCAGCTGGAACAGCTGGCTGAACAGTACGACGAACTGAAGCACGAGTTCGAGAAGAAACTCGAAGCGAAACGCCGCAAAATCACTCAGGGCGACGATCTGGCACCAGGCGTGCTGAAGATTGTTAAGGTGTATCTGGCCGTTAAACGTCAGATCCAGCCTGGTGATAAAATGGCGGGTCGTCACGGTAACAAGGGTGTTATCTCGAAGATCAACCCGATCGAAGATATGCCGCACGATGCTAACGGTACGCCGGTAGACATCGTACTGAACCCGCTGGGTGTACCGTCTCGTATGAACATCGGTCAGATCCTGGAAACTCACCTGGGTATGGCAGCCAAAGGCATCGGCGAGAAAATCAACGCCATGTTGAAGCAGCAAGAAGAAGTCGCGAAACTGCGCGAATTCATCCAGCGTGCCTACGATCTGGGTACCGACATTCGTCAGAAAGTCGACCTGAGCACCTTCACCGATGACGAAGTTCTGCGTCTGGCTGAGAACCTGAAAAAAGGTATGCCAATCGCGACTCCAGTCTTCGATGGTGCGAAAGAGTCAGAAATCAAAGAGCTCCTGGAGCTCGGCGGTCTGCCTTCTTCTGGTCAGATTACACTGTTCGATGGTCGTACCGGTGAGCAGTTTGAGCGTCAGGTAACCGTAGGTTACATGTACATGCTGAAACTGAACCACCTGGTCGATGACAAGATGCACGCTCGTTCCACTGGTTCTTACAGCCTCGTTACTCAGCAGCCGCTGGGTGGTAAGGCACAGTTCGGTGGTCAGCGCTTCGGTGAGATGGAAGTGTGGGCGCTGGAAGCATATGGCGCAGCATACACCCTGCAGGAAATGCTCACCGTTAAGTCTGATGATGTGAATGGTCGTACTAAGATGTATAAAAACATCGTGGACGGCAACCATCAGATGGAACCGGGCATGCCGGAATCCTTCAACGTACTGTTGAAAGAAATCCGTTCGCTGGGTATCAACATCGAACTGGAAGACGAGTAACTCTCGCTCAAACAGGTCACTGGTGCCGGGGTAATACCCGGCGCCAGATTGTGCTAACTCCGACGGGAGCAAATCCGTGAAAGACTTATTAAAGTTTCTGAAAGCGCAAACTAAAACCGAAGAGTTTGATGCGATCAAAATTGCTCTGGCATCGCCAGACATGATCCGTTCATGGTCTTTTGGTGAAGTTAAAAAGCCAGAAACCATCAACTACCGTACGTTCAAACCTGAACGTGACGGTCTCTTCTGTGCCCGTATTTTTGGGCCGGTAAAAGACTATGAGTGCCTGTGCGGTAAGTACAAGCGCCTGAAACACCGTGGTGTTATCTGTGAGAAGTGCGGCGTTGAAGTGACCCAGACCAAAGTGCGCCGTGAGCGCATGGGCCACATCGAGCTGGCGTCTCCGACTGCCCACATCTGGTTCCTGAAATCTCTGCCGTCCCGTATCGGTCTTCTGCTCGATATGCCACTGCGTGATATCGAACGCGTACTGTACTTCGAATCTTATGTTGTTATCGAAGGCGGCATGACCAACCTGGAACGCAATCAGATCCTGACTGAAGAGCAGTATCTGGATGCGCTGGAAGAGTTTGGTGACGAATTCGACGCGAAGATGGGTGCGGAAGCTATCCAGGCCCTGCTGAAGAGCATGGATCTGGAGCAAGAGTGTGAAACTCTGCGCGAAGAGCTGAACGAAACCAACTCTGAAACTAAGCGTAAAAAGCTGACCAAGCGTATCAAACTGCTGGAAGCGTTCGTTCAATCTGGTAACAAACCAGAGTGGATGATCCTGACAGTTCTGCCGGTTCTGCCGCCAGATCTGCGTCCACTGGTACCGCTGGATGGTGGTCGTTTCGCAACGTCGGATCTGAACGATCTGTATCGTCGCGTGATCAACCGTAACAACCGTCTGAAACGTCTGCTGGATCTGGCTGCGCCAGATATCATCGTACGTAACGAAAAACGTATGCTGCAGGAAGCGGTTGATGCCCTGCTGGATAACGGTCGTCGCGGTCGTGCGATCACCGGTTCTAACAAGCGTCCTCTGAAATCTTTGGCCGATATGATCAAAGGTAAACAGGGTCGTTTCCGTCAGAACCTGCTCGGTAAGCGTGTTGACTACTCCGGTCGTTCTGTAATCACCGTAGGTCCATACCTGCGTCTGCATCAGTGCGGTCTGCCTAAGAAAATGGCACTGGAACTGTTCAAACCGTTCATCTACGGCAAGCTGGAACTGCGTGGCCTGGCCACCACCATCAAAGCCGCTAAGAAAATGGTTGAGCGCGAAGAAGCTGTCGTTTGGGATATCCTGGACGAAGTTATCCGCGAACACCCGGTACTGCTGAACCGTGCACCAACTCTGCACCGTTTGGGTATCCAGGCGTTTGAACCGGTTCTGATCGAAGGTAAAGCAATTCAGCTGCACCCGCTGGTTTGTGCGGCATATAACGCCGACTTCGATGGTGACCAGATGGCTGTTCACGTACCGCTGACGCTGGAAGCCCAGCTTGAAGCGCGTGCGCTGATGATGTCTACCAACAACATCCTGTCACCTGCGAACGGCGAGCCAATCATCGTTCCTTCTCAGGACGTTGTATTGGGTCTGTACTACATGACCCGTGACTGTGTTAACGCCAAAGGCGAAGGCATGGTGCTGACTGGCCCTAAAGAAGCTGAGCGTATTTATCGCGCTGGCCTGGCCTCTCTGCATGCGCGCGTTAAGGTGCGTATCACCGAATACGAAAAAGACGCTCAGGACGAATTCGTTGCGAAAACCAGTATCATCGATACGACCGTTGGTCGTGCGATTCTGTGGATGATCGTACCGAAAGGTCTGCCTTTCTCCATCGTCAACCAGGCGCTGGGCAAGAAAGCTATCTCCAAAATGCTGAACACCTGTTACCGCATTCTGGGCCTGAAGCCGACCGTTATCTTTGCTGACCAGACCATGTACACCGGTTTTGCCTATGCAGCGCGCTCTGGTGCGTCCGTAGGTATCGACGATATGGTTATCCCAGAGAAGAAACACGAGATCATCTCTGAAGCGGAAGCTGAAGTTGCTGAGATCCAGGAGCAGTTCCAGTCTGGTCTGGTAACCGCGGGCGAACGCTACAACAAAGTTATCGATATCTGGGCAGCGGCGAACGATCGTGTTTCCAAAGCGATGATGGATAACCTGCAGACTGAAACCGTGATTAACCGTGACGGCGTTGAAGAGCAGCAGGTTTCCTTCAACAGCATCTACATGATGGCCGACTCCGGTGCGCGTGGTTCCGCAGCACAGATTCGTCAGCTGGCAGGTATGCGTGGTCTGATGGCGAAGCCAGATGGCTCCATCATCGAAACGCCAATCACCGCGAACTTCCGTGAAGGTCTGAACGTACTCCAGTACTTCATCTCCACTCACGGTGCTCGTAAAGGTCTGGCGGATACCGCACTGAAAACAGCGAACTCCGGTTATCTGACGCGTCGTCTGGTTGACGTTGCACAGGATCTGGTCGTTACCGAAGACGATTGTGGCACCCTCGAAGGTATCACCATGACCCCGGTTATCGAGGGTGGTGATGTTAAAGAGCCGCTGCGCGATCGCGTTCTGGGCCGTGTAACTGCAGAAGATATTCTGAAGCCGGGTACCGCAGACATCCTTGTTCCGCGCAACACGCTGCTGCACGAACACTGGTGTGACCTGCTCGAAGCTAACTCTGTTGACTCCGTGAAGGTTCGCTCTGTTGTATCTTGTGACACCGACTTTGGTGTATGTGCGCACTGCTATGGTCGTGACCTGGCGCGTGGCCACATCATCAACAAAGGTGAAGCAGTTGGTGTTATCGCGGCACAGTCCATCGGTGAGCCGGGTACACAGCTGACGATGCGTACGTTCCACATCGGTGGTGCGGCATCTCGTGCGGCTGCTGAATCCAGCATCCAGGTGAAAAACAAGGGTAGCATCAAGCTGTCTAACGCCAAGTCGGTTGTTAACTCCGCTGGCAAGCTGGTTGTGACCTCTCGTAATACCGAGCTGAAGCTGATCGACGAATTCGGTCGTACCAAAGAAAGCTATAAAGTGCCTTACGGTGCTGTAATGGCGAAAGGTGATGGTGAGCAGGTTGCTGGCGGCGAGACCGTAGCAAACTGGGATCCGCACACCATGCCGGTAATCACTGAAGTGGCTGGTTTCATTCGCTTCACTGACATGATCGACGGCCAGACGATTACTCGTCAGACCGACGAACTGACCGGTCTGTCTTCCCTGGTGGTTCTGGATTCTGCAGAACGTACCGCCGGTGGTAAAGACCTGCGTCCTGCACTGAAAATCATCGATGCCAAAGGCAACGACGTTCTGATCCCGGGCACTGATATGCCGGCTCAGTACTTCCTGCCAGGTAAAGCGATTGTTCAGCTGGATGATGGCGTGCAAATCAGCTCTGGTGACACCCTGGCGCGTATTCCACAGGAATCCGGCGGTACCAAGGATATTACCGGTGGTCTGCCACGCGTTGCGGATCTGTTCGAAGCACGTCGTCCGAAAGAGCCGGCAATTCTGGCAGAAATCAGCGGTATCATTTCCTTCGGTAAAGAAACCAAAGGTAAACGCCGTCTGGTGATCTCCCCGATTGATGGCAGCGATGCTTACGAAGAGATGATTCCGAAATGGCGTCAGCTCAACGTGTTCGAAGGTGAGCGCGTAGAACGCGGTGACGTAGTGTCCGATGGCCCAGAAGCGCCACACGACATTCTGCGTCTGCGTGGTGTTCACGCGGTGACTCGTTATATCACGAACGAAGTGCAGGAAGTTTACCGCCTGCAAGGCGTTAAGATTAACGATAAGCACATCGAAGTTATCGTGCGTCAGATGCTGCGTAAAGCAACTATCGCGAACGCTGGCAGCTCCGACTTCCTCGAAGGCGAGCAGGTTGAATACTCCCGCGTTAAGATCGCTAACCGCGATCTGGAAGCGGATGGCAAAATCAGCGCAACTTATGCGCGCGATCTGCTGGGTATTACCAAAGCATCCCTGGCTACCGAGTCGTTCATCTCTGCGGCATCGTTCCAGGAGACAACTCGCGTACTGACCGAAGCAGCCGTTGCGGGCAAACGCGACGAACTGCGCGGTCTGAAAGAGAACGTTATCGTGGGTCGTCTGATCCCAGCTGGTACCGGTTACGCGTACCATCAGGATCGTATCCGTCGTCGTGCAGCGGGTGATGTACCTGCCGCACCGCAGGTGACTGCTGAAGATGCGTCTGCCAGCCTGGCAGAATTGCTGAACGCAGGCCTCGGCGGTTCCAACAACGATTAATCGTTGCTGATAACGCTAAATAAAAACCCGCTTCGGCGGGTTTTTTTATGGCTGCCGTACGCGGTCGTCTATAGGCAAAAACAAAAATGCCCGCATTGCGGGCATCTTGTGTGTCTGAGGAAAATCGTATTATTAGTTTACCAGCGGCAGACGGCGGTACAGTTCAATCATATCGCCCGCCAGATCCTGAATCACCATTGCGTTCATCAGGTGGTCCTGAGAGTGAACGGTAATCAGGTTAACCGGCAGTTTGCCAGTGCCTTCGTCGAGGCCAATCAACTGGGTCTGAATGGTATGCGCATGTTTCACAAACTCACGCGACTCATCCATTGACTGCTCCGCTGCAGCAAAATCGCCTTTACGAGCGAGTTGCAGTGCGGTTAATGCAGAACTACGTGCAGCGCCAGCATTTACCAGCAGCTCCATGATAATCGTTTCTAAATCTTCCACATCTCACTCCATCAGCTTGAGGGCTTTCTCAAGAACGACATCACCTTTCATCATGCCGTAATCCATCATATCGATAACCGCGACTTTTTTACCCAGCGGCTCGGCTTCTGCCTGGAGCTTAGCCAGTTCATATTTCACTTGTGGCCCCAGCAGCACGATATCAGCGGCGCCGATGTTATCTTTGAATTCGGCGACAGGGACTGCCTTGATAGTGACTTCGACGCCTTTCTTCTGAGCCGCGTCTTTCATACGTTGAACCAGCATGCTGGTGGACATACCTGCTGCACAGCATAAAACGATGTTCTTCATAACTAGCCCTCATGGTCCTTGATACCCCATCTTTATCGCGTGACGGAGTATTCAACAACTGCTTTGCGGCGATTGTGTGTAAGCCATCACAAAGATAACCGCAAAAAAATGAAACCGGTTACAGTTTGAGCCTTGCAGACAAAAAAGCCAGTCGTAGCGGGTCTGTATCAACAATCAAGAATTGCACTGTTCCGCTGCGTACGCTCCTGTTTTTCCCCTGTTGTAAACTTGCATTCCGTGTTTTATCGATGGATGGGGCAGGGCGGGAGAGGAAGGAATCGCCGCCCTGGTCAACATTCCCTGCTGACCCGGACAGCGTAAGGCACATGATTTTCCTCAGCAATGTGTGAAGATCGACTCTGCGAGGCCGGTTCAGCACGTTCTTCTCATACTGACAGGCGTTGCCAGATTATTGCGAGGAGCGCCCCAACCAGCTGTCCCAGTCTTTCCATACTGGCTGTAAACCGCTGGCGACCAGGGCTTGTGCGACCTCTTGCGGACGGCGTCCATCATGCGGCGAAAACTGCTCCAGTTCAGGATGATTGTCGGCATAGCCGCCGGGCTGCGTTTTGGAAAATGCGCTGACGTTATTGATGGCGATAGGGACCACCCGATCGCGAAACGCTGGCGATTCACGGGTTGACAGCGATAGCTCAATGTCCGGCGACAGCAGGCGAAATGCGCAGATGGTTTGTACCAGCTGACGTTCATCCATTAACGACGCAGGTTCAACGCCTCCGGCGCAGGGCCGCAAACGGGGAAATGAGATAGAGTAGCGGCTCTGCCAATAATGCTTCTGCAACCAGAGCAGATGCTCCGCCACCATATAGCAATCCACGCGCCAGCTGTCTGAAAGCCCAATTAGTGCCCCGAGACCGATTTTATCAATCCCCGCTTTGCCCAATCTGTCGGGTGTTTCCAGTCGCCAGATGAAATCCTGTTTGTTGCCTTTCAGATGATGTCGCGCATACATCGCTTCGTGATACGTTTCCTGATAGACCATCACGCCATCGAGGCCCAGCGTTTTCAGTTCGGCATACTCAGCCTGCGACAGGGGCTGAACCTCCATCTGTATTGACGAAAACCGGCGGCGAATATCCGGCAAATGGAGACGAAAATAATCCATACCCACTTTCGCCTGATGCTCGCCGGTGACCAAAAGCAGATGCTCAAAGCCCATCGCGCGGATCGCCTCGCATTCGCGGCTAATTTCCTGTGAATCCAGCGTCTTGCGTTTGATACGGTTGCTCATTGAAAAGCCGCAGTAGGTGCAGTCGTTGGCGCAGAGATTTGACAGATACAGTGGAACGTAGAAGCTGACGGTATTGCCAAAACGCTGGCGGGTCAGCAGCTGTGCCCGCTGGGCAAGCTGCTCAATATACGCATCGGCTGCAGGGGAGAGCAGGGCCATGAAATGGTCTCGGGTGAGCTGACGAGCGGCGAGGGCGCGTTCCACGTCCGCCGCTGTTTTACTGTGGATTTTCAGTCGGATGTCATCCCAGTCGAGCTGTCGCCAGTGTTCAGTGAAGGTTGCCATCACAACGCCTCCAGAAAACCGGTCAGCGGGCTGGTGGCCTGAGCCTGCCTGCTTTTTGCACCAGGCCCTGCTTCACGCGCCAATACGCCTGCTTCTACCGCAAGGCGAAAGGCGGTGGCCATCTGAACGGGAAAATCTGCCACGGCGATCGCGGTATTCACCAGCACCGCATCAGCCCCCATCTCCAGTGCCTGCGCGGCATGGCTCGGCACGCCAATCCCCGCATCTACCACCACCGGAACCGTGGCCTGCGCAATAATAATTTCCAGCATCGCCCGGGTTTCCAGCCCCTGATTCGAACCAATCGGCGCGCCCAGCGGCATCACCGCCGCGCAGCCGACGTCCTCAAGACGTTTGCACAGGACAGGATCGGCACCGCAGTAAGGCAGGACCACAAACCCTTCTTTCACCAGCATTTCCGCAGCCTTCAGCGTTTCAATCGGATCCGGCAACAGCCAGCGGGCATCAGGATGAATTTCCAGTTTGAGCCAGTTCGTGCCCAGCGCTTCGCGCGCCAGACGGGCGGCAAAAACGGCTTCTTCCGCCGTTTTGGCTCCGGATGTATTCGGCAAAAGTGAAACGCCAGCATCCTGCAGTGGCTGGAGAATCGCATCATTGTGTTGACGCAGGTCGACGCGCTTCATCGCCAGTGTGACCAGTTGGCTACCAGAGGCCCGAATGGCATCGACCATTAGCTCAGACGACGCAAATTTTCCGGTGCCGGTGAACAGGTGTGATTCAAAGATTTTATCGGCGATACGTAACATGTCAGCCTCCGGCGATGGCCTGAAAAAGCAGGAGCGCATCGCCTTCCTGCAACGGATGTTCCGCCCATTGGGGGCGCGGTAAAATCTGCTGGTTGAGCGCCAGTGCGACGCCGGGTTTGTCCCGGTCGAGTTGTGCCAGCAGCGCCGCCACGTGTATCCCGGCTTCACATATCACGCGCTCATCGTTAACGAGAATGTGCATCAGCACCTCCGCATACTGGGCAATCAACTGAGCGTGTTCGGGTCAACGATCGCCAGTTGCCAGAACGCGCATCGAACAGACGCAGAACGTCCTGCGCCGTTTCCATTCCGCACAACAGTTTGATGGCTTCTAACGCCTGCAACGTGCCCATCACGCCAACAACCGGCCCGACGATCCCTGCGGTGCGGCAGTTGCGTTCGGGTTCCAGTTCATCGGGCCATACACAGCGATAGCAGCCATGCGTCAGCTGCGGGGTGACGACCATCAATTGCCCGCCAAAGCCGACAGCGCTGGCGGTGATCAGCGGCGTACCGTGTGCGACGCAGGCGGCGTTAATCGCCTGTCGACTTGCCATCGTATCGGTACAGTCGAGCACCACATCGGCCTGTTGAACCTGATGGTGGAGTGGCTCCTCGCTGAGGCGCTGGTTCAGCGCGATAAGCGTGATGTCCGGGTTGAGTTGCGAAAGCCGCCGTTGGGTAGCTTCTGATTTGGGTTGGTCTATATCTGCCGACGTAAACAGGATTTGTCGCTGCAAATTACTGATATGAACGTGGTCATCATCGGCCAGCACCAGCGTGCCGATGCCCGCTCCGGCCAGATATAGCGCTGCCGGTGAGCCCAGACCGCCGAGGCCAACAATCAGCACCCGACTGGCGAGCAGCTTCTGCTGCCCTTCAATTGCGATGTCGTCGAGCAAGATCTGGCGACTGTAGCGCATAAATTGATGGTCATTCATCGCCCGCTCCCGCCATTTCCAGCAGTTGCGCGGTGGCCAGCTGCCAGTCCTGCGCTTGAGTAATGGCGCTGACGACCGCAATACTGCCGACGCCGGTGGCCAGCACTGACGGGGCGCGTTCGAGGCTAATGCCACCAATCGCCACCGTCGGGTAATCGTTCAACCGCGCGATATGTCCAGCCAGCTGCGCCAGCCCTTGCGGGGCTGACGGCATCTGCTTGGTTTGTGTCGGAAAAACATGGCCAAGCGCGATGTACGACGGTTTCACCGCTAGCGCTACGTCAATTTCCATATCGTCATGCGTCGAAACACCGAGCCGCAGGCCTGCGTCACGGATAGCGTCCAGGTCGGTTACGGCCAAATCTTCCTGACCGAGATGCACCCCGTAGGCCCGATGTTTGACTGCCAGCCGCCAGTAATCATTGATAAACAGCCGGGCGCGATAGCGGTGGCCCAGCGCAATCGCGGCAATAACGTCCGCTTCCACTTCATCATCGGTTTTGTCTTTAATGCGCAGCTGGAGCGTGCGCACGCCGACGTCCAGCAAACGCGCAATCCACTCCACGCTGTCGACGACCGGATAAAGGCCCAGGCGCTGCGGCACCGCAGGGAAATCAGGCTGAATCATCAGGCTTCCTCCTTACGCAGATAGATTTCGCCACCTTTGGCGCGGAAGTTTTCTGACATATCCGCCATGCCCACTTCGATGGTCTGCGCCGCCGCGTAGTCGCGCACTTCCTGGGATATTTTCATCGAGCAGAACTTCGGCCCGCACATCGAGCAGAAGTGCGCCACTTTGCCGGATTCCTGCGGCAGGGTTTCGTCGTGATAGGCACGGGCGGTGAACGGATCGAGCGCCAGGTTGAACTGGTCTTCCCAGCGGAATTCAAAGCGCGCCTTCGACATGGCGTTATCGCGGATTTGCGCACCCGGATGGCCCTTCGCCAGATCAGCCGCGTGGGCGGCAATTTTGTAGGTGATAAGCCCTTGTTTAACGTCTTCTTTATTCGGTAATCCGAGATGCTCTTTTGGTGTGACGTAGCACAGCATCGCACAGCCGAACCAGCCAATCATCGCCGCGCCAATCCCGGAGGTGAAATGGTCATAGCCCGGTGCGATATCGGTGGTCAACGGCCCCAGCGTGTAGAACGGCGCTTCGTGGCAGTGTTCCAGTTCTTCGGTCATGTTGCGGCGGATCATCTGCATCGGCACGTGGCCCGGGCCTTCAATCATCACCTGTACGTCGTATTCCCAGGCGATTTTGGTCAGTTCGCCAAGGGTATGCAGCTCGGCAAACTGTGCTTCGTCGTTGGCATCCTGAATGGATCCTGGGCGTAGGCCGTCGCCCAGCGAGAGGGACACATCGTACGCGGCACAGATTTCGCAAATGTCGCGGAAATGCTGATACAGGAAGTTTTCCTGATGGTGCGACAAACACCATTTCGCCATGATTGAGCCGCCGCGGGAAACGATGCCGGTCAGGCGTTTGGCGGTCATCGGTACGTAGCGCAGCAGAACGCCCGCGTGAATGGTGAAGTAATCTACTCCCTGTTCCGCCTGTTCGAGAAGCGTGTCGCGGAATGCTTCCCACGTCAGGTCTTCGGCAATACCGTTCACTTTCTCCAGCGCCTGATAAATCGGCACCGTGCCAATCGGCACCGGGCTGTTGCGCAGGATCCACTCGCGGGTTTCGTGGATGTAGCGCCCGGTGGATAAATCCATCACCGTGTCTGCGCCCCAGCGCGTCGACCACACCAGTTTTTCCACTTCTTCTTCGATGGACGACGTGACCGCCGAGTTGCCGATATTGGCGTTAACCTTCACCAGAAAATTGCGGCCGATGATCATCGGTTCAGATTCCGGATGATTGATGTTGGCTGGAATGATGGCGCGACCGGCGGCGACTTCATCGCGTACAAATTCTGGAGTGATGTTTTCTGGCAGACGCGCGCCAAAACCTTCGCCCGGATGCTGGTGGCGTAACACTTCGCCACGAATGCGCTCGCGGCCCATGTTTTCGCGAATGGCGATGAATTCCATTTCAGGGGTGACGATCCCCTGACGGGCGTAGTGCAGCTGGGTCACGCATTTTCCCGCGACGGCGCGTTTGGGCGTCAGCAGGCCGGTGAACCGCAGTTCGTCGAGGCCATCGTCGGCCAAACGTTGTTTGGTGTAAGCGGAGCTGCGTTCATCCAGCGGTTCGCTATCATGGCGCGCGTCAATCCACGGCTGGCGCACTTTGGCCAGGCCCTGCTGCACGTTGATCGCAATATCCGGATCGCCATACGGGCCGGAAGTGTCATACACCGGCACGGCTTCGTTTTGTTCGAACTGAGGGTTATCTTTGGAGCCGCCAAGGAGCGTTGGGCTGAGCTGGATTTCACGCATCGGCACGCGAATATCGTCGCGAGAACCATTGAGATAAATCCGTTTTGAGTTGGGGAAAGCCGTACCTTCGAGGGTATCGATAAAGTGTTGGGCGTGTGCACGCTGTTCGCGGCGGGAGAGTTTAGTAGTAGACATAGCGCATTCCAGTGTATGGAGGAAATGGCTTGTCAGACGACGGATGAACTAAGAGATTACGCGCGCCATCAGGCGACGTAAAAATGTGTGACTCTTGTTCCCTTCGCAGGTACTAACCTGATCAGGTTCCGCGGATCCCGAATTAACGGTCTCAGCCCAAATGGGCACTCCGACAAGATAAAACCCCGCCAGCGGCGAGGTGAAGAATGTAAATTACTCGTTAACGCTTAAGAACTCAAGCAGGACGCGCAATCTGATTTTCATCGTTCGCGCTGCCGTTTAGCTTGTTATCCAGTGCCAGCGCAATCAGGCTGTCTTCCAGCGTAAAGCGGGCAGCGAGCGCTTCGCCGAGACCGGATAACACCCGTTGAAACTCCATGCAATTGTCGTCATCAATGGCGGTTTCCAGACTGGAATCATACATTTCCATAATTTGCTGGGTGTTGCCTTCGAGTTGCGGATAGAGCTTTGTTGCCGCCAAAAGTGGGTTTTCACCTTTCAATTCGCCGACAATGCGTTCATAAATACTGAAATGGCCGGCGGAGAGATAATCCACCAGGCGCTGACAAAAATCGTCCAGTGCTTTCTCGTTCAGACGCATATACGATCCTTTGCCAGGCTTAATGCCAACCAGATTGTAATAGGCGACGATCAACTGTTTACGTACCTGAAGCCATTGATCAACAAGCTGGTGGCTGCCGCCGACGCGCTCTGTCAGGCTTTCTAACTGGTTTAGCATGATGGACTCCGCATGTGAAAGAGCAAAACCGGCTTACCCAAAAATGTAAAAGCACTGTTAACAAAGTGCCAGTGAAGCGAAGGTAGTGCAATAGATATGGATCGTATAATTGAAAAATTAGATAGCGGCTGGTGGATTGTCAGCCACGAACAGAAATTATGGCTGCCTGGCGGCGAGTTGCCGCATGGCGAGGCGGAAAAATTCGATCTTGTCGGTCTGAATGCGATGCCAATCGGGGAATGGCAGGGAGAACCCGTTTGGCTGATTCAGCAGGCGCGACGCCAGGATATGGGCACGGTTCGTCAGGTGCTGGATCAGGACGTGGGGTTGTTCCAGCTTGCCGGGCGCGGCGTTCAGCTGACGGAGTTTTATCGCTCCCATAAATTCTGCGGATACTGTGGGCACACCATGCACCCGAGCAAAACCGAATGGGCGATGCTATGCAGTCACTGCCGCGAGCGTTATTACCCGCAAATTGCGCCGTGCATTATTGTGGCTATCCGCCGCGATGATTCGATTCTACTGGCCCAGCACTCGCGCCATCGCAACGGCGTGCACACGGTGCTGGCGGGGTTTGTCGAAGTGGGGGAAACCCTCGAACAGGCGGTGGCGCGAGAAGTGATGGAAGAGAGCAGTATCCGCGTTAAAAATCTTCGCTATGTGACCTCGCAACCGTGGCCGTTCCCGCAGTCGCTGATGACGGCTTATATGGCTGATTACGACAGCGGCGATATCGTGATCGACCCGAAAGAGCTGATTGAAGCCAACTGGTATCGCTATGACAACTTGCCGCTGTTGCCCCCGCCGGGCACCGTGGCGCGTCGTTTGATTGAAGATACGGTGGCGATGTGTCGGGCAGACTATGAGTGATGGTACACTTCCCGCATGACGCATAAAGGAACTGCAAACATGACCGAACTGAAGAACGATCGTTATCTGCGTGCGCTGCTGCGCCAGCCTGTTGATATCACCCCTGTCTGGATGATGAGACAAGCGGGCCGCTATTTGCCGGAGTACAAAGCCACGCGTGCCGAAGCGGGCGATTTTATGTCGCTGTGCAAAAACGCGGAGCTGGCCTGCGAAGTGACGTTGCAGCCATTGCGCCGTTTCCCGCTGGATGCGGCGATCCTCTTCTCGGACATTCTGACCATTCCTGATGCGATGGGGCTGGGCCTGTATTTTGAAACCGGTGAAGGCCCGCGTTTTACTTCCCCGTTGAAAACCAAGGCTGATATAGAAAAGTTGCCAGTGCCGGATCCAGAACAGGAACTGGGCTACGTGATGAACGCGGTGCGGACCATTCGCCGTGAACTGAAGGGCGAAGTGCCGCTGATTGGTTTCTCCGGCAGCCCGTGGACGCTGGCCACTTACATGGTTGAAGGCGGCAGCAGTAAAGCGTTTACCGTGATCAAAAAGATGATGTATGCTGATCCGCAGGCGCTGCATCTGCTGCTCGATAAACTGGCGAAGAGCGTCACGCTGTATCTGAACGCGCAAATCAAAGCTGGGGCGCAATCGGTGATGATTTTCGACACCTGGGGCGGCGTGCTGACCGGGCGTGACTATCAGCAGTTCTCCCTCTACTACATGCACAAAATTATTGATGGCCTGCTGCGTGAAAACGAAGGCCGTCGCGTGCCGGTAACGCTGTTTACTAAAGGCGGCGGGCAATGGCTGGAAGCGATGGCAGAAACCGGCTGCGATGCGCTGGGCCTCGACTGGACCACGGATATTGCTGATGCGCGTCGTCGCGTGGGGAATAAAGTTGCGCTACAAGGCAATATGGACCCGTCGATGCTGTACGCGCAGCCTGCACGCATCGAAGAAGAAGTCGCGACCATTCTGGCTGGATTTGGCGAGGGAGAAGGGCACGTGTTTAACCTTGGCCACGGCATCCATCAGGATGTACCACCAGAACACGCGGGGGCATTCGTTGATGCCGTACACCGTCTGTCGCCGCAGTATCATCGCTAAGGACGAATTATGGATCTTGCGGGTCTTCGTGAACAACAGCGGGCGTTAGCGTCGTCCGTGATCCGCGAGGATCGTTTTTCTGAAGATCCTCCGAGGCTCATCGGCGGTGCTGATGTGGGATTCGAGCAGGGTGGCGAGATAACCCGCGCGGCCATCGTCCTGTTGACCTATCCGGGCCTCGAATTGGTGGAATACCAGATAGCGCGTATTCCTACCACCATGCCTTACATCCCCGGCTTCCTGTCATTCCGTGAATATCCCGCGCTGCTGGCGGCGTGGGAGCAACTTTCCCGTAAACCTGATTTACTGTTTGTCGATGGCCACGGCATTTCCCATCCGCGGCGTTTGGGTGTCGCCAGCCACTTTGGTTTGCTGGTGGACGTTCCGACGATCGGCGTGGCGAAAAAACGCCTGTGCGGTAAGTTCGAACCGTTGTCTGCCGAACCGGACGCCCTGGCACCACTGATGGATAAACAGGAACAATTGGGTTGGGTCTGGCGCAGCAAAGCGCGCTGTAATCCGCTGTTTATCGCCACCGGACATCGCGTCAGCCAGGACAGCGCTTTGGCGTGGGTTCAGCGCTGCATGCAGGGCTATCGTCTCCCGGAACCTACCCGCTGGGCCGATGCAGTTGCCTCCGGAAGGCCTGCCTTCCTGCGTTGGCAAGCAATTCAGCCCTGATTCAGGTAAACTGCCGCTAATTAACGCATTCGAGAGCTCATCATGTTACAAAACCCGATTCATCTGCGCCTTGAGAAGCTGGAAAGCTGGCAGCATGTGACCTTCATGGCTTGCCTGTGCGAGCGCATGTATCCGAACTACGCCATGTTCTGTCAGCAGACTGAATTTGCCGATGGGCAGATTTATCGTCGTATTCTCGATCTTATCTGGGAAACCCTGACCGTGAAGGACGCCAAGGTAAACTTCGACAGTCAGCTCGAAAAGCTGGAAGAAGCGATCCCGGTTGCGGATGATTTCGACATGTACGGTGTGTACCCGGCGATTGATGCCTGCGTGGCATTGAGTGAACTGGTGCATTCGCGTCTGAGTGGTGAAACCCTCGAGCATGCCATTGAAGTCAGCAAGTCTTCTATTACGACCGTCGCGATGCTTGAAATGACCCAGGCCGGTCGCGAAATGACAGATGAAGAGCTGAAAGAAAACCCAGCAGTTGAGCAGGAATGGGACATCCAGTGGGAAATTTTCAGGCTTCTGGCAGAGTGCGAAGAACGCGATCTTGAACTGATAAAAGGGCTGCGCGCAGACCTCCGTGAGGCTGGCGAGAGTAATATCGGCATAAATTTTAATCAATGAAGCCACAAAACGTGACATTCAGTCCGAATTGTCGTGCCTGAAGGCTTCACATCTGCCCCCCGTCTGGTCTACATTTGGAAGGCGAAAAAAAGTGGCTATCGGTGCGTGTATGCAGGAGAGTGCTTTTTTGGCATTTCCGTCGCACTCGATGCTTAGCAAGCGATAAACACATTGTAAGGATAACATATGAACAAGACTCAACTGATTGATGTAATTGCGGACAAGGCTGACCTGTCAAAAGCACAGGCTAAATCTGCCCTGGAATCTACTCTGGCTGCAATTACTGAGTCTCTGAAAGAAGGTGATGCTGTACAACTGGTTGGTTTCGGTACCTTCAAAGTGAACCACCGCGCTGAGCGTACTGGCCGCAACCCGCAGACCGGTAACGAAATCAAAATCGCCGCAGCTAACGTGCCGGCATTTGTTTCTGGTAAAGCTCTGAAAGACGCAGTTAAGTAAGACTGCGTGCCGGTGAACAGTTTAAACGAAGGGGCGGTTTCGCCCCTTTTGTCCATCTGGCGTCGCTCGCTGACGCTGGCTGGTGCGTTGCTACTGTCTGCCTGTAGCCACAATTCGTCTCTGCCGCCATTTACAGCCAGCGGTTATGCAGACAACCAGGGCGCAGTGCGCATCTGGCGTAAAGATTCCGACAATGAAACCCATATGCTCGCGGCATTCAGCCCGTGGCGCAGCGGGAACACGTCAACCAGCGAATACCGCTGGCAGGGCGATACGCTCTCTCTGATTGAACTCAATATTTACGGCAAGCCGCCGGAACACATTCGCGTGCGTTTTGATGACCACGGCGACCTGAGCTTTATGCAACGTGAAGTCGACGGGCAAAAACAGCAGCTTTCAAACGACCAGATAGCGTTATATCGCTACCAGGCGCAGCAAATCCGTCAGACCAGCGATGCACTGCGTCAGGGCCGTGTGGTACTGCGTCAGGGACGCTGGCATGCAAATCACACCGTGACGACCTGCGAAGGGCAGACGATCAAGCCTGATTTAGAAGCACATGCAATAAGTCACATCGAACGACGTCAGAGTCATTCCTCGGTGGAAGTGAACGTGGCGTGGCTGGAAGCGCCGGAAGGTTCGCAGCTGTTGCTGGTGGCGAATGAAGATTTCTGCACCTGGCAGCCGACGGAAAAGAGTTTCTAAGAAGAGTTGCCCTCTCCACGCGGGAAAGGGCGAATGATCAGGATTACTTGCCTTGCTCACGCGCAATCGCGCGGTAACCAATATCTTTCCGGCTAAAGCTGCCTTCCCAGTGAATATCCTGCATTAACTGGTAAGCACGTTTCTGCGCGTCGGCCACGGTTTCGCCCAGCGCCGTGACGCAAAGGACGCGACCGCCGTTGGTCAATACGCGATCGTCATTCGACAGCGTAGTGCCAGCCTGGAACACTTTCCCGCCTTCAACTTCTTCCAGCGGCAGACCGTGAATTTCGTCGCCGTTGCGATAGTTGCCAGGATAGCCACCTGCGGCCATCACCACACCAAGCGATGCGCGTGGATCCCAACGGGAAGTTTTCTCATCCAGTTTGCCTTCGCAGGCCGCGAGGCACAGTTCAACCAGGTCAGACTGCAGGCGCAGCATAATAGGTTGTGTTTCCGGGTCGCCAAAACGGCAGTTGAACTCGATAACCTTCGGATTGCCTTCTTTATCAATCATCAGTCCGGCATACAGGAAACCAGTATAGATGTTGCCTTCCGCCGCCATGCCGCGCACGGTTGGCCAGATAACGCGATCCATGGTGCGCTGGTGAACGTCGTCGGTCACCACTGGCGCCGGAGAATACGCACCCATGCCGCCGGTATTTGGCCCGGTATCGCCATCGCCTACGCGTTTATGATCCTGGCTGGTGGCCATTGGCAGTACATTCTCGCCATCGACCATCACGATAAAGCTGGCTTCTTCACCATCGAGAAACTCTTCGATTACGATCCGGTGGCCCGCATCGCCAAACGCATTACCCGCCAGCATGTCGTGGACCGCGGCTTCGGCTTCTTCCAGCGTCATTGCGACAATAACGCCTTTACCTGCGGCCAGACCGTCGGCTTTGATAACGATCGGCGCGCCTTTCTCGCGCAGATAACCCAGCGCGGGTTCAACCTCGGTAAAGTTCTGGTATTCAGCTGTTGGGATCTTATGGCGCGCCAGGAAGTCTTTGGTGAACGCCTTGGAGCCTTCCAGCTGTGCAGCGGCTTGCGTTGGGCCGAAAATGGTCAGGCCCGCGTTGCGGAACGCATCAACGACACCCAGCACCAGCGGCGTTTCCGGACCAACGATAGTCAGGCCAATCTTTTCACTTAGTGCGAAGTCCAGCAGCGCCGGAATATCGGTGGCGTTAATCGCCACGTTTTGCAGCGTCGGCTCAAGTGCGGTGCCCGCATTGCCCGGTGCTACGAATACGGTCTCAACCAGCGGCGACTGCGCCGCTTTCCACGCCAGGGCGTGCTCACGCCCGCCGTTACCAATTACTAAAACTTTCATTGTCTGCTCCGGGAATTAATGGCGGAAGTGGCGCATGTCAGTGAAGATCATCGCGATGCCGTGTTCATCAGCCGCAGCAATGACTTCTTCATCGCGGATGGAACCGCCAGGCTGGATAACGCAGGTCACGCCTACGGATGCTGCGGCATCAATACCATCGCGGAACGGGAAGAAGGCATCGGACGCCATCGCGGAGCCTTTTACTTCCAGGCCTTCATCGGCCGCTTTAATCCCGGCAATTTTCGCGGAGTACACGCGGCTCATCTGACCGGCGCCTATACCAATGGTCATGTTCTCTTTGGCATAAACGATGGCGTTAGATTTAACGAACTTGGCCACTTTCCAGCAGAACAGCGCGTCACGCAGTTCCTGTTCGCTCGGCTGGCGTTTGCTGACCACGCGCAGTTCACCAGCGGTCACCATGCCCAAATCACGGTCCTGAACAAGAAGGCCACCGTTAACACGTTTGAAATCGAGACCGGCCAGGCGGGTATCCCACTGGCCGCAGGTCAGCACGCGGACGTTTTGTTTCGCCGTAGTGATTTTCAGCGCTTCTTCAGACGCAGATGGTGCAATGATCACTTCCACGAACTGGCGGGAGATGATGGCCTGTGCCGTTTCGGCATCCAGTTCGCGGTTAAAGGCAATAATGCCGCCGAACGCAGAAGTCGGGTCGGTTTTGTACGCGCGATCGTATGCATCCAAAATGGAGCCGCTAACCGCCACACCGCATGGGTTGGCGTGCTTGACGATCACACAGGCCGGTTCGCTGAATTCCTTCACACATTCCAGGGCGGCATCGGTATCGGCGATGTTGTTATAGGAAAGCGCTTTTCCCTGCACCTGTTGTGCGGTAGCGACGGACGCTTCCTTTATTTCTTCTTCTATATAGAAGGCTGCCTGCTGATGGCTGTTTTCACCGTAGCGCATATCCTGCTTCTTAATGAAGTTCAGGTTCAGGGTACGCGGGAAGCGACCGGCTGGTTGCTTGGTTTCACCGTGATAGGCCGGGACCAGGCTGCCGAAGTAGTTGGCAATCATGCTGTCGTAGGCTGCGGTGTGCTCGAAGGCTTTAATGGCGAGATCGAAACGGGTTTCGAGAGAGAGAGAGCCTTCCTGAGCATCCATCTCACTAATAATAGAAGCGTAGTCGCTGCTCTTTACTACGATCGCCACATCTTTATGGTTCTTGGCAGCGGAGCGAACCATCGTTGGGCCACCAATATCGATATTCTCAACTGCATCTTCCAGAGAGCAGCCTTCGCGGGCAACGGTCTGGGCAAACGGGTAAAGGTTAACGACAACCATATCGATCGGCGCGATCCCGTGTGTTTCCATAATGGAATCATCCTGACCGCGACGGCCGAGGATCCCACCGTGTACTTTCGGGTGCAGCGTCTTAACGCGTCCGTCCATCATTTCAGGGAAACCGGTGTAATCGGAAACTTCGGTAACCGGCAAACCTTGCTCTGCTAACAGGCGAGCGGTTCCACCGGTAGACAGCAGCTCCACACCACGTGCGGAAAGTGCCTGTGCGAATTCGACGATACCGGCTTTATCAGAGACGCTGAGTAAAGCGCGGCGGACTGGACGACGTTGTTGCATGGTAAATCCCCTGGATTTGACGATTACAGAGAGCGTTAGCTGAATTTTTACCGAAAAACTCAGCTAACGCCCCTCACGGGGCATCCTTGTTTTAGCGCGGGCATTGTAACGAAAACGTTTGCGCATCGCTCGTGATTTTTTGGGTTTTCTCTCGTTTGTGGATAACTCTGTGTGTAAATGGGTATAAGGCGGGGTTTTGCTGTGGAATGCAGCAGTCAGTCATTTTTCTGTCATTTAGGTGTTGCGGTACCATCAGAACTCCCTATAATGCGCCTCCATCGACACGGAACATGTGAACAACTTCACAGTGTACCGGCGGCGATGAGAGTTAAAAATCCTGAAATTAAGGGTTGACTCTGAAAGAGGAAAGCGTAATATACGCCAC
>NZ_JALIGC010000026.1:0-50944 GCF_024764775.1 Scandinavium manionii | reverse complement strand
AAGATAGCAAAAACCCGCCGAGTGGCGGGCCTGTTGTCATTCGTCAGATTTAGCTCTTCGCCGACCAAGCACAAATATAGAAACCAATCCTAACAGGTCGATTGCTATCAGCGACCCTGCGAAGGTCGTATTTCCTCTCCATGCAAAAACTGACGCGATAGCAAGGATAATGAAAGCAATTGAGAATCCCATCCACTGACCTCGCTTATCCTTACGGATTGCGCCATTTACAGCAGTTGAGTCCATCTCATGCCGATGTGCCTGCTCTTTCTCGGCCATGGCAAAGATACGCTCCGCACCACCAGGTAAGATCTGATCGTAATCACGAATAATTTCAGGAGGCGGTAATGGACCTGAGAATGAGGTCTCATGACGCACCATTGCCTGAAAATGACCGCTTTCGAGAAGTGCATTCACCAGTTCCGGGTTGGCTGCCAACTCTTTCTCTATGCGGTCTGCTTTCGCAACAACTGTTTGGTTATTTTGCTGTTTGGACTTTGGATGCATTCGCAGCTGCTATGGCACGACCAAAATCACCACCAATGCGGCGAAAGTCACTTTTCAGTGCCTGATAGTCGCCCTGTGTTTTGGTGATTTTGGTGTAATCTGTCGACGGAGCTATATCAAGAACGCTTCCGGCAGCGCGTAAGTAACGGCGTACTGTGGCTTTCATGCTCCCTCCGATAACTGTGGTTATATGGAGTCAGTGTAATACCACTGGTGTTAGCCGGTCAACATCATGTTTACTCATGCCGCCTCATATCTATTCATAGCGACGCGGCGTGAACCAACGACAAAGCCCACCTGAGTGGGCTTGTACCGCTACTCGATGAATCTTGTTCCCGTCACAAAGTCATCACTATCGATACGATGACTGCCATAAACGGCATCGTAACCAACGCCCAAATTAGCCGCTTTCGTTTCTGCGACGTCCTTTGTGGCATATACACCAACAAGGTGCCAGGGCGAAGTGCGCACAACGCCCCAGCCCAAGACCCAGCCTTTGTTTTCCGGGTCGCCTTTCAATCCTTCTGCTACAAACATGCTTATCTCCTTTGTTAACCAGATAGCATGTTATTTCGACGAATGAAGCTAAGGCAAGGATCAACGACTCAGGATAGAGTGGCGTTCACATTTAAGCCGGGAATGCCGCCTTTCGCGAACAGAACAGACACAGGGCCACCATCGGCATTTACATCATAGTTGCGGACGAATACATCCGAAATCTTACCGGATATGGAATCCTCAACCAGTACGCGATCCCCCTGCACGACCTGGAACGAAGTATGTTTGATAACAATGCCGTCAGATGAAAATTCTACTTTCACGCGTTTCATCACTTGCCCTTTGATATTCGTTGGTAATTTGGGGATTTCCCTGTACTGGAATCGTTTCCTTGCTCGATCAGATACCCATTTTGATAACATTCTTATTCCTCTCTAACCCCCACCTGAGTGGGCTATCTATTCTTAGCGGCAGCCCTTCTGGCAGCCTGTCTGGCAAGGAAATCATCCGATACATCTGCATACTCTTCCTGAGTAAGCCCCTTCTGTTCTGGGTATTTTGCAGCAATGAGCAGAGCAAACTCTGTCATTGTCAGATTGCTGGCATCATCTCGGCTCATTCCTCGGCTACATAGTCAAACGCCCACAGATCCTGACTGCCACCATCGAGCAAGTGGTCATCGAGAATCACCTGCACCGCCTGCAACAGGTCGGCTAACTGCGCTGCCGTCATATCATAGATATACGTGCCAGCGTTCACCCGGTAGAGCGTGTCAGGCTGATTACCATTGCGAGCGAGGATATAACCGTACATCGAATTGCTCGCCCGTTCTCGCCCGGTTAGCCGGTGCCATCTGGCGCACGTTGTCGCGGTATTGCTCTGAATCGAAACGGTTATCCAGGAAGCGGAAAAGTTTCTGTCGAGCACGGCTGTGGTCATCCGAAAACTCGATACCCTCCCCGCCTTGCTGGCGCCATTCTTCGACGATGTGGGCCGAGACAACGTCCTGACCAGCGGATGCCGCCCAGGAACGAACCGCATCGCGAATGGCATCATGGTCAGCATCATTTTTGAGTTGATCTCGATTTATCATCGTTGTCGAAACGAATCCGGTATTGTGTTGAAACGCAAGTGATTGCATGTGAAGTCCTTGTGGAAACTGCCGCCGTTAAGCGGCTGAATGTTGCGACTGAAGTAACGACGCTAAGTCAGGTCGAATGTCAGCCGCCTTAATCTGGCCTTCTGTCGCCGATACGATTTTCATAACGTAGCGGGCATCGATGCCACCCCCATGAAGCCATCGCCAAACAGTTGGCTGCGCCACGCCGCAGCGGTCGGCTAATTTTTTTTGACTGCCAGCGATATCAATCGCGCGCTGGATAATTTTGTTTGTCATTTCCAATTCCTATGAGTATTGGTGTGACTTGATAATAGCAATGAGTATTGATATTGGCAATAGCTAAACGTGTTTTGACCATCAATACGCAAGCGTATAAATTAAAACTTATGAAAAAAGAAACTCTTGCTGACCGCTTGAATCAGGCGATGGCAGCTTCAGGAATGTCCCAAGGGGCGCTTGCGAGGGCGTCAGGTGTCGCGCAGCCAACTATATGGCGATTAACCAGCGGCAACGCGCGCGGATCAACAAAGATTGTTGAAATAGCCAATGCTCTTGGGGTTCGCTCAGAATGGTTATCAACTGGTGAAGGCGCGATGCGTAATGATGGCCAGCTACCTGCCATTGTGACGAAATCATCCCCTAACGACACCTTCCGCATTGAAGTGCTAGATTTCTGTGTGAGTGCAGGCCCGGGCGTGATCAACAGCGAATTCGTGGAGGTTCTACGTTCTGTGGAATATTCAGTGGATGACGCACGTCGCATGTTTAATGGCCGCCAGGCTGAACAGGTTCGAATTATAAACGTCCGTGGCGACAGTATGTCCGGAACCATTGAACCGGGTGATTTGCTGTTCGTTGATATCAGCGTTCAGCACTTCGACGGTGACGGGATTTACGCGTTCATCTACGACGACACATCACATGTGAAGCGACTTCAGAAGATGAAGGACAAGCTGCTGGTCATCTCAGATAACCAGACCTATCGGCCGTGGGAGCCGATCGAGAAGGAAGAGATGAACAAAATTTTCGTCTTCGGCAAGGTGATAGGCAGCATGCCGCAGACATACAGGAAGCATGGTTAAGTTCATTTCTTAGAAAATCGGTTCATGTTGAATGTAATTGATTGGTATCAGGGATAAATAAGGGCCTAAGTTGCAAACTAATAATCCTTTAGAAGATGATCAATCTTCACCAACTGAAATTCAGCCATTATTTGGTCTAGAAATAGTTGAATGGACGCCTCCAAATGGCACGACTGGCCACTTGCGCAGTTTTGCCAAAGCAGACGATGGCTTGGAATATGCCATAAAACGAATTGAAGACGGGCAAGTTTCCAACCTTAATATCCATTCACCCGAATTGATTCCGGCTGCTGAGTGGTTCTGCAGTAAATTAGCTGAAGCATGCGGTTTGCCCTCTCCAACCTGCAGAATTTTGTTGGATCCCGAAAACAATCAGTCCGTCTTCGGCTCACGAATTGACCTCGCTGCTTATCGAGGATCATTAGGCATTCCTCAATGGCGAAAATTGCTGAATGACTCTGATTTTCACATGCGAAAGCAACTATGGTCCATCTATGCATTTGATCAGTTCATCTACAATGTAGATAGACACATTAACAATTATCTTTATGTTCAAAACCGACAACAAACTGTTGCAATCCAAGCATTTGATTTCAGTATGTCCAGCTTAGTTATGGGCTGGCCAAACAGGACGGGCACACTACTGGTGCCTGCAGAATCCAAAACTGGTTTGGTCTGGCCAATTATCAAGACAGTGATTGGCAACGATTCAGCCTATCAGAAAAGTGCGACAAATCTTCTTTCGAAGCTAAGCTCTATGGACATTTCAGTGATAAACGGTATTTTGAACGCTATGCCAGAGCCTTGGATGCCTGCACTTCGTCGTGACGCCCTTTTGGCATGGTGGGATAGCAATGAAAAGCAGGATAGACTTGATATAGTAGAGACAGAGGTCAAATCATGAATAAATTCTATTTTAGTATAATAAAATTGATCTCTGACCCACTACGCGCAGAATCTATCAATGTAGGGCTACTTATTCAAACTGAGCATGGTCTAGATGTTAGATTGCTAAAAACAGAACAAAAGCTAAAAGCTGTAAGCGATAGATTTAGCCTTTCTACGATAGAAGATTTTACTGCAGAAATTGAATGGCTGTATAGCATGACTCCAGATTTTAAATCTTTATTTAAATTATGCAGCAATGGTAGCATTCAACTTTCAGAGCCTGGTATGTTTGTTATACGAGATCCGATTTTATATGACAAAAAAGTTGATCAGCTCATGATGGATTATGTCCAACCATCTTTTTCATCAGAGCGATCCAAGCAAAACAAACGCATAATTACTCAGTTAAAACAAGAATTTAGCAGAGTCGGCATTTTGGGTAAAAACCATGCGGATTTATGGAATCATAGGGTCGTTTCTAATTTCCCAATTGCAGAAGACGAAGGTATTTATGCTGAGTTGCTTTTGAAAAATGGCGCATACCATCTGACAGAAACTTTAGATTTACGCGGGGATAGTGTTAAGCAAAAAATGGGGGACTCTGCACTCAAGGCTATAACAATATCAAAAGCAAAATCAGTATTTGAAGGAAAAATTAAATCATTCGTGGTTTACGCCGTCAATTCAATTTCGGAAGAAAAGTCTGGTCAAAGGCAACTGAATTTAGTTGAAGGTTATGCAGATAATGTTTTTAATTTATTAAGCGAACAAGATATGGCTAGGTACTTTGACCATATGTTTGAGGCTGCTGGCGCATCTTTAAAATTCATAAACTGATCTACCAACCCGGCCACCGCGCCGGGTTTTTCATGCCCACATCAATGTGTTAGGATGTTTCCGATTGCAATCAAAAGGAAACATATAATGAAAAAGGTAATTCTCGCTGCAATGATCGCAGCCACTTTGGCAGGGTGCGCTTCCTCTGGAAACAAGCAGCTCAGCAAAGAAACTGAAACCAGCGTTCAGTCCAAAATTCAGGAAGGCAAAACCACAAAAACCGAAGTGAAAACATTCTTTGGTTCTCCTGATAACGTCTCCTACACAGATGGCGGTAATGAGATCTGGAAGTATGCGTTTGCCAAAGTGAAGGTAGATGGCACTACTTTCATTCCATTCTATGGCCTATTCCACAACGGGACCAACGGCACGAAGAAAGAGCTCACCATCCTCTTCAAGAATGATACGGTTGAGAAATACACAATGTCCGAGTCCGCCATTAATACGAAATCTGGCTGGGCCGACTAAGAGTGCGACCCGGCATTTGCCGGGTTTTTCATGCCCTACTCTTTCGATAACGACAGCACATCAAGCGCCAGTTCAACCGCCAAATCCACATCGACTTCCTGCCACAATACCTGAATCATCTCTGATATTGATTCACGCGACACTTCACGCCTCTCAACCAGCAGCTGCATAACAGCCAGCCCCAAAACCTCGACTATCTGCGGGTGCAACTCCGCGAAAAACTTATTCTCAATCGCCATTCCCACGCCCTCAATGATGTTTTTTTGAGCATAGCACGCAACTTTTACAAAAAAAATTCGTTTATCTATCATGCACATAATACCAATTGCTATTATTTAATATCAATACGTATTGATATAGACAATACCCATTGCTATTGTTAGCCCATCAAAACGAAACATCGACAGCTGAGCGAAGTTAGCCAGCGGCGGACAGTAAGTCGCCTGCTCATTAACAATCAGTTTTGCACCCGAGGTTGAGCGGAGAGATTCGCATAACTCAGCTCACCCCTGCAACCCTCCAGCAGATTGAACAGCATCTGGCCGTAGAGGTCTGGGGTAACGGAACAATTGGCGGCCGGATTTACCGTTTGAAGGAGGCGCAATGAGATGTGAACGCTGGCAGTCATGGGAAACCGACTTTCTCCGGGAGGTGGGCGGGACCATGCCCATTCACCTCATCGCTGAGAAGCTGGAGCGGTCATACGGCTCCATCTACAGCAAAGCTGCAGCAACCGGCGTTGACCTGATTGATTTACGTCGTGGCCGCCCCTGGACAAAAGCAGAGGAATTTATGTTTGGTCATTTTTCATGTGAAGAAATAGCAGAGGCAACCCAGCGGAGCATTGCTTCGGTCCGGGGAAAGCGAAATAAGCTTGTGAAGAAACACGGTGGCGGACTCATTCCTGGCTGGACGCGCGACGAACTTGAACTGCTCTGGCGCCACGACAACACCCGGGTGGCAGAGTTAACCGGCCGCAGCGTTGAAGATGTTGCAGAGCGTCGACTGCAGGCCAATATCGAGCGGAATGGCTGGGATCGGATTGACCCTGAATTGAATATTTCCCTGGAGACACCCATGAGCGACATTATCCAGTTGGTACCCAACAAATGGGTTTCCGAAGAAGTGCTGATGACGATCACTGGCCTGACAAAGAATGCCATAAAGTCAGCCCGAACTACGTCATGGATGGAAGGCCGGGAGTATCGTCACTACACCGGAAACTGCCAGCCATTCGACAATTCCCCCATCCTCTACAACCGCCACGAAGTTGATAACTGGGTTGAGAGACAACGCCCGGCGATCCCACGTCAGAAATCTGCTTAAATAGCCCTACCTTTAACAGCGAGGAAAAGGCATGTCTAAATATCCAACCGGGGTCGAGAATCACGGGGGCTCACTGCGCCTGTGGTTCATCTATAACGGTGTCAGGGTAAGGGAAAGTCTTGGTGTACCTGACACCGCAAAGAACAGGAAGATAGCCGGAGAGTTGCGAACAAGCATTGTTTACGCAGTAAAGACCGGAACTTTCAACTATGCATCACAGTTCCCCAACTCCTCTAATCTTCAGCGATTTGGGGAGGTGAGCAAGGCGCTAACTATAGGAGAACTTGCGGAGAAATATCTGTCGCTGAAAGAGACAGATGTCGCTTTAACATCAATAAAGACATACCGGACGATTGTGAAAAACGTCCTTCTCATCCTAGGGGATAAGACGATCGCATCATCCATAAGCAAGGAAAGGATTCTGGAGGTAAGGAAAGAATTGCTGACCGGTTATCAACTGCCAAAAACTCAGTATATTGTGACCGCGCCAGGACGTTCGGCGGTGACAGTGAACAACTACATGACCAACCTGTACGCAGTATTTCAGTTTGGCATGGAGAATGGCTATATCGATGATAATCCGTTCAAAGGCATATCACCGCTCAGGGAGTCGCGAGTTGTTCCTGACCCGCTTTCAAGGGAGGAGTTCGTCAGGCTCATCGATGCATGCCGTAGCCAGCAGGCTAAAAATCTGTGGGCGCTTTCTGTCTATACAGGACTTAGACCTGGGGAGTTGTGCTCTTTAGGCTGGGAGGATATCGACCTGAAAAGTGGGACGATGATGATCAGGAGAAACTTGGCGAAGGATAAATTTACGGTTCCAAAGACCCAGGCTGGAACCAACAGGGTTATACACCTCATTAAACCGGCAATAGAGGCGCTCAAAAGTCAACTGGAGATATCACGACTTGGAAAGGAGCACGTGCTGGATGTTCACCTGCGGGAATATGGTAAAAAGGAAAAGCACAAATGCACCTTTGTGTTTCTTCCTTCTGTTACCTCCCGAACCGGAGTATGCGGCGATCACTTCACTGTCGATTCTGTCAGACAAACATGGGACACAGCAGTAAAACGCGCAGGCATAAGACACAGGAAGTCATATCAGTCCAGGCACACTTACGCTTGCTGGTCATTGACGGCCGGTGCCAACCCAGCATTCATTGCGTCACAAATGGGGCATGCTGATGCGCAGATGGTATTCCAGGTTTACGGTAAATGGATGTCAGAAAATAATGATGCCCAGGTGGCTCTTCTAAACTCAAAATTGAGTGAGTTTGCCCCATCGGTGCCCCACGCAATTTCAATGGCTGTTTAATTATTTTAATATTCAGTAAGTTAATCTGTATAACACTTGAAATCCATGAATTCCAGCGCGGTACCTAGCCAACCCGATACCGCTGCGCGGATCAGGTCTTTGGTGCTTCGTACAGGTTGATGTTGCGTCATAGTCGTTATCTCTGAAGGTGCGGACCACATACTCGCTATCGTGATTATTCTGTGAAGGTCAACAGGACCTTGCAGCAGTGCTGCCTGTCTTTCTCGAACCGTTCAATGGCATCGCTGACATGCCGATAATCCATGACGTGGGTAATCAGCTTGTCCGGATCTATCAGCCCCTTTTCCATCCAGTCGATAACCACTGAGAATTTGTTGGCGTTCAGACGCGAGGAGTACAGCGTCAGCTCTTTGCCGGTGATGCCCTGCTGTGCGACGGACGACGGCTCGTTTGAGAAGCCCATCAGCACAATGCGCGCTGCCGGAGATGCCAGATTGACCGCTTCCTGCAAAATGGACGGATGACAGGCCGCGTCGACAATCAGCGTCGGCTTGATGCCTTTTTCGTCCAACACCGCCTGCAATGACTGCGCGCTATTATTGATGGTCAGGTCCGCGCCGCTACGTTCGGCCATCACCAGACGCTCAGGAATATGATCGACAACGATCACCTGTTTGACACGATATACGCCTTTCAGCGCCTGCACCGTCACCAGTCCCATTGGACCTGCGCCGTAAATCAGGGCCACATCCTGCTCTGTCGGTTTCGCCTGGCCAGTCACGTTCGCCGCGATGGTGAATGGCTCAACCATCACCGCGTGTTTGTCTTCGATGCTGTCGGGTATACGCCAGGCGTTATGAGCAGGCACAGCCGCATATTCACTGAAGCCGCCGTCACGGTGGACGCCGAGCACCACCAGAGAGGTGCAGACATTAGGTTTGCCAACCGAGCACGGGTAGCACTGTCCGCAGCTGATCACCGGGTCGACACTGACGCGCTCGCCGAGGCGGGCCGGATTAACCCCCTCTCCCACGGCGTCAATCACGCCGAAAAATTCATGGCCAATAACCCGTGGATATTTAGCAAAAGGATTGTGGCCGCGATAAATATGGCTGTCCGAGCCGCAAATCCCGGCCAGTTTGACCTTCACCCGCACTTCGCCCGTGGCGGGCTGCGGTATGTCGCGTTCTTCAATCACTAACGCGTTCGGTTGACGAATAACGATACTTTTCATGCTTCCGCTCCTTACCAGTTCCACAGAGTGCCGTCTTCCAGGCGCGCGACCGGTAGACAGGCCGGATCGTAGGGATATTTCGCCGCGAGTTTTTCATCAAACTCGATGCCGAGGCCCGGTTTCTCACCCGGATGCATATAGCCGTTGTCGAAAGTCCAGTTATGCGGGAACACCTCGAGCATTTGCTCGGAATATCCCATGTATTCCTGAACGCCAAAATTCGGCACCCACAGATCGAAATGCAGCGCCGCCGCCATGCAAATCGGCGACAAATCGGACGGACCGTGCGAACCGGTGCGCACCTGATACAGCGAGGCAAAATCAGCGATGCGTCGCATACCGGTGATGCCACCCGCGTGGGTAATGGTGGTGCGGATGTAGTCGATGAGTTGTTCTTCAATCAGCTGTTTGCAGTCCCAGATACTGTTAAACACTTCACCTACCGCAATCGGCGTGACGGTGTGCTGGCGAATCAGACGGAAGCACGCCTGGTTTTCTGCAGGTGTCGGGTCTTCCATCCAGAACATGCGGTACTGTTCAATGCTTTTGCCAAAGCGCGCGGCTTCAATCGGCGTCAGACGGTGGTGCATGTCGTGCAACAAATGTTCGTTGAAGCCGAATTTCTCGCGTACCGCATCGAACAGTTTTGGGGTGAAATCGAGGTATTTTTCGGTGGACCACAGCTGTTCATCCGGCCACTGGCCTTTGGTGGCAGGCTCGTAAGCCTGGCCTGTGCCTTTCGCCATGCCGTAGGTGGTTTTCATTCCCGGCACGCCGCACTGAACGCGAATGGCTTTGAAGCCCATCTCTTTGTGACGCGCATAGTCGTCGAGGACATCATCAATGGTGTGTCCGGTGGTGTGGCAGTAAACCATCACCCCTTCGCGGGACGCGCCGCCGAGCAGCTGATACAGCGGCATATCGGCGGCCTTGGCTTTGATATCCCATAGCGCCATGTCGACCGCAGAAATGGCTGACATTGTGACCGGGCCGCGTCGCCAGTACGCGCCTTTATAAAAGAACTGCCAGATGTCTTCGATTCGGTGGGCATCACGGCCAATCAGCTGCGGGCAGAGATGATCTTTCAGGTACGAGACCACGGACAGCTCGCGCCCATTCAGCGTGGCATCGCCCAGCCCGGTCAGGCCCTCTTCGGTGGTGATTTTTAACGTGACAAAATTACGCCCTGGGCAGGTAACAAATACGTCTGCGGCAACAATCTTCATTTTTGATCCTTACGGCTCCTCGTTGATGGCGTCATTTAGCGCTCACAACAACTACCATACAAGTATATTGATCAAAAAGAGTTCAGCAGATCACAAAAAAAGGCGTGGATAAATCAAGAAAGCCCGGATGCGTTTTTACACAGCCGGGCAAGATTAAGGGATTATTCGATGCGGTCTTTTACGATGAAGAAGTAGCACAGCGCTCCGGTAAAGGTAACGCAGGCGGCAATCACCAGCGCAAGGTTAAAGGAGTGCGTGGTGTCGACCACCCAGCCGGTGACAATCGGGGCAAACGAGGCAAAAACGAAACTGCCGAAGTTTTGAATGGCGGCCACGGAGGCGACTTTGGTTTCCGCCACCATTACCTGCACCAACCCCCACGCAGAGGTTCCGGCAAAGTGTACGCAGAACAACGCCATCGAAATAAACGCCACCGCCTGAGTCGGCGTTGAGGATTGCACCACCAGCAGCGTACCGAGCGCCGACAGAGTAAGACCTAGCACAATGGCTGTTTTACGCGTTTTCGCCAGATCGTATCCACGACGCGCCAGCGCATCGACCACAAAGCCGTTAGTCCACATCCCGACCGCTGCGGCCAGAAACGGGATCGCTGCCACCCAGCCAGTTTTCGCGAGACTAAAGCCCTGCTGCGCCTGCAAATAACCCGGCAACCAGGCGATGTACAGCCAGCCGGTATAGTTCACGCCGGAGAAACCTAAGATCATGCCCCACGTGGTGCGGCGTTTAAACAGCGCCAACCATTCGCTGAACGCCAGTTTTGGCCGCGGTGTGACCGGCGCAGAGAGATATTCGCGTTCGGTATTGTTCAGGGCGAACTGCGCGCGATTGCGATACCACGCGTACCAGCAAATTCCGACCAGAACCCCTGCCAGGCCAATCACCACAAACATGGTGCGCCAGCCCCACGCGAGCTGCATTACCACCAGTGCAGGCGGTGCGAGGGCCTGACCAATCACCGTGGATGAGTTAAAAATCCCCAGCGCCGTGCCGCGTTCTTTCTGCACGTACCAGTCGCTTATCGATTTCACGCCCGCAGGCATAAACGGCGCTTCGCCAATCCCAAGGCCTATCCGCAGAAAGATAAAGTGGCTGAACGAGTTCACTACTCCGGTCAACGCCTGCATCGCCGACCAGAAAATCAGCCCCGCGCCCAGCACCAGTCGCGGCCCGAACCGGTCGAGTAAAATGCCCGCAGGCAGTTGCGATAAACCATAAGAAAGGGAAAACGCCGAGAGCAGAACACCAAACTCGGTGGCCGACAGGCCCAGTTCGCCGCGGATCGCTTCGCCCGCGACACTCAGTGAGGAACGATCGAGGAAGTTGACGATCCCGGCGATAAACAGCAGCGCCAGCGTTACCGTCTGAATCGTTTTTATTCTTGCGGGCTTTGCCAGGGCCGCCTGTTCCACTATTTCAGTTGCCATAAAACACTCCCGGTCAGTCTTCCGCCCGCGCCGTGATACCCGGCGCGGGCCGTTAGAGGTTAAATCCGGCAGCTACCATACAAGAAGTGTCAGCAAGAAAATTCACAACGATCACATTTTAGAAACATTCAGGAAAATACCCAGACGAGGATCACCTGACGATCGGCATTGCAACCAGGATTAAGCACGGCTCCAGCCCGCGACAATGATTAACATGCCGCCCAGCGCCACGGCGGCTCCAACCCAGTCGTATACGCTCAGGCGTACGCCATCGACGTAGCGTAACCACAGCAGCGCGGTACAGACATACACTCCGCCATAGGCGGCGTATACTCGCCCGCTCGCCGCCGGATGCAGCGTTAAAAGCCAGACAAACAGCGCCAGCGATATTCCTGCGGGTACCAAGAGCCACATCGTCGCCCCGCGTTTCAGCCACAGCCAGGGTAAGTAGCAGCCGATGATTTCACACAGCGCAGTGGCAAAAAACAGCAAACTTGTTTTTAACATGAACGATTATTCCTGATGGTTGTCAGCAAAGTTCTTAAGGATAAATTAACCTTAGTAAAGGGAGAATCTCTTTTCTCCGAATAAGCCCTATGGCCATTGAGGTGCAGTACAATGAGTATCGACAGAATGGCGAAGATGGTGTTGCGCCGTCAGGGCATTGGCGTGAAAGACAAAGTTATTCGCTTTCGCGGCGATACCATTATTTTCCGCCTGAGTCAGGACGGCTACGACATCTATGTCAACGGACTGAAAATCAATTCCGTCAAAACCCAGGATGTGAACGAGGCGGTGCGCATTTATAAAACCACGCTTAGCGACGCCTGCTGAGAAACGTTTCCTGAGCGACAACCAGGCCGGGTATTCCCTGCGCGGGAGTTGGTGTAAACTTTGCGTGTGGGATTACCGTTTTTAACACCCTTAAGGAAACAGCAATGAAAGTGACTTTTAGCAAACGCCTGTGCCTGACGGCGATGCTGACGCTGGGTGCCATCGTTTATACCGCGAGTGCATCTGCGCAAACCAGCAAACTCATCATTGAATCCGGTGACAGCGCGCAGAGCAAACAAGATGCGGCGATGGACAAGGAACAATGGAACGATACCCGGTCGCTTCGACAGAAAGTGAACACCCGCGTTGAAAAAGAGTGGGATAAAACAGATGTCGCTTTTGATACGCGTGATAAATGCGATAAAAGCGCCAATCTGAATGCGTACTGGGAACCAAACACCCTGCGTTGCCTCGACAGAACGACCGGTCGACCGCTTACTCCGTAGCACCGTTGGGCGCCTGCAGGCGCCCTTCTTCCCCGTTTGACACGCTTACCCAAATCAAGGAAATCACATGGCCGATGCTTATGCCGTTAAGCTGCGCCCTCTGGAACGCGAGGATCTGCGCTTTGTTCACCAGCTGGATAATAACGCCAGCGTTATGCGTTACTGGTTCGAAGAGCCATACGAAGCCTTCGTTGAGCTTTCTGACCTGTACGACAAACATATTCACGATCAGAGCGAGCGTCGCTTTGTTATCGAATGCGACGGAGAGAAGGCTGGCCTCGTTGAATTAGTGGAAATCAACCACGTTCACCGCCGCGCAGAATTTCAGATTATTATTTCCCCGGACTATCAGGGCAAAGGGCTGGCGTCAAAAGCAGCGATGCTGGCGATGGACTACGGCTTTATGGTGCTGAACCTGTACAAGCTGTATTTGATTGTCGATACCGAAAACGAAAAGGCAATCCACATTTATCGCAAACTCGGATTCCAGGTGGAAGGCGAACTCATCCATGAGTTCTTCATTAACGGCGAATACCGCAATACCATTCGTATGTGTCTGTTCCAGCATCAGTATCTGCCAAAACACAAAACGCACACACTGCTTAAGCCGACGGCTCAGTAGTACTCGATGGTATTTTTGATGGTGTAGCGCCGGGTCACTGGCGGCGTTGCGCTGTCATCTACAATCTGCAACTCGCAGCTCAGCGGGTTGTCGTGTCGGTCGTAATCACAGGTTTGCACCACATTGCCGATGGTTTTGTCATTCAGTATGCTGACCGCCGTGTAATCAAGTTTCTTACGGGCATCTTTCGGTGGCGTCGCCACTATTTTCAGCGTTTCATTGCCACTGGTTGAGGTTTTCCCTAACGGATAACCTTCGCTATCGTAGTGATAATCCACGCTTAATGTTTTTCCGTGTGCAGCTACCACAAAACCGTTATCGTCGGTGTCCCAGCTCATTCCGGCAGCAGGCATTCCCGCTAACTGGCATTTCCCTTGCAGCAAAATACGTTTTTGCTGGGTGGTGCCGTCGACATAATAGTTCGCGTCGAGTACCAGCGTCGCCCCGGAGTTATTCTCCAGATCGTGCAGTTCAATCAAATCAAAACAGCCTTCCTGCGAGAGTCTGGCGCTGACGCGTTTAGTTACTTCGCCCTTCTCGTTCATCAGTGTCTGGCTGAAGTCTTTAACTGGCCCCCGCAACGGATCGAAATCAAACTCATTGGAAAAACTCGCCATTTCCGGCGTAAAGGCAGCCGGTGTTGAGGCGTCATCGCAGGCGGTGAGCACGCTGATAAGCGGCACCATAAACAGCAGTTTCTTCACAGACTGTCCTTCACGGTAGAATTTTCTCAATCATATTAGCAATATACAGCGATTTACACTACAGCAGCATCGCAACAAGAAAAACAAATGAATTTCATGCACTTACAATCTTTCAGTCCAACAAATTCAAGTTAGGGAAAATACATTACGTCAACTGGCGAAACGAACATTTTGAAGGAAAAGATGACATGATTAGCTGACTGTTGTGTTTAGTCCTAACAGAAGGGTATTTTTTGAGATCCCTAACCGCATATCCTGCCTCATAAAATCCAATGCAATCAACAGCAAACCAAAGATGAGTGGTGTTTCAAACAACTCTTCAATAAGATCCTGGTAGTTTGAGTCATGTAGGAAAATCGGTGATAAAAGACGGTGGTGCTCTACCGTATCTGCCAGTAAAAACAGAGTGACGACGAGCAAGCAGGTCCACAAGGGAATACGCCACGTTTTAAGCCGAACAGCGATCGCTTTACGTAATTGCGATGAAAGCAAGAATGAAAAGACAAGACCGGCAATGAGGACCACTGAAATGCTTCGAAATATTGCTTTTGGTAAATCAGGGAAATAATCTCGCCCCCAACTGGTACTTCTACCCAATAGCACAACCCACCACAACACAGTCCACAACCAGAACTTCCGAGCCCCCTCGGTGAGTTGAAAAGGTTTCATGTAACTGAAGGTGAGCATGGCACCCAGTAAGAGTAATAGGGCCTGTGAGTGCTCGATCACTCGAACGGTATATCCATGTAATAAAGACAGACCAATCTCTGGCGTAAAAGGTATCAGGCAACTTAGAAAAGCCAATAAGATTGTTGAGTTAGTAGGTTTAATATTAATACTCATAAAAATCGCAACCTGTTGGGATATATTTTTTTGAGTGTGAGGCAAACCTTAATAAAACATTAAACCCTATGTGCCATTATCTAAATGAAAATCATTTAACTTGTTTATTATTAAATTTAACTAGCCGCCAGCGTAACGATTGGGTCCGTTTGGTGGTGTGATATTGAGGAACAGGATTGGTGAGATTTTGGTGATTTCTCCCTACTCTCAGAAATTTCAGAAACTTAACTTCAAAGACAGCTACTTACACGACGAGTGCTATGCTTTTATCTCACCATAGCGACAAGGAGATGCGTATGAAAAAGACTCACTGGCTATTTGCACTGTTACTGGCTGGCGCGATGCCTGCTTTCGCTGCTGCCCCGGAGTCCTGCGAGCGAGTTAAGGATGACATCCAGCAGAAAATAGTGACCAACGGCGTGCCGGAATCCGGGTTTACGCTGAATATTGTGCCGAACGACCAGGCAGACAGGCCGGATGCACAGGTGGTCGGGCATTGCGCCAACGACACCTTCAAAATTCTCTACACCCGCAACGGCAACGATCAGCAGTAGTCTTCGCCTTCAAACGAAAGATATTATCCCTAGATTGACCGGGGATAATATCTCTATACCTCTAAGTAAGTAACATCCCTCCATCAAAAGTCGGCCTGCGCGTCCGGTGCATAAATAAAAAATGGAGTGAGCGATGTCTGATAGTGAACAGCATGTACACCCCGGCGGGATCAGCCGCCGCAGCCTGATCAAATCCACTGCTATTGGCTCTATGGCCCTCGCCGCCAGTGGAATTTCACTTCCCTTTACCCTGAAAAATGCAGCCGCCGCCGTTCAACAGGCCACACAGCCTGATGACAAAGTAGTCTGGGGCGCCTGTTCGGTAAACTGCGGTAGTCGCTGCGCCCTGCGTCTGCACGTGCGCGACGATGAAGTATACTGGGTCGAAACCGACAATACCGGCCATGATATCTACGGTGATCATCAGGTGCGCGCCTGTCTGCGCGGGCGCTCTATTCGCCGCCGTATCAATCACCCGGAACGCCTGAATTACCCGATGAAGCGCGTCGGCAAACGTGGTGAAGGCAAGTTCGAACGTATCAGTTGGCCTGAAGCGCTCGATATGTTGACCGACAGCCTAAAACAGATAGTGAAAGAGTACGGCAACGAAGCCGTTTACATTAACTACACCTCCGGGATTGTTGGCGGCAATATCACACGCTCTTCGCCGTATGCCTCTTTGGTGGCACGTCTGATGAACTGCTACGGCGGTTTTCTCAGTCATTATGGTACATACAGTACCGCACAGATTGCCTGTGCCATGCCCTACACCTATGGATCGAATGAGGGCAACAGCACCTCCGATATCGAGAACAGTCAGCTGGTGGTGATGTTCGGTAACAACCCGGCAGAAACCCGCATGAGCGGCGGCGGCATTACCTGGTATCTGGAGCAGGCCCGCGAGCGTTCTAACGCCAGAATGATCGTCATCGATCCGCGTTATACCGACACCGCCGCCGGGCGCGAAGACGAATGGGTGCCGATTCGCCCAGGTACAGACGCCGCGCTAGTGGCGGGCATCGCCTGGGTGTTGATTGCCGAAAATCTCGTCGACCAGCCGTTCCTCGACAAATACTGCGTCGGCTATGATGAAAAAACGCTGCCGGAAGGCGCGCCCGCCAATGGGCATTACAAGGCGTATATTCTCGGTCAAGGCGACGACGCTACCGCTAAAACACCGGAATGGGCCTCACGTATTACCGGGATCCCAGCGGATAAAATCATCAAACTGGCGCGTGAAATCGGCACTGCCAAACCTGCGTATATCTGCCAGGGCTGGGGCCCACAACGCCAGGCCAATGGTGAACTGACGGCGCGCGCTATCGCCATGCTGCCGATACTGACGGGCAACGTGGGCATTAACGGTGGTAACAGTGGCGCGCGTGAATCGACCTACACCATCACAATTGAACGTATGCCGGTGCTGCAAAACCCGGTGAAAACCGCAATCTCCTGTTTCACCTGGACCGATGCCATTGAACGTGGCACCGAAATGACCGCCATCCGTGACGGGGTGCGCGGTAAAGATAAACTGGATGTGCCCATTAAGTTCATCTGGAACTACGCTGGTAACACAATAATCAACCAGCATTCGCAGATTAATCGCACCCACGACATTCTTCAGGATGATAAAAAATGCGAAATGATTGTGGTCATCGAAAACTTTATGACCGCCTCGGCAAAATACGCTGACCTGCTGCTGCCGGACCTGATGACCGTGGAGCAGGAAGATATCATTCCTAACGATTACGCGGGTAATATGGGTTATCTGATTTTCATCCAGCCTGCTACAAATGCGAAATTCGAACGCAAACCGATTTACTGGATCATGAGCGAAGTGGCAAAACGCCTCGGCGCTGACGTGCATCAGAAATTTACCGAAGGCCGTACGCAGGCGGAATGGCTGCAATTCCTGTACGCCAAAATGCTCGCCAAAGACCCGGAACTCCCTTCTTATGAAGCGCTGAAAGCGATGGGAATTTACAAACGCAAAGACCCTAACGGCCATTTCGTGGCTTATAAGGATTTCCGTAAAGACCCGGACGCCAACCCGCTGAAAACGCCGTCGGGTAAAATTGAAATTTACTCTGCACAGCTGGCCAGCATCGCCGAAAGCTGGGAGCTGGAAAAAGACGACACTATCAGCCCGCTGCCGGTGTACGCGTCAACGTTTGACGGCTGGGATGCCCCACAGCGCGATACCTTCCCGCTGCAGCTGTTTGGCTTCCATTATAAAGCCCGCACGCACTCCAGCTATGGTAACGTCGACGTGCTGAAAGCCGCCTGTCGTCAGGAAGTGTGGCTCAACCCAGCGGACGCAGCCAAACGCGGCATTCGTAGCGGTGATATGGTGCGGGTCTTTAACGATCGTGGCGAGTTGCGTATTGAGGCGAAAGTCACCCCGCGCATCATGCCGGGTGTGAGCGCAATGGGCCAGGGCGCGTGGCATGATGCCAGTATGAACGGGGACCGAATCGATCATGGGTCATGCATCAACACGCTGACCACACATCGTCCGTCGCCTCTGGCGAAAGGCAACCCGCAGCATACTAATCTGGTGCAGATCGAGAAGGTATAGTCCTTCTGCGTGACGGCGTGGGAAAACGCCGTTATATGTTTAATAAGTGAAGTCCACCGGCGGGGAGCATTCCCCGCCGCAGCAAGGAAAATGTTATGAATCAACCGCGCTTCGTTGAAGCCATCGCCATCACTGGCCGCGTGCTGGGTGGACTGTTTTATTATGACCCGCAGAGCGAAAACATCGCCCCACTGATCGCCGCCTTCCGTGACGGAAGCTGGGCGCAGCAGTGGCCGGAATCGATTCCTTTCAAACCAGAGCTGGTCGACAGTTTTCAGGCCGAGTCAGAGGAGCCACTCAGCGAAGCATTTCAACGTCTTTTCGTCGGCCCCTACGCACTACCCGCACCGCCGTGGGGTTCGGTCTGGCTGGATCGCGAAAACGTCCTGTTTGGTGACTCAACCCTCGCTCTACGCCAGTGGATGCGTGAAAACGGAATCGCCTTTGAAGCGCAGCAGAATGAGCCGGAAGATCATTTCGGTACTCTGCTGATGCTGGCCGCCTGGCTCAAAGAGAACAACCGCGACGAAGAGTGGCAGCAGCTGTTGAGCTGGCACCTGTTGCCGTGGTCAGGTCGTTTCCTTGAAGAGTTTGTTGCCCATGCCGGGCATCCTTTCTACCGCTCGCTCGGCGAGCTGGCACAGCAGACGCTGGCCTTCTGGCAGACCGAATTGCTGTCGCCGGTTGCCGATAAAAAACTTTATCGTTAATCCGCTATCACCCGCCGCCCGGCGGGTGACTTAACTTAAATTTCAGTCACCTGCAAAACCACCTCTTGTGACAACGTCACTTTTGCCGCTAAGCTTTAAGACTATTCTGGTCTTTTGCCACTCAGCCTTTATGTCATAAGGCGTAACACCTTGTTTACAAAACCTGACCCCGTCACTTAATTCGCCCCTCTTCTGGAATCCTTCCCAAGCACTTGCTATAGGTCTTAAACCCTGCCGGAACATGGCATAACAACAAGCAACGTCGTTGCGATAACGCATGCACACAGGGAGACACACTGCAATGCACAACTCTTTACTGACCCGCGCGCTGTTGTTTATAGGCGCGATTATCGCGGTCCTGGCATTACTCACGTGGGGAATCGGCCTTGAGACAATCCGCTCTCGTCAGGTTGATTTAGTCTATCTCGGACAACAGCACCTGACCCTGGTGTTCTCCTCAATGTTCTTCGCGCTCCTGGTCGGTATTCCCAGCGGAATTCTTCTGAGCCGTCCTGCCGCACGCGGTATCGCCGAATACGTGATGCAGATTTTCAACATCGGTAACACCTTGCCGCCACTCGCGGTGCTGGCGTTAGCGATGGTGGTTGTCGGCATCGGCGATAAGCCCGCGATTGTGGCGCTGTTTCTGGCGTCACTGCTGCCGATTGTGCGTAACACCTACGCAGGCTTGTGTTCAGTGCCGGGCTCTCTGCTGGAAGCAGCGAACGGTATCGGCATGACCAAAATGCAGCGTTTGTGGCAGGTGGAAATTCCTAACGCCTGGCCGGTGATGCTCTCAGGTATTCGCATTGCCACCGCGATTAACGTCGGTACCGCGCCGCTGGCATTCCTGATTGGCGCCAGCAGCTACGGCGAGCTTATCTTCCCGGGCATTTACCTGAACGACTTCCCGACGCTTATCCTCGGCGCGGTCGCGACGGCCCTTTTCGCCCTGATCCTCGACACGCTGTTGGCGGGTCTGGGACGCTTACTCAGCCCGCATACCGCCGAATAACAATAATCAGGAGCATTACATGAGACGATTGAAACGTCTGTTTGTCGCCGCCGCTGCGCTGGCGATGGTTGCCGGGCAGGCCCACGCGGCCCCGATCATTCTGGCGACCAAAAGCTTTACCGAACAGCATATTTTGTCCGCCATGACCGTGCAGTATCTGCGTAAGAAAGGTTTCCAGGTTCAGCCGCAAACCAACATTGCGACCGTAATTTCCCGCAACGCCATGATCAACAAGCAAATTGACATGACCTGGGAATACACCGGCACCTCACTCATCATCTTCAACCACATCAATAAGCGCATGTCTCCCCAGGAGTCTTACAACACTGTAAAACGCCTCGATGAAAAGCTCGGCCTGATTTGGCTTAAACCGGCAGACATGAACAACACCTACGCCTTTGCGATGCAGCGTAAACGCGCCGAAGCGGAAAACATCAACACCATGTCGGAAATGGTGGCGAAGATTGAACACATTCGTCAGACCGACCCAAAACACAACTGGCTGCTGGGTCTGGATCTGGAGTTCGCCGGGCGCAGCGATGGGATGAAACCGTTGCAGCAAGCCTACAACATGCCGCTCGACCGTCCGCAAATCCGTCAGATGGACCCAGGCCTGGTGTATAACGCCGTGCGCGACGGGTTCGTCGATGCCGGTCTGATTTACACCACTGATGGCCGCGTGAAAGGCTTCGATCTCAAAGTGCTGAAGGATGACAAAGGTTTCTTCCCAAGCTACGCCGTGACGCCGGTGGTGCGTAAGGACACGCTGGAAGCCAACCCGGGGCTTGAAGAAGCGATGAACACGCTTTCCGGTCTGCTGAATAATGAGGTGATCACCGAGCTGAACAAGCGCGTAGATATCGATCACCAGTCGCCACAACAGGTTGCGCGGGACTTCCTGCACAGCAAAGGCCTGGAATAAGGAGGCGTCATGGATACGATTCACTACATGATTGATAACTGGAGTTATCTGGCGACGCTGACCTGGCAGCATCTGTGGCTGGTTCTGCTCGCCGTTGGGCTGGCAATCATCATCGGCGTGCCGCTAGGTATTCTGATTGTGCGCCACAAATGGCTGGCAACGCCGATTCTGGGCCTGACCACCATTTTGCTCACCATCCCGTCGATTGCGCTGTTTGGTCTGATGATCCCGCTGTTTTCGCTGATCGGTCAGGGTATTGGTGCCCTGCCCGCCATCACCGCGGTATTCCTTTACTCACTGCTGCCGATTGTACGTAACACCCATACCGCGCTTGATAATCTGCCGCCGGGGCTGCGTGAAGCTGGCCGAGGGATTGGCATGACCTTCTGGCAACGTCTGCGCTGGGTGGAAATCCCGATGGCGCTGCCAGTGATTTTCGGCGGCATCCGTACTGCGGTGGTGATGAACATCGGCGTCATGGCGATAGCCGCGGTCATCGGCGCGGGCGGTCTCGGCCTGCTGCTGCTGAACGGCATTGGCGGGAGCGATATTCGTATGTTAATTGCCGGGGCGTTAATGATTTGCCTGCTGGCTATTGTGCTCGACTGGTTGCTGCACCGACTGCAGATTGTCCTGACACCAAAGGGGATTCGATAATGATAAAGTTAGAAAATCTGACCAAACAATTTACGCAAAAGAACGGCCAGAGCTTTAACGCCGTCGATAACGTCAACCTCAACGTGCCGGAAGGTGAAATGTGCGTCCTGCTGGGGCCGTCCGGCTGCGGGAAAACCACGACGCTTAAAATGATTAACCGCCTGATCCCGGCGAGCAGCGGGAAAATCCTGATTAACGGCCAGGACACCAGCGACATGGACACCGTCAACCTGCGTCGTAATATCGGCTACGTTATCCAGCAGATTGGTCTGTTCCCGAACATGACCATTGAGGAAAACATCACCGTCGTGCCGCGGATGCTGGGTTGGGATAAAGCCCGCTACAAAGCGCGCGCCGAAGAGCTGATGGATATGGTGGCGATGGACCCCAAAAAATTCCTGAGCCGCTATCCGAAAGAGATGTCCGGCGGACAGCAGCAGCGTATCGGGGTTATCCGTGCGCTGGCAGCGGATCCACCAGTGCTACTGATGGATGAACCGTTCGGCGCCGTCGACCCGATTAACCGTGAAGTGATCCAGAACCAGTTCCTCGAGATGCAGCGCCAGCTGAAAAAAACGGTGATGCTGGTCAGCCACGACATTGATGAAGCACTGAAACTCGGCGACCGTATTGCAGTGTTCCGTCAGGGCCGCATCGTACAGTGCGCCAGCCCCGACGAACTGCTGGCGAAACCGGCGAATGAGTTTGTCGGTTCGTTTGTCGGTCAGGACCGCACGTTGAAACGCCTGCTGTTAGTATCAGCCGGTGACGTTACCGACCAGCAGCCAACCATCACCGTGAAACGCGATACCGCCCTGCCGGAAGCCTTCTCGACCATGGACGACAACGACATTCGTGCGATTACGGTGGTGGATAACGACGGCAAACCGCTGGGCTTTGTGAAGCGTCGGGAAGCGCGTAACGCCTCCGGCAGCTGCGCGGATCTGCTGCACCCGTTCCGCGTCACCGGTAAAGCCGAGGACAACCTGCGCGTGGTGCTTTCTAAGCTATATGAAAGCAACACCAGCTGGATGCCTATCGTCGATGAAGACGGCCGCTACAACGGTGAAATCTCCCAGGATTACATTGCCGACTATCTCAGCTCTGGCCGTACGCGCCGTGCGCTGAATATCCATTCCGCAGATTAACCGATTTCCCCCTCACCCGAGGGGGATTTCTGCGTTTGTTTTTTGCCAAGCTCCCGATTTCCTCGCACAATACGGTATCACTCTGATCAACCGTGAAAAAAGATGCATCGTCTTCATGCTTATCCTGACATTCAGGCTATGTTTCGCCGCCTGCTCATTGCGACGATAGTCGGCATTCTTGCCGCCCTTGCCGTGGCGCTGTTTCGTCACGCCATGTATCTGCTCGAGTGGCTGTTTTTGAGCGACGACAGCAAAAGCCTGGTGTACGCCGCTGGCAGCTTGCCCTGGTGGCGACGGCTGTTGACGCCTGCGCTCGGTGGACTCGCTGCCGGGCTACTGCTGTGGGGCTGGCAGCGTTACACTCGCCAGCGACCGCATGCCCCAACGGATTACATGGAAGCACTGGAAACCGGCGACGGACAGTTCGATTACGGCGCGAGTCTGGTGAAATCTCTTGCGTCGTTGCTGGTTGTGGTTAGCGGCAGCGCCATTGGCCGCGAAGGTGCGATGATCCTGCTCGCTGCTCTCGCCGCCTCTTTCTTTGCTAAACGTTTTACGCCCAAAGACGAATGGAAACTGTGGATTGCCTGCGGAGCCGCCGCCGGGATGGCCAGCGCTTATCACGCGCCATTGGCGGGCAGCCTGTTTATCGCAGAAATCTTGTTCGGCACGTTAATGCTGGCCTCGCTCGGGCCGGTAGTGGTCGCGGCGGTGATTGCCCTGCTGATAACCAATCTGCTGAGCGGTGGCCCGGCGTTGCTGTATGTGGTTCACGTCGACGCCCCACACAGTGCGGGCACTTACGGCATGATGCTGGCGACCGGGCTGCTCGCCGGGCTGTGCGGGCCAGTGTTTATCTGGCTGATGGGTTTCACCCATTCGCTGTTTTTACGGCTCAAACTGTCTCCGCCATGGCAGTTGGCGCTGGGCGGATTTATCGTCGGGTTGCTGTCGTTATTAACGCCTGCGGTCTGGGGCAATGGCTACAGTGTGGTGCAAAGCTATCTGCTGGCGCCGCCGCTATTTGGCGCAGTGGCGGGCGTGTTTTTGTGTAAATTGCTGGCAGTGCTGTCGAGCAGCGGCTCCGGTGCGCCGGGCGGCGTATTCACGCCAACGCTGTTTGTCGGTATGGCGATTGGCATGTTGTATGCCCGATTCTGGGGGCTATGGCTGCCGGACGGCAATGAAATGGCGGTGCTGATGGGGTTGACGGGAATGGCCACACTGTTGGCGGCTACAACGCATGCACCCATTATGTCGACATTGATGATCTGTGAAATGACCGGGCAGTATGCACTGCTGCCCGGCTTACTGATTTCCTGCGTGGTGGCGTCGGTGCTGTCGCGGACGTTACGCCAGGACTCTATCTACCGCCAGCATGTCGCCGAACAGGGTTAAATCGACGTAGTGGCTCAGTTCACGCTGTTCAGCGCGTGGCAGATACGGAAGCTCAGCCACCAATGGCGCTGGCAGTTTTTTGCTCAGCACGTCGATGATTTCGGCGTAGTGTGCCAGCCCCGGGTTGATGCGGTTAGCGACCCAACCGATTAACGGCAGACCATCGTTCGCAATTGCCTGGGCGGTCAGCAATGCATGATTGATGCAGCCTTCCTGGATACCTACCACCATAACAACCGGTAATTGTTCCTGTACGACCCATTCAGAGAGCGGGCGCAAATCGTTCATCAGACTACGCCAGCCACCTGTGCCTTCGACCACCACGTGATCGACACGCTGACTCAGGTCATCCAGACCTTTGGACAATAAGGTGTAGTTGATCGGGCGACTGTGCGCCACGCTGCTTTCCTCTTCGCTCAGGGCGATAGGATTAATAGCGCTATAGGGAAGTTCCGGGGTGGAAACACTTTGTAGTACCAGCGCATCTTTGTTGCGCAGTCCTTCAGGCGTTTCCTTGCTGCCTTTGGCGACAGGTTTGTACCCTGCCACGCTTTTGCCATTGGCGGTCAACGCCTGCAGCAACGCGCGTGATACCACCGTCTTTCCAACAGAGGTATCCGTACCAGTAATAAAGAAACGCTTAAGCATGTTTCACTCCACAGCTTTGACGGTGAAAATATAAATCAGGGTGATAATTCAAGAACGGAGGGAGTGTAAGGGATTGGGCGAAAAGCCAGCTTGCGTTAGCGCAATTTTTAGCTTAACAATTAAAATTTGTTAACCTTGTAACAGTCTGATCAGCAGAGACCCGTTATAAAGCGCGTCTTTAACCAGCGCGGCGCCGGTCATGGTTCCACGGTTGCGGAACTGCGTGCTCTCGACGCTGATATGTCGACTGTAAGCGGGCAGAGACTGCTGATGGATGCAGGCGCTGATGGCGGGGAACAGAATGCTGGAAGCCTGGTTGAACGGCGAACCGATAAGAATTTTTTGCGGGTTAAATAAATTCACCATGATGGCGAGAATGCGTCCGACGTGGGTCCCTACGCCGCTAATGATATCCTTAGCTAATAAATCACCCTGCACTGCTGCCTGACACAGCCATTCAACAGTCAGCGGCTGCTGATGCAGCATTGAACTAATCGACTGTTTCATCCGAATTTGCGCCAGTTCCAACACGCTTTCCACACTGGCGATGGTTTCCAGACAACCGTGATTTCCGCAATAACAAAGCTTGCCGTACGGGTCGACCTGGGTATGGCCTATTTCCACCAGACTGCTGCTGCCCGCGTGCAGTAAGCGTCCGTCGGTGATAACCCCCGCCCCGACGTTATGATCGATAACCACCTGAATAACGTCGCGCGCGCCGCGAGACGCACCGAACAGCGCCTCCGCCATGGTCCACGCGCTGATATCGTGTTGCAAATAGACCGGCACGCCGGTGCGAGACTCAAGCGCTTCACCGAGTGCCACGTCTTTTACGTCATCGTAAAACGGCATCCGGTGAATGATGCCATTTTCGGTATCAATAATACCGGGAAGGGTTATCGCGATAGAGGTTAAGCGCTCGAGCTTTTGCTGATGCCGAATGAAAAAGTGATCGATATGTTCGATAACCCGGTCGAGAAACGGTTTGTCATCCACCAGCGGTAGCGTTTGTTCTTCTTCTACCACCAGCTTGCTGCTCAAATCACGCAGGGCGAGGTTAATTTCTCCCCGGCTGATACGCAGTGACAGATAGTGCCAGGCTTCGGTTTCCACCATCAGGCCTACCGCCGGACGCCCACGGCTCCCCGGGTCCTGAATTTCAGTTTCCTGCACCAGATGCGCTTCGAGCATTTCGCGAACAATCTTAGTGATACTGGCAGGCGCAAGTTGCGCAAGTCGAGAAAGGTCGATACGCGACACCGGGCCGAGCTGATCAATCAGGCGGTATACCGCCCCTGCGTTGGTCTGCTTAATCTGATCAATATGCCCAGGCTGACTTTCTGCTACCACCGAAGACTCCCTTATTTTCGCGCTTCGAAATAAACTTTTGCTATGTTGAAGCACTTCGACCTGAATCGTCAAATTTTTACTTAGGCTTGTGATTTACCGCACATTTTTTCGTGTATTTTCGGCAAAAAAGTCGACCATTGCGGCTGCCAGCAGCTGCTCGCGGAAGCGAAGCGCCGCCTGGGTTTGGTCATGATGCCTGGACCACACCAGCCACATTTCCGACACCGCGTCCGCATCACTTATCGGCAACCAGCGCATCTCATTAAGCTGAACCTTCTTAAAAGAGGCCGGAAGAATCGACGCACCCAGCCCGGCGGAGACCAGCCCAATAATGGTCATCGCCTCGCCCACTTCCTGAGTAATGGCGGGGGTACCGAAACGCCTGAGCAGGCCGAGAATATCGTCATACAGGCCAGTGCCGACGTGCGGATCGAAAAACACCAGCGGCTCCAGCACCAGTTCTGCCAGTGATACGGATTCGCGGCTTGCCAGCGGATGATCCCGGTGAAACATCGCCATTAGCGGTTCTCGCAAAATAACCTGCCACTCGAGGGTATCCGGCAGCTGCGTTTTACGCATCAGGCCCAAATCCAGCGCCCCTTCGCTCAGCGGCGCAATTTGCTCGCGGGTATTACTTTCCCGCGTCTGGATATGAACGTCGGGATACTGACGCCGAAAACGCGACAGCGTATCCGACACGGCCTTAATAAACGGCGCCGATGAGGTAAATCCAATGCGCAGCTCTCCGGTTTCCCCCTGATGCAGGCGGGCGGCCCGGGCTGCGGCGTCTTCAACCTGAATCAGGATTTGCCGACTGTCAGCCAGAAACAGCTTCCCGGCGGGCGTCAGGCTCACGCTGCGGTTGGTGCGGGCAAACAACCGGGCACCAATCTGCTGTTCAAGGATCTGAATTTGCTGGCTTAACGGTGGCTGGGAGATGTTCAGCCGAGCGGCAGCGCGGCCAAAATGCAGTTCTTCGGCTACCGCTACAAAGTAGCGCAGGTGTCGCAGCTCTATATTCATATGTTAAAAGTATCATTTGAGATTATTAATATATTAGACAGAATATTTACATTTTCCTACTCTGTGCCAATGAGACAAATTCAGTGCACAAAATCATTCGTGCTGCATCGCGGCTGAAAGTCCGAAGATCCCTGGGAACAAGCGAACTATGTGACCGAGGGTCTGAGGGTGAAGCCCACAAAGAAGCAGCGCGAAGGATGAAGTGCTTTCACGCAAGGATCTTGCTTTGAGCCGTACCTCCACCGTTGACACCGCCCCGGCCCGTGATGTCAATGATATCCGTCTTCCTGCGCCGGGCCAGTTTATCCAACGTGGAACCCCACAATTCATTCGCGTCACGCTGGCGCTTTTCTCCGCTGGACTCGCCACGTTCGCCCTGCTCTATTGCGTTCAGCCTATTCTCCCGGTGTTGTCGCATGAGTTTGGCGTATCGCCTGCCAGCGCCAGTATTTCCCTGTCGGTGTCGACCGGTTTACTGGCCGTCGGCCTGCTGTTTACCGGGCCGCTGTCGGATGCCATCGGTCGTAAACAGGTTATGGTCACCGCTCTGCTGCTGGCCTCCTGCTGTACGCTATTGTCAACGATGATGACCAGCTGGCACGGGATCCTTATCATGCGTGCGCTGATTGGCCTGTCGTTAAGCGGCGTGGCGGCTGTCGGCATGACCTATTTGAGCGAAGAAATTCATCCGAGTTTTGTCGCCTTTTCGATGGGGCTGTACATCAGCGGAAACTCGATTGGCGGCATGAGCGGACGTTTGCTGACTGGGGTGATAACCGATTTCTTCGGCTGGCGAGTAGCAGTGGCGATGATCGGCTGTTTCGCTCTCGCGGCGGCGCTGATGTTCTGGCGCATTCTGCCTGATTCACGTCACTTTAAACCCGCATCGCTGCGCCCAAAATCACTGTTCATCAACTTTCGTATTCACTGGCGTGATAAGGGCCTGCCGCTACTGTTCGCGGAAGGCTTTCTGCTGATGGGGGCGTTTGTGACACTGTTCAACTACATCGGCTATCGCCTGATGATGTCGCCGTGGTCATTGAGCCAGGCGGTTGTTGGCTTGCTGTCCGTGGCTTACCTCACCGGTACCTGGAGTTCCCCAAAAGCGGGCGCCATGACGCAACGCTTCGGGCGCGGCCCGGTGATGATTGCCTTTACCGGCGTGATGCTGTGCGGCCTGCTGCTGACGCTGTTCTCATCACTGTGGATTATCTTCTTCGGTATGCTGCTGTTCTCCGCGGGCTTCTTCGCCGCGCACTCCGTCGCCAGCAGCTGGATTGGGCCTCGTGCCCGCCGCGCACGCGGCCAGGCTTCGTCGCTGTATCTGTTTAGCTACTATCTGGGTTCCAGCATCGCAGGGACACTCGGCGGGGTGTTCTGGCATAACTGGGGATGGAACGGCGTGGGAGGATTTATCGCAGCAATGCTGGTTCTGGCGCTGATAACCGGCAGTTGCCTGCACAAACGCCTGCACTAATTTGAACGCCCACCGCGGGTGGGTAGCTTCACCACTGACCTAAAAAGGTGGTTAAGCCTACCCTGTCTCGCACTGCGTCAACTGACAGCAGTGCGATGAAAATCCAGATGAATGGATTCATGATTTGCCGCACACTGATGACCTGTGATACTGATTTGCCTGGCGTATAATTTACATTCCGCCTCATACTTTCGTCGTATTTTTGACCTCACGCGCATTTCGACGTCACTCAATGGGAATTAAGGCAAAATGGCAAACAATAACTACCAACAGCTCACCCGCGTTTTCCAGCGTTTATCGCGTTTTTCGCACCTTTCTTCTATAGCCGGCTGGGATATGGCCGCCATGATGCCACCGGGCGGAAGCCAGGCTCGCGGCGAAGCGCTGGCTGAATTAGGCGTGTTGCAGCATCAGATCCTGACCGACAAAAATGTGGCGAACTACCTGGAAGCTGCTCAGCAGGAAAACCTCAGCGATGACGAACGCGCGAATCTGAACGAAATGGCGCGCACCTACCATCAGGCTGCACTGTTACCCGAAAGCCTGGTCGAAGCGAAATCGCTGGCGGGCAACCGTTGCGAGCACGCCTGGCGTACTCAGCGTAAAAACAATGACTGGCAAGGCTTCGCCCCGAATCTGAAAGAAGTGGTACGACTGAGTCGTGAAGAGGCCAACATCCGCGCTGAGGCCAGTGGCGGTTCGCGCTACGACGCCCTGCTTGACCTCTACGAACCAGGCATGACCAGTAGCCGCCTCGATGTGCTGTTCGCTGACCTGAAAAGCTGGCTGCCCGATTTACTGCAAACCGTGGTCGACAAGCAGGCCAGCCGCAAACTCATCAATCCACAAGGCCCGTTCCCGACCGAAGCACAGCGCCAGCTCGGGCTGGAAACTATGACCCTGCTCGGTTTTGATTTTAACGGCGGTCGCCTTGATGTCAGTACCCATCCGTTCTGCGGCGGCGTACCGGAAGATGTGCGCATCACCACCCGCTACGACGAAAACGATCTGCTCAGCGCCCTTTTTGGCGTTATTCACGAAACCGGGCATGCGCGTTATGAACAAAACCTGCCGCGTCATTGGGCCGGACAACCGATTGCTCATGCGCGATCAATGGGCGTGCATGAATCACAGAGCCTGTTCTTTGAAATGCAACTCGGCCGTAGTGCCGCGTTCCTTAAGCATCTGCTGCCGAAAATCCAGCAGCATTTCGGCAGCCAGCCGGCGTTCAGTCTGGATAATTTCATTGCATGGAGTCAGACCGTCGAACGCGGATTCATTCGTGTGGACGCCGATGAAGTCAGCTATCCAGCGCATGTGATCCTGCGTTATGAAATCGAACGGGCGCTGATTGATGGCCAGATTGAAGTCGATGACATTCCGGCGCTGTGGGATGAAAAAATGCAGCAGTATCTGGGGCTGTCGACTGAAGGCAACTACCGCAATGGCTGTATGCAGGATATTCACTGGACCGACGGCGGTTTTGGTTACTTCCCGTCTTATACGCTGGGCGCCATGTACGCCGCGCAGCTGTTCCAGGCCGCCCGCAAAGCGCTACCGGACGTCGATCAGAACCTGAATGACGGTAACTTCAGCCCGCTGTTCGGTTGGTTACAGCAAAATGTCTGGCAGCACGGCAGCCGCTTCAGCACCTCGGAGCTTATCACCCACGCCACCGGCGAAGACCTGAATAGCCGCTATTTCCGCGAGCATTTAACCGCGCGTTATTTGTAAGTTGCTGGGAGAGAGTGTGGCGCAGCCCGCCACACGCTTTTTTTGTCAGTGAGTCAGCATTCCGGCTAGCCTGCTCAGCCTGGTGTGAACCACTCGCCCATATTTGGGGTGCATTGCAATTCTCAGCTGATCAAGCTCATTTTTTTCTGCGACAAGAAACTCATCCCACTCTTGCTGCAATAATTTAAGTTCGTCCTCGCGCTGCTCCCGCCCTTTACGCGAGCGCCGCATTTCCCGCTTCAGCCTGCCGCTATCGTAGTGCAACCACAGCATCGCAAACACTAGAAGTAGAACACCGCCCCACAGGACGGAAGAATTCCCAATCACAACTCACTCCAAAAAAATAATTAGCCCGCTATGTTACGGGTACCAAATGGTGAATGGTGAACTTTAAATGCGGGTTTTGGCGGCCCTAAGAGGTTTCCTGCAGCGCTACCTACCCGGAAATTTACATCATTGCGGGAATTTCTAGGGCTCGGGGAACAGCCTTCATCGTATCTTACTGATTTTTAAAGAGTGATAAAGCACCAACTGGAAGTGTACATATGGTTACACGCCGATACCAATCACTCACGGAAACCTCGAAAAGACAAGCATATAGTCTATTCAACGGCCCCGCAGTGGGGTTGAACATAGAAACCAAATTCGAGGATTTCAGAATGAAAAAAGTATTAGCTCTGGTTGTTGCCGCTGCTATGGGTCTGTCTTCTGCTGCTTTCGCTGCTGACACCGCTGCTACCGCTCCGGCTGCTGCGCCTGCTGCAACTCATGCTGCTCCGGCTAAAACCACTCACCACAAGAAACACAAGAAAGCCGCTGCAAAACCCGCTGCAGAGCAGAAAGCTCAGGCCGCTAAAAAGCACCACAAAAAAGCAGCAGCTAAACCTGCTGTAGCGCAGAAAGCGCAGGCCGCTAAAAAACACCACAAAAAAGCAGCGACCAAACCCGCTGTAGCGCAGAAAGCGCAGGCCGCTAAAAAACACCACAAAAAAGCAGCAACCAAACCTGCTGTAGCGCAGAAAGCGCAGGCTGCTAAAAAACACGTGAAACACACCAAGCACCAGGCTGCTAAACCAGCTGCACAGCCAGCTGCGTAATTTCGCAACCGGTCGTACGGTCTTGTAAACTAAATCGGCGCTGTTTCAGCGCCGTTTTTTTCTGGAGAGCAATGATGCTGCGCCGTTATCGATTCGAGCTCATCCTCTTATTACTGATTGTTTGTGCCCTGGTTGCCACCCGGTTTTTTTTGTACTGAGTGTAGCACGCTGATTTTACTCCCACTTTTCATTCATCCCGTCTATAGTAATCTCATTGGGTTACCCTTTTTATAATCATAATCGCCCCTCAGAGAGTGTTATGCACAGATCCATAGTGGTTTTACTGGGAGCCGTTTGTCTTTTTTCTCCCCTGACCCACGCTGACGATGACAGCGACGACACCGGCATCAGTGCCTCCGATCTTAAGACGCTTTTCTTTGGTCATGATGACCGCGTCAAGGTCACCAATCCTACGCAATCCCCGTGGGATGCTATCGGCCAGCTGGAAACTGCCAGCGGCAATCTTTGCACCGCGACCTTAATTTCTCCGCATCTGGCGCTGACCGCAGGACACTGCCTGTTGACGCCGCCGCGAGGTAAACTCGATAAACCCGTCGCCCTGCGCTTTGTATCGCAAAAAGGTCTCTGGCGTTATGAAATCCATGGGATTGAAGGCCGCGTCGAGCCGTCGCTCGGCAAACGCCTGAAGCCGGATGGTGACGGCTGGATTGTTCCGTCGTCTGCCGCGCCCTGGGATTTTGGCCTGATTGTACTGCGCTATCCGCCTTCGGGTATCACACCGTTGCCGCTGTTCGCCGGTGATAAGAATGCGTTGACCGCCGCGCTCAAATCCGCTAACCGCCAGGTGACGCAATCTGGTTATCCGCTCGATCATCTCGATTCGCTGTACACGCACAATAACTGTCTGGTGACCGGTTGGGCGCAAAGCACCGTGCTGTCGCATCAGTGCGATACCTTGCCTGGCGATAGCGGCTCACCGCTGATGCTAAAAACCGATGACGGCTGGCAGCTGATTGGCGTTCAAAGCTCAGCACCGGCGGCGAAAGACCGCTGGCGGGCAGATAACCGCGCGATTTCAGTGACCGGCTTTCGGGACAAACTTGAAGCACTGGCTGGCCAGTAACTAACACTGTCGCTGCTGACGTAACTGCAGCAGCGACGTTATCGGCATCAGTTCACTGAACAAAATACCCTGTTACTGTTCGCACCCTGCCAACATCATGCGAGTTTAATCATCACCATTCCGGCGATTAACAAGATCAAACCTATCCATCCTTTGTAATTAAGGCGCTGTCCAAACAGGATCCAGCCCGCTGCCAGCGTGGCAACCACACCAAATCCGCCCCAAATTGCGTACGCCACCGAAAGATCGATGCCTTTAACCGCCTGCGACAATGCGCTAAATGCGGCCAGTACCGCCACCAGCGACAATATGCCGTATATTTTTCGGCGGAAACCGTCCGAGAACTTAAGGAATATATTGGCGATGATTTCCAACACAATCGCCCCTGCCAGCCACCCGCCGTGTATCCACTCAAACTGCGGCATGGTTCACCTTCGCAGAGTTGTTTTTGACTTTACGGGTACCGGACTTAATCAGCACAATACCCATCACCAGCGTGGCCAGCCCTGCGCCTTTCATCAGCGTCAGGCTTTCATCAAATAACAGTACGCTAAACAGCGTAATCAATAAAATACCGACGCCTTCCCACAGGGCGTAAGCCACGCCGAGCGCGATTTTTTTAACCGCGAAGGAAAGGAATATATAAGAAAGGGCAATCATGCCGAGCATTAAAATATAACCGGCATGACCATCGCTGACGCTTGCCCATTTCATCGACAAGGTACCTGTAATTTCAGCAACGATCGCCAGACCTAACAATATCCAGTAAAACATGGTTCTTCTCCTGCCTGAGAATATAATCCGTTGCAGTTTGCAAAGAGGTGCAAACCGTAAAAATGATTAAGTTTTAGCTTAAAGGAAGGAAAAGACTATAGCGCAGAGCGCCAGTGCTGCTCGGCAGAAAGCAAGGAAAGCGTGGGGATAATGACAGATTGCAAGGAAGTACAGGTTCTGAACGACATGTCCATAAAATTACAATTATCCGCGGGATTGCTTCTCGTCTTTGCGGATGAAAATTGTCCTCAGTAGTTAAACACAGCGTAATTCTGGCATAGTGAAAAATTAAACTCAAAGTCTTTTCAATTCTTTACCCGGCAAATTCTGTATTAATGAGTTTATTCTTACCTAACGCCGCTTTATGATGTTCTTTATCACGTTTATCAAGGAATGTTATGGCAAAGTCGGGTATTACACTTAATGGATTAAAGATAGTCATCATGCTCGGAATGCTGGTGATTATCCTCGCTGGTATTCGCTTCGCCGCTGATATTGTGGTGCCTTTTATTCTGTCACTGTTTATCGCCGTGGTGCTCAATCCGGTGGTGCAGCTGCTGGTCCGCTGGCGCGTTCCCCGTGGACTGGCCGTTACCCTGCTCATCACCTTCATCATTATGGTAGCGGTTTTGCTGCTCTCCTATCTGGGCACGTCGCTCAACGAACTTGCCCGCACACTGCCGCAATATCGTTCGTCTCTGGTTGTACCGATGGAAAACCTACAACCGTGGCTACAGCGCTTTGGTATTGATGTATCCGTTAATGCGTTGGGGAAATATATCGACCCGAATGCGGCGATGACGCTGGTCACCGGCCTGCTGACGCAACTCACTAACGCCATGTCCTCCATTTTCCTGCTGCTTCTGACGGTGGTGTTTATGCTGTTTGAAGTGCCGCAGCTCCCGGCTAAACTGCAGCAGATGATGATGCGTCCGGTGGAAGGCATGGCGGCGATTCAGAAAGCTATCGACAGCGTGAGCCACTATCTGGTGCTGAAAACCGCTATCAGTCTGGTAACCGGGCTGGTCGCCTGGGGCATGCTCGCCGCCCTCGACGTGCGCTTTGCGTTTATCTGGGGAATGCTGGCGTTTGCGCTGAACTATATTCCCAACATCGGCTCGGTGTTGGCTGCCGTCCCACCGATATTGCAGGTGCTGGTTTTCGGCAACATCTACGATGCGCTGGTGGTGCTTGCGGGCTATCTGGCGATCAATATGGTGTTTGGCAACATTCTTGAACCACGCATTATGGGCCGTGGGCTGGGCCTTTCCACGCTGGTAGTGTTCCTGTCGTTGATATTCTGGGGCTGGCTGCTTGGTCCGGTCGGCATGCTGCTCTCAGTGCCGCTGACCATCATCGTTAAAATCGGGCTGGAAAATACCCAGGGCGGGCAAAATATTGCGGTACTGCTGAGTGATTTGAGTAAGAAATAGCAGATGCGGATGGGCTGATTAACGTGAAAAGAGGCGTGTAATACATGCAGTTAGTGAATATGTGACGTCAAAACCCCACTGGTGGTTTTTAGTCACATATCACCGGTCATCCTGGGCTAATTACCGACAGGAATTACTCGTTGCCCCATGTATTCAGGAATGTCGCGATATCATCAATACGCTTGGCGTTGATCCCGGCTTCCTGAGCCATATCCTGCTGCGCTTCTTCGCTGATTTCTTCGTTATTCATTAAACGGGTGACCAGCAGCTGGAAATAGTGCGCCAGAGAATCACGTTCGGCGTCGCTCACCGGCTCGGCGCTTTCGGTCGAATACTCGTCCACGATGTCATAAAATTTCAATGGAATCTCGGTGTTCATTAATCGTCCTCGGGAGTTAAAGTCGGTTAGCGGTGCGTTACCACATCAAATCATCAGGCACTTTGAAATCAGCATACGGATCGTCTTCATCCTGCTCTTCCTGACTCAACGCACTGTTCAGAACGATGCTGTCAGCGTCACGCTGTGCAATTTTATCGGCCACGCTCGCGGGGATAATGGCGTAAGTGCTATCACCGTTTTTATCGACAACCAGACGCGCAATCGCCAGACGACCGCTGATCAACTGTGACTGCGTCAGCTTATCCACTACAACTTTCTTGATTAAATTGTTATCGGTGAAGTTAAAATCAATATTGCCTCTGGCAATCGTAATTTTATTCATTTCAATCAGTTGCTTCACCTGCGCTTTATATTCTTTCGAAAGCGTTGCTTGTTTTTGCTGCTCACTGAGCTCTTTATCACGCTCAAGCTGCGCTTTTTTATTCTCTTCTACGGCCTCTCTTGCCTCACGAGCCTGAACGCGTGATTTTTTAGCCGTGCGCTGGACCTTGGCCATTTTTTTGCTGGACACTAATCCCGCTTTTAACATCTGCTCTTGTAAGGTGAGTTTTGTCATCTTCGTATCTGAACCGGTTGAATAATTTAGGTGATTATACCCGTATTTTCGCGGGCGATACCAGACGGAAGGCGCTGAGTCTGGCCCGGCAACGGCCAAATTCGTCAGTCGCCTGAAAATTCGCTATCATCCGCTTCCACTCTTCATCCTGGCCGCCCGATGTCTTCAATAATTGATACTTTTATTGCTCCGCCGTGTCATGACCAGATAGAAATCCTCTGGCAGGATGCGCATCTGGTGCTTATCAATAAACCCACGGGACTGCTCAGCCTGTCGGGGAAAAACCCGCAGAATCTCGATTCGGTGCATCATCGGCTGGTCCAGCTTTTTTCCGGCTGCACTCTGGTCCATCGCCTGGATTTCGGCACCTCTGGCCTGATGGTGGTAGCGCGCAGTAAGGCTATCAATGCCGCACTTTGCCATCAGTTCAGCCAGCGCGCCGTGACCAAAGTGTACAGCGCCCTGCTGTGTGGACATCTGCCCGACGATGAAGGGGTAATAGACGCGGCGATTGCCAAAGATCCGGCGCTGTTCCCGCTGATGTCGATTTGCGCCATCACTGGCAAGCCCGCGCGTTCACGCTATCGGGTTATTGAGCGTTTACATTATGCGCAGGCAGACGGGACCTCTGTGCCGGTGACGCGCGTCCAGCTGACGCCGGAAACCGGGCGCACCCATCAACTGCGCATTCACAGCCAGCTGCTAGGCCACCCTATTCTGGGTTGTGACCTGTACGGCGGGCTTCTGCCGCCAGGCTGCGAACAAACGCCGCGCCTGATGCTGCACGCCAGCGAACTGCATTTCGTGCATCCCATCACCGAAGAACCGATCGACGCCCATCACCCCAGCCCATTCTGAAAAAGAAAATCGCTATAATTTGACGACAGAATGTTGCTGGAGTCATTGCCATGTCGATTGAAGATCTCGATCTTAGCCAGTTTCACGCGTCCGGCGCACCGCCGCTGCCGTCAACCGCTGTCGAAAGCTGGCTGGAGCATGACGGGGCGCAAATCGGGTACGCCACCTGCGGCGATGGCCCTGCGGTTATTCTGCTGCACGGCGGTCTGGGCCATGCCGGGAATTGGGGCTATCAGGTTCCGGCGCTGATTGACGCAGGATACACGGCAGTGCTTATCGACAGCCGCGGGCACGGTCGCAGCACCCGCGATAACCAACCCTATTCATATCATCTGATGGCGTCGGACGTGCTGGCGGTAATGGACGCATTGAAGCTAAAACAGGCTTATTTTGCAGGCTGGAGCGACGGTGCCTGCACCGCGCTGGTTCTGGCGTCTTTGCACCCCGCACGCTCGGCTGGCGTGTTTTTCTTCGCCTGTAATATGGACCCTTCCGGAACCAAAGAGATGCAGCCCGGCCTGGTGATTGACCGTTGTTTTTCCCGCCACCGCCAGGACTACGCCGCGCTGTCGGCCACGCCGGAAGAATTCGACGATTTTGTGGCCTCGGTCAGTGAAATGATGCGCACCCAGCCTAACTATTCCGCCGATGATTTACGCGCCATCCACGTGCCGGTCGAGATTGTGCTGGGCGAGTACGATGAATTTATTAAACCCGAACACGCGGTGTATCTGGCGAACACTGTTCCCGGCGCAACGCTGACGATTCTGCCCGGCGTCAGCCATTTCGCGCCTTTGCAACGACCCGCGCTGTTCAATCAAACCCTACTGAGTTTCCTCAACAGGCTCAGGGCGGAATGAATTATCCTTAAAAATAAACATCCATTCCCTTTTCATTTCGCCTTCGGGTACATTGGGCGCACTGACGTAAAATTTTCGATTTTTAACAGGTAACAACGGCCATGGCTCTTATCCCAAAAAACTACTCGCGACTGGAAAGCGGTTACCGCGAGAAAGCGCTAAAAATCTATCCATGGGTATGCGGACGCTGCTCGCGGGAGTTTGTGTATTCCAACCTGCGCGAATTAACGGTCCACCATATCGATCATGACCACACCAATAACCCGCCAGACGGCAGTAACTGGGAGTTGTTGTGTCTGTATTGTCATGACCACGAGCACTCAAAATACACCGAAGCGGACCAGTACGGCACCCGCGTTGTGGCAGGCGAAGACGCGCAAAACGATGTCGATGCGGCGACGTACAATCCGTTTGCTGATTTGAAATCGATGCTCAGCAAAAAGAAATAATCTTTCCTCTGTCCATGCTTTTTCTGTAGTCACCTATCCTCTTTTTTTTCCAGACCGGGCACCTGTCAGCTTTGATTGGGGCCCGTCCTGCATTCTCCCCCGTAGTCTACACTCAACCTTCCTGCTTCGATCGTCATCACATAATTACCCAGGAAATTATTACTCTTAGGCTAACAATCCGCAGTCCAGCTTAATTGATGCTCTACTCCTAACGGAGCAGACTTACTGCAGCATAAATCCAGGCAAAAATGATTTGCTGAATCAGGAGGTTAATTATGAATACTGGCCAAACTCCGGCCCGGAACTGGAGCACGCGTCGTAGCGAAAAAGCACGGCGTGTAGCGTCCCTCCCGGTGCAGGGCAAGGTAATTCCCACCGAGAGTCTGGTGGATGCGCTGGAAAAACTGATTGCCCCCGGCGACCGTGTAGTGCTGGAAGGTAACAACCAGAAGCAAGCCGATTTCCTCTCGCGTATGCTCGCCGAAGTTAACCCGGCGAAAGTCCACGACCTGCATATGATTATGCCGAGCGTAGGACGTAGCGAACACCTTGATATCTTCGAAAAAGGCATCGCCCGCAAGCTCGACTTCTCCTTCTCCGGTCCTCAGAGCCTGCGCATTTCGCAGTTGCTGCAGGATGGTCAACTCGAAATCGGCGCAATCCATACGTACATCGAACTCTACTCCCGTCTTTACGTCGACCTGTGCCCGAACGTTGCGCTGATCGCCGGTTTTAAAGCTGATCGTAAAGGTAACCTTTATACCGGGCCAAGCACCGAAGATACGCCAGCGCTGGTTGAAGCCGCGGCCTTCCGCGACGGCATTGTTATCGCCCAGGTTAACGAACTGGTCGACGACGAATGTGACCTGCCGCGCGTCGACATTCCAGGCTCATGGATTGACTACGTTGTCGTCGCCGATAAGCCGTTCTTTATCGAACCGTTGTTTACCCGCGACCCGCGCCTCATCAAGCAGGAACATATCCTGATGGGCATGATGGCGATTAAAGGCATCTATGCGGAACACCAGGTGCAGTCCCTGAACCACGGGATCGGCTTTAATACCGCCGCTATCGAACTACTTCTGCCGACCTACGGCGAACAGCTCGGTCTGAAAGGCAAAATTTGTAAGCACTGGACTCTCAACCCGCATCCGACGCTGATCCCGGCGATTGAAAGCGGCTGGGTGGAAAGCGTGCACTGCTTTGGCGGTGAACTGGGTATGGAAGAGTATATCCGCGCCCGTCCGGACGTGTTCTTCACCGGCGCCGACGGCTCAATGCGCTCCAACCGTGCCTTCTGTCAGCTGGCAGGTCAGTACGCGGTGGATATGTTTATCGGCTCCACCCTGCAGATTGATGGTCTGGCGAACTCCTCTACCGTTACCCGCGGTCGTCTGTCCGGTTTTGGCGGTGCACCAAATATGGGCCATGACCCGCACGGTCGCCGTCATGCGACACCGGCCTGGATGAACATGAAAACCGATCCCGATCCGATGGTGCGCGGTAAAAAACTGGTCGTGCAAATGGTCGAAACCTTCCAGGCGGGTGCAAAACCCTCCTTCGTGGAAAAACTCGATGCGGTTGACGTGGCGCAATCCTCCGGCATGCCGCTGGCACCGGTGATGATTTACGGCGACGACGTGACCCACGTGCTGACCGAAGAAGGCATTGCCTATCTCTATCGTGGCGAAAGCATGGAAGAGCGCCGGGCAATGGTTGCAGCGGTCGCCGGGATCACCGATATCGGCCTCGGCGTTGACGCTAAACGCGTCGCCGAACTGCGTAAGAGCGGCAAAGTGGTGTATCCGGAAGACATGGGCATTCGCCGTAGTGATGCTTCCCGTTCCCTGCTCGCTGCTGGCAGCGTAGCGGATCTGGTGGAATGGTCTGACGGTCTTTACAACCCACCTGCGAAATTCCGGAGCTGGTAATGAAACAGCTGTCACAGACTCATGCAGAGGTTCAGGCCCAGCGACTAGCGACACTCGCCCGCGACTGCCTGATCGACGAAGCGCGATTAAGCCCGAAGCCGGGTCTGGTGGACAGCCGGGGTAACGGTGCCCATCACGATTTGTCTTTGGCGTTGATGGAGCGCTCTGCGCACAGCCTGACCCCCACGTTTCTGCAACTGGCCCAGCAAAGCTGGCTGCGCCCCGCCGACATCGCCCTGCGCGAAACCGTCGGCCGTCTGGGACGCGAAGGCGAACGGCAGATGATGGCCGCCACCGATGGCGTTAATACCCACCGCGGCGCTATCTGGGCACTGGGCCTGTTAGTCAGCGCCGCCGCGATGCAGGGCGAAAGTACCAGCGCGCAGCAGATTGCGGATACCGCCGCCGGACTTGCCCGCCTACCAGACAGCGCCGCGCCGAAAGTCTTCAGCAAAGGGTTGAAGGCCACGCACCGTTATCAGGTGCCCGGCGCACGTGAAGAAGCGCAACAGGCCTTCCCCCACGTGATGACGCTGGCATTACCGCAGCTGTTACGCAGTCGCGCGAACGGAGCCTGCGAAAGCGAAGCCCGTCTCGATGCGCTGATGGCGGTCATGACCTCGCTTAGCGACACTTGCGTGCTGTCTCGCGCCGGAATGACCGGCCTGAACGCCATGCAAAACGGCGCACGTGCGGTACTCACCGCCGGGGGCTGCGCTCAACAGGCCGGCCGCGAGGCTCTCGCCCGTCTTGATGCGCAAATGCTGGCGCTCAACGCCTCACCCGGTGGTGCCGCCGATTTGCTCGCCGCCACGCTGTTTCTCGACAGGGTCAGCCAGCCCGCGTCTTGCTCAATTTAAAGAGGATGTTATGGAACACATTACATTGTCATTCCCTGCCAGCCGCACCTTCAGTGGCAAAGCTCTCGCAGGGGTCGTTGGTTCCGGTGATATGGAAGTGCTGTTCACCGCAGCCGCCGGGGAAACCCTCAGCATTGATATCACTACTTCAGTGGACAACAGCACCAGCCGCTGGAATGCGCTGTTCGACCGTCTGAACCTGATTAACGGTCTGCCTGCGGGCAAGCTGGTGATCCACGATTTCGGCGCGACACCCGGCGTGGCGCGTATTCGTATCGAACAGGTTTTTGAAGAGGTGAGCCATGCGTAACGACCGCAGCTTTATTGAATTACGGGCCCGTGAACGCGCCCATGCGCTGCTGGACGACGGCAGCTACCGCGAACTGCTCGACCCGTTCGAAGGCATTATGTCGCCATGGCTCCCACAGCAGGGCGTGGTACCGCAGTCTGATGACGGCATGGTCGTCGCACGCGGCACCATCAATGGCCAGTCTGCTGTGGTGATTGCCATCGAAGGCACCTTCCAGGGCGGCAGCATGGGCGAAGTGTCCGGCGCCAAAATGGCCGCGGCACTTGAACTGGCAGCAGAAGATAACCGTAACGGCATCCCGACTCAGGCCGTGCTGTGCCTCGAAACCGGTGGCGTTCGTTTGCAGGAAGCCAACCTTGGCCTGGCGGCTATCGCCGATATCCACGCCGCGATCGTTGACCTTCGCCGCTATACCCCGGTCGTCGGCATTATAGCTGGCACCGTCGGCTGCTTCGGCGGGATGTCCATCGCCGCCGCGCTGTGCAGCTACCTGATTGTGACCCGTGAAGCGCGTCTCGGCCTGAACGGCCCGCAGGTTATCGAGCAGGAAGCCGGGATTGACGAGTACGACTCCCGCGACCGTCCATTTATCTGGAGCATGACCGGCGGCGAAATTCGCGCCGAGAGCGGTCTGGTTGATGCGCTGGTCGGTGACGGCATCAACGCGGTGAAAACGGCGATGAACGACGCTATCGCCAAAGGCGTTCCGGCCCAAAACCGCAGTGATAAATATGCCGAATATCTGGCTCGCCTGACCCAGTTTGATACGCGTCAGCAGGCCGATACCGACCAGATTAAACAGCTCTTTGCCCAGGAGGTGAAATGATGACTCAGTCCAATAGCCGGGGTGCAGTCTGGCTGGAAAAACTGGCCCCTAATGCCCCACGTATGAGCGGCCTGTGCCCTTCTGTTCAGGTGGCTGACGGTGAACTCAACGGTGAAAACGTGCGTTTTATCGCCGTGGTCCCGGATGCAAACAACCATTATCCGCGCGCCGTAAAAGGTGAAGTGGGTCTGCTGGAAGGCTGGACGCTGGCAAAAGTGGTCAACGAAACCATTGATGCCGATGCCAACAGCGACGTGAAGCGCCCGATTATTGCGGTAATCGACGTGCCGAGCCAGGCCTATGGCCGCCGTGAAGAAGCCTTCGGCATTCACCAGGCGCTGGCCGGTGCCGCAGGCGCTTATGCGAAAGCGCGTCTGGCGGGCCATCCGGTTATCGGCCTTATCGTCGGTAAAGCGATGTCCGGTGCTTTCCTGGCGCACGGTTATCAGGCCAACCGTCTGATTGCCTTTAACGACCAGGGCGTTCTGGTGCATGCGATGGGTAAAGACTCCGCCGCACGTATCACCCTGCGCACCGTTGAAGCGCTGGAAAAACTGGCGGCAACCATTCCGCCAATGGCCTACGACGTGAGCAACTATGCGACGCTGGGTCTGCTGTCTGATTTGCTGAACATCAGCAACCCGGACGCGCCAAGCGATGCCGACCTGGCGCAGGTGTTAATCATCCTGCAACAGTCTGTTCGCGACGCACGTCAGGATCCAAGTTTGAAAAACCGCCTCGGCGCGGAGAATCGCCGTAGCTCGGCTCTGGTACGCGAACGAATGCGCGCCAGCTGGTAACGAGCCGTTGTAGTAAGAAGTACGTAAAAAAAGACCTGCCGAAAGCGGTCGCCGTCGGGCGCAACATAGCGCCCACGGTACAGCCGTTTTTAGAAAATTATAAACATCGCAAATGTTCAATACGCACCTTCGTTCACGCTGTGCAATGGCAGCCTGAAGGATGGCACGTAGACTCTTTTTTTATCTACAGGTGGTTAATTCTATGACTTACGTAATTGTTCATGCCCTTGCTCCGATCTTCCTTATCATGCTGCTGGGCTTCTGGGCCGGCAAAGCTAAAATGGTCGACAACAAAAATGTGTCGCTGCTGAATATCTTTGTTATGGATTTCGCCCTGCCTGCGGCGCTGTTTAGCGCAACCGTGCAGACGCCGTGGTCGGGTATTGCCGCTCAGTCTCCCCTGATTGTGGTCCTGACTGGCGCAATGTGGATTACTTACGCGGCTATCTACTTCCTCGCAACCAAGGTCTTCAAAAAGTCTCCGCAGGATGCTGCGGTGCTGACGCTGACCGTTGCCCTGCCGAACTATGCGGCGCTGGGCCTGCCAATTCTGGGCAGCGTTCTGGGTGAAGGATCTGCCACGTCCCTGTCCGTTGCGGTCTCTATCGCCTGCGGTTCCGTGCTGATGACCCCGTTCTGCCTGCTTATCCTTGAGCGCGAAAAAGCGCTGGCAGCGGGCGAAAACAGCGGTTCTACCCTGGCAATGCTTCCCGTGTTGATGTGGCGTTCGCTGAAAAAACCTATCGTTATGGGCCCGCTGCTGGGTGTGATTCTGTCGGCGATTGGCATCAAAATGCCGGACCTGGTTCTGTCTGCGATTAAACCACTGGGCCTGTCTGCGACTGCCGCAGCCCTGTTCCTGACCGGTGTTATCCTGTCTGCGCGTAAACTGAAACTGAATGCGGTCGTGGGTATTGCCACTATCACCAAACTGCTGATTCAGCCGTTCATCGCCTGGGGTATCGTTCTGGCGTTCGGTCTGCACGGCTCCGTGGCAATCACCGCTATCCTGATGATCGCGCTGTCTGCGGGCTTCTTCGGCGTAGTATTCGGTAACCGCTTTGGCGTTCAGTCTCCAGATGCAGAAGCCGTGCTGCTGTTGAGCTCCGTTCTGTGTATCCTGTCGTTACCACTGTTCATTACCTTAACTTCAGGCATGTAATATGACTTTCACATCGCGCCCCCACGATTTGCTGTGGCTCAGCAACACCGACGCTTTACTGAACATTCAGGAGGCGTGGGTCGCCAGCCAATGGCACACCGGCCTACCGGTGGTGGTCCGGCGCGATGTGAATGACGACGCTGATATCCCGGTGGGCGTGCGCGGCATCAAGCGCGAACAACGCGCCGCCGGTTGGGTGAAAGCAGAGACCGTTTCGCGCGTCGTCACGCCCGAAATGCTCGCCGATCGCGAACGTCTGCTGCACTCCCCGTTTGTCTCTCAGCCGCCTGTTCAGGCGGCTATTTTACTGACCACCTTTGCGTGGCCGTGGCACTGGGGTATTACCGGCAGCACCGGTTATGCGCTCGCCACCGAAATTCCCGTCCTGCACGCCGAGAGCGATCTCGATTTGATCATCCGCGCGCCGCAACCGCTGACTCACGATGAGTTATGCCAGTGGCAGGCGCAGGTGGAAAAATTGCCGTGCCGGGCTGACACCCAGGTTGAAACGCCCTTCGGCGCGTTCGCGTTAAACGAATGGCTACGCGAAGGACGCGTATTGCTCAAAACCGCCTCCGGCCCGCAACTGACCGCGACGCCGTGGCACAGGGAGCCATAATGAAAATCCTCTTTACCTTCCCCGGCCAGGGCACTCAGCGCCCCGGTATGCTGCAAAATCTGCCCGACGGCGACGCCATTCTGTCTGAAGTGCGTGACGTGCTCGGCGATGAAACTGACACTCTGGACAGCGCCGATGCGTTACAGCACACCCGTGCGGTGCAGCTGTGTTTACTGATAGTCGGCGTGGCATGGGCGCGTGAATTAATGCGTCATGACGTCAAACCCGATATCGTCAGCGGCCTGTCGATTGGGGCCTATCCTGCGGCGGTGATGGCCGGTGCGCTGGCCTTTGATGATGCGCTGCGCCTGGTGGCGCTGCGTGGTGATTTGATGGAGCAGGCGTATCCGCGCGGCTACGGCCTGACGGCGATTGTCGGCCTGACCCTTTCCCGCGTCGAAAAGCTGATGGCGGGCACACAGACGTACATCGCCAATCTGAATGCCGAAACGCAGATTGTGATTGCCGGAAGTGATGAAGAGATGGCGATTGTGGCGCACAACGCGCTGGAAGCCGGGGCCAGTAAGGCAACCCGCCTTGCAGTCAGCGTGCCGTCGCACTGCGCGCTACTGGATAAACCCGCTGAAAAGCTGGCTCACGCCTTTGAATCCGTGACATTGTCACGCCCGCAGCGTGCATATCTGAGTGGCTCTACGGGCCGCGTGCTGTGGGAGCCCCTGAAAATCGCCGACGATTTGGCCTATAACATGGCGCGAACCGTACAGTGGCAAGACGCGATGGTGTCCGCCAATCAGCGTGACGCCCGACTCGCCATTGAAATGCCGCCGGGCAGCGTATTGACCGGACTGACGCATCTTTCAGGCTGGCAAGGTGAAGCGATTTGCCTGGAACGTAACAGCATTGAGGTTGCGCAGCACCTGCTGAAACGCCTTAGCCGCTGATGCTTCGGGCATACATGCGCCCTTCCGCCGCCAGCGCCAGCAGGTCCTTATCGCGCTCGCGATGATGCGAATAGACAATCGAAATCAGTTGGCGCATCTGATACGGTTCCGCCAACTTCAGCAACTGCACATCGTTCTCATACACTTTCTTCATTCGCCCTGGGATCAGGGCAAATCCCACACCTGCCTGCACCAGACTGATCATCGAGAAAATATCATTCACCCGGGTCACAATTTCTGGTTGAAAGCTGGCGATACTGAACGCTTCCTGAAAACCGGCGTAGGTGGCGAATCCTTCCGCCAGCGAGACGAATTTCCGGTCGGCGTAATCACGCAGATCGGCATCCTGAGAGGTGTCCAGCGCGACGCTGGCGGGTGCGGCGAGAAAAATATCGTCGTGAAATAGCGGGATAACATCGAATTTCGACCCGGCGAATTCGCCTTCGTTGGTCGAAATCAGGATAGCGTCGAGGGCGTCATCTTCGAGCATATCCAGCAGCATCTGATTCGAGCCCATGGTCAAATCCAGTTCCAGCGACGGACGACGCAGCTTCATGCCCATGATGATTTTCGGCACCGTTTCCAGGGTCAGCGAATAGAGCGTGCCGATACGCAAACGTCCGCTACCGACGCCCGCCACTTTCCGCGTCTGCTCCAGCCCTTTGCTCATCAGGCTTATCACGTCCTGACAGTATTCCAGCAGCGTCCATGCCGCTGGCAGCGGCACCAGATTACGGCCTTTATGGACAAACAGCGGACAGCCAACGCCCTCTTCAAGGGTGTGCAGCGCGCGGTGCACGCTGACGCTGCTCAGCCCCAGCGCTTCCGCTGTGCGGGCGATGTTGCCTTTATTCATAAACATCATAAAGACGCTGAGCTTGCGAAAAGTAATGTCCTGATTGATGTCGTCTTTCATGGCTGTCCGGTTTCGTATCACTGAGTTGAACAATTATACCCCTAATTATTCATAACCCGTTGAAACCGTATCACACCGACACTACCTGACCCGTATGCCTTACGGCGAGGCCACTTTTCCCCGCACCTGTTTATCGGCATAAATCGTCATCGTAATCCCCGCAATCACCGTCACCGTTGACACCACCAGCTGAAGTGTCAGGTGTTCGCCGAGAAACGCCACACCGCCAAGGGCCGAAATGCACGGCACACTCAGCTGAACGGTGCTGGCCGTCGAAGAGGTCAACGTCGGCACGATGGCGTACCACAGCGCATAGGCCGCGCCAGACGTCATTCCTCCTGATATCAGCGCCAGCAGCACGCCATGCGTGTCCGCGTGCACCGCTGGATTGAGGGTCAGCGACAGCAACAGGGCCACGGGAAAGGCCAATATAAAGCTACCCGCCGTCGCCGCCGTGGCGTTATGAACGCTTTTCCCTGCGATGCTATAGGCCGCCCAGCCAACCCCGGCCAGCATCATAGTTGCCGCCGGAACGTACGCTGGACTGTTCGCCCCGGGCAGCAGCAGCCAGCAAATCCCCACTGCTGCCAGCGCAATCCCGGCACTTTTCAGCCAGGTTAACTTTTCACCCCGATATATCCCCCAGCCCGTCATCACCAACTGCACCGTGCCAAACAGCAGCAGCGCTCCTTCGGCGGTACCGAGATGAACATAAGCGATGGAAAAGGCGATGGCATAAACGGCCAGCATAAGCGCATTTTTCACTTTCCACTCAATCCGGCGATTCAGGAACGGTTTCTGCAGCAGGACAAACAGCACGATGGCACCGCTCAGCAGGCGCAGGCTGCTAAAAGTCAGGGGATCAACATGCACATCTTTGAGCGCAATCCGGCACAGGATCGAGTTCGCGGCGAATGCGAACATGGCTAGCGTGATTTTACTCGTCATGAATATTCTCTTGTTGAGCGCTTAATTCTGCATGTAAGCATCGCATAAGGCCTGGGGGATTTCTCCCCCTACTGGCTGAAAGCTGCTGCAATTCGGTGTTATTTGTCTATTTTTCAGCACGCTGCACGTATTGCCGAAATAAAGCCGATGATGGTTGATGAAGAGTTTACGTTAGCAAAGGCAATATACCTCCATTATTTTTGGGTGTATTTGATATTTACCCTTCCTGTTTTCCATTATTAATGTCGAGGTTTATTTTGAAGTATTTGATGTATTTTGTGATCGCCTTACCCTGCATTGCCTTTGCTAATGACCATAACTTCGACGAGCATACATTCAGATCGAATTACCATGAATACAGCATTGGTGACAAAGCGCCGGACATCAATTTCACTAAAGACTACAACATCACTTCCTGGCGTATAAGGCATTTACCCGCGCCGAAACCAGGGACATTCTGGAGCTATATGGACGGTACCTATGTCTTACTCAGAAATAGCGACCATAAAATAATTGATGCTAAATCTTCTGATATCTTTTATCGCCATATGAAAGACTGATATCCCTTTCCGCGCCACTGATGTGAATGCTATTCAATTCATAGGCATAAATGCGCTGGGCAAAAGTTAGAAAGTGGCACCTACAACAAAAAAACTTGTTCTATGCTGTTAAGTGTCACGCCAGTGCCACTGATATGCATTGCGAGGTCATCGTGCTTTCACCCAAATTCATTATGCAGTTATTGCTGTGGTGCGTGCTCTATTATTTTCTCGGATATATATCGCTGTTTCTCGATGACCCGGCTAGCCGGGTCTCGTTTGTCTGGTTCCCTGCGGGCCTGGCGGTCAGCGCTTTCCTGCTGACGTCACGCCGCAACTGGCTTTGGTTATTCCTCGGGCTGTTTCTGGTGCGAACGCTTCTTGATGTGACCCTGCGCCATTCGCTTGAAACCTCCCTGGTACATTCGGTGATTTCGTTATCCAACGATTTTGCGATTGCCTGGTGCGTCCGCCATTTCACCCGCTCCCACGACATGCTCTACAGCCTCATCGTGTGGCTGGTGGCGACCGTGCTCACTAGCGCCGTTGCCGCCGCACTGGGCGGGGGATGGGTCGTCCTGCGTCACGACGTTGATTTCGTGTCGACGTTGTGGATTTGGTGGTCCGCCAACGTGGTCGGCACCATTTTGCTGACGACCATCGTGATGGGGTTGTTTTGGCGACAGAAGACTGCCGTACCTCACCAATGGCTCACGGGCGGCGTGTTGTGGGTGCTGTTATGTATCAGTGCAGTGTATGTCTTCCACCAGCCCGTTGATGAATCCCAGGGTGAGGTATTCCTGTTTGGCCTGGCCTGTATTCCGGTTGTACTCATGATCCTGATACCCGTAATAATCGGCAATCAGCTCGGCGCAATTTCATTTCTCAGCTTTTGCATCATCGTTATTTATTACTCCTGGCAGCGTAACGGCCCGCTTTTTGTCCCGGGTTTACGCCCTGGCGAGCCCCTTTTGCTGGCCCAGTGTTATCTGTCAGGCACAGCGCTGCTGCTGAATTTTGTCTATATGCTCAAGCATCATCAGGAGGCGACTCCCGCGTCATCGTATTATCTGGATTTCACCAGCGGACGCCTGACCTGGGACGACAATTCACCTTCTGCGTTGACCCAACAGCTCTCCAGTATTCGCCATATTGATGAACTGTTCACTTACATGTCTCCCGACGATCAACAAAAAATGCGTGATCGCTGGGCGCTAGCGCAAAGCGGCCGGGCGATTAAGGGATCTTTTCGTTTTTTACTGACGCTTTCTCCGTCAAATAAATTACATCTGCAGGAAACAAAACTGATTGCGCTGCAACAGCCGAATGGCGTGGCGCTCATAGGCTATTGGGTCGGTGAATTTCAGGGCACCGAATCCGCTCGGGTCATCAAGGGGGCGTAATCCATGTTGCAGATTGCACTTTTATTGATGGGCGTGGCTTTTGTACGCAAGTCGGCCCCGATACTCGGGGTAACAGGCGTGCTTTGGTCAGGGCTCGGTTTCTCGATTTTCCTGGATGGTGTGGAAGGCATGCGCTACTTCCCTTTTCATGTTTTTGGCCTCCTGCTGTTGATTGAAAGCCTTGTCACCCTTTTCTTCGCCGGCAGCGCCAAAGGCGCACAGAAATCAGTCTTTTATTTCAAAGGCGGCATATTTTTCTTCATCGCGGTGCTCATTCTCTCCGGACGTGAAAGCAGCAATCTGTTGCTGGCCATTTTGTTTGGTTTTGCATTTTTCATCACCGGGCTTTTCGTCATGGCCTCTGCCTGGGTGGTGCGCTACCACCGCTGGCGCCGTGTATTCATGGGAGGGCTGGCACAGCTGGCTTTTGCGCTGTTTCTCTTTTTGCCCTATCCCACTCACCACCACGGCACCATTTCGCAGCTTCTCGGCGTGATCATGATCCTCGGTGGCGTGCAGTGTGTTCGGCTGGCTGTCCGTGCTTTGCGCTTACGTGAGGGTTCGACGTTCTTCAACATCATGGAGTCCGACGCGCATTCGCCAATTGCGGAGTCAGTAAATCCACTTCACGCCACGGGGCCGCTGATTATTCACATCTGGACTCCGGAAGGCTCTTCTGAAAATTCGCCAATTCCAAGACCGGTCATTAATCGCTATATCGCCGCGGTGGACGTCGACGGCGTGATTTCAACCGGGCACGCTGCGCTTGAAATGTCGCCTGACATCTACATCAGCCTGTATCCCGCCGTCGAAATTGACCGTTCGCCATCAGAATTTTTTCAGACCTTAAAAGCGATTCAGGAAAACAATGTGCAGGGTGAATTTCAAAAGAGCTACCAAAGCGAGGCGGCGGCCTGGTGCGATTCCGACCGGAAAATTGTTTTTCAGCATTACAACGCTCAGGCATTGCAGCGCTTCTGGACCCGCTATCGGGAAGTCAACACGTACAACCTGACGTGGCGCAACTGTTCCAGCAGCGTGGCCTACGGGCTCGAGGCGGCGCTGGACGGCGTGCTTTCCCACCGACTGGGGTGGCTGCACTTCATCAGACTCTTTTTCATGCCCGAATTATGGATTGCCGCCCAGCTGCGCAAACGCGCTACCACCATGGCCTGGACGCCGGGCCTGATGCTGGATTACGCGCGCGCGCTGCACGCCTTAGTTCATCCCGTCAGGCACTCCTGGTTCCAGCGCTGGAAGCAACAACTGGACAGAACTCAATGATGAATCGCCTCATGCAGCATAAAGCGGCGTTCACCCGGAAAGGAAATTGCATGCGCAAATCCCTGGCACTTGTGCCGTTTATTCTGCTGTCTGCAATAGATACGGCGCACAGCGCGGATTTTTCTCTTGGTGTCCAGGGAGGTTCATACGGCACGGCATATAAAACCCGTCATGCCGATTATTGGGCCCTGCCGTATATCGGTTACAACGGCCAGGCCTGGTATATTGATGGCACCGAGGCGGGCTATAACTTTATTAATACGGATACGCAGACTTTCCGCGCCAAAGTGTATTACTACACCAATCAATACAGCGCATCCGACGGGCGTAATGCAGCGATGCGCAGTCTTGACAGTCGCTACA
>NZ_JALIGC010000027.1:0-54338 GCF_024764775.1 Scandinavium manionii | reverse complement strand
CAACCAACTGGGCTGACTCACGTCTGAATTCAGGACTAAAATTTTTTCTTTTCATTGGTGCACCTGTGTTGTTCTGAGGTGAGCATATCACCTCTGTTCAGGTGGCCAAATTCAGTGTGCCACTACATCCGGATAAATGGGTAAATGATACAGGCGATAGAGAGGAAGCTATCTACCGCAGAATTAATAAATGGTCTATACGTGATCTAAAAGTAGAGTTTGATAAAGTTATGAAAAATAACACGAACAATTAATGTTTTTATGGTTTTGATATTTTGATGCCTGTCAGGGGAACTGCTATACGATCAGTCTTGATGAGTTTTGAAATTATATCGCTATGGAAATACCCCACATAACGCTATTGAAAAATAAAACATTATTAATATAACTATTATTATGTTGACTGCAGTGATTGTGTCTACAAGAGAAGCAGAATGATGGAGAAATAGACTCAAATTTATAGGGTTGACGTAGCCTTGGTGGTAGCCGAAAATAATTATGTAAATGGGCCTCCATTTTGCAATAAGGCCCATTTACGTCAAGGGTAAATTATATATCCCATAATCGCGCAGATTAACCGATAATCATTAACGTAGAAGATTTCCGGATTCTCAGTGCTTTGCTCACCGATAAAGAAGACTTGAGCTCTCTCTTTAGATTTTTTATTTACTGCTTCTTTTGCTTCTTCCTGTACAGTTTCGAGCTCATTAAAAAGCATAGTTCTTTTAGCTTTTGACCAGTCTCCCCACTCAATGTGTAGTTTATAGCTACGCGAGGGCTTAAACTTACCAGATTCGTCTTTTGTCCATTCTCCCGAGAGCGGAATGACAATCCGGTTTTCGTCTTGCTCAAATTTCTGCCACAACAACTGCGAATAAAAAACTCGGCGCTCAGGGTAGGGTTGAACCGGATCTTTTAGTTTTTTAAACACGGTCATGTAAGTATCGGCATCAATACCTGGGATATTTAGTGACATACCACGGTCATACGGGAAGCGAATAAATGCCCTACAAATCTGGCGAATAGCGTTAACCGGGCGGCGGGATTGCCGCGCTGGAGCATTTCCTTCGCTGGATGCTGACGATGTAGAACGTGTTGGATTGGGTTTGTTCTCGCGACCAGTAGTGCCAGGATCAACAACGGGTCGTTTTTCAATCAGTTTTAACCCTGCGGGCATCAAACCCGGTGCGCTGTCCAGCATGTGGCGGACGCTTTTCTTCTGTCCTAGTTTAACCACTGTGCTTTCAGCATCAGCATCACAGTTAATATGCACTTTGCCCGGCATTTTATTAAACGACGGTCTTTTCTTGCTACCTTTTTGCCAGGCGGAAGGATACATCTCAATTCCGCATCCCCAACATACGTAACCGTTCGTATCTACAACATCAAGTAACCAAAGATCTTCTGCCTCAATAATCTCACTGGTATATTTATCACGTGCAGATTCCATGATTTCTCCTTTAAACAGAATTCCTCTGAAGGCGGCTACTAGCCTTCATTCAAACCGTTGTTCCAATGCCTCATCTTCCAATCGCTCACGTTCTTTTTCCTTTTCAACCCAGTTAGTCAGTTTTTCATACACAGCTCTAGCCGACTTAGAAATGTCTGCACGCTCGTGCGTGACCAACAGGCCTATCGCTTCAACCCTGGGTTGCATCACGTTCGCACGACTACCGGACCATGATGAAGGTGCTACGTGTTCGGCAAAGATCTCAAGGACGGCTCTTGGCTCGGGTGAGGCTTCTAGAAATCTCAGTGCATCATCCTGCAAGCAAATAGGACTTTGCTCACCGTCTTTTGACCATAGATTAATACCTGAAGCGACTGAAGCCCAAACATGAGGATCTTTAGTGGTACCGCACCATTCAATCAAAATATCTACATCGATTTTCGCAATAGGAGACAGATGTGAATCATCATGATTGATGAAATGCAGCCGCCTCTGTTGTTGATCTTCCGTACCATCAAAAATGCGACTGAGAAATTCTTTTGGCATCCATGCAGCGGTGATACCGATAGCGTCTTCGAAAGAATAAATGTAGCCATAATGCTCATCGACAACAGCGAAGATTGAATTTAGCCATTCTAACTTTTCAGCCTCGTTGCCATCGAAGTGCAATGTGGCATCGATAACACGTTCCATTGCATAATCTATATACCCGCCGGAATCGTTGTGATCTCTTCGGAACCTCTGGATTGCAGCGGATAGTCCGATCGTTCGTAGCGCAAGACCTAGTGTATCCGCAGCATCTCCTTTATCAGCTAGTTTCATACTCAGGGCTTCCAATACTACGTCATCACCATTCGGTTTACTCAGCAGCTTTTGAGCAAGCTCGAGAACCCTGCTTTCTGGCAAATTAGAGAATTGCTCACCCCACAGAATTGCCCCATACATATGGGGCCGTATGTCAGAGTCATCCAGAAGCGACATGCAGCGATCCAGATCGATTTCAGTAAACTCCTGCCAAGGATGCAGGTTGACTAATTCGAATCGAAGTTCGGAATGTTGTGCGCACTGATCGAGCAGTTCCTGCGCTAAAGCTGAATCGATAGAATTAGTCTCTTCAATGAAACCTCGAATGACCGAAACATCACTTTGAGATTTGTGTTGTAGATCCAATTGAATGACTAGTTGCTGCCAATAAATTCGTAGGTCAGGAGCCCCGTTAGCTAAGCCTTTACCAAATTCGACGCGATAGGGCATTCCATCCTGCAAAAAAAGATTAGGGCACAACTCATCAAGTCCATGGGGAGATACTGCAAATTCGTGTCCCAACTTGAAAGCTTTGGCACCAAGTATTTTCCTGATTTCACTGAATTTGTTAGGTCCTTGGTGCTCATAATCAGCATCTAGCGCCCAAAAATCGCGCCCCTTACTGAGTACATAAGCCATGACTGCCGGAACCAAGTCATTAGGCTCTAATTCTCGTTCCAATGTCACAAGTATTTCCGGCAATGGTTCTACGTCTTCGTTATCTTTTCTTTTTGTATGGAAAAAGTAAATTGTTGAGCGGACAGCTTTCCACCCTTCACCCCAAGGGCGATGGGCATGTAACTTGCGAGCCGCATCAATTAATTTTGACCTTATTCCTCCATGACGCCAAATCCAGCGAAATTTATCAGCCAAGATCCGCCTAGCATCGTCTTCAAGCCCGGGAACTCCTGAGGTTCCTAACCTCACCAAAATATCGATGAAGGTGATTAGCCACGCAACAAGTTCATCGTTACCGGGCCGAAATCCATAATCTCTTGGCCGAGCACCAAACTCATTAATCCCGAATCCTGTCCACGGTGGTCCGCCGAGAGCAGTTTCAAGCATTTCGAGCCCCAGCACTCTACGTCCGGCCATACTTGAACCAATGCATTCATTAATGATCGCAACACGTTGATCTAAAGAGGCATGAGTACCGGATAGATACGGTTGGAAAAACCTCTTTATCTTATTTCGAGCCGAATCATAATTATTGCTCGCGCTTTCCTGGTCTGCGATACAGATTAAGAGCTTAATGCATCGTTCAAAGTATTTCGATTCATATGCAAGTAACTGCAACAATTTGATAACTGCTGTTCGTTGTGGGTTGTAGCGTGATTGAATATGCTCAAAATTAGACGTAACAAGCATTTCTTCAATCCGCTCAAGCAAAGCTCCAGGGGCAACTGGAGCGACATAATTAAGTATTCGTGTCGATACATCATCCAAGTTTACTATCTGCCCAAGCAGCCCTTCAGGGTGCAACCAAGCTTTAACGATCTCTTTTGCCACAGCATGGTTGTGTAGCAGTCCCAACCTGTGTGCGAACGACATCAATAAACGTGGCCGCTCCGGAGCTTCAAAGGTCGCCCTAAGTTGATCAACCGGAATACTATTAAGTGCAGATGCTGCCAGCTTGTTAGCAATGGCATGGGGAAGGATGGCTCTCCAGTGGGATCTTTTCTGAACGACGTGACGTTCCATTAACTTCGTAGCAGCTTTGAATAACTGGATTTTGGGATACCCAGAGAGCGCACCCAATATTTCTAGTTCATCGGTAGCGGCATCTGGACTGGATATCGAGAACGAATACACCAGTGACAATATTTCAGCCTGCTCCCGTAAATGGTCGTCGGGATGATTACGTTGTTCAAACAAGCGATTAAACAACTGCGCATCTGAAAGTAGGGCTAAACTCTCACCTTCCTCCACTCTCTCTGCTATAGCCAAAGCAACTCTTGCATTACCATCTGCAAACTCAGCAATCCGACGGGCATTATTCTGACCAATAGAAGGGAAACGACGGATAAGAAGTTGCTCTGCCACTTCCGGACCGTCTGTCTCAATGTGGATAACCTCAGTTGTCTGTGGTTTGTCATCCCTGATGTCGTACTCGATCGTGATGAGACTTACTTCTTTTCCTGCGGCTGATACCTTGCTTGCAAGCGAAGCATGGAGTTCTGATGGGCAATTATCAAGGATCATAATTGCTCGTCGGTCCTCAGCGATCAACTTATCAAGCATTGCTGTAGCAGACGGGACTGGCTCAGAGCCAGTATCAACATAAATAGCTACTGTCCGGTCAAGCGCATCTGTTCCAACTGTTTCATCAAAGAGCGCCTGAACGATCCGAGTCTTCCCGACACCAGACAACCCTGTAATACGAACCGCCTTATTTGTCGAACGGATAAGTGCTCGCATTGGGCTAATTGCTTCATCAATTTTGAGTTTTTGTCCCTTTCCCGACGGTAAAGTAATGGTTACGCCTGGGACTGAGATTAAAGTGTCTGTAACACCTTGTGGCGGATTGCTCCAAGCTCCGTAGGGTTGCCAGCCGGAATACCCTTGCCCAAGCTTCCCTTTTACCCACAGCATGACTGATGGATATTGGCGCAACCATTGAATGAGTTTGGAACGGTCGTAGAAATCAAGATGAAGACTGCTTTCGTTAGGATCGTCTTTTACTGCGTCCCTCATGGCTTTGAGACGATCCGCTTTTCCTGACGGCGAGCAATCATCACTCAAGCTGACAATGATGTAGCTGCCTTGCTTTTTGGCTTGTTCAGAGATGATGGGAGAAAGTGCTTTGCCGGTACCCATTTCCTTCTCAATCAGAGCCTTTGGCATTCTATGTTTCTTTGCCTGAAAAACCGTATCAGGCCTTACAAGAAAGCCTGCCTTCAGTTGATCAACTGGAACTTTAACTTGGATATCAATTCCACCGTCAGGCGCTGTAATTGAACCAGACCAATTTACACATGCTGGGCTATGGCCGTGCATTGCCACTTCAGCTTCTGCTAGCCGAGCGATCAGCTCTTCTAGCTGAGTATCGGAAAGCCGAAGTAATTCGTCCTTTTCAATGTCAAAGATTGCCACATCCTAACCCTATTAAAGATACTGCGACTATATAAAAAGTTACCCTTATTCTAACCAATGACAGAAGGAATGTCCCTTAAACCGTTGCAGTTACAACCATTCTCATCAGATAGTTGACCCTGGTCCAAAATCAGTACCAGTGCTAAATCAGAGATCTTCATCTTTCTGGAGACTTCGGATAAATTCCGCCGGAGTCATGTCATTTAATGATGAATGGGTTCTCTCATGATTATATTCCCTGCGCCAGTTGTCGAGTTTGTCCTGTGCATCTTCCAGTGACAAAAACCAGTGAATATTCAGGCATTCGTCTCGCAGACTACCGTTAAATGACTCAATAAACGGGTTATCTGTCGGCTTGCCGGGTCGGGAGAAGTCCATCGTGACACCGTGTTCATACGCCCATTTATCCAGACTTTTCGAGATAAACTCACTGCCGTTATCCGTCTGAATACGTACCGGCAGGCGCTTATCCAGCACCCGCAGCGCTTCCATTACACTGACCACATCCTCACCCTTCAGTGATTTTGCGGCATGGATCGCCAGACATTCCCGACTAAAATTATCCACTACAGTCAGCGCCCGGAAGCGCCGTCCGTTAGACAGACTATCCGACACGAAATCCATACTCCAGCACTGATCGATGTGTGTCAGGGGCGGACGCTGCTGACGGTGTGCCGCACTGATATGTCTGCGGGGACGTTTCCTGCGCAGATTCAGGCCTTCCAGACAGTAAATCCGGTGTGTTTTCTTATAGTTTATCAGCCAGCCTTCCCGTTGCAGCAGGACATGAATGCGCGGACAGCCGTAACGTATTCGTGTTTCCGCAATTTCCCTGATGCGCAGGGTTATTGCCCGATCATCACGCCGACTCTGCCAGTGGTAGACAGTTCTGCTCAGTATCAGCAACCCGCATCCCCGACGGACGCTGATGCGATAAGCCTCACGCAGAAAATGTACTGCCTGGCGCTTCTGAGCCGGCCTCAGAACTTTTGCTTCAGCCCTCCTGCAGCATCTCCTTGTCCAGACTCAGATCGGCCACCAGTTTCTTCAGCCGCTGATTTTCATCTTCCAGTTGCCGCAGACGCCGCAATTCTGTCACACCCAGACCGGAAAATTTCTTCTTCCAGTTGTAAAAGGTGGCCTCAGAAATGCCCATCTTTCTGCAGACTTCTCCGACACGAGTGCCGGTTTCGGCCTGTTTCAGCGCAAATGCGATCTGTTCTTCGGTATAACGGGTCTTTTTCATGGCGATGTGCCTCTCTGTGAGATGGAAGAAAGACCGGAGACTTCAGTTTAGACTGGTACTATTTTCAGGGAGAAGATCATAGTTAAGATTTTCTGACTCAGCACTGTGATGTTGATCATACCCACTTTGCGTCAAACTATTAGTATGTAAGAAGCACATTGCTGGCCTGATTAAGAAATGGATTGATATGTGAGGTAATGTCATTTAGGAGCTTAAAACTATTTTTAATCCCCTTTGCTTTACAACTCTATTTATTATTTCATTTTCTTATACCAATGTTTATTGGTATGGTGGTTTAATTTAATTCATTATTGTTTTTTTGTTTGAAGTATATTGAAATGATATGATTAATTTCTACTTCATGCTGAGAATAATTTAATTGGGCGGGTTTGGTTCGATATAATGAATATCTTTTTCAAAGAAATAATTCATATGGTATAATGCAGTAAAATTATATTGAGGTAAGAGGGTGCTATGAGTGGAACTTTTGATTTCTTAGCTGGTTCTTTGGCTCTTGAGAATAAACCTTTCCATATGCAGGTTGCAGAGCTAATAAAAAATAAGTTTCGTCATTGTGAGGGATATATTGGCTATAAGCTTGCAACTTTGGGACGGGCATCGGACTCCGATGTTCCAGATTTTATCATTATTACAAAAGAACATGGCATAATTTTAGTTGACATGGTTGAAAGTAAGGTTTCTCGTGCGGATGAGGTGCAGGGGAATGAGGTTTGGCATTATGAGCATGGAGGTTCGAGTGTAGCAAGGAATTTTATTGTCGAGTTGTATGAGGAGGAGGTAAAAAGTAGATTAAAAAACGATGCAAATTTTTACAACAGAAGAAAAAAAACATGCACAGTTCCGATCACTAGCGCTGTTATTTTTTGTAAAAATAATAATAGTGAGATAGACAATTTCTATCAAGAGTATGCTGATTATGAAAGTTCAGCTATTGAATATGGCGAGATTGATAATTGGTTAGATAGCGTTGAAGAAGGGTTCAATTGCGATTCTAAAGTTCTGGGGCGAATTTTTTCATTGTTAGAGGGGACGTTTATATATGAAAATAAAAAGATTCTCGATGAAGAACCGCCCCTTAACACTGTGAATGATTATATCAAAAAATCTCTAAATATAACATTTAATCAAGATCACTCTCAACGTATTGCTTCAATGCAACTAACCCCGGGCCCTCAGAGAATTCGTGGCTTGGCCGGAACAGGTAAGACGATAGTTCTTTCATTAAAAGCTGCGATAACGCACAAAAAATTTCCAGATTATAAAATATTATATTTATTTAATACACAAAGTTTATATCAAAATGTGCAGAGTTCAATCGCCAGATACTATACTTTAGAAGCCAAAAAAGCGCCAGATTTTGAATCGAATCTAAATGTCTTCCATGCATGGGGTGGTAGGCAGAAACCGGGACTGTATTCACATATTTGCCAACAGTATGGATTAACTCCACTAACATTAGGAGATGTGCGTGGAGCAAGTGATGCTTTAGCTGTCATATATGCAGAACTTCTCAAAAAAATTGGTAGTGATATAAAGCCTGAATATGATCTTATTTTAATAGATGAAGCCCAAGATTTTCCTAAAGAGTTGTTTGAAGTGGTATTTAAACTAGCAAAGGGCAAACCTCATGAAAAAAGGATCGTGTGGGCGTATGATGAATTCCAGTCATTGAAAGACACTCAGATTAAAGGTCCATCTGAGCTATTTGGTTTGGCCAAAGATGGCACCCCAAATATGAGTGATGATATTTTAGACGGATTCTATCCTGGTGACATAAAAAAAGATATTGTTTTATCCAATTGCTATAGGACTCCTCGTCCTGCTCTTATGACTGCTCACGGAGTAGCATTAGGACTTTATACTAATAAGCCGAATGAAATGTTTTATAACCATGATGAATGGAAAGCTATTGGCTATAAAGTTTTAAATCCTCAGACAAAAATCATTGCAAAAGGCAATGATGTTCAAATCGAGAGACCTAATGAAAATAGTCTAAATCTGTTGGAAGGAATTATGACAGAGCAGGGTAAGAGGGCCCTTAATCTTATCCAGACTAAGGTGGAAAATGATAGGGAAAGTCAATATGAATATATTGCAAGTAACATCAAGCGTTTAATTGATGAAGAAAATGTCTCGCCTGAAGAAATAGTCATAATTAATTTGAAGTCCTCTAGTAACAAAGATGAGATGCTACGTATTCAATTCATCTTAAATAATTACGGTATTCATTCTGTAATTCCCGGCTACGTTGAAAGCTCAGATGTCTTTAAGCCCAAGGGGTTCGTTACAATCACGACCCCTTTCAGGGCTAAAGGGAATGAAGCTAATATTGTATTTATTTTAAATAGCCAGTTAGTTGTTAATGATTTTTCATTAAGGATGCGTAATGCATTTTTTGTGGCAGTAACTCGAACAAGAGGATGGTGTTATATTGTTGGTTATGGAGAAAAAATGCAAATGCTTGTGGACGAAATTTCAGGAATCAAAAGAGATTTCCCTATATTCAATTTCATTTGCCCAGACCCAGATGATGTCAAAGCACGAAAAAGTTATCTCCACAAATCAGACTCTGAGATCAATGAGATGCAAAGAGTACTGGATTTAGTTAATAATAACGAAGAGTTAAGACGACTGCTACAGGAGCAGCTCATTGATAAGAAAGGAGATTAAAATTGAATTTCTCATTAGTGCAGCAAAGCTTAAACCATGTCGAAGCACTTTTAAAACCTGTAACTCAACAAAAATTAATAGAGCTCAAAGAAAGAGAGAAGGTCATAAGTTGGACAAATAGGAAGCCAGGAATTTACAATGAAGTCTATTACCCTATTGAATATCAATGTGTAATTGATGCAAGGCAGTACTCATTATTGCTTAGAGATGGCGATTTTTTTCAATTTTTTTATGAGTTTGATGCGAAAACTGGCAATCTGAAAAAAGCTAAGTTGGCTTTCTATCCCTCACCAATTGATTGTAGAAATTCGTTGGATGATCTCAATGAAGCCGCTGATTTTGCTTTTGACCATAATGAAGAACTCTATAATCATCTTGATAATTGGATTGCGCTATTGGAAATAAAAAACTATTTTCCAGCAAATACGTCTCAAGTTAGATTTGATTATGATAGTGCGGTTACTACACATGAGAAAGCACATCTGCAGTTTAGTAGTGTAAATAAACTTAGACTTCCGGCTGACTTTTTTCCTTTGCCATATGCATTTGTATTAATGGTTTCTGATCTTATTAATGGATGCTCAAAGATAGACGCTAGACATATAAGCTTTACTAAGAGAAACAGCCTAAAATCGAACGTTTCTAATAGAATTATAACCTTGAAATCACAGTGAAATAACAAGCCTCTTTTATAAAGATATAAGAGGCTTGTTATTATTTGGCTGAATCTGATCACTGTCGAGAATTGATTGATTTTTGTGATTATTTATTTCATTCTGAGTTCATTGCCGATTTCATATGTATGTATTTTGTATCGTCTTATCTTGGCTCATTAAGTCTAGCATCACACAATGCTTTTCATGAAATCATCTTACCTATTAACCATATTATCACCGGTTAAACATTTTTCGCATTTTCAGCTGGTAGCTCTATGTGTATAAACGCTATTAATCTCATACTCGTTGGTTTAATATTAACTTTGAACTTCTGGAGTTCAGAATCACCAATCCTAATATTACTACTAAATGGCTTCGCCTAATAACGCGACACCCGCCGTTTACTGACTGGTGGCTTAACCTGCAAGGGCTGGCTGAAAGTGGAGCACTATTCCACGCAGCTATTTAGTCACCCAACTAGCTTCATTCCTTTCATCCCACCTTCAATCATGCTTCCACGATCCGCAGCCATCACAAAATCAGCCCACCACTGCATCATTGGCCGTCGCTGCTCAAGGTAATCGCTGCGGTTATAAGCGCGGCGAACCTCATTCTTATCCACGTGGGCCAATGCCGCTTCAATAACGTCAGGTGGAAAACCCTGTTCGTTAAGGGCTGTACTGGCGATAGAACGCAAACCGTGTGAAACGAGCACACCTCCAAAACCTGCACGTTTTAGCGACGCGTTAACGGTCTGGCTATTCATTGGCTGGTTGGGTTTGATACGGCTAGGGAATATAAATTCTCGGTTGCCGCTTAACGGCTTCATCATTTCCAGAACAGCCATTGCCTCATCTGATAAAGGAACGGTATGGTCACGGTTCATTTTCATTCGTGATGCGGGAATTTTCCATTCTCGCGCTTCCAGATCAACTTCATCCCAGTGAGCTTCAGCCGCTTCGGCAGGACGGGTGATAGTAAGAAGTTGCCACATGAATAGGCATCGTGTTGGTAGGATAATGTTGGCAGTACGCATGGTTTGCATGAGTTGCGGTAGCTGGTCTGGACGGATACTTGGCATGTTCTTTTTCTGAGGCTTCTCAAAGGCTTTGCCAATATTGACGCTAGGAACCGCATCAATTAGGCCAGTATTTTGAGCATAAACCATGACCTCATTGATTCGTTGGCACAGGCGACGGACGGTTTCCAGCGCTCCTCTGGCCTGAACCGGTTGAACGGCCTGAACCAGTGTATGAGCTTTAATATCTGTAATACTGATATCGCCAATCGCCGGTAAAACATCTCTCTCCAGCGAGCGCCAGATATCTTCTGCATAGTCCTCGGTCACACTGGCTTTCTTCACATTCCACCAACGTTCAGCAACGAGCTGGAAAGTATTGGTTTTAGCTTCAAGCGAACTGAGCAGCTGTTCTTGTTGATGCTCCTGAGGATCGATCTGTTTCGCCAGAAGAGAACGAGACTCTGCGCGATAGTTTCGGGCATCGGCAAGGGTAACTGAGGGGTAGGGGCCAATACTCTTCTTTGCACGTTTCTTGGTGACAGGGCGAATGTAGCGAAACTGCCAGATTTTACTGCCGCTTGATTTGATGAGTAGCTCAAGGCCATCGCCATCATAGAGAACGTAGTCCGCTTCCTTGGGCTTGGCGGATTCGATTTCTTTGACGGATAAAGGTTTGGTTTGTCTTGCCATTGCAGGGTTTCCATAGTTTTAGGCACCTCAAAAACAATAATGCTTTATGAGGTGCCTAACAAGGTGCCTAAAAGGTTCGGATTTAATTAGTTTACTTCAGACTTCCCGGGACAAATTGCAGGCACAAAAAAGCCCGCAGGGCTTGCGCCATGCGGGCTATTTAGACTTTATCGGATGACTCTGGTAATCATCGATTGAAGATTTTGGTGGAGCTGGGGGGATTTGAACCCCCGTCCGAAATTCCTACATCCTCGGTACTACATGCTTAGTCAGTCTTTACATTCGCCGGGCAGCTGCGGACAGACACGCCACTACCAGACTAGCCTGATTAGTTTTAGCGATTTCACCCCAGGCAGGATGTCCACGCGATCTCTTTTGGTTTTGACCTCTCTTGATCCCCGTCTTAAGAGCGGAAGCTAGGGAGAGAGGGCTCTTAGCAGGTTATTAAGCTGCTAAAGCGTAGTTTTCGTCGTTTGCGACTATTTTTTTGCGGCTTTTTACGAGGCAAACCGCCCCTCGGCATGCACCTTGGGTTTCGCAAATCCCGTCGAATCCAGAATCAGCCCCAATGTGTTCCAGTCAGTATAACAGACCTGCCAGGCTAAATACCACCGCTATAACCCGCGTAAACGCTCACTTATCGCTCACGCAGCGCCTCTTTCGCGCGGTTGAACGGTTTAATCAGGTAATCCATGACGGTTTTCTCGCCGGTTTTGATGTCGACGCTGGCGACCATCCCCGGTGATATCGAAAATTTGTGGCCGCGTTTGTTTACCAGATAGTCCTGATGGGTGCGGATAAATACCCGGTAATACACGATTTCTGGTTTTACTTTGTCCTGGATGGTGTCCGGCGAGATGGTCTCCACTGTGCCTTCGATGCCGCCGTAAATGGCGTAATCGTAGGCGGTGATTTTGACCAGCGCCCGCTGTCCGGGGTGGATAAACGCGATGTCGCGCGGCGAAAGTCGGGCTTCGATCAGCAGGTGATCGTCTACGGGGACTATCTCCATCATTTCACCGTTCGGCGGGATAACGCCGCCGATCGTCGTCACCTGGATATTTTTTACGATCCCACGCATCGGCGATCGCACCGTCATGCGGGTCACAGAATCTTCGCGCCCTTTGATGATCGACGAGAGCATATCCACTTCGGCATTGGCTTTCGACAACGCCTCGCGCGCCTGCACGTAATACTGCGAGCGCAGGTCGGTGATTTTCAGGCCGAGATCGCTTTTTTCCCGCTGCAACCGCAGCACTTCCACATGGCTTGCGGCACCGCTCCGTTCAAGGCGCTGGGTGATCGCCAGTTCTTTGTTGACGGAATTTAAGGCGTCCTGCAAATCCGCCTGAGAATCGGTGAGCTGCGCGCGGCGGGATTTATACAGCCGCGTTTCGGAGGCGATAAGGTCCGGCCAGGCTTTCAGTGAGTCGGGAAACTTGAGCGGCAGGTCATTCACTTCCGCATTCAGACGCACGCTGGAGGCCAGCGATGCGCGGTAGCGGGCGGCACTTTCGCCAACGTTAGATTCCGATCGCGTCGGGTCCAGCCGCGCCACCACCTGGCCCGCCTGTACTTTGTCGCCTTCGTGAACCATCAGTTCGGTGAGGATCCCGCCGTCGAGCGACTGTAAAACCTGTTCACGCGAGCTGGGGATCACCTTCCCGGTGCCGGTAGAGACTTCATCCAGTTGGCCAAACCACGCCCATACGGCGAGGATCAGAAACAGTACGGCGGAGAGCAGGACGATTTTACTGGCGCCGGAAAACTCGTTCTCCCGACGAATATCCAGATCGTCCATGGCGATGTCACGCTGATTGGTTTTCATTGTTCCACCCCCGTCCGCTGGCCGCCGCCGGAACCGGCGAACGGTTGTTGTTCATCGCCTGCGCTTTTGGCGCGTCCATCACCAGCTGGCCTTCTTTAAGCACCACTACGCGTTCCACCAGTTCCAGCATCGGCACGCGGTGAGTTGCGACAATCAGCGTCCGGTTGCCAAGCCAGTTACCCAGCCGCTGGATAAACTCGCGTTCGGTGTGTTCATCCAGCGACGCGCTTGGCTCGTCGAGCAGGACGATATTCGGCGAGCGCAGCAGCATACGCGCCAGCAAAATCGCCTGACGCTGACCGCCGGAAAGTCCGTTGCCGCCTTCCATTATCGGATGGTCCAGCCCCTTCGGCAGACGCTTAACGAAGCTGTCGGCGCCGCAAATTTCCAGCACTTCAAACACCGCTTCATCGCTGGCGTGCGGTGCGCCGAGGGTCAGGTTTTCGCGCAGCGTGCCGAAAAAAAGCCGCGCGTTCTGGCTGAGAAAACCGATGTTGCGCCGCAGGTCGGCCATGTCGATTTGCGAGATGCTGAGATTGTCAAGCCGCAGATCGCCGTTGACGATATCGACGCCGCCCGCCAGCGCTTGCAGCAGCGTGGATTTGCCCGCGCCGTTGCGCCCAAGCAGGGCCACGCGCTCGCCCGGCAGAATTTCGAGGCGTGAAATGCGCAGCGGCACGCGCTGATCTTCGTGGTGATAGCGGAAATGCGCGTTCTCAAACACGTAGTGACCGTGGAAAATCTCCTGATGCACCAGCGTTTCGTCGCGCTGCGTTTCAGTCGGCAGCTGCATGATGCTGTCGAGCCCGGTTTTCGCGGCTTTTACCTGCTGCCAGCGGGCCAGCACGCCGCACAGCCCGGCCATGGGCGCAATCATGCGCGAGGCCAGCATCGATGCGGCAACCACCGAACCGGTGGTCAGCGTGCCTTCAATCACCAGCGGCGCGCCGAATAAAATCACCGCCGCGTAGACCAGGCTTTGCACCGACATTCCCCAGCCAATCAGCCCCTGGGTCACTTTACGGGTGCGCAGCCCGGATTCACCGGTGATGCGGATGTAGCTGTTCCACTGCTGCAAAAAACGGTTCTCCGCCTGCATCAGTTTGATGTCTTCCAGCCCTTGCACGCTTTCCACCAGAACCGCGTTGCGCAGGGTCGATTCGTGCGCTGACTGGTTGGCGAGAACGGCGAGTTTTTTCTGTAGCAGCAGGCCGGGCAGCACCATCAATACCGCGGCAATCGGAGCAATCCATGACAGCTGCGGGGCGATTATCCCGAGCACAATGACGAACAGGAAAAAGAACGGCAGATCGACCAGTGTCGAGAGCGTGGATGAGGTGATCATTTCGCGGATCTGCTCCAGCTCGCGCAGCTGGGAAATGAAACTGCCGGTGGAGCGGGGCACCGCGCTGTTACGCAGCCGCAGAGCGTGGCTGAATACCCGGTCGGAAATTCGCATGTCGGCGCGTTTGCCGAGCACGTCCATGATGTGCGTGCGCGCTTCACGCAGCAGAAAACCAAAGATCACGGAAATCAGTACCCCGGTCGCCAGCACGTACAGCGTCGGGTAAGACTGCGCCGGGATCACCCGGTCATACACCTGCATCGAAAAGACGATCCCGGCGAGTGACAGCACGTTAACCAGAAACGCGGCGATCATCACCGGGATGTACGGGCGAAGATCCTGCAACACTAACCCTTTCATCCAGTCGGGGCTGAAGCGGGATACGTAGGCGTCGACGCGGCTGTCCTTGAGCGCCGACAGCGGGCGCAGGGCGGCGACGTATTTCACCGAGGATAACAATTTGCTGGCGACCACGCGGTTGCTTTCCCCGTCGTGGTCAATCATGAACACGTCGACCGCATCCTCGCCGTTGAAGTGCTCTATTACCGCCAGTTGACCGTCTTCAAGTTCCGCCACCACCGGCAGTCGCCATTGGCTGAACGCGTGTTCGTTGAGGGTGAGCTGATGGAACGACAGCCCAGCCTGACGCGAGAGCTGCGTCAGGGCAGGGGTGTGCGTTTTGCCTTTAAACCACGGGGCGTTGGACTGAATCGCACCAGGCGAACAAACCACCCGATAGTGGGCCGCTACGTGACCGATAGCCAGCGCCCAGTTGCTGAGGGCGCGGTCGCTTATGAGTTCTTCAACAGGAGGAGCGGCACGGGTCATGGCTGGATCTCCACGGACTGGATGCTGCGATTATTTAAGCCAAAAGCCTGGCGTATCGTGCCGGTGTTGTAGAGGCAGTCAAGCTGAAGCTGATGGAGTTGGCTTTGCGTTTGCAGCTCTGCAAAGCGTGCCTGATAAACTTCCTGTTCGGCGTTGAGCACATCCAATAATGGGCGAGAACCGAGGTCGAGATACTGCTGCTGATAGAGTTCGCGGGTGCGTTCGCTGAGCTGCTGTTGGCGGCCCAGAATTTGTAATGCGCTGGCAAGATTGAGCGACTGGCTGCGCGCTTCCAGCAGTTTCTGGCGCACGTCGAGCCGCGTGCGCTGAATGGTTGATTGCGCAGACTGGACCGCATGGCTGGCGGCATCACGTCGCGCCGTGAGGCCTCCGCCCTGATAAATCGGCATTTCGACTTTGACCCACGTCGAATACTGCGTTTTATCGAGCACTTCACTGCTGGGGTATTTGTCGTTGAGGTAATGCTGGACGGACGGCTCCAGCGAAATGGTCGGTGTCATTTGCGCATTGGCGTAATCCAGGTTTGCCTGCGCCGCGCTGGCCTGTGCCCAGGCCGCCAGCACCGACGGCACCAGGCGGTCTTCCGGTTTGGCCATCATGCAGCTTTGTTTAAGCTTGACCGGAAATTCCGTGCTGATCCCGTTAAGCGTATTCCAGCCGAGCATGGTCATTAACGTGGCCTGCGCACTGTCGAGATTGGCCTGATACTGCACCATTTGCGAACGCGCCGATTCGATACGGGCGTTGGTTTGCACCACGTCCGAAAGGGAGGTGGCCCCTTCGTCGTTGCGCTGTTGCGTAAGTTTGCCGATGCTGTTGAGCGCATCGAGTTGTTCTTTGGCGGCGTCGACCATTTGCTGCCAGGACTGCACCTGCACCATCGCTAACGCGGTATCGTGCGCCACGGTATCAATGCTCACCAGCACGTTGGCCTGTTCCTGCGCGGCCCCGGCCGTTTCGGCCCGGACCTGGCTCGAGACTTTGCCAAAGTCGTACAGCATCTGCGACAGAGACAGCACCAGCGACGGGCTGTAGCCGTTGTTGGTGTAGGTGTTGCTGTAACCATTGTTCATGCCCGCGGTCACCTGCGGGTAATATTTCGATTTGGCGACGTTAATCTGCTCGTTTTGCGTCAGCAGTTTCCCGATAGCCTCCCGAATAGCCGGGTGCCAGTTTACGGCGCGACTCACGGCGTGGCCCAACGTCAGCGTGCCGGGTGCGGCGGTACTCAGGGGAAGTTCAGCGGCGGAGCCATCGAGCGAAGGCAAACCCTGCTCGTTGGCCAGTCCTTCAGAACTGATGGATTGTGGCTCATCCTCGGCATACACCTGAATGGAACAGAGGTGGAATGCCAGCAATAATGCGACAGGCGCTCTTCTTCCCATATTGTATCCCTTTCAAAAATCACAGCATGTTTCTGTTATTGCCCCGGAAGCCGTGACCGCCGGGGCTGTTGTCGTCTAGCCGGTAATAATGTGGTTCTGCTGCATTAGCTCCGCGAGTGTGGTGTGAACACCGTCCAGGGTAATTAATGGGGTGGAGTTATAGGTGGAACCTGTGCCGTCACGGTCGACAGAAATCACCGTGTTAGCGCCGTTGGTGTTGACCTGCACGTAGTTCCCGAGCGTAGACGCCTGGTGATCCCAGCCGGTCAACAGTTCGCGCAGATCGATTTTGTCGCCCTGAGCGAGGTTGAAGTTGGTCCATTCGTCGCTACCGTTGCCCCCGGTCGCGCTGGCGCCGTTCAGCAGGTGGTAAATCAACGTATCGCCGTAGGCCGAGCCGGTCAGGACGTCATGCTGATCGGTGCTGGCCATCTGCGGATTCATGTTGATGGTCAGGGTTGCGGTATCGGTGTGACCATTTTTATCATTCAGGGTGTAAGTGAAGGTCTCCTTGCTGGTCATCGACGACAGCGCCACGCCGTTGTTCAGGGTGTAGGTGTAGGAACCATCAAGATTAAATTGCAATGCGCCGTACTTACCCAACACCGTAGCCGTGCTGGCACTGGCCGCCGGATCCAGCGTGGCGGTGCTACTGCCCGCGCCGGTAATACTCAGGGTGGTATGCACGCTCGCCAACTGATCGGCGGCCCCGGCGGCCTCGCTGCCGTCAAAGATATTGCCGTGCACCGAACTGCTGCCGCTGGTTTCAAAGATATCCAGATGTGAGGTGGTGCCGGTCAGGGTCGGGGTGATGGTGACGTTCCCGACCGCCAGCCCGCCGAGGTTACCGGTGAAGGAGATGGTGTAATGTCCTGCATCCAGCTCCAGCCCGGTGAGCGGCACGGTCACGCTCGCGGCGAGCAGGCCGAGCGAGTTGATCGGGGTAGTGCCGGATGCCAGCGTATTGCCGTTCTCAACGATCGACCAGGTGACGCTCAGCGCCCCGAGTGAGACCAGCGACGTAACATTGAAGGTCAGCGAGGCGTTCAGTAGCGCGTCATGGCCGGTGATATCAAAGCTGCCGCTGCCGGATCCTTTATTACCCAGGGTGGTGATGGTTGCCGACCCGAGCGATCCGTTGCTGTAGCCAATCGAATCCTGCACCGCAGTCACCGCCATCACGGCGCTGGAATCGTTCACTGCATCCAGCGCGTGCGGCGTTGGCGTGATGTTCAGCGACGCGCGGTCGGTATCGCCATTCGCCGCTTTCACGGTGTAGACGAAGCTGTCCGGCGTTTTGATGCTATCGGCCCCGACGCCGCTTTTCAGCGCGTAGCTGTAATTCCCTTTGGCATCAATGGTCAGCGTGCCGTACTGCCCGTTGATGGTGGTGGTGCCGGTGGCCGACACCGCCACGCCATTGACTTCGGTCAGCAGCGCCCCGGCAGGCAGCACATCGTTGCTCAGCACGTTCCCGGAGGTGCTGGCGGCGAGGCTGTCCACGGCATAGGTATGATCCTGCAATATGTTGAGGGTGTAACCGGTTAGCGCCGTGACGCCGCTGGCGGTATTCAACAAGAACACGTATTCGCCGCCCGGCAGCGTCAGGGTCAGCTGGCTCGACTGCCCGCCCAGCAGCGGCGCGTTCAGCCAGCCTCGTTGCACCTGATACTGTTCGTACTGCTGCGTCAGGTCGTTGAAGCGGTAGATGTACAGGTCAAAGGTCGATGCCAGCGCCACGCCGCCGACCGACGATTGCAGCGTCATGGTGCGGGTGCTGCCGTCTTCCACATCAAATCGGATCGGGTTGCTCATGTTGGCGAGCACGTCGAGGTTCAGCACGTTGCCCAAACCGACGCCCACTACCGTAAAGCCCGACTGCGACGACGCACCGTTGTTGATCGCTTCCACGTTGGTGTTGAACACCAGCGCGGCGCTGTCATCGGCAGTGACCACCGAACTGGCTGCCGGAACCGGGCCGAGCGTCACGACCAACTGTGCCGAATCGCTGACGCCGTTGTGGGTGATGGTGTAGGTGAAACTCTCCTTGTGCCCTAACACTGCCGCAGAGGTGTTCGTCAGGGTGTAGGTGTAACTCCCGTCCTGGTTGATGTGCAGCGTGCCGTACAGCCCGACGATATTCGCCCCGCCCGCGCCGACCGTGGTTACGACACCGTTGGCGTCGGTAACCTGCGTGACCATGGTACCGGTTGGGGCGACATCCAGCCCACCGGTGGTATCGCGGTCGGTGATGACATTGCCCGACTCTGTGGTTGGGCCGCTAACCGATCCGGCGCTGGTTTTATGCACGTCCACATCAAGACTGGTGTAAGACCCGGTCGCAAGCAGGCTCGAGTTGTAGGTCAGGACGCGATATTGCCCGCCAGTAAGGCCAGTCAGACTCAGCGTTACACCGCTGCCGGTGAGGGTCAGCAGGTTGGCGAAGTCTGGATTACTGGTGTTGATGAAGGTGGTCCACGAGCCGCTGGCGGTATCGAACCGCTGCACCACGATTTGCTGGGTGGAGAGCAGCGACAGCACGATCCCGGTGGCGGCGGCATCGATGATGACATCGCCGGAACCGCCGTCGGCGATGTTGAAGGTCACTTGCGCGGTGTCATTCCCCAATACCGATGCCACGTTCCCCAACGCGCCGACCAGCAGCAGGCCGTAGTCGGTCAGGTGCTCATTGGTGGTGGTTGCCGTGGAGGTCAGCGCCAGGTTAGTGATGTTATCCCCCGCCGACAGCGGCAGGTTTGGCGCGTTGACTGAGCTCTGACCGGAGGTGTTCCCCGCGACATCGGTGGCGGTGGCGGTTAGATGCTGGCCTTCAATCTGGCGAACCGGCAGGTTGAGGGTCCAGTTGCCATCGCTGCCCGCGGTGGCGGTCAGCGTGCCTGCATTATTCGGCAGGGTGATGGTGATGGTGCTGTTGGCTTCCGCCGTCCCGCTGAGGGTGCTGCCGTCTGCGCTGATGTTGATGCCCGGCGCCGATGGCGCAGTGGTATCAATGTTAATGCTGGTGGTTGACGAGGCCCCCCCCGTGCCGTTGGCGTTGGTTGCCGTGGCTGTAAAGGCGTGGCTGCCCTCGGTCATGTTGGCGGTTGGCGTGAAGCTCCAGGCGCCGCTGCCATTGGCGGTGGTGGTGCCGAGCAGGGTGCCGTTGTTGTAGATATTGACCGTCGCATTGGCCTGCGCCGTCCCGTTGAGGGTTGGCCGTGCGTCATTAGTCAATTGACCGTTGGCAATCACACCGGTGTAGCTGGCGACATCGTCCACCACGCTGGTGATGGTCGGCGCATCCGGCACGCGGGTATCTGGTGCGGTGAATGGCGTGGAGATCCCCACGTTACCCGCTCTATCCTGCGCAAAAGCCAGTAGCGCTTGACCACTGGTTTGAGCAGGCGAAATCGTGACGGTAAACGCGCCGGTACCGTCAGCGGTGGCCGTTCCTAAAACCGTGCCGGTGCTGCTGGTGATGGTCACGGTGCTGTTGGCTTCGGCGGTGCCGGTGATGCGCGTCCCGGTGCTGTTCGCAGCCAGGTTCGACGGTGCGCCAGGGGCGACGGTATCCACCACAATAGCCGCCGCCGTAGAGGTCCCGCTAAGGTTGCCCGCCGCATCGGTGGAAGTCACGGTGTAGCTGTGATTTCCCTGCGCGAGAGCCGCTGGTGGCGTCCAGGTCCAGGCCCCTGATGCATTGGCCGTCACGGTGGTGACCAGCGTGCCGTTGTCGTAAATCCTTACCGTGCTGTTAGCCTCCGCCGAACCGTTCAGCGTTGGCTGCGCATCGTTGGTTGGCTGGTTATTCCCCACCGCGCCCACGATATTCGGCACATCGTCCATGATGGTGGTGATAACCGGCGTTACAGGCGCAGTGGCATCGACCACTATCACAAAGCCGCTGGTGGCCGGGCTGATGTTGCCGCCCGCATCGGTGGCGGTGACGATCAGCGTGTGCGAGCCATCGGAAAGAGCTGTACCCGGCGTGAAACTCCAGGCGCCGCCGGTGGCGACGGTGGTGCCGAGCAGGGTTGTGCCGTCATAAATACTGACCGTGCTACCCGTTTCGGCAGTGCCAGCCAGCGTCGGTTTGTTGTCATTGGTGAGCTGGCCGTTGGTCAGTGTGCCCACCGCGCCGCCGGTGACGTCGTCGGTCACCGACTGCAAGATCGGTGCGACCGGAGCCGCTGTATCAATGGTTATAGCGAAGCCTGCCGATGATGGGCTGACGTTGCCTGCCGCGTCGGTGGATTTAGCGGTCAGCGTGTGTGGCCCATCGCCCAGCACTAAGGTGGTGACAATCCAGTTGCCGAGCGCATCCGCCGTGGTGGTCCCGACCAGCGTAGTGCCATCATAGATGTTGACCGTGGCACCGATTTCCGCCGTGCCACTCACGGTTGGCGTGTTGTCGTTGGTGGTCTGGCCGACCACAATAGGGCCAATTCCCGGGGTAACGTCATCGGCCAGAGAGGTGATGACTGGCGCCAGCGGCGCCAGTGAATCGACCACAAAGGTCACGCTGTTGGAGGCCAGGCTGATGTTGCCCGCTGCATCAGTGGCGGTGACCGTAAAGGTGTGGCTACCCTGCGCCAGCGCGCTGCCTGGGGTCCAGCTCCATGCGCCGTTACCGTCGGCGGTGACGGTGGTCACCAGATTACCGCCGTCATAAATTTTGACGGAGGCATTGGCTTCACTGGTGCCGCTGATCGCCGGACGGGTATCGTCGGTTACTGCCCCGGCAGCCAGGTTTCCGGTGACCGGGCCCTGATCGTCAAACACCGTGGTAATGATTGGTGTGCCCGGTGCGGCGACATCGATGGTAAAACTGCGCGCGTCTGATGCCGGCCCGGTATTCCCCGCCGCATCGGTCGCGGTAGCGGTGATGTTCCAGGTGCCGCTGGTCAGCGCGGTGGTTGGGGTAAAGGTCCAATTCCCCCCTGCATTAACGGTCGTGGTGCCGAGCACCGTTGTGCCGTTGTAGAGCGTAATGGTCGAGCCTGCTTCCCCGGTCCCACTGATGGCCGGATGGGTTTCGTTGGTGCTGCCGCCGTTCGGGACGACGCCAATCACTGGGGCAGTGTTATCCGCCACCGAAGTGATAACCGGGGCGCCAGGTGCGCTGGCATCAACGTTAACGGTGAAGCCCCCGGTACTGGCGCTGATGTTACCCGCCGGATCGGTCTGGCTGACGGTCAGTTGATGTATTCCATTGGTCAGCGGCGTGGTTGGCGTCACGCTCCACGCCCCCGTGCCATCCACCGTGCCGCTGCCGACCAGCACGCCGTCGGAGAAGACTTTGATCGTCGCGCCGACTTCACCACGCCCGTTGAGGGTTGGGGTGGTGTCGTTGGTCAGCTGGCCGTTAACCAGCGCCCCGGTGAGGCCCGGCTGATCGTCGGTGACGGTCAGTAACGTCGGGATGGCCGGTGGTGCGGTGTCGATAACAATGGGGTACGCGGCAGAAGGTACGCTGGTGTTGCCCGCCGGATCGGTGGCGGTGACGGTCAGGTTGTGATTGCCTTCGGTCAGCACGGTCGGCGATGGTAGGTTCCAGTTGCCTGACTCGTCGACTACGGCGGTGCCCAGCACATTGCCGTTGTCGTATACGGTAATGGTGCTGCCGATTTCGCCGGTGCCGCTCAACAACGGCTGCGTATCGTTGGTCGGCTGACCCGGATTGATTGCCACTGGTAGCGTGCCATTGTCGTTCGTCACCGAGCCGATCGTCGGGATGTTCGGGGCAATCGCATCAATATTGAGCGTGAAGATCCCGGAAGCTGGCCCGGTGTTTCCGGCGGCATCCGTCGCGGTGACCGTGAAGTCATGCGAAATGCTCGTGAGATCGCTCGTTGGCGTAAAGCTCCAGGTACCGGTGCCGTTCACAGTAGCGGTGCCAATTTCCACGCCGTTATCGTAAACGGTGATGGTGGCGTTCGGTTCACCGCTCCCGTTCAGCGTTGGGCGCGCATCGTTGGTCAACTGACCGCTGCCAATGGTGCCCACGGTGGCCGCAACGTCGTCCGTCGCGTTGCTGATGGTCGGTGCCAGCGGCTCGGTTAAATCGACGGTAATGGTCGTTGGCGCAGAAAGCCCGCCGGTGCCCTGGCCGTTAGTGGCCGAGACCGTAAAGCTGTACGACCCCTCCAGCAAGTCGGCAGGGAGGGTGAAGCTCCAGTTACCGCTGCCGTTCGCGACAACGCTGCCTGCTTCAATCGGATTGCCGTCGATGTAAATGTGCACGGTGGCGTTGGCATCGGCGGTGCCGTTCAGGGTTGGCGTGGTGTCGTCGGTGCTGCCGCCAGCGGCGATCGCACCGATTACAGGATCGACGTTATCGAGGATCTCGGTGATCACCGGCACATCCGGCAGGCCGGAGTTGGAGGCGGTGAAATCAATCCCATCACTCTGATTACCCGCCCGGTCCTGATCGATGGCGGTCAGCGTTTGTCCCGCAGTTTGTGCCGGAGAGAGGGTAACGCTGAAGTTACCGCCTGCATCCGCTGCACCTTGACCAATCACCTCTCCTGCTGCGTTCTCGATGATGACCGTCGAGTTGGCTTCTGCCGTGCCGGTCACGGTGGTACCGTCGGGTGAAACCAGATCAACGATAGGATCGGCAGGGGGAGCAATATCCACCGTGATCACAATCGGTGCGGTGGGGGCCGTTTCCTCGGCCCCGTCTCGGGTAGTAAAGGTAAAGCTGTGCTGCGTCTCCGTCAGCGGATCGACCGTCAGCGTCGGGGTCGGGAACGACCATTGCCCGTTGCTGACAACTGCCGTACCCAATTCGACGCCGTTATCGTAGATCACCACCGTGGTGTCATTCTGACCGGTTCCGGATATCACCAGCGTCTGGTCGTTAGTGAACATTCCGTTGGTGAGATCGCCCTGGATCGGGTCAAAATCATCGATAATGCGCTCCACGACTGGCGGCAGCAGCACCGCCGTGTCGACGGTCAAAGTGAACGAGTTTGATGTACCGCTCGGGTTGCCCGCTTTGTCGGTCGCCACCGCCGTGAAGGTGTAGGTGTTGTCCGTCAGCGTGCCGAGCGCCACAGACCAGTTGCCGGTGCCATCCGTCACGGCGGTCCCCACGAGGGTGGTGCCATTAAAGATGTTTACTGTGCTGCCGATCTCGGCGGTGCCGTGCAGCACCGGCGTGTTGTCATCCGTAACACCGCCGGTCGTGACCTGGACAGGCAGGCCGACGTCATCCTCGGCATAGCTGATAACCGGTGCGGCCGGTGCCTCGGTATCAATGGTGAAGCTGACCGACGGAGAATGCGCACTGGTATTACCCGCAATATCGGTGGCGGTGGTGCTAATGGAGTAACTTGGGAGCGGTAGAGGGGAACCAGGCGTCCAACTCCAGTTGCCGCTCTCGTTGACAAGAGCAGTACCCATGATATCCGTGCCGTTGTATATCGTGATGGTGCTGCCCACTTCACCCGTTCCGCTGAAAGTGGGGGTCGTGTCGTTGGTTGAACCGTTATCGGCAATGTTTCCGACCACCGGCAAGACATTATCCGTGACCAATGGGGCGGAGGGGATACCGGGGGCGGTGAGATCAATTTGCACCGAGAAGCCGTTGGAGATAGGGCTGATGTTTCCCGCCGCGTCGGTGGCGGTGGCGGTGATGACATGCAGCCCTTCGGTCAGGGCGGTGCCCGGTAAATAGCTCCACGCGCCGTTGCCGTCGGTCGGCACCGTCGCCAGGAACGCGCCGTTGTTGTAAAGCGTGACGGAAGAATTCGGTTCGGCGTTACCGCTCAGCAACGGTTCCGTCTCCTTGGTCACGCTGCCGTTCGCCAGCACAATATTGCCGTTGCTGCCTTCAATGGTGGCCGACACGATAACCGGTGCGTCCGGAGCCGTGGCATCGATATCCAGCGTAAAGCTGGCAGGGGTGCTCTCATTTCCTGCGTCATCGGTGGCGGTGGCGGTCAGAAGATGCGATTTATTGTCCGCCAGCGGCAGCGTTGGCGTGAATTCCCATTTGCCGTCACCGCCCACCGTGGTCTGTCCGATGGCGGTGCCATTGTCGTAAATCGTGATGATGGAATCCACGTCGCCAGTACCGGTGATATGCGGTTGAGTTTCGTTGGTCAGCGCTCCCGGATCGATTGGCGCGCCACCTGCAGTGGTCAGGCCGGTAAAGCCGGGCTCGGCGGGTGCCTCGGTATCAAGTTTGAAGGTCCAGGCTGCCGAATCGTCGGAGGTATTGCCGTAGTCGTCGCTGGCGTTGACGGTCAGTGAATGATCGGTGCCCGTCAGCGGTGTCGTATCCGGTACGGTGTAGCTCCAGGTGCCGGATGGGGTCACGGTGACACTGGCGAGCAAAAGACCATTATCGAACAGATGGATAATCGATCCTGGCTGGCCGGTGCCGCTGATGGTTGGGGTGTTGTCGTTGGTCAGGCCGGTGTTTGCAATAGGGCCGAGAATACCGGGTGCATCGTCATTCACCAGCGTGATAGTCGGAACCTGTGGCGCGACGGTATCGACCAGAATGTTGAACGGCGCTGAACTGCTGGCGTTACCGGCTGCGTCGGTGGATGTAACGATAAACTGATGGCTGCCTTCAGACAGCGGGCTGTCAGGGGTAAAGCTCCAGTTGCCGCTACCGTCGATGATGGCCCTGCCAAGCAGATTGCCGTTCTCATAGACGCTGACCGTCGAGCCTGCTTCGGCTTTACCCGAGAGTGTTGGCTGCGAATCGTTGGTGGTGTCTCCGCTATTGAGTGCGCCGACTATCCCCGGCGCGTCGTCCATCACTTGCAGAATGGTTGGTGTCTCCGGGGCGGTGATGTCTGGCGCATGAGCAATACCCGGCAGGCTGGTATTGTTCGACATATCGGTAGCCGTCACCGACAGGGTTTCGCCGTTATCTTGCGCCGGGGAGAGCGGCAGGGTGAAGTGGCCCGTCGGGTCCGCTTTCACGGTGCCCACCACGTTGCCATCCGGATCTTTCACAATCACCGTGCTACCCGCTTCGGCTTTCCCTGTTAACTGGGTCCCGGTCTCGTTCACCACCAGGGCAGATGGCGCATCCGGCGCGGTGGTATCCGGGGCCACTACGCTCGCAGGCAGGCTTGGGTTATTCGCCGCGTCGGTGGCGATGGCCAGCAAACCCTCACCGTTGAGCTGTGGCGTGTCCAGCGTCGCGACAAAGTTTCCTGCGTCGTTGGTGGTTCCGGTGCCGATAACGTTGTTATTCCCATCGGTAATGGTGATGGTGCTTTTCGGCTCGGCCTGGCCGGTTACATGCAGGCCGTCCGGCGTGACCAGCAGACCGGTCGGCGGATTCGGCGCGGTGGTATCCGGCGCCTTGAATGTTTCAGACGCGCCGATGTTAGCGGCTTTGTCGGTCACGCTAACCGTCAGCGATTCACCGTTAGTTTTTGGCGTGCTCAGCGTGATGGAGAATTTACCGTCCTGATCGGCGGTGGCGGTCCCGAGCGGGTTGCCTAAGCTGTCTTTCACCACCACTGTGCTGCCCGCTTCGGTCATGCCAGTCAGCATCTGGCCCTGATTGATTACCGCCAGATCGCTCAACGTTGGCAGCACGGTATCGATATCAACCGTGAATGAGGTCGACGGACCGCTGGTGCCCTCGTTGTTGGTGGCGGTGGCGGTAAAGACGTGATCGCCATCCGTCAGCGGCAGCAGGGGGGTAAAGGTCCAGTTGCCATTACCATCGGCAGTCACGGATGGAATTAGCAGAATGCCGTTATCGCTGATGTTGATGGTAGTGTTCGGTTCGGCTGTGCCGGTCAGCGTTGGCGTATTGTCGTTGGTGTCTCCGCCGCTGGCGACATTGCCAGTGGACGGCGCGAAATCATCGGTGACGCTGACGATAATCGGCTGAACCGGGAAGCCGGAATCTGAGGCGGTGAAGTCGGTTGGCTGTCCGACGTTCCCGGCCGCATCCTGAATGCGCGCTTCCAGCGACTGGCCTTGCGTTTGTGCCGGGTTGAGCGTGACGGTGAATTCACCGTTGCCACTCACCACAACCGATCCCAGCAGCACGTTATTATCGTCATAAATCGATACCGTACTGCCCGCTTCTGCGGTACCGGTAACGGTCGCACCGTTTTCCGCCACGTCGGTAATCTGGGCAGGGGCCGGCGGTGTCGTATCTACAGTAAACGTGGGTGAAGTCGTATTCTCGCTGACGTTCCCGGCTAAATCGGTTTGGGTAATGGTGAGGGTGTGCGGCCCATCAGCCAGCGGCTGCGAGGGCGTAAAGCTCCAGTTGCCGCTGGAATCCACGGTGGTGGTGCCCAGTTTGGTTTGTCCATCGTAGACCGTGATGGTGTCGCCCACTTCACCCCTACCGTTGAGCGTAGGTCTGGCGTCATCGGTCACGGATTTGTCTTGCAACGGACCGACAATCGTCTGGACATCGTCGGTGACGGCAGAAAGTTGTGGCGCATCCGGTGCCTGGGTATCGATGGTCAACGTAAAGTGTGTGGACTCCAGGCTGTGACCCTTCAGATTGAAGGCAATTGCGGTGAAGGAATGGGCGCCTTCAGCTAATGGGGAATTGATGGAGAAGCTCCATGTGCCATCGCTGCCTACCACGGCGGTGCCAATCTGGTGGGCGTCCTGGAAAATATGGATTACGCTTCCTGCGGTACCGATGCCTTTCAGTATCGGAGTACTGTCATTCGTGTACTGATTGTTGCTGAGGGTAGTTGGCAATAAGCCATGATCGTCAACCGCGCTGAGGATCACCGGCGTTTCGGGCAGATCGACGTTAGGGGCCGTGACGACCGCCCCCGGACCCGCGTTGCCTGCCTTATCGGTGGCGTTAACGGTCAGCTGTTCACCGCTGATCTGCGGATTGTCGAGCGTAATGCTGAAATGCCCGTCGCTGTCAGCAGTGCCTTTGCCGATGACCTTCCCATTCGCATCTTTAACTTCAACGGCGCTGCCCGGCTCGGCGTTACCGGTTAATGTTGTGCCGTCTGGCGATACGCCCAGATTGGTTGGCGCTGCAGGTGGCGTGGTATCTGGATTGCCGTTCCCGTTTCCATTGTCGTTGTTTCCGTTCCCGCTTCCATCTCCACTTCCACTTCCACTTCCACTTCCACTTCCACTTCCACTTCCACTTCCATTTCCATTTCCATTTCCATTTCCATTTCCATTTCCGTTATTGCCATTGCCGCCATTACCACTGCCAGAATTGTCGTCGGAACCACCGCCACCACCACCACCGCCACCTGCTGCGATACCAATCCCTGCAGCAACGGCGACGCCGCCCAGAACCCAGGGCCAAATGGCACCGCCGTCGGAATCGCCCTCGGCCACCATAAAGGCGTCAAAATTATCGATTTGCTGGAAATGCAGATCGGCACCGGTGTCCTGAACCCACCAGAGGGCACCGTGGTTGTCTTCAAGAACAAGGTGGTTTGCGCCCTGCGCGTTCTCAACATAAAAATTGCGGACGGTGAAGGTCTCGCCCGTGTTGAGCTTGATGACCATATCCTGGCCAGAGCGAGTGATAGAGGCGATATCCGAGCGCTCGAGCTGAAGCTTCACAATGGATGGCGCCGTGAGGGTTACTTCAGAGGCTTGAACAGTGCTGGAGACGCCAGTCAATTCGGAAATAATAGTAACAGGACGCATGGTTATCACTCCATTCAACGATAGTGGTGGTACCGTTTTTACAAACAAGGTTTCGACGCCGCACGATAAAACGTATTCCCGCAGTTAATGCCTTAAATGAATTACTCCTTATCCTAAATTTTTAGCGAGCAAGTCCATTGCTATTAAAAGCAGTGAATAATTAAATTGTGCGGCAGGTCTGACGTGAATTGTCCTGAGACGAAAGCCCCTGTTTTTTATCGGCTTAATATTGCTGTGTGTACTGATCATGATATAGACAGAAACGAAAGAATGCGCAAATTAAGCAACGGTTAACTTTGCTTTAGTAAAAATGAACTTTTAGTACCTGAGATGTCGAGTTGGCGGGTCTATTTGAGGAGGGTGAATGCGTGCGGCGTGGGGTGGTTTTGTTTTAACTTGTTGAAATGTTGATGGTGTTACTGCATAAAAGGAAGTTGTTTCTGAGAGGCGGTCAGGGGTAATGGTTATCAGTTCTTATGTGTTGAACGAAGGTTTTGCGAGAGAAATGCCCCATTATTGTTTTAAATATTCCCTTCATATGCGATCCCGGTCCCTTTACACGAGACCGTGAATAATAGCGTTAATTAAGCTACCATAAGGACTACATGATATATCATGAAGATTCTAATGATATTAATGATCGGGTTAATTATTTTTTGATGAGTAATTGTATTTCGGCTTTAATTAATTGTTAGCGAGGGAATGAATGGTGGTGCCAGACGTAAAAAAGTCCCGTTAGCGTTATTCCACGCTTTCGGGACCGTTTCAGATGAAAGGAATTAGCGCCCAGCGTGTTTCATAATGCGCGCTTTATCACGCGCCCATTCCTGATCTTTCAGGTCGGAGCGTTTGTCGTGCTGTTTCTTACCTTTCGCTACACCGATTTTGACTTTACACCAGGCATTCTTCCAGTAGAGGGAGAGTGCAAGCACGGTGTAACCGTCGCGGTTAATCTGGCCGATGAGGGAATCCAGCTCGCGCTGATTCAGCAGCAGTTTACGGGTACGGGTAGGATCGCAGACGTAGTGGCTTGACGCGACGGCCAGCGGCGTGAAGTTGGCACCAAACAGATAGGCTTCACCGTCACGCAGGATAACGTAGCTGTCGCTAATGTTGGCTTTACCTGCACGCAGAGATTTGACTTCCCAGCCCTGTAGGGCCAGTCCCGCTTCATACTCATCTTCGATAAAATATTCGTGGCGGGCGCGTTTATTCAGCGCGATAGTGGCTGATCCAGGTTTGTTAGATTTTTTCTTAGTCATAGTGTCCTGAAGTCATCTTTTCTGTACATTGCCTCAATCCTCCCGCGAGGCGCAATGGCGTATCTTAGCACGAGTTACGGCACAGCGTTTTTTTTAACAGGGGATAAATGATATTATTTGCGCGATGACAGTGAGTGGAAATAGCCATGCCCCAGATTAGTCGTACTGCGCTCGTGCCTTACAGCGCGGAACAGATGTACCAACTTGTGAACGATGTAGATGCGTATCCTGACTTTATCCCTGGTTGCACCGGGAGTCGTGTGCTGGAGGCCGGGCCGTCGCAGATGACGGCGGCTGTTGACGTATCGAAAGCGGGTATCAGTAAAACCTTCACCACCCGAAATACGCTGACCGATAACCAAAGCATTTTGATGCATCTGGTTGACGGCCCGTTCAAGAAATTGATCGGGGGCTGGAAGTTCACGCCGCTCAGCCAGGATGCGTGCAAAATCGAGTTTCACCTGGATTTTGAGTTCACCAATATGCTGATTGAAATGGCGTTTGGCCGCATCTTTAAAGAGCTGGCCTCCAATATGGTGCAGGCTTTCACGCTGCGCGCCAAAGAGGTTTACAGTGTCGGCTAAACTCACGGTAGAAGTGGTTTACGCTCTGCCGGAAAAACAGTACCTGCATAAGGTCTCGCTGGAAGAGGGCGCGACCGTTGAACAGGCAATTGTTGCCAGCGGCTTAATGCGGCTGCGTCCGGAAATCGACCTCACCAGCAACAAAGTGGGGATCTGGAGTCGGGCGGTTAAATTGCAAGACGCGGTACACGATGGCGACCGGGTAGAAATTTATCGCCCGTTGATTGCCGACCCGAAAGCACTGCGGCGTCAGCGCGCCGAGAAATCTGTAAAATAAAAAAGCGCTCAATGAGCGCTTTTTTTTTCGTCTACGACAGGCTTAGTTGCCTGATGTCAGAGCCGGTTTGTTGTCGATGTTGGTCAGTACACCGCTGGTGTTGAAAGTCAGGGTCAGCGTCTGCTGAGTCACTTTCTCGTGCCCAGGTTCCTGACGGAACACGTAGAACCAGGTATTTGTTCCGAACGGATCGGACATCATTGGGGTACCCAGAGCGTAGGCGACCTGCTGTTGTGTCATGCCGACACGAATTTTTGCGACGTCGTTAGGTGCCAGATAGTTACCCTGGTTGATGTCAGGACGGTAAACCACTCGCTCCAGAGTGGAACAGCCTGCGGTCAACATCAGAGCAACCGCTGCGGCAGCAGTCAGCATTTTACAGCGCATAGTGATTTGATTCCTTTTCGGGCCCGAGCAGTTCACGGCTCAATTGTCATATGCCGATGATAATAGACCTTGCCTTACATTGAAACTGGTCTTACGGCGTTTTGTTGTTGTCTATGACCCTGAGTTACCGAAAAAGTTTATGCCGCCAGCAACTCTTTGGCGTTCGCCAGCGTGTTGCGAGTCACCTCGCTGCCACCGAGTAGACGGGCCAGCTCCTGCAAACGCGCGCGTTTATCGAGCGGCTGCATATGCGTTTCGGTCATTGCGCCGTCGGTTTCTTTGCTGACGTAGAAATGGTGGTGACCACAGCCCGCCACTTGCGGCAGGTGCGTGACGCACATTACCTGAGTCGATTCACCCAGCTGGCGCAGCAGTTTGCCGACGACCGCAGCGGTTGGGCCGCTGATACCCACATCGACTTCATCGAAAATCAGCGCCGGAGTTTCCATTTTACGGGCGGTGATCACCTGGATGGAGAGTGCGATACGGGAAAGCTCTCCGCCGGACGCGACTTTCGCAATCGGCTGTAATGGCTGGCCTGGGTTGGTTGTGACGCGAAACTCAATGCGGTCGGCCCCTTCGGCGGTCAGGTGGTTTGCTTCGAAACTGACATCAATCGCGAACAGCCCGTGCGGCATTGAAAGGGAGTGCATGCTGTCGGTAATCAGCCCGGCTAATTCCGTCGCGCTGGCCTGGCGTAATGCATGAAGCTGTTCTGCGGTTTCCAGCGCCTGCTGGTGGTGTTTGCTCACCGCAAGGCTCAGGGTTTCCGCAGAATCGGCCTGATCGTCCAGCTGCTGCTGTTCATCGAGCAGAGACTGATAAAACGCCGGGAGCTCTTCCGGGGTCACATTGTGTTTACGTGCCAGCGCAATCTGGCGTGAAATGCGCTGCTCAAGTTCAAACAGGCGGTTCGGATCGAGGTCGAGACGGTCACAGTAATGACGCAGTTCATCGCTGGCCTCGCTGAGCTGAATGGCCGCTTCTTCCAGCATGTCGAGCACGCCGGAAACTTTGCTGTCCATGGAGACCAGTTCGGTCACCAGCTGGCGCGCGCTGTACAGCTGGCTTAACAGGTTCGCGTCTTCGCCATCGGCCAGAATCGACATGGCATGCTGGCTGGTGCTGATCAGCTGCCCGCTGTTGGCGAGGCGCTTGTACTCTTCATCAATTTGCTCAAATTCACCCGCCAGCGGCTGGAACTCGTTCAGCTCTTTCAATTGATACTGAAGTAATTCCGCACGCGCGATGCGTTCGTGGCTAAGCTGCTGATGCTGCGCGAGGTCACGACAGCTCTGATGCCACTGACGGTATTGTTCCGCCATACGCAAGGTGAGCACTGACTCACCGGCGTAGCCGTCGAGCAGGGATTTTTGATGTTCGGGTTTCACCAGAAGCTGGTGCGCGTGCTGGCCATGAATTTGAATCAGCAACTGGCCGAGTTCGCGGAGCTGAGAAAGAGGGACGGCGGTGCCATTAATAAAACCGCGCGAACGGCCGTCGCTGCTGATTACCCGACGAAGTAAACACTCACGTCCGTCTTCTAGCTGGTTTTGCTCCAGCCAGCGTTGAGCCGCAGGCGTATCTTTCAGGACGAAGCGGGCACAGAGATCGGCGCGGGTAGCACCCGTGCGGACGATGTCGCCCTCGGCGCGGCCACCCAGGCACAACCCAAGGGCATCAATCGCAATAGATTTACCGGCACCGGTTTCGCCGGTGATGGCCGTCATTCCGCTGTGAAAATCGATTTCAAGCTCACGTACGATTGCAAAATTGCTGATGGTCAGTTGTGCCAGCATAGTCGTCTTCCTGTATGAAAAACCATAACTGTGTTTTCATACAGTATAAACTGGTTTTTTATACAGTAAAGGGCCGAAAAGCAAAATCAGAACAATTTTTTTGACCAGCCGAGTTTTGAGCTCAATGTGTTGAAATAGTTGTAATCTTTAGGGTGAATCAGGTTGAGATGGTAATCGCAGCGGCGGATCAGCACGTCTTCGCCTTCCTGAATCGGCAGCGCAATCTGGCTATCACAGCTGATTTCCAGGTCACTGCGGGGATGGGCGAACCTCAGGCGAATGGTGCTACTGCTGTTGATGACCAGCGGGCGCGCGGACAGCGTGTGTGGGAACATCGGCACCAGCGTGATGGCATCCAGTGAAGGGGTCAGAATTGGGCCGCCTGCTGAAAGTGAGTAGGCGGTGGAACCGGTCGGCGTCGAGATAATCAGGCCGTCTGAGCGCTGGGAAAAGGCAAACACTTCATCGATATACACTTCGAATTCAATCATGTGCGCCACTTTGCCAGGGTGCAGCACCACTTCGTTGATGGCGGTACTGATGCGTTTCTGACACGCCTTCTGGCACACCTGTGCCTCAAGCAGAAAGCGTTTCTCGGTGATATAGTGGCCTTCGAGCACGTCAGCCAGCTGCTGATGCGCGTTATCGGGGTCGAGATCGGTCAGGAAGCCCAGGTTGCCACGGTTAATGCCGATAACTTTAATGTCGTAGCGAGCCAGCGTTCGCGCGGCGCCGAGCATATTACCATCACCGCCGACAACTACCGCCAGGTCGGCCTGTTGGCCAATCTCAGCCAGGGTGCCGGTGGCAACGTTCTTTAATTGCAGCTCGCGGGCAATCTGTTGTTCAACAATGACATTGTAGCCCTTGGTACACAGCCAGCGGTACAGCATTTCATGTGTGGTCAGCGCGGTAGGATGGCGGGGATGACCGACAATACCGATACACTTGAAATGATTGTTCATTTTCTGGAGGTCCTTGTGGCGAATGAATGATGACAATGTGCCTGCTTCCCTTGAAACCCGCAGCACGATCCCCATAATAAGCGAAGTCAGCGAGATGAATACGAAAAAACGCGGAGAAATTCATGAGTAGTAAAGAACAGAAAACGCCTGAGGGGCAAGCCCCGGAAGAAATTATCAAGGACCAGCACGATGAGGTAGAGGCCGTGGAGCCTGAGACTTCGGCTGAGCAGGTGGATCCGCGCGATGAGCAAATTGCGAATCTGGAAGCACAGCTTAACGAAGCTCAGACCCGCGAACGCGATGGTGTTCTGCGTGTGAAAGCCGAGATGGAAAACCTGCGTCGTCGTACCGAACTGGACGTCGAAAAGGCGCATAAATTTGCGCTGGAGAAGTTCGTGAACGATCTTCTACCGGTTATCGACAGCCTGGATCGTGCTCTGGAAGTGGCTGATAAAGCCAATCCGGACATGGCACCGATGATTGAAGGGATTGAACTGACCCTGAAATCCATGCTCGACGTTGTACGCAAGTACGGCGTGGAAGTCGTGGGTGATACCAACGTACCGATGGACCCGAACGTGCATCAGGCTATTGCGATGGTTGAGTCAGAAGAAGTGGCTGCAGGCAACGTGCTGATGGTGATGCAGAAGGGTTATACCCTGAACGGTCGTACCATTCGCGCGGCAATGGTCTCAGTCGCTAAAGCGAAGGCGTAACTCCAACGCTTTTCCTCTCCCCACCCGGGGAGAGGATCTTAATTCTTCTGCCGTTTTATTCCCCGACGCTTTCCCGCAACGATTTTACCGGCACGACTTTCACCTGCTTAATCATATTGTCCTGCACGTCGAGAATATCGATGTCGTAATGGTTGATGCGCACCCGGGTGCCAATCGCCGGGATCTCTTCCAGTGCTTCCAGAATCACACCATTAATAGTACGGGCTTCGTCTTCCGGAAAATGCCAGTTGAAGGCTTTATTCAGTTCGCGCACGTTGGCGGTGCCGTCGATGATTACCGAGCCGTCATTCTGCGGGGTGACTTCTTCCGCCAGCGAAGGCGACATCGACGTCGTGAAATCGCCGACGATCTCTTCCAGAATATCTTCCACTGTCACCAGGCCCTGAATATCGCCGTATTCGTCGACCACCAGGCCCGCTTTTTTCTTGTTCCGCTGAAACTTCACCAACTGAGTGCTGAGCGGCGTACCTTCCGGCACGTAGTAGATTTCATCGGAGGCGCGCAGCAGCACTTCTTTGGTGAACTCTTGTTTCTCCGTCATCAGGCGATAGGCTTCGCGCACGCGCAGCATGCTGATGGCGTCATCCAGCGACTCGCGGTAAAGCACAATGCGCCCGTGCGGAGAGTGCGTGAGCTGGCGGACGATAGATTTCCAGTCGTCGTTGATATCGATCCCAACGATTTCGTTTCGCGGCACCATGATGTCGTCGACGCTGACCTTTTCCAGATCAAGCACCGACAGAAGCATGTCCTGATTGCGACGGGAAATTTGCGAGTGTGATTCGTTCACGATGGTGCGCAGTTCTTCTTTGCTGACTGCGCCGCTGATGGTGGTATCGGTTTTGATGCCCATCATGCGCATCAGAATGCGGGTGATGGTGTTCAGCAGCCACACCAGCGGCATCATCAGAATTTGCAGCGGGGCCAGCAGGAAGCTGCTCGGATAGGCGACTTTTTCGGGGTACAAGGCGGCGATGGTTTTCGGCAGCACTTCGGCGAAAATCAGCACCACGAAGGTTAAGATACCGGTGGCAATCGCCACGCCCGCATCGCCGTACAGGCGCATACCGACGATGGTGCCCAATGCAGAGGCGAGAATATTGACGAGGTTGTTGCCGATCAGCACCAGGCTAATCAGGCGGTCAGGTTTACGCAGCAGCTTTTCAACACGTTTTGCGGCCTTGTTGCCCTGTTTTGCCATATGACGTAATCGGTAGCGATTAAGGGTCATCATCCCGGTTTCTGAACCGGAGAAGTAGGCAGAGATAATAACCATGACGACAAGCGTAATGATAAGCGTCGTGGTTGAGATATGTTCCAAACCGGGTTTCCTTTAAGTCTTAGCTCACAAACTGTTGCAGCACACGGCTGCCAAAATAGGCCAGCGTCAGAAGACCTGCGCCCGCCACGTTAAACCAGACCACGCGACGTCCGCGCCAGCCTTCATGATAGTGACCCCATAACAACACGATATAGACAAACCACGCGATAATAGACAGTACCGCTTTGTCGATATTTTCAACGCTGAACAGGTTGTGCAGATAAAACAAACCGGTGCACAGGGTCAGAGTAAGCAACACAACACCCACCTGGGTGATGTGAAACATTTTACGTTCGATGCTCATTAGCGGCGGCATTTCGCTGCTGAAGGCGAGTTTTTTATTCTTGAGCTGATAGTCGATCCACGCCAGCTGGAAGGCGTACAGCGCAGCGATAATCAGCGTTGCGTAGGCAAACAGCGACAAGCCAATGTGCACCATCATTCCCGGCGTCGTTTCCAGATGCGTAATAAACTCATTAGGCATGAAGGTGGCGAAGGCGAGGTTGATCAAGGCAAACGCATACACAATCGGCAGCAACAGCCAGCCGCGGTTGCGTGAAGCGACGATGGTCATCACCGTACAAATCATCAGGCTGACCAGCGAACCGACGTTCAACAGGCTCAGGTTTTGTCCGCTATCGCCGCCGGGCAAAATTCGCGCTTCGAGCGCAAATGCGTGACAGATGAGGGCAATGACCGCAGAAAGAATTGCCATGCGCCGCCAGCCGCTGTTTTTTTGCAGCAGGCCAGGAATGATCAGCGCAAGGCTGATGGAGTAGGCAACAAGCGCGAGCAGGGCAAAAACAGGCATAGAGATGTCGACATTGGCGTGTGATGAAAGAGAAGCAGTATAACGTTACGGGGCTCAGGCTCCAACCGTTGCATCACAACTCGTGCGGTGTCGTGTTATACTGCGGCAAAATTCTGTGAATGTGTCGCTGTGGCGACCGTACGTTTCCACCTCAGGCGAGAGACAATGTTTGATAATTTAACCGATCGTTTGTCGAGTACGCTGCGCAACATCAGCGGTCGCGGACGCCTTACTGAAGACAACATCAAAGACACGCTGCGCGAAGTGCGCATGGCGCTGCTGGAAGCTGACGTCGCGCTGCCTGTCGTTCGTGATTTCATCAACCGCGTAAAAGAAAGCGCGGTTGGGCATGAAGTTAACAAGAGCCTGACACCAGGCCAGGAATTCGTCAAAATCGTTCGTAAAGAACTGGTTGCGGCGATGGGCGAAGAAAACCAGGTTCTGAATCTGGCCGCTCAGCCACCGGCTGTCGTACTAATGGCGGGCCTGCAGGGGGCCGGTAAAACAACCAGCGTCGGTAAGCTCGGTAAGTTCCTGCGCGAGAAGCACAAGAAGAAAGTGCTGGTCGTGTCGGCGGACGTTTATCGCCCGGCGGCGATTAAACAGCTGGAAACCCTGGCCGAGCAGGTGGGTGTCGATTTCTTCCCGTCAGATGTGGCTCAAAAGCCTGTCGATATCGTTAATGCGGCGCTGAAAGAAGCGAAGCTGAAATTCTACGACGTGCTGCTGGTGGATACCGCTGGCCGTTTGCACGTCGACGAAGCGATGATGGACGAAATTAAGCAGGTTCATGCCGCGATTAATCCGGTAGAAACGCTGTTTGTGGTCGATGCAATGACCGGTCAGGATGCCGCGAATACGGCGAAGGCGTTTAACGAAGCGCTGCCGCTGACCGGTATTATTCTGACCAAAGTCGATGGTGATGCTCGCGGCGGTGCGGCGCTCTCGATTCGCCACATTACCGGTAAGCCGGTTAAATTCCTCGGCGTCGGCGAGAAAACTGAAGCGCTGGAGCCGTTCCATCCGGATCGTATCGCGTCTCGTATTCTTGGCATGGGCGACGTGCTGTCGCTTATCGAAGATATCGAAAGCAAAGTTGACCGCGCGCAGGCTGAAAAGCTGGCGAATAAACTCAAGAAAGGCGACGGTTTTGACCTCACCGATTTCCTTGAGCAACTGCGCCAGATGAAAAATATGGGCGGCATGGCAAGCCTTATGGGCAAACTGCCGGGCATGGGCCAGATTCCTGACAACGTGAAAGCGCAGATGGATGACAAAGTGCTGGTGCGTATGGAGGCGATTATCAACTCGATGACCTTCAAAGAACGCGCCCACCCGGAAATCATCAAAGGTTCCCGTAAACGCCGTATCGCAGCGGGCTGCGGTATGCAGGTACAGGACGTTAACCGTCTTCTGAAACAGTTCGACGACATGCAGCGCATGATGAAGAAAATGAAGAAAGGCGGTATGGCGAAGATGATGCGCGGTATGAAAGGGATGATGCCGCCAGGATTCCCGGGCCGCTAAAAACAAGGGTATAACAAGGGTATAAGGCTATCTTGTTTGTCATTTTAGCCCCGGGGTGTGCTCGAAATGCTCACGTACTACGTGTACGCTCCGCTTTCTGCGCGCACGCCGGAACTAAACTGGCTGCACCGATATACGCCTTCTATCCCTTGTTTAAGGCTCTGTACCAAGATGCTGATTGCAATTTCCCCAGAAATCAGTAAAATTTTCGGGCTTTTAATATGACACTGGGCTCCGTTCCTCGATGGGGCCCTGTGTTTTATTCACACAAGAGGATGTTATGGTAACTATTCGTTTAGCACGTCACGGCGCAAAAAAGCGTCCGTTCTACCAGGTTGTCGTTGCTGACAGCCGTAATGCACGCAACGGCCGCTTCATTGAGCGCGTTGGTTTCTTCAACCCAATCGCTTCCGCTTCAGAAGAAGGCACTCGCCTGGATCTGGATCGTATCGCTCACTGGGTTGGCCAGGGCGCAACTGTTTCTGATCGCGTAGCTACGCTGATCAAAGCAGCAAACAAAGCAGCTTAATCTGTCACGGTGGTCATGATGAGCAAGCAACTCGCCGCGAAAGTCCCTGCTGAACCTATCGTGGTCGGCAAATTGGGCTCTTCCTACGGTATTCGTGGTTGGCTCAGAGTGTTTTCTTCCACCGAAGACACCGAAAGCATTTTTGACTATCAGCCCTGGTATATCCAGAAGGCGGGTCAGTGGCAAATCGTCGAGCTGGAAAGCTGGCGTCACCACAATCAGGATCTGGTTATCAAGCTGAAAGGCGTTGAAGACCGGGATGCTGCGAATCTCATGACGAATTGCGAAATTTTCGTGGATTCCTCGCAGTTGCCTCAGCTCGGAGAGGGTGACTACTACTGGAAAGACCTTATGGGTTGCCAGGTAGTGACCACTGAAGGCTATGACCTCGGTAAAGTCATCGACATGATGGAAACCGGGTCCAATGACGTTCTCGTCATTAAGGCAAACCTGAAAGATGCGTTTGGTATCAAGGAGCGGTTGGTTCCGTTCCTCGATGGGCAGGTTATCAAGAAAGTCGATCTCACTACTCAAACCATTGAAGTAGATTGGGATCCTGGTTTTTAAAACCTCCGGATTAACGGTAAAAGACGGCACTATGGGGATTGGCTTGTGTTTATTGGTGTAGTTAGCCTGTTTCCAGAGATGTTTCGTGCGATTACCGACTACGGGGTAACTGGCCGGGCAGTAAAAAATGGCCTGCTGAGCATCCGGAGCTGGAGTCCTCGTGATTTCGCTCATGACCGGCACCGTACCGTGGACGAACGTCCTTACGGCGGCGGACCGGGGATGCTAATGATGGTGCAACCTTTGCGGGATGCTATTCATGCAGCAAAAGCCGCGGCAGGTGAAGGCGCGAAGGTGATTTATCTTTCACCTCAGGGACGCAAGCTTGATCAAGCAGGCGTCAGCGAACTGGCAGCGAGTCAGAAATTGATTCTGGTGTGCGGTCGCTATGAAGGGGTAGATGAGCGCGTAATCCAAACCGAGATTGACGAAGAATGGTCTATCGGCGATTACGTTCTCAGCGGTGGTGAGTTACCAGCAATGACGCTGATTGACTCAGTCTCCCGGTTTATTCCGGGCGTTCTGGGCCATGAAGCATCAGCAACGGAAGATTCCTTTGCTGACGGTTTGCTGGACTGCCCACATTATACTCGCCCTGAAGTGTTGGAAGGAATGGAAGTCCCGGCAGTTTTACTGTCAGGCAACCATGCCGAGATACGTCGCTGGCGTCTGAAGCAGTCGCTGGGCCGGACCTGGCTTAGAAGACCTGAACTTCTGGAAAACCTGGCTCTGACTGAAGAGCAAGCAAGGTTGCTGGCGGAGTTCCAACGGGAACACGCACAACAGCAACATAAACATGATGGTGAGGCGTAAGCCCCCAAATATCAGTTTACCCAGGATAAGAGATTAAATTATGAGCAACATTATTAAGCAAATTGAACAAGAGCAGATGAAGCAGGACGTACCTTCTTTCCGTCCGGGTGACTCCGTGGAAGTGAAAGTATGGGTTGTTGAAGGTTCCAAAAAACGTCTGCAGGCATTCGAGGGCGTGGTTATCGCTATCCGTAACCGCGGTCTGCACTCTGCATTCACTGTTCGCAAAATTTCCAACGGCGAAGGCGTTGAGCGTGTCTTCCAGACTCACTCTCCAGTCATTGACAGCATTACTGTTAAACGTCGTGGTGCCGTTCGTAAAGCTAAACTGTACTACCTGCGTGAGCGTACTGGTAAGTCTGCTCGTATCAAAGAGCGTCTTAACTAAGATTCGCTTAAGCGACATCCAAGTTAAAAAGGGCTGGCCGCAAGGCTGGCCCTTTTTTATTGTCATTCCTCTCGAATGTTAACCTTCCCGCTGCAAATCATTTACAATGTCCCCGCTTCGGAGGACAGATGGCAGAGAACACATTTCATCGTAGTAACGATAAACGCGTCGCGGTCTGGTTCGCGCTGTTTGCTATTGCGTTGATTATTGTGGCACCACGGATTTCCGTTTCATTGCAAAAAGACCCGATGAGTGCGATGCCCGGTATGCATCACGATATGTCGATGATGAGCGGGCATCATGATGGACACCATTCGGGCACGACGCCGGTCGATCACGCTGTGGCCTGTGGCTACTGTGTGCTGTTGGCGCATGTGCCGGGGCTCATCCTGGCCCTGGTGCTGCTGGTCTGCGCGTTACTGTTACGCCTGCGTTTACGACCTCCGCGATTACGCGTGCAGGTCTGGCATTTTTCCCCCTGGCTTTATCCTCATACCCGCGCGCCGCCGCGTCTGTCTGCTTTTACCTGTTAACAACATAAGAATGGGCGCCAAGCGCCACACTCCTTGTTTGCTTTTTAAAAGGAAAAGTATGACAACCTGCACCCCGCGCGCGGCATGGGTCAACCTGCTGCGTCGTCTTCATTTTGCTATCGGTCTGTTTGTCGGACCGTTCATCTTCGTGGCGGCACTGACCGGCACGCTATACGTTGCGACACCGCAGCTGGAAAATCTGCTGTATCGTGACGCTCTGACCGCAGAAAAAGGTGGAGAGCCACACTCTCTGGCCGAACAAATCGCCGTGGCAGAAAACGCGACGGGCCAGAACCTGGCGCTGTATGCCGTGCGGCCGTCACTGACGCCCGGTGAAACCACTCGCGTGATGTTTAGCTCCCCATCTTTGGGTGAGTCTGAAAGCCGGGCGCTGTTTATCGACCCCGTAACGCTGGCGGTGAAAGATGATATAACGGTTTACGGCACCAGCGGCATTTTGCCCCTGCGTCAGTGGATTGATTACGCTCACCGCTCGCTGCTGCTGGGTGACGTCGGACGGCTTTACAGCGAACTGGCAGCATCGTGGATGTGGCTGGCGGCCTGCGGCGGAATTGCGCTGTGGTTCTTTACCCGTCCGAAACGGCGCATCCGTAACCGCGTGCAGAATAACCGTCGGGTGCATGTCATGCTGGGCTGGATCCTGCTGGGCGGTATGTTGCTGTTCTCGGCGACAGGCTTAACCTGGTCGCAGTGGGCCGGCGGTAACGTCGATAAGCTGCGCTCAGCGTTTAACTGGCTGACGCCGCAGGTGAATACCCAGTTGAATGGCCAAATGATGATGTCAGACCCGCACGCTGAGCACCATGGCGGTCACAGCGGAATGACGATGGCAATGATGGCTCCGGATGTAGTGTTGTTTGATGACGTACTCCATCTGGCACAGCAGGCGGGGATTGATGCCAGCAAAGTTGAAATCCGTCCGGCGAAAAGCGAAGACAAAGCGTGGACGGTGACGGAGATCGATCGTGGCTGGCCGACTCAGGTTGACGCTGTGGCGATCGACGCTGCAAAAATGCAGATCGTCGATCGCACGCGTTTTGCTGATTTTCCGCTGATGGCAAAGCTGACGCGCTGGGGCGTGGATTTCCACATGGGGCTGCTGTTTGGCACACTGAATCAGATCCTGCTGGTAGCCTTTGGCACGGCGCTGTGCGTGATGATCGTGGTGGGTTATCGGCTGTGGTGGTGTCGGCGTCCAACGCCTGCGAAATACAATCCACTGACCACACTTACCCAAAGCTGGTTTGATTTGCCGCGAGTGGGGCAGTGGACGGTATCTGCGCTGGCCGTGTTGTTGGGCGTGGCGATGCCCGTATTAGGCGTCAGTTTACTGCTGTTTGTTGTCGTGGATGTGCTGCGTTGGCGCATGGCCAGCACAGCCGCAACGGTTCAGTCAGCAGACTAACCGTCAGAGCGCGCTGATGACGACCGTTACGCGGCGTTTTTCAGCGCGGCTCTGCGCCGTTTTATTGCTGGCAACGGGGTATTTTTTCCCAAACCCGCGCCTCGTGAGATTGGTGCGCGGAATGGTGCCAAAGAGATCGGGCACAATACAAGTCGCGACGGGTGCTCACTCATGTTCCACGCATCCAGGATTAATGCATTGATGTAGGATATATAAACTCAGCCAGTCATTAGCACCCGTAATCAATACCCTGTGCGCTAAGTTTGATTGTTCCAACATTAATTACGGGTTTATTAAGACCCATTAATTTAGCCTGTTGGATTGCATTCCTTCGTTCATTCCTTTTTGCCAGGCGTCCCGTAGCGCCACGGCGTTATCCAGGCTATCGCATCCTTCAGGGTAAATCTTGCCGGAAACACCCCAGCCAAAAAGCAGATGTGATGTGCAGATATCTTTCAGACCCAGGGCATAACCCTTCAGGTACGCTTTACGATCGACTTTGGGATCATCCTGGTCGCTCGCCAGCTGACTATCACTTCGGGCAGTCACGCCGCTTCGGCCATCATCAATACCTTCGCCGTACCAATCGGTGCTGGTCCATTGAGGGGAATGGGTGTAGGGATCAATCTGGCATCCGTTCAATAATAAAAGCAAAAGCGCACACAGGACTGGCTTCATAGGCTCCTCCATATCAGAGCTTTCAGCATAGCGGAGTCACTGTATATCGCGAGTGGAATGATTTATTTACAGAAAAAGGCAAAATAAATGCGCCAAAAACGCTTGTTGTAAACTAAAATTTACGGATTGTGGATTGAAATCTTTACCGTGTGTGATATCGTAAGCTCAACCTCGCTGAGGAAACCCTTTTATCGCAAACGAGCTATACAGGATCACCATCATGCAAAAAGACGCGCTGAACAACGTACATATCGCCGACGAACACGTTCTGATCACTCCTGAAGTCCTGAAAGCGGAATTCCCACTGACCGTTGAACAGGAAGGCCAGATTGCCCAGTCCCGTCAGACCATTTCCGATATCATTGCCGGGCGCGATCCGCGTCTGCTGGTGGTTTGTGGGCCATGCTCTATCCACGATCCGGAAGCTGCGATTGAATACGCTCGTCGATTTAAAGCCCTTGCCGCAGAGGTCAGCGATAGCCTCTACCTGGTGATGCGCGTCTACTTTGAAAAACCTCGTACCACCGTTGGCTGGAAAGGGTTGATCAACGATCCACACATGGATGGCTCGTTTGATGTTGAAGGCGGCCTGAAAATTGCGCGACGTCTGCTGGTGGAACTGGTCAGCATGGGTCTGCCGCTGGCGACTGAAGCACTCGATCCGAACAGCCCGCAGTACCTTGGCGATCTGTTCAGCTGGTCCGCTATCGGCGCGCGTACTACAGAATCTCAGACTCACCGCGAAATGGCATCCGGTCTGTCAATGCCAGTTGGCTTTAAAAATGGCACCGACGGTAGCCTCGCGACGGCAATCAACGCCATGCGTGCGGCGGCGATGCCACACCGTTTTGTCGGTATCAACCAGGCTGGCCAGGTTTGCCTGCTGCAAACTCAGGGCAACCCGGATGGACATGTGATCCTGCGCGGTGGCAAAGCGCCAAACTACAGCCCGGCAGACGTCGCTCAGTGCGAAAAAGAGATGGAACAGGCGGGACTGAAGCCCGCGCTGATGGTAGATTGCAGTCATGGTAACTCCAACAAAGACTACCGCCGTCAGCCTGCCGTGGCAGAATCCGTGGTTGCACAGATTAAAGATGGTAACCGTTCCATTATCGGTCTGATGATTGAAAGTAATATTCATGAAGGTAATCAGTCTTCCGAGCAGCCGCGTTGCGATATGAAATACGGCGTGTCGGTGACCGATGCCTGCATCAGCTGGGAAGCGACGGATGCGCTGTTGCGCGAGCTTGATAAAGATTTGCGTGGCCAGCTGGCGGCTCGTCTGGCGTAAGAGGAATTTATGGTTGCTGAACTGACCGCGCTACGCGATCAAATAGATGAAGTAGATAAGGCGCTGCTGGAATTACTGGCCCGCCGTCTGGATCTGGTGGCTGAAGTCGGCGAAGTCAAAAGTAAGTATGGCTTGCCGATTTACGTTCCTGAGCGCGAGGCGTCGATGCTGGCGTCGCGCCGTCAGGAGGCTGTTGCGTTAGGGGTTCCGCCCGATCTTATCGAAGACGTTCTGCGTAGAGTGATGCGCGAATCCTACTCCAGCGAAAATGACAAAGGCTTTAAAACGCTTTGTCCTCAACTGCGTCCGGTGGTTATCGTTGGCGGTGGCGGCCAGATGGGGCGTTTGTTTGAGAAAATGCTGACCCTGTCAGGTTATCAGGTGCGGATCCTCGAAAAGGACGACTGGGCGCATGCGGAAGAGATGCTCTCCGATGCGGGAATGGTTATCGTCAGTGTACCGATTCACTCCACGGCGGAGATAATCGAGAAGCTGCCAGCCCTGCCCACGGACTGTATTCTGGTCGATCTGGCATCGGTGAAAGCCGTTCCGCTGCAGGCAATGTTGGCGGCACACAATGGTCCAGTACTGGGATTACACCCAATGTTCGGCCCGGACAGCGGCAGCCTGGCGAAACAGGTTGTGGTGTACTGCGATGGTCGTCAGCCGGAAGCGTACCAATGGTTCCTAGAGCAGATTCAGGTCTGGGGCGCACGTTTGCACCGCATCAGCGCGGTGGAACACGATCAGAATATGGCGTTCATTCAGGCACTGCGCCACTTCGCGACCTTTGCGTACGGGCTGCATCTGGCGGAAGAGAATGTTCAGCTGGAACAGCTGCTGGCGCTGTCGTCACCGATTTACCGCCTGGAACTGGCGATGGTCGGGCGTCTGTTTGCGCAGGATCCTCAGCTGTATGCGGACATCATCATGTCTTCGCAGAGCAATATTGCGCTGATCAAACGTTACTACAAACGATTTGGCGAGGCGATTGAACTGCTGGATCAGGGCAACAAACAAGCCTTTATCGACAGCTTCCGTAAGGTCGAACACTGGTTCGGCGATTACGCTCAGCGCTTCCAGAGCGAAAGTCGGACGCTGTTACGGCAGGCGAACGACAGTCGGCAATAAGAAAACTGTTTATACTCAAAAGCCAGAGGGGAAACCCGCTGGCTTTTTTTATAGGGAAACGAACATGGCTCAACCTGAGGTGCTGTTTGATTATGCCGGCCATTTGCCGGAATGCCCAACCTGGAGCGAGACCGAGCAAGCGCTTTATTGGGCCGATATCCTGGAGTATGAAATTCATCGCTACGACATCAACAGTGGCGAACATCGGGTCCTGCAATTTCCGGAAGAAGTGGGGTGTTTCTCGCTTAGGGAAAAAGGCGGGTTTATCGTCGCCTTGCGCAGCGCTATCTGGTTAAGCGACAGCCGCGGGCTACTGGTGAGTAAAATTTGCGATAACCCGAGCAATCCGCAGCTGGCTCGTTTTAACGACGGTGGAACCGATCGTGACGGCCGTTTTTACGCAGGCACGTTCTGGGGACCGGGCGACTACAACGGCGCGCTGCTGGTGCGGATAGACAATAAACTCAAACCGAAAGTTATTCAGTGTGATATTCACGGTGCCAACGGGTTGGCCTTTAGCGCTGATAAAAAATGGATGTACACGTCGGATACCCCAAATAGCGTTATTTATCGCACGCCGTTAGATGAGCAAGGTGAGCCTGGAAAGCGTGAACCGTTCCGCCATTTCAGTGCGGGCGAGGGCATTCCGGATGGCGCCGCGATAGATGAAGAAGGCTGCTACTGGAGTGCGATGTTCGATGGCTGGCGGGTGGCGCGTTTTTCACCCGAGGGACAGCAACTGGATGAGTATCGTTTGCCGGTTCGTTGCCCGACGATGGTGTGCTTTGGTGGTCCGGAGATGAAAACGTTGTTTATCACCACCACCCGAGAAAACATGAGCGCCGAAGAGGTTCGTCAATATCCGCTCTCCGGCGCAATCTTCACCCTGCCTGTTGCCGTCGCAGGGATGAAGAAACTACCGTTTATCGGCGGTTAAGCCGGGTCAACCGGTACCACCGTTTCGCTCGGATAGCAGCCCAGCACTTTCATGGAGCGGGTGATTTCACCCAGCTCCTTCAACGCGCTTTGCATTGCATCGGCTTCCAGATTGGCCTGCACATCCAGATAAAACATCTCTTCCCACGGATTACCGTGAATCGGACGCGACTCCAGCTTGGTCATGATCACATTGTGATTACGTAATACCAGCAGTGCTTCTACCAGCGCACCGGCTTGTTGCCCGGTGGCCATCAGCAGGGTCGTTTTCGCAGGAACCTGATCGGAGACATTAATCGCTTTACGGGCCAGGACCACGAAGCGGGTGATGTTTTGCGTCTGGTTTGCCAGATTGCGTTCCAGAACCTGTAAGCCATACAGCCCGCCGCCCGCTTCGCTACCGAGTGCTGCCACGTGGGGAGAATTCGCTTCGGCGACCTTTTCCATTGCCGCTGACGTGCTTTCGGTATACTCAATTTTCCAGTGCGGATAGCGATTCAGGAACTGGCTACACTGCTGGAAAGGCTGTGGATGGCTGTATACGGTTTCGATTTTGTCGAGACTGGTTGTGCCGGACACCAGCACACAGTGATCGATAGGAATGGTCATCTCACCCACAATCGACAGGCTGGTGTGCTGCAACAGGTCGTAGACGTCGTTGATGGCGCCGGAGCTGGTGTTTTCAATCGGGACGACGGCGTAGTCAGCTTGTCCGGTTTCGACCTGATTGAATATGTCGGCGAATTTCGCGCAGCCGCTTTCGATAAACTCCTCAAAATGACGGGCAGCGTACTGACGTGCAGCGAGGTGGGAATACGATCCTTTCGGCCCAAGGAATGCGATGCGCGCTGAGTGCGGGTTAATTTTGTTCAGATGCTGCTGAAGCAAAGCTTGCTGAGTCAGCACGGAATCTTCAATAATCAGCTGAAACAGACGGGTGATGTAGTGCGCATCGAGATGATGAGTCTGGCCTAGAGTAATAAGGCGTTCGAGCAGATCGCGCTCGCGGTCGATATCGCGCACAGGGCGATGGGATAACAGTTTCGCTTTACCCACTTCAACAGCTAGCCCTCGACGCTCGGCCAGCAGCGAGAGCAACTTTTCATCCAGTGCGCTTATCTTATCGCGCAGAGCCAGTAACGGGTTTTCCGCAGTCATAATGTCGCCTTTCTTGTTATCAATAAAAAAGGCCCCCCGATGTGGGAGGCCTTATTGTTCGTCTTCGCATTCTTTATCACACGACGAAACGCCTCCCAATCAGGGGAAGGTAAAAAAGAATGCGAAGAAGAACGGGATAATTTTCATCAGGGTTTCCTTAGAGGCACGCAGTTAAAGTAACCGTACTGTTTTCATGCTGTCAACCGCTAAAACAGTCGGGCACAAAAAACGCGCCCGGAGGCGCGTTGGATTAACACAGTTGATAAGGATTACTCTTGTTCAACGAAGTTGACGTCTTTCACCGATGCATTGGCGCGACGTGCTTCCCCTTTGTGTTGCACTTTATTGAGCTGCCTTTCCAGCTTGTTGATCAATTCATTAATGGCAGTGTACATATCTTCGTGACGTGCGCTGGCAACCAGATGGCCATTTGGCGTGTTCATGGTTGCATCGGCAACAAAGCCCTGCGGTTCCTTAGACAGAACAATATGGGGGTTTATCAGATGAGTTTGCCATTTTTCAAGTTTGGTGAGACGGTCTGCGACATGCTGGCGGATGGCCGGAGTAATATCCATTTGTTTACTGGTAATGTTCATTGTCATAAATTTTACCTCTTGTCTTTCCCGTCTTGGTGATTCCAGCATACCGTTCTCAATGTCAAAATGTGTGATATAGATCGCGTTATTTTGTCACTTTTTGTCAGTCAGCGTAATTTGTGAGGCAGGACAGGAACAGGGGATTTAATACTTGAGGAATGGGGAAAAGAGGGCCATAGTTGATGGGATGACTATGAGCTAAACCGGTTCAGCGTCCTCACGAATTGCATAAAAAAAGGCAGCCTTTTGGGCTGCCTTTTTTGTTATCAGGAAAATCAGCTGCTGGTCTTGTCGCCATTGGCGGCAATGATTTTAGCCACTTTGTCGGCCTGCACGTTCATCTGCATTTCGCGGTAGGCTTTTTCCATCTTAGGCAGCGCATCGCGAGTAGCCTGCGTGTCTGGGAAATCGCGGAGCATGCCTTCAACGCGGTTCACAACGGCGACCCATGCACCACGATCGGTGTAGTAATCCACAACCGACAGTTCATACTTAGCCAGACGGTCTTTCAGGAATACCATGCGCTTGTAGCCATCGGACGCGTACTGGCTCTGCGGGTAACCACGGACCAGCTTGGAGAAGTCATTGAATGCGTCACGGGCGTGCTGCGGATCGCGGTCAGAACGGTCAACGCCAAAGAAGCCCTGTAGGGCGCTGTCATCCAGAGCCATGTTGGTCAGGCCACGCATATAGATGACGTAGTCGATATTCGGATGAGTCGGGTTAAGACGCATGAAGCGGTCGATGGCAGCCTGAGCCAACGGCAGATCGGCGTTTTTGTAGTACGCATAAATCAGGTCGAGCTGAACCTGCTGAGAATACGGGCCGAATGGATAGCGGTTATCCAACGCTTCCAGTTGCGTTATCGCCTGTTTCCAGTTACCGTCCTGCAACTTTTGTTGAGCAGTCGCGTAGATTTCATTTGGCGGGCTATCAGGCACCTCTTCCTTTGAACCGGAACAACCCGCCAAAGCCAGGCTGAGTGTGGCAAGGGCCACCAGGTATTTCATGCGCGTCATGACGTTTTGACTTTCCTCAGAATGTTTATGCGGGAGATTATCATTCCTGCTCCCGATTAAGACCAGCTACAATAGCACACTATATTATACGGCGAAGCCGTAAAACCCAACGTTAAACGAAGAAGCTGTTTATGGCACAACAAGTACAACTCACCGCAACGGTATCCGAAAAACAACTCGGTCAACGCTTAGATCAGGCTTTGGCCGAAATGTTCCCGGATTATTCACGTTCACGCATAAAAGAATGGATTCTTGACCAGCGAGTGCTGGTTAATGGCGTCATTTGTAGCACGCCGAAGGAGAAAGTGTTGGGGGGAGAACATGTCGCCATCAACGCTGAAATCGAAGAAGAAGCGCGGTTCGAGCCACAGGATATCCCGCTGACCATCGTCTATGAAGATGACGACATTCTTGTTATCAACAAACCGCGCGGTCTAGTCGTGCACCCGGGCGCGGGTAACCCAGACGGGACTATTCTTAATGCGCTGCTGCACTATTATCCGCCGATTGTCGATGTTCCACGTGCGGGTATTGTCCATCGTCTGGATAAAGACACCACCGGTCTGATGGTTGTTGCTAAAACCGTTCCAGCGCAAACGCGTCTGGTGGAATCGCTGCAGCTGCGTGAAATTACCCGTGAATATGAGGCCGTCGCAATTGGTCACATGACGTCGGGCGGAACGGTGGAAGAACCGATAAGTCGCCATCCGACTAAGCGTACCCACATGTCCGTTCATCCAATGGGGAAGCCGGCGGTGACGCATTACCGCATTATGGAGCATTTCCGTATTCACACGCGTCTGCGTCTGCGTCTGGAAACGGGGCGCACGCACCAGATTCGTGTGCACATGTCGCACATCACCCATCCGCTGGTGGGCGATCAGCTTTACGGTGGTCGTCCTCGTCCACCGAAAGGGGCGTCAGAAGCCTTCATCACCGAACTGCGTAAATTCGATCGTCAAGCGCTGCATGCAACCATGCTCCGTCTCTACCATCCGATTACTGGCATCGAGATGGAATGGCATGCGCCAATTCCACAGGATATGGTTGATCTCATTGCCGCTATGCGCGCTGATTTTGAAGAACACAAGGACGACGTCGCCTGGTTATGACCAAGATTATTGTTCCACAGTGGCCGATGCCTTTGGGCGTCGGAGCATGTAGCTCAACGCGAGTGGGTGGTGTGAGTACGTCTCCCTGGGATTCTCTTAATCTCGGTGCCCACTGTGGCGATAATCCGGAGCACGTTGAAGAGAACCGTCGTCGCTTTTACGAAGCGGCCGCGTTTCCTTCGCGACCGGTCTGGCTTGAGCAGGTCCACGGTAATGCAGTACTAACGCTGACCGGTGGTGAGTACGATTCCAAACGTGCCGACGCGTCTTACAGCAACAAACCGGGTCTGGTCTGTGCGGTGATGACTGCCGACTGTCTTCCGGTGCTGTTTTGTAATCAGGTGGGCACTGAAGTGGCTGCCGCCCATGCGGGTTGGCGTGGCTTATGTGATGGCGTGCTTGAGCAAACTGTCGCACAATTTCAGGATAAGCCGGAAAACATTCTCGCCTGGCTTGGGCCTGCAATTGGTCCGCAGGCATTTGAAGTGGGTCCGGAAGTCCGTGAAGCATTCATGGATAAAGATGCGAAAGCTGATAACGCTTTCCGCCCTGATGGCGAGAAATATTTCGCCGATATCTATCAGTTAGCCCGTCAGCGCCTGGCAAATCTCGGCGTGACTCAGGTGTTCGGCGGTGAACGCTGTACGCTAAGCGAAAAGGATGATTTTTTCTCTTATCGACGCGATCGGACCACCGGTCGTATGGCAAGTTTCATTTGGCTGATATAACCTAAAGAATCAAGACGATCCAGAAGGCTGACATATTTTTCACATTGTCCAGGTCTCTAACCTTGAATAATTGAGGGATGACCTCATTTAATCTCCAGTAGCAAAATTGACCTGTTATGGGAGGAATTATGCGTCTGGATCGTCTTACCAATAAATTCCAGCTTGCACTCGCCGATGCCCAATCTCTTGCATTAGGGCACGATAACCAATTCATCGAACCTCTTCATCTCATGAGCGCACTTCTGAATCAGGAAGGCGGTTCGGTACGACCTTTATTAACTTCAGCTGGCATTAATGCCGGGCAGTTACGCACGGCTATCGATCAGGCATTGAGCCGTTTACCGCAAGTGGAAGGCACCGGCGGTGACGTTCAGCCGTCTCAGGATCTGGTCCGTGTACTGAATCTTTGCGACAAGCTGGCGCAAAAACGAAATGACAACTTTATCTCGTCAGAGCTGTTTGTTCTGGCGGCGCTTGAATCACGTGGCACGCTTGCCGACCTGCTAAAAACCGCCGGAGCAACAACCGCCAATGTGACGCAGGCGATTGAACAAATGCGTGGAGGTGAAAACGTGAATGACCAGGGTGCTGAAGATCAGCGTCAGGCATTAAAGAAATATACCCTTGATCTCACCGAGCGAGCCGAACAGGGCAAACTTGATCCGGTCATTGGCCGTGACGAAGAGATCCGCCGTACCATTCAGGTCTTGCAGCGTCGAACCAAAAATAACCCGGTTCTGATCGGTGAGCCTGGGGTGGGTAAAACCGCGATCGTCGAAGGGTTGGCTCAGCGTATTGTTAACGGCGAAGTACCGGAAGGGCTGAAAGGCCGTCGGGTACTGGCGCTGGATATGGGCGCGCTGGTGGCCGGGGCGAAATACCGCGGTGAGTTCGAAGAGCGTCTGAAAGGCGTACTGAACGATCTCTCAAAACAGGAAGGCAACGTCATCCTGTTTATTGATGAGCTGCACACCATGGTTGGTGCCGGTAAAGCTGACGGTGCAATGGATGCCGGCAACATGCTGAAACCCGCATTGGCGCGTGGTGAACTGCACTGCGTCGGGGCCACAACGCTTGATGAATATCGTCAATATATAGAGAAGGACGCTGCGCTTGAGCGTCGATTCCAAAAAGTGTTCGTGGCTGAGCCGACAGTAGAAGACACCATCGCGATTTTACGTGGTCTGAAAGAGCGTTATGAATTGCACCACCATGTGCAAATTACGGACCCGGCGATTGTGGCGGCCGCAACTTTGTCGCACCGCTATATTGCCGACCGACAGTTGCCGGATAAAGCCATCGACCTTATCGATGAAGCGGCATCCAGTATCCGGATGGAGATTGACTCTAAACCGGAAGAGCTCGACCGACTTGAACGCCGCATCATCCAGCTCAAGCTGGAACAGCAGGCTTTGAAGAAAGAGTCTGACGAAGCCAGCCTGAAACGTCTGGATATGCTCAACGAAGAGCTGGACGATAAAGAACGCCAATATTCAGAACTGGAAGAAGAATGGAAAGCGGAAAAAGCGTCTCTGTCCGGGACGCAGACCATCAAGTCTGAACTCGAGCAGGCGAAGATTGCGATTGAACAGGCTCGCCGCGTCGGTGATTTAGCGCGGATGTCTGAATTGCAGTACGGCAAAATTCCGGAGCTGGAAAAACAGCTGGCGATTGCCGAGCAGTCTGAAGGCAAAACAATGCGTCTGCTGCGTAACCGCGTTACCGACGTAGAGATTGCCGATGTGCTGGCGCGTTGGACCGGGATCCCGGTGGCGAGAATGCTGGAAGGCGAGCGTGACAAGCTGCTGCGTATGGAGCAGGAGTTGCACAGCCGGGTGATTGGTCAGAACGAAGCGGTGGAAGCCGTTTCCAATGCTATTCGTCGTAGTCGGGCTGGCTTGTCTGATCCGAATCGCCCGATTGGTTCGTTCCTGTTCCTTGGGCCGACCGGTGTGGGTAAAACCGAGCTCTGCAAAGCGCTGGCTAACTTTATGTTCGACAGCGACGATGCGATGGTGCGTATCGATATGTCCGAGTTTATGGAGAAACACTCCGTCTCGCGTCTGGTCGGTGCGCCTCCAGGATATGTTGGCTATGAAGAAGGTGGCTATCTGACCGAAGCGGTTCGCCGTCGTCCTTATTCTGTCATCCTGCTGGATGAAGTCGAGAAAGCGCATCCTGATGTGTTCAATATTCTCCTTCAGGTGCTGGATGATGGACGACTGACGGACGGGCAGGGGAGAACGGTTGATTTCCGCAATACCGTGGTCATCATGACGTCGAACCTGGGCTCCGACTTGATTCAGGAACGTTTCGGCGAGCTGGATTACAGTCACATGAAAGATCTGGTGTTGGATGTGGTTAGCCACAATTTCCGTCCGGAATTCATCAACCGTATTGATGAAGTGGTGGTTTTCCATCCACTGGGTGAGAAACACATTGCATCGATTGCGAAGATCCAGTTGCAGCGTCTTTACCATCGTCTCGAAGAGCGCGGGTACGACGTACATATAGAAGATGATGCGCTGGCGCTGCTGAGTGCCAACGGCTATGACCCGGTTTATGGTGCACGGCCATTGAAACGCGCTATCCAGCAGCAGATTGAAAACCCCCTGGCGCAGCAAATCCTATCTGGAGAGCTGATTCCTGGGAAAACTATCCTGCTGAAAGTCAAAGACGGCCATATTGTGGCAGTGCAGTAAGTCACATAAATGCAAAAACGGGCCCTCAGGGGCTCGTTTTTGTTTAAAAACCAGGCGAATATTACCGTCTGACACATTGTTTGTATGAATATCGAGCGGTTGAAGGTTTTTTTCAAATTTATACTTGCCGTCTCGTCAGAACTCCCTATAATGCGCCTCCACTGACACGGGACAACGGCACGCTAGCCGCCGGGTCAGAAAGGTTTCTCAGGAAATCCTGGCAGAGAAAAGCGAAAATAAACGCTTGACTCTGAATGAGGAAAACGTATTATACGGGACCTCGAGTTAGCAAGCGAAAGCGCGTAACTCACTGCTCTTTAACAATTTATCAGACAATCTGTGTGGGCACTCAAAGTGACATGGATTCTT
>NZ_JALIGC010000028.1:0-95717 GCF_024764775.1 Scandinavium manionii | reverse complement strand
TTCCTCATTCAGAGTCAAGCAATTATTTTCGCTTTTCTCTGTCAGGATTTCCTGAGAAACCCTTCTGACCCGGCGGCTAGCGTGCCGTTGTTCCGTGTCAGTGGAGGCGCATTATAGGGAGTTCTGACGAGACGGCAAGTATAAATTTGAAAAAAATTTCCGACTGCTCAAAATCCAGGCTTTGCGCCGTTTTTACGTTCTATTTGCGCACAAGTTGTGCGATTTCGTGGGCGAAATGGGCAACCTGCTGCCAATCGGTGTACACCACTTCTTTACTGGTATCCGTTTCTCCGCCCGTCATCTTCATAATCAGGCGGATCATTATGCGGTCATACCAGCTATAACGCGGATAACGCAACGCACCGGCGAAGACTGCGCTGAGGCCAGGCTGCCACGGCGAGTCCAACAAGAACTTGCGAGTATAGCTGTTGGTCTGCGGGGTACGCTTCTCTGGCTTACGCGCCACCAGGTTTACGGAATAGAACGCACTCGGCAGCTGCTTTAGTGCCTGCTGGTGCTTTTTCACAAAGCTATCCAGCGTCGAGTGGAAATGGCCGTAACGAATCGAGGCTCCAATCACCACCCCGTCATACTCTTCCCATGCAACAGTCTCTGCCCGGTGCAGGTTAACGACATCGACATCGAAAGCCTGCTCTTTCAGTTCAGAGGCTAATGACGCGGCAATCTCACGCGTTTGCCCATCCCGAGTAGAAAAGAGAATCAAAATTTTCACAAACGCTCCTGTTATTCGCGCCAGAAAGTCGGTGTGAACAACACCAACAGAGTAAAGACTTCCAGACGACCAAACAGCATGTTGGCGATCAGGATCCATTTCGCGACCGGATTCATACTGGCAAAGTTATCCGCCACCACGCCGAGGCCCGGACCGAGGTTATTCAGCGTCGCCACCACAGAAGCAAAAGCCGAGAAGTCATCCACGCCGGTCGCAATGATGGCCAACATGCTAACAATGAATACCAGCGCATAAGCGGAGAAGAACCCCCACACCGCTTCAAGAATACGTTCCGGTAGCGCACGGTTACCCAGCTTGATGCTGTAAACCGCATTAGGATGCACCAGACGTTTTAGCTCACGGTTCCCCTGCTTGAACAGCAGCAGGATACGGATAACCTTCAGACCACCACCGGTCGAACCCGCACAGCCGCCAATAAATGCAGAACAGAGCAGCAGCACAGGCAGGAAAAGTGGCCAGCGCGCAATGCTGTCCGTGGTGAAGCCCGCAGTGGTCGCCATCGATACCACCTGGAAAAAAGCCTGGTTGAGCGTCGTTAGCGCCGAGGTATACACATCGTGAAGCATCAACACCAGCGTACAGATGACCACCAGCGTCAACTGCACACCAATGAACATGCGGAATTCCGGGTCACGCCAGTACACCTTCAGATTGCGACCGCTTAATAAAGAGAAGTGCAGGCCGTAGTTACAGCCTGAGATAAGCAAGAAGATGGCAATAATGGTGTTGATGGTCGGGCTGTTGAAATAGCCAACGCTGGCGTCATGTGTTGAAAAGCCACCAATCGCAATTGTCGAGAAGCTGTGTCCGATGGCATCAAAGGCCGGCATTCCGGCGAACCAGAGCGCCAGCGCACAGGCCACCGTCAGTAATACATAAATGAGCCACAGGGTTTTCGCCGTTTCGGCAATGCGTGGCCGCATCTTATTGTCTTTCAGCGGCCCCGGCATTTCAGCCCGATAGAGCTGCATCCCACCAACGCCCAGAATTGGCAGGATAGCCACCGCGAGTACAATTATCCCCATCCCGCCAAACCACTGCAGCATCTGGCGATAAAAGAGGATGGCATGAGGAAGTGAATCCAGGCCCACCAGCGTGGTCGCGCCAGTCGTGGTCAGTCCGGAGAACGATTCAAAGAATGCATCCGTGATGGTCAGATTCGGCTGTTCCGAGAAGATAAACGGCAGCGCACCCACGCTACCCAGCACGGTCCAGAACAGCACCACAATCAAAAAGCCTTCGCGTGATTTCAGCTCACCCTTTTGCTTACGGTTTGGCCACCAGAGCATTGATCCAATGGCCAGCGCCACAAAAAAGGTCTGCGTGAATGCTCGCCCCGCCCCGTCCCGGTATATCAACGCCACCAGTCCTGGAACAATCATCGTTCCCGAAAAAAGTATGACCAGCAGTCCAACGATTCGGGTAATGGCACGAAAATGCATCTCTGCCGCTTCCTTTGATAAGCAAAAAGTAGACCGGGATTATTCGCCAATCCGGCGTAATTGCAACGCACCACGGCTAAAATCAGCCAGTCTTATCGAAAAGTTCGGCAGTTCAGCCTGCGGAAGCGCCACCCGAAGATGCACCACGGCTTGATAATCACTGTCGACGATTTTACCGGAGAATTGTGCCAACAGGCTTTCAACGCCCGACAGCTGTCCGTACTCACACTGCAAAGTATATTCGGTCAACGGCGTCTTGCGCTGCGTTGTCAGTTCAGCCAGCGCCTGATGCACACCACCGCCGTAGGCTTTCACCAGGCCACCCGTGCCCAGCAAGATCCCGCCGTAATAGCGAACCACCACGGCGGTGATTTCGCCCACGCCGCTGCCCATCAGCTGTGCGAGCATCGGCTTGCCCGCCGTGCCCGCCGGTTCACCGTCGTCGGAAAAACCGAGCTTTTGCGAATCGTCAGGCGCCCCGGCGACCCACGCCACGCAGTGGTGACGGGCATCCGGGTGTTCCGCTCTGACCGATTCGACAAACGCCTTCGCCGTTTCCACGCCATCGGTATGCGCGAGTAACGTAATGAAGCGGCTCTTTTTGATCTCGTCGACCACGCTTACCGGAGACGCCGGGATCAGCCAACTGTCCATCAGGCCAGCTTCAGATCTCGGGTCATGTTTTCGAGGCTGTTCTCGTGGATGACCACGTTATCTTCGATACGAACGCCCCCGAACGGCTTCATGGCCTCAATTTTCTGCCAGTTGAAGTGCTTGCTGTACTGCCCTTCACGCCACGGCGCCAGCAGCGATTCGATGAAATAGATGCCCGGCTCGATGGTCAATACCATGCGCGGCTGCAGAATACGGGTGCAGCGCAGGTATGGATATTTCGACGGCGCGGCAAGGTGCGTGCCTTTATCATCCTGCATAAAGCCGGCGACGTCATGAACCTGCAGACCCAGCGGGTGGCCGAGACCGTGCGGCATAAACGGCCCGGTCAGGTCATTTTCCACCATCGCCTCTTCGCTGATGTCGTTCACCAGCTGATGCTTACGCAGCAGCTTCGCGATGCGCTGATGGAACTGGATATGGTAGTCCACGTAGCTCACGCCCGCTTTCAGGGTATCGATCAGCGCCAGCTGTTCGGCGGTAACGTCTTTAATCAGCTGCGCAAATTCGGTATCTGGATTTCCGGCCCAGGTGCGGGTCAGGTCGGCGGCATAGCCGTTGTACTCAGCGCCTGCATCAAGCAGGAAGCTGCGCATTTCAGACGGCGCGCGGTGGTCCAGCTTGGTGTAGTGCAGCACCGACGCATGTTCATTCAGCGCCACAATATTGCTGTAAGGCACATCGGTATCACGATGACCGGTGGCGGTCAGGTACGCGAGGTTAATATCGAACTCGCTCATGCCGGACAGGAACGCTTCCTGCGCCGCCTGATGACCATTCACCGCCATTTTCTGCGCTTCGCGCATGCAGGAAAGTTCATAATCGGTTTTATAAGAACGGTAGTAGTGCAGGTAATCAATCACCCCTTTCGGGTTAATATTGTCAGCCTTGATATCAAGTCCCAGCGCACGTTCAGCCACCGGGCCAATGTAGGCGATGTTGCTACGCGCCGCTGGCAGCTGGCTGCCGATACCGTCGGCTTTTGGTAGCGCAATCACGTCTACATCTTCGGTCCAGAAAGAGGTTGGCAGCGGTTCAACGTTGTGCCAGTAATCCACCGGCAGATAGAACCACAGCTTCGGTTTATTGACGCCGTCCACCAGCAGCCAGCAGTTTGGCACCTGCGTGACAGGCACCCAGGCCTTAAACTGTGGGTTTACTTTGAACGGGTATGGATGATCGTCGAGGAAGACATTGAACAGTTCGCCGGAATGAATCAACAGCGCATCGAGCTTAAAGCGGTCCAGTACGTCGCGAGTGCGTTCCTGCAACGTAGCAATATGATTTTTATAGAGTGTGGCCAGTGATTCCATGTTTTACCCTTCTGTCTTTTTGACCCTAATTCCCCGCATCTTAGCACATCGGTTTCACCCTGCGCGATTTCTGCCAAGCGTGATCCAGACGTCATTTTCTTAAAGAGTAATTTGCATTTTATTAACATAAAATCCACACTCCGTTTCATCTGGTAAGACCAGTAACCGTACTGGATTCAGGAGACTGACATGCTCTACAAAGGCGACACCCTGTACCTCGACTGGCTGGAAAATGGCATTGCCGAACTGGTGTTCGATGCCCCCGGCTCGGTCAATAAGCTTGATACCGCAACCGTAGCCAGCCTCGGCCAGGCGCTGGACGTCCTCGAAAAACAGCCTGATCTCAAAGGCCTGCTGCTGCGCTCTGAAAAAGCCGCTTTTATTGTCGGCGCGGACATCACCGAATTCCTGTCACTGTTCCAGGTTCCGCAGGAACAGCTCAGCCAGTGGCTGACTTTCGCCAACAGCGTCTTTTGCCGTCTGGAAGATTTGCCGGTACCGACCCTTTCCGCGGTGAACGGTTACGCGCTGGGCGGCGGCTGCGAATGCGTCCTGGCGACCGACTATCGTCTGGCAACACCTGACCTGCGTATCGGCTTGCCAGAAACCAAACTCGGCATCATGCCGGGCTTCGGCGGTTCCGTTCGTTTGCCGCGTTTGCTCGGGGCCGATAGCGCCCTGGAAATTATTGCCGCCGGGAAAGATGTCGGCGCAGAAGAAGCGCTCAAGCTCGGTCTGGTTGATGGCATCGTGAAGCCAGAAAAACTGCGCGAAGGGGCAATTGCGATTCTGCGTCAGGCTATCAGTGGCGACTTAGACTGGAAAGCTAAACGCCAGCCGAAGCTCGACCCGCTGAAACTCAGTAAAATTGAAGCCACCATGAGCTTCACTATCGCCAAAGGCATGGTGATGCAAACGGCGGGCAAACACTATCCGGCACCGATCACCGCCGTCAAAACCATTGAAGCCGCGGCACGCTTAGGGCGTGATCAGGCGCTGGTGCTTGAAAATCAGAGCTTTGTACCACTCGCCCATTCGAATGAGGCCCGTGCGCTGGTCGGGATTTTCCTGAACGATCAGTTTGTAAAAGGTCAGGCGAAGAAACTGACCAAAAACGTCGATACTCCAAAACAGGCCGCCGTACTCGGCGCCGGGATCATGGGTGGCGGCATTGCTTACCAGTCCGCCTGGAAAGGCGTGCCGGTTATCATGAAGGATATCAATGACAAATCATTGACCCTCGGGATGAACGAAGCCGCCAAGCTGCTGAATAAACAGCTGGAGCGCGGAAAAATCAACGGTCTGAAACTGGCGAACGTGATTTCTACTATTCACCCGACGCTCGATTACGCCGGTTTTGAACGCGTCGACGTCGTGGTTGAAGCGGTCGTAGAAAACCCGAAAGTGAAAAAAGCGGTGCTGGCAGAAACCGAAGAGCACGTTCGGCCTGATGCGGTGCTGGCGTCAAACACCTCGACGATTCCTATCAGTGAACTGGCCAGCGTCCTGAAGCGTCCGCAAAACTTCTGCGGAATGCACTTCTTTAACCCGGTCCACCGTATGCCACTGGTTGAAGTTATCCGCGGCGAGCAAACGTCCGACGAGACGATTGCAAAAGTGGTCGCCTGGGCGAGCAAAATGGGCAAAACGCCTATCGTGGTCAACGACTGCCCAGGCTTCTTCGTGAACCGCGTACTGTTCCCTTACTTCGCCGGTTTCAGCCAGCTACTGCGTGACGGCGCCGACTTCCACAAAGTCGACAAAGTGATGGAAAAAATATTCGGCTGGCCAATGGGTCCGGCGTATCTGCTGGACGTGGTCGGTATTGATACCGCACATCACGCTCAGGCGGTGATGGCAGCCGGTTTCCCACAGCGTATGCAAAAAGATTACCGGGACGCCATTGATGCCCTGTTTGATGCCAGCCGCTACGGCCAGAAAAATGGCCTCGGTTTCTGGCGTTATAAAGAAGACAGCAAAGGTAAGCCGAAAAAAGAAGAAGACCCGGCGGTTGAAGCGCTGCTGGCAGACGTCAGTCAGGCGAAACGTGACTTCAGCGATGACGAGATTATCGCCCGCATGATGATCCCAATGGTCAATGAAGTGGTGCGCTGCCTTGAAGAAGGCATTATCGCAAGCCCGGCAGAAGCCGATATGGCACTGGTTTACGGCCTTGGCTTCCCTCCGTTCCACGGCGGTGCATTCCGCTGGCTGGATACACTCGGCAGTGCGAAGTACGTCGACATGGCGCAGCAGTATCAGCATCTCGGCCCACTATATGATGTGCCGGATGGTCTGCGCAGCAAAGCACGTCACAACGAAGCATATTATCCATCGGTTGAGCCTGCCCGTCCGGTGGGTGAGCTGAAAACGGCTTAAGGAGTCACAATGGAACAGGTTGTCATTGTCGATGCAATTCGCACCCCGATGGGTCGTTCAAAAGGCGGCGCATTCCGTAACGTGCGGGCGGAAGATCTCTCCGCCCATCTGATGCGTAGTCTGCTGGCCCGCAATCCGGCACTGGATCCTGCCGCGCTCGACGATATTTACTGGGGCTGTGTGCAGCAAACGCTGGAGCAGGGTTTCAACATTGCCCGCAACGCGTCGCTGCTGGCAGAAATTCCGCATAGCGTTCCGGCGGTCACTGTGAACCGTCTTTGCGGTTCATCCATGCAGGCGTTGCATGATGCAGCGCGCATGATCATGACCGGCGATGCGCAGGCATGCCTGGTCGGCGGCGTGGAACACATGGGCCACGTGCCAATGAGCCACGGCGTTGATTTCCATCCCGGGATGGGCCGCAGCGTAGCGAAAGCCGCAGGCATGATGGGTCTGACCGCAGAAATGCTGTCTCGCATTCATGGCATCAGCCGTGAAATGCAGGATGCGTTTGCCGCGCGTTCCCACGCTCGTGCCTGGGCAGCGACTCAGTCCGGTGCGTTTAAAAATGAAATCATCCCAACCGGCGGTCACGATGCCGATGGCGTGCTGAAGCAATTTACCTGGGACGAAGTGATCCGCCCGGAAACCACCGTTGAAGCGCTGGCCGCTCTGCGCCCGGCATTCGATCCGGTGACTGGCACGGTAACCGCGGGCACCTCCTCGGCGTTGTCCGATGGTGCCGCGGCAATGCTGGTCATGAGCGAAAGCCGCGCCCGCGAACTGGGGCTGAAAGCACGCGCCCGCGTCCGTTCAATGGCCGTTGTCGGCTGCGATCCGTCGATCATGGGTTATGGCCCGGTTCCGGCGTCTAAACTGGCGCTGAAAAAAGCCGGACTGTCGGCCAGCGATATCGACCTGTTTGAAATGAATGAAGCGTTCGCCGCGCAGATCCTGCCGTGCATTAAAGATCTGGGGCTGATGGAACAGATTGACGAGAAGATCAACCTCAACGGCGGCGCGATCGCCCTTGGTCACCCGTTAGGTTGTTCAGGCGCGCGCATCACCACCACCCTTTTGAACCTGATGGAACGCAAAGACGTCCAGTTTGGTCTGGCAACGATGTGTATCGGTCTGGGTCAGGGAATTGCGACGGTGATTGAGCGGGTCTGACAAACAAAAGCCGGGGCAATGCCCCGGCCTATAGCGTTGCCGTTTTTCCCGCCTGTCAGGGGCGGGTTTTTTAGATAAACGAAAACGCATCGCCGAAGAGGCGATCTTCACGGGCACCACGCTCATTACAGAACAGGTCACGGGCGATTTTCGCCATCTCGAAACGACCGGCAATGTAAATGTCATGCTCTACCAACGTGCCGTAATCCTGCAATACCGCCGTCAGAACGGTACCTGAACGACCACGCCAGCCCTCTTCCGGCTGCTCCACCACTGGCTCAACGCGCAGATTCGGGTGCGTCACTGTCAGCGCTTCCAGCTCGGACAAGTCATACAGATGCTTCTCTTCACGTCCGCCCCAGTAAATCGCGATGTCACGATTCGGGTTCTGCGCCAGCGCGGTCAGTAAAATAGAACGCACATAGGAGAAGCCGGTCCCACCGGCGATCAGCACCAGCGGACGCTGATCATCTTCGCGCAGCCACGCTTCACCATGAGGAATATCAACCACAACCTCACGCTCTTTGAGAATTCGGTCCATTACTGCCATCGCGTACAGATTCAGCTCGGACGCGCCGATATGCAGCTCAATACTGTTCTGCTCGGCAGGCGTAGACGCCATCGAGAACGGACGCTTATCACGCTCGTCCATTACCACCATCAGATACTGGCCCGCGCGGAAGGAAAAGGCCGCTTCCGGTTCTAAACGAACGCGGTATACCGTGTCGGTAATGGCATCTACCGAAGTGACTTTACAGCTTAAGGTTGTCATGCGCTCCCTCTGGGTCTGCATACTTTTTTTAATGTCTAACGGCGCGCGTCAGGCGCTTTTACCGTCATTAAAGATGGCCAACTCATCCCAAATAGCGTCAATTCGCGCCGTCACTTCAGGATCTTTTTTAATCGGACGTCCCCACTCGCGTTGGGTTTCACCGGGCCATTTGTTCGTGGCATCCAGCCCCATTTTCGAACCTAAACCGGAAACCGGTGAGGCGAAGTCCAGATAATCAATCGGCGTATTTTCGACCAGCACCGTATCACGGGCCGGGTCCATACGCGTGGTGATAGCCCAGATAACGTCGTTCCAGTCACGGGCGTTAACGTCGTCATCGCAGACAATCACAAATTTGGTGTACATAAACTGGCGCAGGAATGACCACACGCCCATCATCACGCGCTTGGCGTGTCCGGCATACTGTTTTTTCATCGTCACGACGGCCAGGCGATAAGAACACCCTTCCGGCGGCAGATAGAAGTCGACGATTTCCGGGAACTGCTTTTGCAAAATGGGCACGAACACTTCATTCAGCGCCACGCCCAGCACCGCCGGTTCATCTGGCGGACGGCCGGTGTAGGTCGAATGATAAATCGCATCTTCGCGCTGGGTCACGTGGGTTACGGTAAACACCGGGAAGCTGTCGACTTCATTGTAGTAACCGGTGTGATCGCCATACGGACCTTCTGGCGCCATTTCACCCGCCTCGATATACCCTTCCAGCACGATTTCCGCACTCGCCGGGACTTCAAGGTCGTTCGACAGGCACTTCACCACTTCGGTTTTGGTGCCGCGCAGCAGTCCTGCAAAAGCGTATTCAGATAGGGTATCCGGCACTGGCGTAACGGCGGCCAAAATCGTCGCCGGATCGGCACCGAGCGCCACGGAAACCGGGAAACGTTCACCCGGATGCGCCGCGCACCACTCCTGAAAATCCAGAGCGCCGCCGCGATGGGAAAGCCAGCGCATGATAAGTTTGTTTTTGCCGATCAGCTGCTGACGATAAATCCCGAGATTCTGCCGCTCTTTGTGCGGCCCGCGAGTCACGGTTAAACCCCAGGTGATCAGCGGCGCAGCATCTTCCGGCCAGCAGGTCATGACAGGAATTCGGTTTAAATCGACGTCATTGCCCTGGGTCACTTTTTGCTGGCAAGGCGCACCGCGCAGACGTTTGGTCGGCATGTTCAGCACTTGCTTAAACTGCGGCAGCTTGTCGTACAGATCGCGGAAGCCTTTTGGTGGCTCCGGCTCTTTCAGGAACGCCAGCAATTTCCCCACTTCACGCAATGCGGTCACGTCTTCCTGCCCCATGCCCATCGCCACGCGCTTAGGCGTACCGAACAGGTTGCACAGCACGGGCATATCGTGTCCCTTAGGATTTTCGAACAGCAACGCCGGGCCACCCGCACGCAAAGTGCGATCGGCAATCTCGGTCATTTCAAGGAAGGGATCGACCGGCAGGGAGATGCGTTTAAGCTCGCCCTGTTGTTCCAGCTGTGTCAAAAAGTCGCGCAAATCGTGGTATTTCATGGGGTCAGTCATGGCCTCTTTGTAAGCGCCTCATTATACGGCGTTCAGCCGCTGGATGCTGTAATTTTGTTAAATTAGCGTGAAGTTCTGGCCCACATAAGAGGCAACAATCCCTTTCGCTATCGCGCCTGGCTTTTGATATGCTTTCCTGAGAATGTCGAGAAGAGTCATTATGCAAGCCTGGTATTTACTGTACTGCAAACGTGGGCAACTTCAGCGTGCCCAGGAACATCTTGAACGCCAGGCGGTCAACTGCCTGATGCCCACTATTGCGTTGGAAAAAATCGTACGCGGGAAACGCACAACCGTGGATGAACCCCTGTTTCCAAACTACCTGTTCGTCGAGTTTGACCCGGAAGTCATTCACACCACAACCATTAACGCGACGCGCGGCGTCAGCCACTTCGTACGCTTTGGTGCGCAGCCCGCCATGGTGCCTTCCGATGTGATTCACCAGCTTTCCATTCACACGCCGGAAGGGATTACCGATCCGGACACGCCCTATTCGGGTGACGGCGTGGTGATAACCGAAGGGGCTTTCGAAGGGCTGGAAGCGATTTTCACCGAGCCCGACGGCGAAGCCCGTTCCATGCTGCTCCTCAACCTGCTGAACAAGCAAGTTTTACAGAGCGTGAAAAACACCGACTTCCGCAAAATCTGAATTCAAAACGCTATCCCAAACAGCGCTTTTACGTTGCGATCGGTGGCATCTGAAAGCGCCTGTGCATCTTCGCCACGCCAATGTGCGATGCGTTCCAGAATGTGAGGCAAATGCGCAGGTTCGTTGCGACGCGATGACGGCTTCGGCGACAAATCACGCGGCAGCAGCCACGGCGCGTCGGTTTCAACCAGTAAACGATCCCCCGGGATAAACGGCAAAAGCTCACGCAGCTCCAGCCCGCGACGTTCATCGCATACCCAGCCCGTAATGCCGATATATAGCCCGTGTGCGAGGCATTCATCAAGCTCTTCCCGAGTGCCAGTAAAACAGTGCAACACAGCCCCCGGCAGCTTATCGAGCCACGGTTTGAGCAAGGTGATAAAGCGTTCGTGGGCATCACGACAGTGCAGAAACACCGGCATATTCAGTTCAGCGGCCAGCGCCAGTTGCGCACTAAACGCGGTTTCCTGCTCCTGCGGCGTTGAGAAATTGCGGTTAAAATCGAGCCCGCATTCCCCCACCGCAACCACTTCCGGCTGCTGCGCCAGACGACGGATGGCATCGGCCACGTCCGCTGTCCAGTGGCTGCTATCGTGCGGATGAACGCCTGCAGTAGACCAGCAGCGCGCATAGCGTTGCGCCATCTGCTGTGCGGCTGTGCTTTCTTCCAGATTGGTGCCGGTAATCAGCATCCCGTGAAGGCCGGTGGAAAACGCGCGGGATACCACCTCATCACGATCGCGGGAAAACTGAGAACTGGTGAGGTTAACGCCAATATCAAACATGGTGACTCCCAAATAAGAACCGCCCTTTCGGGCGGCTGATTACTCTTCTTTCTCGGCAACGTCTTCTTCCGCTGCGGCATCCTCGTCACGCGACATTCGCTTACCCGTGTAGAAACGGGCGAAGAAGACCCCCACTTCGAACAGGCAGTACATCGGAATGGCGAGCAGCGTTTGCGAGAACACGTCCGGCGGCGTCAGCAGCATACCAATAACGAAAGCCGCGACCAGGACGTACGGACGCTTTTTGCGCAGGTCATCCGGCGTGGTAACGCCAACCCAGCACAACAGAACGATGGCCACCGGGACTTCAAACGACACGCCAAAGGCCATAAACAGCGCCATGACAAAATCGAGGTAGCTGCGAATATCCGTCGAGACCTGTACGCCGATCGGCGCAGTATGTGTCAGGAAGCCAAACGCCAGCGGGAACACCACAAAGTAGGCGAAGGCCATGCCGACATAAAACAGCAGCGTGCTGGACACCAGCAGCGGCACCACCAGACGACGCTCGTGTTTATAGAGCGCTGGGGCAACGAAAGCCCACACCTGATAGAGGATAACCGGCGCCGACAGAATCACCGAGACCATAAAGGTCAGCTTGATCGGCGTGAAGAATGGCGACGCCACATCGGTGGCAATCATTGTTGCACCGGCAGGCATTTGCTTGATCAGCGGCGAGGCCACCAGATGGTATATGTCGTTGGCGAAATAGACCAACGCCAGGAAAATCACGAATACCGCGATGATGCAGTTGATGAGGCGCTTACGCAGCTCAATCAAATGTGTGATCAGCGGTTGAGTCTGTTCTACGCCCATGTTTACGGTTTATCGCTGGTTGCAGGGGATGATTCAGAAGCCGGTACGGCAGCAGCCACCGGCGCTTTCATCTTCTCCTCAGAAACAACAGTTTCCGGGGCTTGATCGAGGGTTTCAGCAGAAAAGGCAGGCGCTTGCGCTTCAGCACTGGCCTGATGATCTGGCGTAACCGGCGTGACGCCTTCGCGCTGTGCTTCGCTGCCTTTCACCACCGGATTATGGATGGTATTGGCTTCGTCGCTGGTGCGCTCAGGATCGTGCTGGGTGTAGGAACGTTTCATGGATTCTGCCGCGTCGCGCAACTCGTCCATGGATTCCTTCAGCTCCGGCGAGAGATTGCCCAGACTCGCTTTCTCTACCTTCTTCAGGCTGTCCTGAAACTCCTGGAGTTTAAGCTCCTGGGCCAGTTCGTTTTGTACGGTGGTTGCCAGCGAGCGAATCGCCCGGATCCAGCCTGCCACCGTTTTTACTGCCACCGGCAGACGTTTTGGCCCGAGAACAATCAGGCCAATCACGAATACCAGAATCAGTTCGCTAAAACCAATGTCGAACACGAATTACACCTGCTCTTTATCGTGGCGTTTTGCGTCGTCTTTGCTGGCGTCATCCTGCTTTTCAGACAATGATTTCGCAGGGAAATCGGCGTCTTCAGCGGATGTCTCTTTCTTTTCCTGTTTGTCTTTGTCGTCTTCATCACCCATGGCTTTTTTAAAGCCCTTGATAGACGCACCCAGGTCAGATCCCAGTGAGCTCAGCTTTTTCGTCCCGAAAAGCAGAACCACGATAACGACGACAATCAACAACTGCCAAATACTGATACCACCCATACATGTTCCTCTGTGTCAGATGATAGTGAATTCACTGACGTGTAGCTTACACGCCTTCGTCTGAATGATGCAAAAATCAGCGACCTTTAAACCAGCCAGCTACCCAGGACAGGACACCAGCGCCCATAAGCCAGGCAGGCTGTAATCCGAGGTCCGGACGAGTAATCAACAACAGGGTTCCGCTAAGCATGAATACGGCACCCACACCGAACAGATAACGGGATTGCCCCCGTCGGGTATGACCGGACTCCATGTCGTGGGCGATTTTATCAAGGCTTCGCTGGAGACTTTTGCCCTGGCGCAAACTGTCGTAAATCAGTTCCGGCATTTCCGGCATTTTTTCGATCCAGAACGGCGCTTTTTCTTTAAACGCACGCACCAGCGCCGGAAGGCCAACCTGATCTTTAATCCATGACTCAAGGAAAGGTTTCGCTGTCTTCCATAAGTCTAACTGAGGATAGAGCTGGCGGCCTACCCCCTCAACGTAAAGTAGTGTTTTCTGAAGTAAAACAAGCTGCGGCTGAACTTCCATATTAAAGCGGCGCGCAGTATTAAACAGATTCAGCAGAACATGGCCGAAAGAGATCTCCGCCAGCGGCTTCTCGAAGATGGGTTCACACACTGTGCGAATCGCAAATTCAAACTCTTCGACGTTGGTGTCCGGCGGCACCCAGCCAGAATCCACGTGCAGCTCTGCCACTTTGCGGTAGTCGCGATTAAAGAAAGCGATAAAGTTTTCAGCCAGATAGCGCTTATCTTCTTTGTTCAACGAGCCGACAATCCCGCAGTCGATGCCGATATACTTCGGATCTTCCGGATGTTCATAGCTGACAAAAATATTGCCGGGGTGCATGTCGGCATGGAAGAAGCTATCGCGGAAAACCTGAGTGAAGAACACCTGCACGCCGCGTTCGGCAAGCAGTTTCATGTTGGTATTCTGCTTTTCCAGAGTCTCAATATCTGACACCGGAATGCCATAAATGCGCTCCATCACCAGCATATCTTCACGACAATAGTCGGAATAGACTTCCGGGACGTAGAGCATCGGGCTGTCTTCGAAATTGCGGCGCAGCTGGATAGCGTTGGCGGCTTCGCGCAGTAAATTCAGCTCATCAAGCAGCGTTTTTTCATACTCGCGCACCACTTCCTGCGGACGCAGACGGCGGCCATCGGGCAGCAAACGCGGCACCCAACGAGCGAGACGGTAAATCAGTTTCATGTCCGCTTTGATAATCGGCAGAATATCCGGGCGGATAACCTTGATGACCACCTCTTTGCCGTTTTCTTTCAGACGCGCCGTGTGCACCTGGGCGATAGAAGCGGACGCCAGCGGCTCAACGCTGAAATCGTCGAACCAGCTTTCGACGGGAATATCACCCATCGATTTTTCGATTTGCTGCTGTGCAAGTTTGCCGTCAAACGGCGCAACGCGGTCCTGCAACATGGCTAGCTGATCGGCGATTTGAAGCGGAAAGAGATCGCGCCGGGTAGAAAGCATCTGGCCGAATTTAATCCAGACCGGGCCGAGCTCCTGCAAGGCAAGGCGTAAACGCTCGCCTAACGGCAGGTCTTTGTGGCGATTTGTCATCCAGAACAGCATCCGCCGCCCGAATCGAAGCGGCAGGGTGATGCGCATTTTGGGAATGAGCTCATCAAGCCCGTAACTCAAAAAGGTGTGGATGATAAAATACAGGCGCCGAATTTCCCCTGGCGTCATTTCCCCTCCAGTTTTTCCAGCCGTTTGGTTAATGCCTCAACGGCGCGCGCAACGGCGTCGCTCTCTTCGGCAAACCAGGCCACTTCCAACGAGCCGGGCGCCATGCGCCACTCTTCGGTAATGACTTCAGACACATAACGCTGCTGACGTTGCAGCCGGCGTTGCAGGAATTTCGCGCCGCCGCGCAGCACTTTACTGACGCCTTCCGCCGCGATATCGCCGGTATACGGCGCCAACAGTTCAGCAGGATCGAATTCCGCCAAATCCGCCAGCGCGACAAAGTTTTGCACCACCTGCAGGTCGCCCTGCACTTCGAGGTCGCCCGAACGAATCAGGGTGGTTAACTGCTGACGGTTGCGTAACTGCGGCAACACGCCAAGGCGGGTACTTACCGTGCAGTCCGCCTCGCCTTCCCACGCGCCCAGCACGTCAATCTGCTGCTCGCTAAAGGCCAGCACCAGCGGTGAAGTGAACTCTTTCAGCTCAACGCGCAGCACCTTGCCCAGCAGACGCTGACGGGCTGGTTTTAACGCGCGCTCACGCCATAAAAAGGTATTAAGCGCACTTTCAATGCCCGCGGTAACTAAAGGTTGAAAAGGCATGGCGAACTCCTGTCAGAACTTATAACCGCGATGCAGCGCGACGATACCCGCCGTCAGATTGTAGTAATCCACGCTGTCAAAACCGGCATCCTGCATCATCGCTTTCAGGGTGTCCTGATCGGGGTGCATACGGATCGATTCCGCCAGATAGCGGTAGCTTTCACCGTCTTTTGCGACCATCTCTCCCACACGCGGCAGCACGTGGAATGAGTAGGCGTCGTAGGCTTTGCTCAGCGGATCGAGAATGGGTTTGGAGAATTCCAGAACCAGCAGACGTCCGCCCGGCTTCAGCACGCGGTACATCGAGCGCAGCGCTTTTTCTTTATCGGTGACGTTACGCAGGCCAAAAGAGATGGTGATGCAGTCAAAGGTGTTGTCCGGGAAGGGCAGCGCTTCTGCGTTTGCCTGAACGTATTCCACGTTCCCGACCACGCCGATATTACGCAGCTTTTCGCGGCCCATTTTGAGCATTGATTCATTGATATCAGCCAGTACGACGCTGCCGGTTTCGCCTACCAGACGGGAGAATTTCGCCGTCAGGTCGCCGGTACCGCCGGCTAAATCCAGCACTTTTTGCCCGCGACGAACGCCGCTACAGTCAATGGTGAAGCGCTTCCACAAGCGATGGATACCAAACGACATCAGGTCGTTCATGACATCATACTTAGCGGCAACAGAATGGAATACATGCGCCACCATGTCCTCTTTCTGCGATTTGGCTACAGTCTGGAAGCCAAAGTGCGTCGTTTCTTGTGAATCCTCAACCATCTCAATGTCTGCCTATCAAGAAAATGTTCTGCGAGTGTAACAGATTGGGTGCATTTCCCCTATGCCTCAACCGTGCTGAGATACGCGAGAAGGCTCAGTTTCAGAAGGTTCGTCAGAGGCCGGAACGCCCGTGTCGTTCTCATTAGATGGGCTCTCGTCGAGGGCAAAATTCTGCTCCTGCCCGGTGGCTTGCTCCACCAAATCGGGGTTAATTTCTCGTTTCACCTCAACGCCTAAACCACGGAATGATTCGGCCTGCGCCAGCAGATTTCCGCGCCCGGAGGCGAGTTTTTTCATCGCCTGGCGATAGTTGTCCTGCGCTTTATCCAGCCCCTGCCCGATGGCAGACATATCATCAACAAACAGGCGCATTTTGTCGTACAGGCGACTGGCGCGATCGGCTATCTGCTGGGCATTGCGGCTCTGGTGCTCGTAGCGCCAGAGATTGGCAATGGTGCGCAGGGCCACCAGCAGCGTGGTTGGACTGACCAGCATAATATTGTTTTTCAGCGCTTCGGTAATGAGCTCTGGCTGTCGGTCGAGGGCCAATAAAAATGCGGGTTCAACAGGAATGAACATCAGCACGTAGTCCAGAGAACGCAGGCCTGGTAGCTGTTGATAATCTTTGCGGCCCAACAGGCGAATATGGTTGCGCACCGAGGCAATATGCTCCTGCAGCGCGGCCTCGCGGGTGTAATCATCTTCAGCGTTGAAGTAGCGCTCGTAGGCCACAAGGGTCATTTTGGCGTCGATCACCACGTCTTTACCCTGCGGCAGACGGACGATCACATCGGGTTGCATGCGGGCGCGAGTGTCGGTTTCGATACTGACCTGGGTCTGGTATTCATGACCTTCGCGCAGGCCAGAGGCTTCCAGCACGCGGGTGAGCACCACTTCACCCCAGTTGCCCTGCGTTTTGTTATCGCCTTTTAGCGCTTTGGTCAGGTTTACCGCTTCCTGGGTCATCTGCGCATTCAGCTGCTGAAGATTACGGATTTCATGGGCCAGGGTGTGACGCTCCTGCGCCTCTTTGCCGAAACTGTCCTGTACCTGACGACGGAAACCGTCGAGCTGCTCGCGCAGCGGCGTCAACAGACCGTGCAGGCTCTGACGGTTCTGTTCGTCTACCCGGCGATTACTGTGCTCGAAAATGCGGTTGGCGAGGTTTTCAAACTGCTCGCTCAGGCGCTGCTCGCTGTTCACCATCTGGCGAATTTTGTCTTCCGCGTGCTGCTGTGTGGATTCCAGACGGGTGCTGACTTCACGCAGATCGGCTTCCAGCGAGGTGTTAATTTCCCGCAAGCTGCGCAGCTCGTTGTTCAGCAGTTCACACTCGTCGCGCCAGTGGGTATTTTGCGCCAGCTGTTGCTTCGCCGCGTTGAGTTCAATGTCGAGCTCATGCCGCTCTTCAATGAAATCGGCGCGCAGCCTGTCGGCATGTGATTTACTGGCTAACCAGCCAAACGCCGCCCCGACAATCAGTGCTGCCACTGCGCTAATGATGATTGAAATATCCACTACTTCCCCCTGCTCAACGACTTACCAGCACATCATGGAATTGTGCTGTATAAACGTCCAGTTGGAAAGGTCTTTCCTGCGAGGATGCACGCAAAAAAGAAAAGGCCGAACACATCGACCTTTTCATAAAGCAGAGGAATTACAGCAGGCGGCGTGCCGCTTCGACCACGATTTTCACCGCGTGGCTTTCGGTTTTCTTCATGGTTTCCGCGTTCGGGATTTCTTGCTGGGTGCGGTTGACGATGACGCCCGCAACCATGCCCGCGCGCAGGCCCTGGCTGGAACACATGGTCAGCAGGGTGGCGGATTCCATTTCATAGTTCATCACGCCCATCGACTGCCACTCTTCCATCGAACCTTTATAACGGTTAACGACGCGGCCGGAGAAGGTGTCGTAACGTTCCTGGCCTGGGTAGAAGGTGTCAGAAGATGCGGTCACACCGATATGCGTCGTGGCGCCGACAGATTTAGCCGCTTCCACCAGCGCGGTGGTGCAGGCGAAATCAGCGACAGCCGGGTATTCCATTGGTGCGAAATGCAGGCTTGCGCCGTCAAGACGTACGGATGCGGTGGTCACCAGCACATCACCGACGCTGATGTTTGGCTGAATTGCGCCGGTGGTGCCCACGCGCAGGAAAGTACGAATGCCCAGCTGGGCCAGTTCTTCAACCGCGATAGAGGTGGACGGGCCGCCGATACCGGTGGAACACACGATGACCGCTTTGCCATCCAGCTCTGCACGCCAGGAGGTGAATTCACGATGTGATGCCAGCTTGACCGGCTTGTCCATCAGCGCGGCGATCTTTTCCACACGCTCTGGATCGCCCGGGACGATAGCGAGCGTTGCCCCTTGTAAATCGTTCTTGGTGAGGCCGAGATGAAAAACATCAGACTTAGACATAAAAACTCCTCTCTGGGTCGAGTTGTCAGCAGAAGCAAAAACGCACTTTACCGAAGCCTTGGACACATTTTCGTGACATCAGTCACTATGAACGAAAAAGTTTGCATTGAATTTCTTATAAAAAGTGATTTACATCACATTAACAAGTGATAACGATAACCACTGCACATAAGATAGCCGTTTTCTGGCACTGTGAATTGTTAACCTGCGGGCTATATTTACCTTTGCGCTAATGGATGGGACGGAGAATGCCATGACCAACAAACAACCCGGCTTTGCACCGGCTGCAGAACCGCACGCCTCAACCTCAATTCTGACACCTGAAAATGCCATCATCGCGGGTGAAACCTCTATTCCGTCGCAGGGTGAAAATATGCCTGCGTTTCACGCTCGCCCGAAAAGTGCCGATGGCCCGTTGCCGGTCGTGATTGTGGTGCAAGAGATTTTCGGCGTACACGAGCATATTCGCGATATTTGCCGACGTCTGGCCGTGGAAGGCTATCTGGCGATTGCGCCAGAGCTCTATTTCCGCCAGGGCGATCCGAATGATTTTGCCGATATCCCCACGCTGTTCAGTGGCCTGGTCTCGAAAGTGCCGGATGCCCAGGTGCTGGCCGATCTCGATCACGTTGCCAGTTGGGCTTCACGTAACGGCGGTGACGCCAATCGTCTGCTGGTCACCGGTTTCTGCTGGGGTGGGCGTATCGCGTGGCTGTACGCGGCGCATAATCCACAATTGAAAGCAGCGGTGGCGTGGTATGGAAAACTGGTGGGGGAAAAATCGATTAATTCGCCAAAGCATCCAGTCGATATCGCTATCGATTTAACCTCGCCGGTGCTGGGTCTGTACGGCGGGCAGGACACGGGCATTTCGCTAGAGAGCGTGGACACCATGCGTCAGGCGTTACGAGCGGCAAACGCCAAAGCCGATATTATTGTTTACCCTGATGCCGGGCACGCATTTAACGCCGACTATCGCTCGAGCTATCACGAAGAATCCGCCAAAGATGGCTGGCAGCGCATGCTGGCGTGGTTTGCGCAGTACGGCGGGAAGAAGAGATAACGATTTTCAGACTGCCCGGCAACGCTGCTGTAACACAGAAAAATCTGTGCCCACTTATGTTTATACAGGTTCCTACGCCCGGTTGTTGGATTGACCTCAATGCCATCCCCTTGCAAATGGCATGGTTAAAAAGAAAGCGGTTTTACGCGTTGCATCCGAGTTGCTTTCCGTTTTACGAGCACGTTTCAGAAAAACCGCCCGGCGGCGCAAGCTTGCCGGGCCCACAGCCCTGCTCAAGTATCGATTCTGTAGGCCTGGTAAGCAACGCGCCACCAGGCAGCCCGCCACTTAAACCTGACGCAAATTCTGCGCGGCTTTCACCATGTTCGCCAGTGCGGCACGGGTTTCTGGCCAGCCACGGGTTTTCAGGCCACAATCCGGGTTGACCCACAGGCGTTCAGCCGGAATGCGCTGGGCGGCTTTTTTCAGCAGCGCTTCAATCCACTCAACGCTTGGCACGTTCGGGGAGTGAATGTCATACACGCCCGGTCCGATTTCGTTCGGATATTCGAACTCTTCGAACGACTCCAGCAACTCCATATCTGAACGCGAGGTTTCGATGGTGATAACGTCAGCATCCAGCGCGGCGATGGAATCCATGATGTCGTTGAACTCGCAGTAACACATGTGGGTATGGATCTGCGTTTCATCTTTCGCTACTGCGGCGTTAATGCGGAACGCTTCCACGCCCCACGCCAGGTATGCTTCCCAGTCGCTTTGACGCAGCGGTAGCCCTTCACGCAGCGCCGGTTCGTCAATCTGGATGATGCCGATCCCCGCAGCTTCCAGATCTGCCACTTCGTCACGCAGAGCCAGGGCAATCTGTTTGGCGATGGTTTCACGGGTCACGTCTTCACGCGGGAACGACCAGCACAGAATTGTCACTGGGCCGGTCAGCATGCCTTTCACCGGTTTGTCGGTCAGAGACTGCGCGTATTTCGCCCACTCAACGGTGATCGCTTCCGGACGGCTGATGTCGCCAATCACTACCGGCGGCTTCACGCAGCGGGAACCGTAGCTCTGCACCCAGCCGTTCTGGGTGAAAACAAAACCATCCAGATGCTCGCCGAAGTATTCCACCATGTCATTACGTTCGGCTTCGCCGTGCACCAGTACGTCCAGACCGAGACGTTCCTGCTCAACAATCGCCTGTTTGATGTGTTCGGCTATACCGGTGCGGTAGTTGTTGGCATCCAGTGCGCCTTTTTTGAAGTCGAGGCGCAGGCCGCGAATTTCAGTAGTCTGCGGGAAAGAGCCGATGGTAGTAGTCGGCCACGCTGGCAGATTGAAACGCGCCCGCTGGGCTTCAGCACGCTCAGCGTAAGGCCGGCTGCGCTGGCTGTCCTGAGCGGTAATGGCTGCCAGGCGTTTTTCTACCGCGGCATTGTGTACACGGCTTGAGTGACGGCGAGCCTGAATCGGCGCGCTCCATTCTGCAATGGCTGCGGTGTCGCCGCTGTTGAGCGCATCACGCAGCAGCGCCAGCTCTTCACACTTTTGCAACGCGAAGGCGAACCAGCTTTTTACTTCCACATCGAGACGCGTTTCTACGCTCAGGTCGATTGGGCTGTGCAGCAGCGAGCAGGAAGAAGCCACCCACAGCGCACGTTTGCCGACGATGTCTTTAACTTGTGCGTATTTCTCTGTGAGATCGGCCCGCCAGACGTTACGGCCATTCACCAGACCCGCAGACAGCAGCCATTCGGCTGGCAGGCGGTTGTGCAGTTCGGCGACGTCATCTTTACCGTGTACCAGATCGACATGCAGACCCTGCACCGGCAGCGCGGTAATGGTATTCAGGTTCGGCGTCACGCCTTCGAAATAAGTGGTCAGCAGCAGCTTAGTGTTCCCCTGGAGCGCATCGTAAGCGGGTTGGAACGCATCGAGCCACGGACGCGGCAGCTCCAGCACCAGAATCGGTTCGTCGATTTGTACCCACTCGACGCCACGTTTGGCCAGCTCCGCCAGCACCTGCTGGTAGACCGGCAGGATATCGTTCAGCAGGCTCAGACGGTCGAACTGCTCACCCTTCACTTTGCCCAGCCATAGATACGTCACCGGGCCAAGCAGCACCGGTTTCACGTTGTGGCCCAGCGCCAGCGCTTCGTCCACCTCATCCAGCAACTGGGTCCATGTCAATTTGAATTCCTGCCCTTGACTGAACTCCGGCACCATGTAGTGATAGTTGGTGTTAAACCATTTGGTCATTTCTGCCGCCGCCGCAGGTTCGCCGGTGGGCGCCCGACCGCGACTGATGCGGAACAGCGTATCGATATCCACTGAGCCGTCTTTGTTCTGATGACGAGCCGGCACATTGCCCAGCAGCAGGCTAGTGGTCAGAACATGGTCGTACCAGGCGAAATCGCCCACTGGCAGCAGATCCACGCCAGCGTCCTTCTGCTGTTGCCAGTGACGGGAGCGCAATTCGCGTCCGGTCGCCAGCAGTTCTTCACGGCTGGAATTGCCCGCCCAGTAGCTTTCTTGCGCTTTCTTCAGCTCACGGCGAAGGCCGACGCGAGGGAATCCCAGAGTGTGGTTCTTAATTGTCATGGCCGTTCCTCTTTTATTAATGGTCAATCCTATGGATTTTGAATTTAGGGAAGGCGGCAAGTTTGCTCATCCCCGTGAGCTTACATAAGTAAGTGACCGGGGTGAGTAAACGCAGCCAACGCACCATAAATTTAAAAGACGAAGGATTTAGACGTCTGGATGTTTACACATCTATAATTGGCAGGTACTGTATGATCCTCAAGCGCAATTTATTCATGCCGAAGTGAAGGACTTTCATGATCGAGATTAAACACCTGAAAACGCTACAGGCGTTGCGAAATAGTGGATCGCTCGCAGCAGCGGCAGCCATGTTGCACCAGACGCAATCCGCGCTTTCTCACCAATTCAGCGATCTGGAACAGCGCCTTGGCTTCCGGCTATTTGTCCGTAAGAGTCAGCCGCTGCGCTTTACCCCGCAGGGCGAAATTCTGCTGCAGCTTGCTAATCAGGTCCTGCCGCAGATTAGCCGTGCGCTACAGGCCTGCAATGAACCGCAGCAGACCACGCTGCGGATAGCCATTGAGTGCCATAGCTGTATTCAGTGGCTGACGCCCGCGCTGGAAAACTTCCGTTTGAGCTGGCCGCAGGTGGAGATGGATTTCAAATCGGGGGTGACGTTCGACCCGCAGCCTGCGTTGCAGCAGGGCGAGCTGGATATCGTGCTGACCTCAGACATTCTGCCGCGCAGCGGTCTGCATTATTCGCCGATGTTTGATTATGAAGTGCGACTGGTGCTGGCACCCGACCATCCGCTGGCGGTGAAAGCCCGCATCACACCGGAAGACATCGCCAGCGAATCGCTGTTGATTTATCCGGTGCAGCGCAGCCGGCTTGATATCTGGCGTCATTTTTTACAGCCCGCCGGCGTGAGCCCGTCGCTGAAAAGCGTGGATAACACGCTGTTATTGATTCAGATGGTTGCAGCGAAAATGGGCATTGCTGCCCTGCCGCATTGGGTGGTGGAGAGTTTTGAACGCCAGGGTCTGGTAGTGACCAAAACCCTGGGCGAAGGTCTGTGGAGCCGACTGTACGCTGCCGTGCGCGATGGCGAGCAGCGCCAGCCGGTCACCGAAGCGTTTATTCGCTCAACGCGGAATCACGCTTGCGATCATTTGCCGTTTGTCCGGAGCGCGGAGCGACCCAATGGCGATGGACCCACAGCGAAGCCACAATCACCAACGCACCTGTAATAAAGCTCGGCCAGTGCGGCTGCTGTTGCCAGATAGCCAGGTTCACCAGCAGCCCGGCAGGCACATGCATGTTATTCATGATCCCAAGCGTACCGGCGTCCACCTGCGTAGCACCGTAGTTCCACATGAAGTAGCCCAGCCCTGAAGCCACCACGCCGAGCCACACCAGAATGCCCCATTGCAGCGTGGTCGTCGGCAGCTTGTTCGGATTCCCGAGCATGAACCACGCTACCAGCGCCACGATGAATGCGCCAAGATAAAACCAGGCAAAGGCGTTGTGCTGCGGCATCGGGTGGATTTCCATTAAGCGCTTGTAGCCGACCATCCCGATAGCAAAGCAGATATTCGACAGCTGCACCAACAGCAGCCCTGTCCAGAAATGCGTGCTGACGTGGTCATAGCGGATGATCGCCGCGCCAATCACTGCCAGCATGGCACTCAACAGATAGCCCCAGCGCAGCTTACGCTTGCTCATCAGGTCGTAAATCAGGGTGATGTACAGCGGCGTCAGCACCGTAAACAGCAGAAATTCGGACACGGTCAGGTAGAGATACGCGCGGAACGCCAGCAGGTACATGATGCCAAGCTGCATCGCGCCCACCAGCATGTACATCAGCAGGACTTTCAACGATTGCGAGCGTGCCCGCAGGAATGGCAGGAACACCAGCGCCGCCAGGCCCACGCGAATCAGCACGGAGAAATAGCTGTCGACGCTCCCCGCCAGGTACTCGCCAATCAGGCTAAAGGAAAATGCCCACAGAACGGTGGTGATAATCAGTAACGCCACGATGAGACTCTCTCAGGATAGTTTGCGGGCATTGTAGCGGAGTATTCGGTTGACAACTGGACAAATAAAGAACACTCACATTTCACAGCAGCTATTTCTCAGCTCTAATTAGTCCATTACTGATAGTTATGCGACGGAATTCGGGGAATACTGAATCTCTTCCCCCATCAGCAGCATTTTCAGGATGGACCCTGTGACTGACGGCAGTTTAATTCCTTCGATTCTTCACCAATTGAACGCCTCACGAGCGCGGCTGAAACAAGCTATCCACACCCGACAGCTGGAGATGTGGTATCAGCCTATCGTTCTGCTGGAGAGCGGCTGCGTCGTGGGCGCTGAAGCGCTGGTGCGCTGGCCGCAGCCGGACGGCAAACTGCTGGCGCCGGACAGCTTTATCCCTTTTGCCCGAGAAACGCAGCTGCTGAGCACGATGACGGTGTGGGTGGTTGAGCAGGTGCTGAACGATCTCGGCACATGGCTGCGTCAGAATCCGGGTCAGTATGTTTCCATCAATGTTGAACCCGACGACCTGCAATCCACCGATCTGCTCGAGTACCTGGCGATGATGTGTCGTGGCTACGGGGTTCTCCCGCAGCAAATCACGCTTGAAATGACCGAAAGCAGCATGGTTGATCCCCAGGCTATTGCGCCACGGGTTGAGCACTATCGCCAGGCGGGGCATGCCATTTATCTGGACGATTTCGGCAGCGGCTACGCCAACCTGAATTATCTTCAGGAGATAACCTTCGACATGCTGAAAATTGATAAAACGCTGGTCGACCCTTTACCGGGCAAAAGCCTGTTGCCGCAGATTATCGCGCTGGCGCAGTCACTGTCGCTGGAGCCGCTGGCAGAAGGGGTTGAAACGCAGGCGCAGGCCGCGTGGCTGCAATCGCATGGTGTGAAATACGCGCAGGGCTGGTTATACAGTAAAGCCCTGACAAGCAGGGCTTTTATACACTGGAGCGAATCGCGTTGCGTTACGCCTGATTGAGATACAGCCGACGCAGATAATGCGGTACCGCGTCATCCACGTTCGAACCAATCACTTCCAGTTCAGGATGCAAATCTTTCAGACGCTGATGCGCGTTATCCATGATGCAGCCTTTCCCCGCCATGGAGAGCATTTCGGCATCGTTCATGCCGTCGCCAAACGCGATGCAGTCCGGCAGACCGTAACCCATCATTTTGGCGACCGCTTCCAGCGCGTGCCCTTTTGAGACGCCGCCCGCCATCACTTCCAGGCAGGTCAGGGTCGAGAAACTCACATTGACGCGATCGCCCCAACGGGCGTTGATCGCCTGCTCTAACGGCAGCAGCACGTCATGATCCGGAGAGGTGAAGAACACTTTGCTGACGCCTTCGGCTTCCAGCAGGCCCGGTTCATACAGCGAATAGTTGAAAATCGCTTCCTTGAAGAAACGCATCTCTTCCGGGCGATGGCGGTTCATGAACCATTCGTCGTTGCGATACACGTTGGTCACGATATCCGGATTGTTATTCACCACACCAAACAGGTCAGAGGCGATATCGCTATCGAGGTTATGGGCAAACACCAGATTGCCGTCGGTATCATGAACGCGAGCACCGTTGGAGGTGATCATAAATGCCTTGATGCCCAGGCCATCGCGGATCTGCCCAACATCAATGTGGTGGCGGCCAGTCGCAAAAACGAAGTTCACCCCTTTTTCGGTCAGCAGGGTCAGCGTTTCTTTGGTGTAGGGGGACAGACGATGGTCGGGATTGAGCAGCGTACCATCTAAATCAGACGCAACAACCTGGTACATAAACGAATTAAACCTCTGGTAAGAGCGGCGCGAGCGCCGGATTAATTATGTCGATCATAAAACTCGACGATGGTCTCGAGCGCGACTGAGCGCATATCGTCCTTTTCGAAAAGGATCTCATGATAAGCACCGGGTATGACAAGCGGATTCACGCCTTCACAAGGCTTGCCCGCCGCGGCGCGGAGTGCGCAATAGCGGTCGTGCATACGGTTATCCACGACCTTTTCTTCTTCAGCCTGAATCAGTAGCGTCGGGGTGTCATCCAACGCCACACCGGACAGGATTTCTTCCCCGGCCATCACCCCTTCACGCACCCAATGGTAGGTTGGCCCGCCAACCCGAATATACGGATTGTCGGCGTAAAACCCCAGGTTTCGACGATAACGTTCTCGGCTGTGGGTCAGGCTATTGAGGCTGAACGGCAGCGCGTGCCAGCGCCCGGTTCCCATGGCGTAGCTTTCTCTTATGCGCTGATGGCCCTCAGCGAAATCGAGAATTGGCCGCACCATCCAGTCGGGCAATCGCATGATGATACCGAACATTGGCGCACAAAGCGCGAGCGCGTCGCACTGCTTAGGATTTCGCTGTAAAAACAACGTAGAAATCGCGCCACCCATCGAATGGCCAAGGATATAACGCTTACGCCACGGTCCAGGCGAGACTTCCTGTTCCCAGAAAGCGGCCAGGTCATCGACGTAATCGCTGAAGTTATCCACGTGGCCGCGATGACTGTCATCGAGTATCCGCCCGGACAACCCTTGCCCACGGTGATCGATAATCAGCACGTCGAAGCCGCTGTAGAACAGATCGTAGGCCAGCTCCGCATACTTCACGTAGCTTTCGATTCGGCCCGGACACACCACAATCACCCGATCGTGTTTTTTGGCGCGAAAGCGGACAAAGCGTACCGGAACGTTATCCACGCCTGTAAATTCGGCTTCTTCACGCTGGCGCCAGAAATTATTCAGCGGTCCCATCGTGAAAGCGGCAAACCCGTTTTCTCTGGTTTTCCAGTCCATTTTCTGCCGAAACATCGGCTATCCACCCCTGCTGCTTGAAGTATGACGGGCATAGCGTATTGTGGCATAAAAGCAGTCAATCAGGGAGTGTCTCATGACCTTCGAGTGGTGGTTCGCCTATCTACTGACGTCCATAATTCTCAGCCTTTCCCCCGGTTCCGGGGCCATCAACACCATGACTACCGCCATCAACCACGGCTATCGTGGCGCAGCGGCATCGATTGCCGGGCTGCAAACCGGGCTGGGCATTCATATCGTTCTGGTGGGTGTTGGTCTGGGGACGTTGTTCTCACGTTCGCTGCTGGCGTTTGAAGTGCTGAAATGGGCGGGGGTGGCGTATCTCATCTGGCTCGGCATTCAGCAATGGCGCGCCGCAGGCGCTATCGATCTTAACGCCGTCGCGAAGACGCAAACCCGTGGGCATCTGTTTAAACGCGCGGTCTTTGTGAACCTCACCAACCCGAAAAGCATCGTCTTTCTGGCGGCGCTGTTTCCGCAATTTATCATGCCGCATCAGCCGCAGGTCATGCAATACGTTACCCTCGGGGTGACGACCATCGTGGTGGATATCATTGTGATGATTGGCTATGCGACACTGGCGACGCGAATTGCAGGCTGGATCAAAGGCCCTCGTCAGATGAAGGCCCTGAATAAGATATTTGGATCGCTGTTTATGCTGGTCGGCGCGCTGCTTGCGTCAGCACGCCATGCCTGATTAGCGAGAGATGATCAGGTGAATGCCGAAGCCAGCGAACAGGGTTCCGGCCACGCCGTCAATCCACTTGGCCATGCGCTGGTAGCCGCGGCGCATGGTCGGCAACGCAAACAGACTCGCCACCACCGTAAACCACGCGAGGGTTTCGACGATAATCAGCAGGAAAATTCCCCAGCGCTCCGCGCCGCCGATGTTATCCCCGACGAACAGTGAGAACACCGAGCCGAAATAGATAATGGCTTTCGGGTTCGCCAGGTTGGTCAGCAGCCCTTTCAGGAAACTTTTACCCCCCTGCGCCAGTTCCACTTCCGGGGTTTCGGTGGTCGCTTCGCGTTTCTTCAGCGCACCGCGCAGCATCTGATAGCCCATCCAGCACAGATACAGACCGCCGCCGACCATGACGATGTTGTGCAGCCACGCCATTTTTTCGAGCAGCAGATGCAAACCCAGCAGGGCGACACCCGCCCAGACCATGACGCCAGCGGTAATGCCGAGCACGCCCATCATCGCTTCTTTACGGGAGCGACTGACGGCCGTTTGCGACACGAAGAAAAAATCCGGGCCAGGGCTCATCAGTGCAATTAAATGCACCAACGCCACGGTGAGAAATAACATCAACATAGGAAACTCGCGGGGAATGATTCAGTGAGTGATTATCCTGGCACTTTTTTGCCCGGCTGACTACTCCTCATCATCCCCATCAGCATGGGCACGGATCAGCGCCAGGAACTCTTGCCCGAAGCGCTCCAGCTTACGTACGCCCACGCCATTCACGCTAAGCATTTCGCCCGGCGACGTCGGCATTTGCTCGGCCATTTCAATCAGCGTGGCATCGTTAAACACCACATAAGGCGGGATATTTTCTTCGTCGGCGATGACTTTGCGCAGCTTACGCAGTTTGGCAAACAGCTTACGGTCATAGTTTCCGCCGTACGATTTCTGCGCCACGCGCGGTTTGAGCGCCAGCACGCGCGGCACGGCTAACTGCAGCGGCACTTCGGCACGCAGTACCGGACGCGCGGAATCGGTCATCTGCAACGCGGAGTGCATCGCGATATTCTGCATCACCAGCCCCAGGTGGATAAGCTGACGGATAACGCTCACCCAGTGTTCATGGGTTTTATCGCGGCCCATGCCATACACCTTGAGCTTATCGTGGCCCATTTCGCGGATACGCTGATTATTCGCCCCGCGGATCACTTCGACCACGTAGCCCATACCAAAGCGCTGATTCACCCGTCCAATGGTTGAGAGCGCAATCTGTGCATCCTGTAAGCCATCGTATTGTTTCGGGGGATCAAGGCACACGTCGCAGTTACCGCACGGCTCCTGACGACCTTCGCCGAAATAGTTCAGCAGCACCAGACGACGGCAGGTTTGCGCTTCGGCAAACGCGCCCATTGCGTTGAGCTTGTGGCGTTCAATATCCAGCAGCTGTCCGGGGGGCTTTTCTTCGAGGCAACGACGCAGCCAGGCCATGTCTGCCGGATCGTAAAACAGCATCGCTTCGGCAGGCAGCCCGTCACGCCCGGCGCGGCCGGTTTCCTGATAGTAGGATTCGATATTACGCGGGATGTCGAAGTGCACCACAAAGCGCACGTTGGGCTTGTTGATACCCATACCAAAGGCAATGGTCGCGACGACGATTTGCAAGTCGTCACGCTGGAAACGCTCCTGCACATCGGCTCGCACGGTATTTTCCAGCCCGGCGTGATACGCCCCCGCGCTGATACCACGGCTTTGCAGACGCGCGGCGGTGTCTTCCACCTTCGAGCGGCTGTTGCAGTAAATAATGCCGGATTTTCCGCGCTGGTCCTGCACGTAACGCATCAGCTGATCGAGCGGCTTGAACTTCTCCATCAGCATGTAGCGGATGTTCGGTCGGTCAAAGCTGCTTATCTGGATGTACGGATCGTTCAGGCCCAGCAGGCGCACGATATCGCTACGGGTGGTGTCATCGGCGGTGGCGGTTAACGCCATGAACGGCAGGGTCGGATAACGCTGGCGCAGCTGGCCCAGCGCGGCATATTCAGGACGGAAGTCGTGGCCCCACTGAGAAATACAGTGCGCTTCATCCACCGCCAGCATCACCGGATTCCAGTGGCTGAGGTTTTCGAGGAAGTTGTCGAGCATCAGACGCTCAGGGGCGATATACAGCAGGCGGATTTTGCCGGTACGACAGCCCGCCATCACCTCTTGCTGCTGTTCGCGCGTCTGCGTCGAATTCAGACAGGCCGCCGACACCCCGTTGGCAAGCAGCTGATCGACCTGGTCTTTCATTAATGAAATCAGTGGTGAGACAACAACCGTCAGGCCGTCGAGAACCAGCGCGGGGACCTGATAGCACAGGGATTTCCCGCCGCCGGTCGGCATCACCACCAGACAGTCGCGCCCTTCGAGCGCCGTCTCGATGATGGTTTCCTGACCCGGGCGGAATTGCTGGTAGCCAAAGGTTTCCTGTAAAACCTGTCTTGCCAGCGATACCTGATTTATCACTTCCGCCTGCGCCACACTCACCCCAATTCTGAAATAAAAACAGGCGCTATTTTCAGCGCCTGAGAGCAAGAGTGCAACGTTTAAAACAGATCGTTGAGCATTACGCCTACGCCGACACGCGTCTGATTGAAGTTGTAATCAATCAGCGACTCGCCGTAACCGCTGTAAACCTGCGTATAAATGCGCACGTGTCGGGTGACCGGATAGCTCAGACCGAGCTCCGCGCCGCCGTAACCGGTGTTCCAGTTGTACTGGCCTTTGGCGCTGAGGATCGCTTCACCCAGTTGGTAGCCAATTTTGAGCTGGTAGTAGCCCATATACTTGGTGATATCCGGGTTATCGTCAGTATCACCAATCACATACCACGGCTTCACTTCCACCAGCCAGTTGCCGTTTTGCGCCATCAGACGCGTATAAAGACGGTTCCAGCTGCGGGACGTCGGGTCGGAGCGGCCGTTGGAGTCGTGGTTATAACCAAATTCGACGTCGCGCAGCGTCCAGCCTGCAAACTGGTAGTCGGTCGCAAAACCGAGGAACAGCTGCGGTTCATAGTTAGTTTCTCGGAACGGAGCTGATTCTGACGTGTTGGAGAGCTGCCACCAGGATTTTTGGGTGTATGACGCCCCGAGAACGGAATTGTCGCCCAAAATGCCACGCCACAGCGGGAAGGCTAAACTCAACTGGAATTTCACTTCGTCCTTACGCGCATTATCCGACCAGTTGTAGCTTTTAATGGCTTCTTTGTTCAAGTCGCTGGTCGCGGTGTAAATGACGTAGTTGCTCTCATACGGGTAGAGCGTGAACGGATTGTCATGCTCCTGCAACATGTTAGCGATGATACTGCCACGTACGGCGGGCGCATCATGAACATCCTTAATCGTCGCTTCCTGCGCATAAACGGATAGCGGCAGCCCTGTAGCTGCCAGCAACCAACCCAGCCTGGTTCGCATTGGGAGTTCTCCTGAACAAAATTTATTATTGGATAATCAGTCGGCTGTCATTCTACCGATTTATCGCCATCTTGCGCGGTTATCGTTTCCGAAAGTAGAAATCAACAAACCATAGGCATAAAATCAACATTTCATTAACCAATGGAAAGGTTGCTATGTCCGCAGAACTCACCGCCGAAGCCGCGTTAAAACTGGTAGGCGATATCTTTGTGTATCACATGCCGTTTAACCGCGCGCTGGGGCTGGAACTGGAACGCTACGAGAAATCCTTCGCTCAGCTCAGCTTTAACAATCAGCCGATGATGGTCGGCAACTGGGCGCAAAGTATTCTTCACGGCGGGGTGATTGCCTCGGCGCTGGACGTCGCCGCAGGCCTGGTCTGCGTGGGCAGTACACTCACCCGCCACGACACCATCAACGAAGATGAACTGCGCCAGCGCCTGTCGCGTATGGGCACCATCGATTTGCGCGTGGACTACCTGCGTCCGGGCCGGGGCAACCGCTTTACCGCCACCAGCAGCCTACTGCGCGCGGGCAATAAAGTGGCCGTCGCGCGCGTCGAATTGCACAACGAAGAGCAGGTTTATATCGCCAGCGCGACCGCCACTTATATGGTGGGTTAACCGTTAAAATCGGGTAACATCCCCTTACTTTTATGTAACGGATTTTCCCATGGATGCTAAACAAACGCGGCAAGGGGTTTTACTCGCCCTCGCCGCTTATTTTATTTGGGGCGTAGCACCGGCGTACTTCAAAGTCATTTACTACGTACCCGCCGATGAAATTCTCACCCACCGTATTATCTGGTCATTCTTCTTTATGGTGGCGCTGATCAGCATCAGCCGTCAGTGGAGCGGTATCAAACGCCTGTGCCAGACGCCGAAGAAAATCTTCTTGCTGGCCCTCTCCGCCGTATTGATTGGCGGCAACTGGCTGCTGTTTATCTGGGCGGTGAATAATCAGCACATGCTGGAAGCCAGTCTCGGTTATTTCATTAACCCGCTGGTGAATATCGTGCTGGGGATGATTTTCCTCGGGGAACGCTTCCGTCGGATGCAATGGGTGGCGGTTTTCCTCGCGACCTGCGGCGTGCTGGTGCAGCTCTGGACCTTTGGTTCGCTGCCGATTATCGCGCTGGGGCTGGCGTTCAGCTTTGCGTTTTACGGCCTGGTGCGTAAGAAAATTGCCGTCGATGCCCAAACAGGCATGCTGGTGGAAACTCTGTGGTTACTGCCCGTGGCGGCCATTTATCTGTTCGGCATCGCCGACAGCGCTACCAGCCATATGGGGCAAAACCCGTGGTCGCTGAACCTGCTGCTGATGGCGGCAGGCGTGGTCACCACTATTCCACTGCTGTGCTTCACGGGTGCCGCCACCAAACTGCGGCTATCGACGCTGGGTTTCTTCCAGTACATCGGCCCTACGCTCATGTTCATTCTGGCGGTGATGTTTTACGGTGAAACCCCGGGCGCGGATAAAATGGTCACTTTTGCGTTTATTTGGGTCGCGCTGGCGGTGTTTGTTATCGATGCGCTTTATACCCTGCGCCGTACGCCAAAAAGCTGATCCCATACGCTTTGCCAGAAAACGGCAAAGCTCATCCAGTTAAATTCTTTGTTATTTCAACCGGCTTCTCACATCTTTTGCAGATAACCTCTTAGAGATGTGGAAGCCGGATGCTAATTCCCGACCCCGCCCGACGTTCTGCCTGGCTGCACGATGAACAGCGCAGCGCGGTGCGCCTGTTCGCCAGAAGCTGGCTGTGGCGCAGCGAACTGCCGACCTGGCTGTTGATGTTTACGATTTACGGCGGCTGGTTTACCACGCTGGCGTTTCGCGCTGAGCTGGGACTTTTTGCCTCCACGGCGCTGCTGGTTCTGTTCACCACCTGGTATCTGTCGCTCCAGCATGAGCTTATTCACGGGCATCCGACACGCTGGCCGCGCGTCAATCAGCTGTTCGGCCTGCTGCCGCTGGCAGTGTGGTATCCGTACGGGTTGTATCGTGATTCGCACCTGGCGCACCACCATAATCAGCTGTTGACAGTGCCGGGCGAAGATCCGGAGACCTACTATTTCTCCGCAGAGCGCTGGCAACGTTTTAGCGGTTGGCAGCAGCGGGTGATCCATCTGCGTAACACGTTTATTGGCCGACTGCTGCTGGCGCCGCTGCTGGATATTGCAGGCGTGTTTGAAGGCATGATGAAATCGTTTCGCCTGGGAGAGCGCCGGGCAGTAGCGATGTGGCTGGTGCATTTCACTTTGCTGGGGCTGGTGTTCGGCTGGCTGCAGCATCAGGAATTTTCGGCGTTGTGGTATCTGCTGGCGGTGAGTTATCCGGCGCTAGGCTGCACCAAAATACGCTCGTTCCTCGAACATCGGGCCGCTGACGATCCGCTGGCCCGCTCCGCGATCACTGAAACCTCACTGCCGTGGCGTTTGCTGTTTCTCAATCTGAACTATCATTCGGTTCATCATGATTTGCCCGGCGTGCCGTGGTACGGCTTGCGTAAAGTGTGGTTGCGCGACAAAACGCACTACGCGCAGCGTAATCAAGGATTTGTGGTCAAAGGCTATCGGGAATGGTGGCGAAAGTACCGTTTTCGCCCGGTGGATGTGACCGTGCATCCCGGTGGCCCAGAGGAGATTCAGCATGACCGGTAACATCGCATTTCCGATGTATGACGTGAACCCTGCGGCAACGGATACACTGGCGGCCGCCGTGCTACGGCGCTTTCCCGATGCCCGCTTCCAGCGCCCTGAGGATTTACTTTCCCACTGGCAGGACGACAACCTGTTGCTGAGTCAAACCTGCGGCTATCCGCTGATGACCGCCCTGGATGATGTTCAGGTGGTCGGCTGTCTCCACTACACCGCGCCAGGCTGCGAAGGTCGGAACTATCGCAGTCGGCTGGTCGCTCGTCAGACTGAAGCGGGCAAAAGGCTGCATGATTTTCGTGGTCAGGTCGCCGCCTGCAATTCGCCGGAATCGCAGTCAGGCTATCATGCTCTACGCAATAGCGCGGGTCACGACGACACGTTTTTCAGATCCATTGTCTGGACCGGGAGCCATCGCCAGTCGCTGAATGCGCTGCAAAATGGAACCGCGGATATCGCCGCCATCGACTGCGTAAGCCTGGCATTGTTTGCACGCTATCAGCCACAAGCGTTGACGGGCCTGACGGTGGTAGGCGAAACGCCGTTAACCCCGGGACTCCCGCTGATTACCTCGCGCCATACGTCGGCACAAACGCTGAATGCGTTGCGCGAGGCATTACGGGAGATTGCCGATGAAGCAGAGATTACCGCACCATTGCTGATCGGCGGCTTCAGTCCCGCAAGCCGCCGCGATTATGACGTGATACTTAAAGCCAGTTCTTGCGCTTGAAGTAGAGATACGGCGCGAGGCCCGCGAGGATCATAAACACAATCGCCCCCGGATAGCCGAAGCTCCAGTGCAGCTCTGGCATAAACTCGAAGTTCATCCCGTAGCTTGAGGCCACCAGCGTCGGCGGCAGGAACACCACGGAGACCACCGAGAAGATCTTGATGATGCGGTTCTGCTCGATGTTGATAAAGCCCATCGCCGCCTGCATCAGGAAGTTCACCTTCTGGAACAGCGATTCATTGTGCGGTAACAGGGATTCGATATCTCGCAGGATCTCACGCGCCTGCTCCAGCTGCACCGCCGGTAAGCGCGCTTTACGGACGAGGAAGTTCAATGCGCGCTGGGTATCCATCAGACACAAACGCACTTTCCAGCCGATATCTTCCAGCTCCGCCAGCGTGGAGAGCGCTTCATCGTATTCGTCGCCCTGATGACCTTCCATGATCACGCGGCTCAGCTTTTCCAGGTCGCTGTAGATGTTTTCAATTTCATCCGCCAGCTGTTCGATTTTGGTTTCGAACAGGTCAAGCAGCAGCTCAAACGCATTGCCATCGACCATTTCCTGGCTGCGGGCACGCATTCGATACAGGCGAAACGCAGGCAGTTCGCGTTCGCGCAGCGTGAACAGACGCCCTTCGCGGATGGTAAACGCCACAGTGGAGTTACCGGCGTGATCGTCGGCATCTTCATAAAAGAAGAAGGAGTGGATGTGCAGCCCGTCTTCGTCTTCGAAGAAACGGGCCGAGGCCTCGATGTCTTCCAGTTCAGGCCGCGTAGCCAGATTCTGACCCAGCTCCGTCTGTACGCGATTACGCTCTTCGTCATCTGGCTCGACCAAATCGACCCAAACCGACGTGGCAAGGTGCTTGATGTCGTCAGACTCAAGGCGCGTTAAGCGGTTGTTTTCCAGTTGAAATGCGCTCAGCATGACCGGGACTCCCAATGCAAAAAATTATCGGACAGTACGGTGGGCACACAGAAACATCGGGGGTTTCAGACCATTAAGCCTGACTCATTGCGACGGGAATATTGCATGTCGCCGACAACCTCTAAGGCCATCAGCGTCGGGTGATAGCCTTAGGAGTTGTTCCTGGGTTGCAGGAAGTTGAGCCAGCATCTACTGGGTGTGTCCAAGGTATCAGTCCTCTTAGCGTATTCGTGCGCGCATGTTACGCCAGCCTAAATGAAGCGTCAACACACAGCGAAGCGCCAGAGAGTTTTTCCACCTCTCTGGCGTATAAGACTAGCAGAACGTTAAGAAAATATGATGTATTTCTTAATGTTACGCATTTTCGAGACGCGCGTAAGCTGCCACCAGCCATTTGATGCCCTGACCCTGAAACGCCACCTGCAAACGGCTGTGTTCACCACTGCCTTCCAGGTTTACGATGGTACCTTCGCCAAATTTCGGGTGACGCACGCGCTGGCCCAGCTTGTATCCGGTGTCGTTTTCCGCCATCGGCGTGCCCATCCGCTGATGGTTGACCGGGCGGCTGATGGTCGCACGCAGACGTACTTCTTCCACGCACGCCTCCGGCAGTTCACCGACAAAACGCGACGGACGGTGATACACCTCTTTACCGTATAAACGACGGGTTTCAGCGTAGGTCAGCGTCAACTTTTGCATCGCACGGGTTACGCCGACGTACGCCAGGCGGCGCTCTTCTTCCAGACGCCCGCCTTCATCCAGCGACATCTGACTCGGGAACATGCCTTCTTCCATCCCGACGATAAACACCTGCGGGAACTCCAGGCCTTTCGCCGAGTGCAGCGTCATCAGCTGAACCGCATCCTGCCAGGTGTCGGCCTGCCCTTCGCCCGCTTCCAGCGCTGCGTGGGACAGGAACGCCTGTAACGGCATCAAATCTTCTTCTTCGTCGTTGTAGCTGAACTGGCGCGTCGCCGTGACCAGTTCCTCTAAGTTCTCGATACGCGTCTGGCCTTTTTCGCCTTTCTCCTGCTTATACATCATGAACAGGCCGGAATCTTTAATCACCCGGTCAGTCTGCACATGCAGCGGCATATCGGCGGTTTCCTGTGCCAGTGCGTCGATAAGCTCCATAAAGCGCTGTAACGCGCTGGCCGCACGTCCGGCAAGGGCTTTATCTTTCAGCAATTCACGACACGCCTGCCATAGCGTCAGCTGCCGGTCGCGGGAGGCCTGACGCACCACGTCGAGAGTGCGATCGCCAATGCCGCGCGTCGGGGTATTCACCACGCGCTCAAATGCTGCATCGTCATTGCGGTTGGCAATCAGGCGCAGATAGGCCAGCGCATCTTTGATCTCCAGACGTTCGAAGAAGCGCATCCCACCATAAATACGGTACGGCATACTAACCTGCAACAACGCTTCTTCCAGCACGCGCGACTGGGCGTTGCTGCGGTAAAGAATGGCGCACTGCTCAAGTTGGCCCCCGTTGTCCTGCCAGGCTTTGATTCGACTCACAACGAAGCGGGCTTCATCCAGCTCGTTGAACGCGCAGTACAGTGAAATCGGTTCGCCGTCGACGCCATCGGTCCACAGCTTTTTGCCCAGACGGCCGTCATTGTTCTCAATCAGGGCGTTCGCCGCGCTAAGAATATTGTTGGTCGAGCGGTAATTTTGCTCCAGACGGATGGTCTCAGCGCCGGGGAAATCTTTCAGGAAACGTTGGATGTTTTCGACCTGCGCGCCGCGCCAGCCGTAGATCGACTGGTCATCATCGCCGACGATCATCACTTTGCCCGTGTCGCCCGCCAGCATGCGGATCCACGCGTACTGAATGTTGTTGGTATCCTGGAATTCGTCCACCAGGATATTGGTGAAGCGCTCGCGATAGTGCTGCAAAATATGCGGCTTGTTGAGCCATAGCTCGTGGGCACGCAGCAGCAGCTCGGCAAAATCAACCAGACCCGCGCGGTCGCAGGCTTCCTGATAGGCCTGATAGACCTTCTGCCAGGTTTGCTCCACCGGATTGCCGTAGCTTTGAATATGATGCGGGCGCAGCCCTTCATCTTTCTGGCCGTTGATGTACCACATCGCCTGACGCGGCGGCCACTGCTTCTCGTCGAGGTTCATGGCCTTGATCAAACGTTTCAGCAGGCGCAGTTGATCTTCGCTGTCGAGGATCTGGAAATCCTGCGGCAGACTGGCGTCCAGATGGTGCGCGCGCAGCAAGCGGTGCGCCAGGCCGTGGAACGTACCGACCCACATGCCGCCCTGGGAAGTGCCCATCAGCTGACCAATACGGTGGCGCATTTCCGCCGCCGCTTTGTTGGTAAAAGTCACCGCCATAATCGAATACGGCGAACTGTGTTCAACGCTGATAAGCCACGCGATACGGTGCACCAGCACGCGCGTTTTGCCGCTTCCTGCCCCAGCCAGCACCAGCATGTTGGTGCGCGACGCCGCCACGGCTTCACGCTGTTTGTCATTGAGGCTGTCGAGCAGGTAAGAAACGTCCATTGGCACCGCCGGGTAGAAATTGAGAAAACGTCGAAACGCCCGGTGGCGCTTCGCTTGCCGGGCCTACATGATCGTAGGGCGGATAAGCATCGCGCACCCGCCAAAAACCCTGGAATTTTATACAGAACTTCTGATGATTATATCAGCGTGGTGAGGGATGCCAACCGCGAAATTTCGATGTGAGGTAACAGGCGGCTGTCGGCGATTTGCATCAGGTCACCGTCGAGCAGGTTTATCCAGCAGGCCTGCACACCACAGCGGATCGCGCCCGCAACGTCGGTCGTCAGGTCATCGCCCACGTGCAGGATTTGTTCAAGCGGAACATCCAGACGCTCTGCCGCCAGATGGTACATATCACTGAATGGCTTGGAACGCCCGTCGGGGCCTGCGCGCAGCACAAACGTAAAATAGTCATTCAGGCCGAACAATTCCGGCTGTGCGTTACCGTTGGTTATCGCCACCAGAGGCCATTTTTCAGCCAGCTTCGCGAGGGTGTCGTGGGTTTCCTGCGGCACGTCGATCGCACTGCGCCAGTGGGCGAAATTCGCCATCGCGGCGTTGGCGCCAATCGTGGCGTCTCTCACCGACAGACCGGCATTCAGCATCGCCAGCTCAACCGCACGACGACGCCATTCGGTCACGTCGTGATAAATCTCGGGCTCAGCCTGGCGCAGCGCCTGTCGAAGCTGATGGAAATCACTGCTTTCCAGCGCCTGTAACGCCGGATGGTAACCGCGGACAAACGCCAGCGACTCTTTTTCCGTGCGGCGGATAACCAGACGGTTGTCGTAAAGGGTGTCATCGAGGTCAAAGGTCAGGGCCGAAATCTGGCCCAGTGGACGGTAAAAACGCATTATTTCCCCCGTTTGGCGCGTGGGTGTGCCTTGTCGTACACCGAGGCAAGGTGTTGAAAATCAAGATGGGTATAGATTTGCGTGGTGGAAAGATTCGCGTGGCCAAGCAGTTCCTGCACGCCGCGCAAATCCCCGCTCGATTCCAGCATGTGGGTCGCGAACGAGTGGCGCAGCTTGTGCGGATTGACATGGCTGTTCAGCCCTTGCTTAATGCCCCACTCCGCAAAGCGCTTTTGCACATTGCGCGCGGAGATTCGTTTGCCGAGCTTCGACAAAAATAACGCGTCTTCCTCACTACCGAACAGCCCGCGTAAATCGAGCCAGTGCTCAATCCAGTGCGCGGCGTTGCGGCCAATCGGCAGGCGGCGCTCTTTGCTGCCTTTCCCCATCACCCACACTTCACCTGATTCCAGGTCAAGATGCTTGATGTTGAGACCCACCAACTCTGATAAACGCAGGCCCGCGCCGTACATCACTTCGAGCATTGCCCGGTCACGCACGGCCAGCGGATCGTTGAGATCGATATCCAGCAGACGATTGACGTCATCCACATCAATATTTTTTGGCAGATGGCGCGGGGCTTTCGGCGCGGAGACGGCTTTCGCCGGATTGGCCTGCAGCTCACCCTGGCTCACCAGCCAGTCGAAAAAGCTACGCAGGGCCGACAACCGTAGCGCCAGACTCGCCGGACCAAGCCCTTTGCGACGGCTGCGAACCGCAAAACTACGCACTATTGCCGCGTCACACTGTTGCCAGTTTTTCACACCGCTGTCTTCGGCGATAGCGATGATGGCATCAAGCTGACGCCGATAGTTGAGCAGAGTTATCGGACTGAGCTGGCGTTCAACGCCGAGATAACGCAGGAAGCGTTCGGTCGGTTCAAAGAGCGGGGAAGGCGTCATACGCGCTCGACCCAACGCTCCAACAGGCCAGGCAGCAGCAGGGAAATTTCCTGCAAGAGGTGCGTTCCTTGACCGGCCTGATAATGGTGCGCGTCGCGGCTGCTGAACAGCACCACGCCGAGATCACCGTCGCTGCCGAGCATCGACATCGCTACCGAGCCAATCGCTTTGGCATCCGGCATCATCACCAGCAGTTCCGGGCCATTCAATGAGCCAAGATAGTGGCGCTCATGGCCGAGACGCTGAATGCGGATGGATTCAAAAGACTGACGCGAGAGCGCTAACTGAGTGAACTTAGACGGCGCGCCAATACGCCAGCGGTCGGCAAACAGACGTACCGTAGCACCCGCCAGGCCCAAATCGCGCGCCCAACGGTGAAAGCGATTGAGCATATCGTCGAGGCTTTCAGCCGCGGCTAAACGCGTTTGCAGATGCAGCAGACGATAAAACAGGCTTTCGTTCGCCGATGCCTGCTCCACCAGCAGCGTCATGTTCTCTTCCAGCGCGTTGATGTGATTTCTGGCGCGCGCCATGTGCCATTCGACCAGCGACACCGTGCCGCGAACCGGATGCGGCACGCGCATCCCTTCCACCGCCGGAGCGTTGCGAATGAAAAACTCAGGATGTTGCAGCAGATAGTCGACTACCGCCCGATCGTCGAGCGTGTTGAGTTCAGCCTGCTGTTCTTCCCCGATTGGTTTCATAAATGAATAAATCCGTCGTAGACGTGTGCCGCCGGGCCAGTCATAAACAACGGTTGACCCGGTCCTTTCCAGGCGATATCGAGCCGCCCGCCTGGCAATTCCACGCGTACCTCTTCGGCCAGCAAACCTTGCTGAATGCCGACGGCCACCGCCGCACAGGCTCCGCTCCCGCAGGCCTGCGTTTCACCTGCGCCGCGCTCAAAGACACGCAAGCGAATGTGATCGTTCTTCACCACCTGCATAAAACCGATATTGGCACGCTCAGGAAAACGCTCATGGCTTTCCATCATTGGGCCTAATGTTTCCACCGCAGCGGTGTCGACATCATCGACCTGAATGACGCAGTGCGGATTGCCCATTGAGACTACGCCGCACAATACTGTCTGTTCAGACGCACGCATAATATAGGTCTTTTCCGCTTTGTTGGCGCGGAACGGGACCTGAGAAGGCTCGAAGTTAGGCTCGCCCATGTTCACCCGCACCAGGTCGTCATCCGTTACGGTTAATACCATACGGCCGTTGGCGGTACTGACGCGGATGTCACGTTTGTTGGTCAGGCCTTTAAGGCGTACAAAGCGCGCAAAGCAGCGCGCGCCATTGCCGCACTGAGACACTTCACTGCCGTCGGCGTTAAAGATGCGGTAGTGGAAGTCGAGATCGGGATCGTACGGTGGCTCAACGACCAGCAGCTGATCGAAGCCAACGCCAAGATGCCGATCGGCCAGGCGGCGGATCAGCTCCGGAGAAAAGAACACATTCTGCGTTACCGCATCGACGACCATGAAATCGTTGCCCAGGCCGTGCATTTTAGAGAACTGCATCATTGACTCCATCCACGCAGAAATAACGATGTCTTGTTAGTAGTTAACCTGGGTTGGGCCACCATTATCACCGCGATCGTTACGGCTCGGCTCAGTGGTCTGAGTGTCCGTATTAACCGGTTTCGTTGGCGGAGCCGCCGATTTATCTGCTGGCGGAAAATAGAGCGGCCCCTTCAGGCCACAGCCTGCCAGGGTCATTAACGCAGCCAAAAGGACCAGTGGTCGAAAGAGGTTCTTCATTCTTAAAGTGCCTGTGGTTGATGCTTTCTGCTTTCTATCATCGCAGGAGAAGACGTAAAAGCAAGCGTTTAGCACCTGACTGCAACCGGAATTGTTTCGCGTTATACTGCCGCCATCCCCTGATAATGGAAAAGAACAATGAACGACAGTGAATTTCATCGCCTTGCAGACCAACTGTGGATGACCATCGAAGAGAACCTCGACGACTGGGATGGCGACAGCGATATTGATTGTGAGATTAACGGCGGCGTGCTGACGCTGAGCTTCGAAAACGGCAGCAAAATCATCATTAACCGCCAGGAGCCGCTGCACCAGGTGTGGCTGGCCACCAAACAGGGCGGCTATCACTTTAGTTTGAAAGACAACGAGTGGGTCTGCGATCGCAGCGGCGAAACCTTCTGGGATTTGCTGGAACAGGCCGCCACGCAGCAGGCGGGCGAGGCGGTTAGCTTCCGCTAGGAAAAATACTGTTGCAGCAGCGGAGTCGTTGCATCCTGATTGGCGGGTGCGACGGCCGCTATAGCCTGAGTGCGGAACGGAATCACCTGGGCGCGATTGTCGACTTTCACAATCTGGTAGAACTGCGGCAGGTTGAAGTTAATAAAGCTTGAGCCGTAGGTAAAGCGGTCGTGCGAGGACGAGTAGAAGCGGCTGACGTCACGCACCAGTTCTTCTTTGCTGCCTTCACAGTGGTGATAAACCTCTGCCCGGTTGCTCTCATCCAGAATGTAGATATTAAAACCGTTGTCTTCGCTGCTGTCTTCGAAGAAGAACTGAATGATCCCTTCACTTGCGAACCCGTCCACGACCGGCGGCAGTTTCACATGGTTAGTTTCTACCTGGACCGACAGGCCATGCAGCTTGTTGTGAGAAATCGCGCCATAAAACTCGATGGCGTTTTCCAGTTTCTGCACAGACACATTCAGACGTTCAAAGAACAGACCCCAGGTTTGCCCCGCCACGCGCAGCGCTTTAAAGCGCCCGGTTTCCTGACGGGTACTGGAAAGCCGTAGCTCAATACACTCCGACACCAGTTGCTGAACACGGGTACGAATAAGCCCACGTAAATGCTGGCTGTAGCAGAAGACGTCGACGCTGTCCGGTGGCGCCGCATCCTGGTGCATTTTGCCAAGAATGGTTTTCAGCGCTTCGATCATCGCCTGCTCGCCGTTGAAATGCAGGGTTCGCACCTCGTTCCACGAGTTGCGGTACAGCAGATCCACGCTGCCAATCAGGCAATTCTGCTCTTCGCCAAAGCTGAACACGTCCAGCTTACGGAAATCGAAATGCACGACCTGATTACGGAACGCCGCGGTCGGGTCATATTCGAGGTTGACGATAATCGCCAGATGGCGAATTTCGCATGGACTGTAGAGTGCTTTCGGCGTCGGCGCAGGCAGGCGCAGCGGGAAGTGGTGCGATACGTCGGCCACCATTTCTTGCAGTTTCGCCAGGTCGGCAATGCCGTTGCCCTTAATAAACAGGCGGGTGCGTGAGGTCAGCAGGCCGTTAAACCAGGCCCACGCCACCAGCTTATTAAGATAACGGTTATATTCAAGTGGCTGATGACTGACGATCGATTCCATATTTGGCGCACGGTTGTAGAGATACCAGCCTGTACGGTTGGCGCGTCCCGGCGGCACATGGATAAAGGTCAGGTTCGGCTCAGAGAGATCCGGTGAAATTTGCGGGTTAACCAGCGTCACTTTCCCCGGCAGCGCTTCAAACGCCGCGTACAGCTTACGGGTCAACACGCCGATATCCTGCGGGCTAGCTGAAACGCTGAGGTTGTTGCGGCGCGCGAAACGGATCAGGTTTCGGTAGCTCTGCATCATCGCGTCGAGCAGTTCGTTGTGCGCATCGCGCACTTCGTCAATCTTCCAGTTTGCACGATTGTCGAGCATCGCCAGACGCTCTTCGCTCCAGCCCCAGTCTTTCACCAGTTGGCCGACGACTTCACGACGCCAGCCCACACAGGCGCGTTCGCGGCTGAGTTTTTCGCACACTTTCAGGTAGAAGCACCGACGCACCAGATCCAGACGGGTGGCGTCATCAATGGCTTGAAGATAGGTCGTGACGCGTTCGAGCATCATGCAGTAGGGATCGAGCCCAAAGGACACAATCTCGCCGTCGTGCAGGCGCTGCTTAATGTCTTTCGCCAACAGGCGGCTATTGGGATATTCCCAGGAATACGCTTCGAGCAGCAGGGTTTTCAGCACCGCTTTATACGGCGAGTCGATACTCTTATACAGCTGCCACAGGCTGGCCCCGAAGTACTCTTCCGCGGAGAGCGAACTCAATCCGCCGAGATCCAGCCATTCATTTGGCGTCAGTACGCCCTGCGAGTAGAGCTTCATGACGTAATCGTCGTAATGCTCTTCTTCTTCGCACGGCACCATATTCCACAAAATACGTTTCCCGGCGAGGCGCACGGCGGTCCGGTAAAATTCGTCGAGCAGCAAGATGTGCTGCGTTGAGCCACAGTCTTCACCCCCAAGACTACCGCTTTCATTATGACGGAAGCGGTTTTCGTCTATCAGGAAAAAGCTGACTTCCACGCCAAGCGACGCGGCCCAACTTTCGAGCAGACTACATTTACGCTGCAACAGCTGGCGTTCTTCGTTATCAAGCCAGGCCTGATGGCAGACCCAGATATCGAGATCGGAAGAGCAGCTTTGGCCGACAGAAGACGTGCTACCCATAGAGTAAACGCCGGTAATCGGCAATTCACCTTTGACGGAAACCTGCGGCGGCATACCACGGTGCAGTTCCAGCTCATCAAGGTAGTGACGTTGAGTTTCATCAGGCGTGTAGAGGCAAATGCCTTTGGGTACGTTACCGTCGAGGTAACCCGGCATTAGCGGATGATGGTAGTGAAGCAATGTCGGCAGAAGACTGTAGACCTGCTGAAAAGCGGGCCCCATGGCAGCAAGCGCGCGATCCACGCGCAATTGATTAATGGCATCCAGTCTCTGTTTCAGTGTCTCAATATAGAGGTACAAGACATATCGCCTGATGTTAAAACCTGGCGTATCGCTAAGGCGGTGGACTGCAAGGGATACGAAGGTTTTTAGAATTTCAACAAGAACCGCTACCGTCTGTCGCCGAGATGGTGTGTTGGTGCGGGCTAACAAACGGTTTAAAACGTGATCAATTTAACACCTTGCCGTTTGACCGTAAAGAAAGATGCGCTACTCATAAGTTTAGCACCGATTAACGGCTGTAAATTCTTCAACATGCGGGTCATCGCTCCGTTTGCTCATTTTCAGAAAAACTCGAAAACTAACATCCTTATAGCAACAATGTTAGGATGGCTGGCGGACGATAACGACGGTAACAAGCATGTTAGACAAAGTTTTAAGAATTGCCACACGCCAAAGTCCTCTCGCGCTGTGGCAGGCACATTATGTGAAAGACAGGCTGATGGCGTGCCATCCCGGGCTTCAGGTCGAACTGGTGCCGATGGTGACGCGCGGCGATGTGATCCTCGATACGCCTCTGGCGAAAGTGGGCGGAAAAGGCCTGTTCGTCAAAGAGCTAGAACTTGCGCTACTTGAAGACCGCGCCGATATCGCCGTGCATTCCATGAAGGATGTTCCGGTGGAATTCCCGCCAGGACTCGGTCTGACGACCATCTGCGAACGCGACGATCCACGCGACGCATTTGTTTCTAACCATTTCGACTCTATCGACGCGTTGCCTGCAGGCAGTGTGGTTGGCACGTCAAGTTTACGCCGCCAGTGTCAACTGGCTGCCGATCGCCCGGACCTGGTGATTCGCTCGCTGCGTGGCAACGTTGGCACGCGCCTCGGCAAGCTCGATAACGGCGATTACGATGCCATTATTTTGGCCGTCGCCGGGCTGAAGCGTCTCGGTCTGGAAGATAGAATTCGCGCAGCGTTATCACCTGAGCAATCTCTACCCGCCGTGGGTCAGGGTGCCGTGGGTATTGAGTGCCGTCTCGGCGACGCACACACCCGCACGCTGCTGGCACCGCTAAATCACGCGGATACCGCCGTGCGCGTCTGCGCAGAGCGCGCGATGAATACTCGCCTCGAAGGCGGCTGCCAGGTGCCGATTGGCAGCTATGCTGAATTAAGCCACGGTGAAATCTGGCTTCGGGCACTCGTTGGCGCCCCGGATGGCAGCCGGATGGTACGCGGTGAACGCCGTGGGCCAGCCGAAGATGCCAAAGAGCTGGGGATTTCGCTGGCCGAAGAGCTGTTGAACAACGGTGCACGTGAAATTCTCGCGGAAGTGTATAACGGAGAAGCCCCTGAATGAGCATTCTGGTCACTCGCCCCTCTCCCCAGGGAGAAGAACTTGTCAGCCGCCTGCGCGCGCTGGGGCGAGAGGCCTGGAGCTTTCCGTTAATTGAATTCACCCCCGGGCGCGAATTAGCACAGCTTGCAGGACACCTGGCCGCACTGAATGACGGCGATCTGCTGTTCGCCCTTTCACAACACGCCGTCGAATTTGCCCAGGCGCAACTTCAGCAGCACGGGCAGCGTTGGCCGCACGCGCCACGCTATTTTGCCATCGGGCGAACCACTGGCCTGGCGCTGCACAAAGTCAGTAGCATTGACGTTCGCTACCCTCTCGATCGGGAAGTCAGCGAAGTGTTGCTACAATTACCTGAATTACAAAACGTTGCCGGCAAGAAAGCACTGATTTTACGCGGAAACGGCGGGCGCGAATTGCTCGGCGAAACGCTACGGAGCCGCGGTGCAGAAGTGACTTTTTGTGAATGTTATCAACGTAGTAACCGGCACTATGACGGTGCAGAAGAGGCTATGCGCTGGCAAACGCGCGGCGTGACCCGACTGGTCATCACCAGCGGCGAAATGTTAAAACAGCTCTGGTCGCTTATTCCGCAATGGTATCGAGAGCGTTGGTTGTTAAACTGCGAGGTGCTTGTGGTGAGTGAGCGCCTTGCTGAACAGGCCCGGGAGCTGGGCTGGCGGAATATCAGGGTGGCCGATAGCGCCGACAACGACGCGCTGCTGCGTGCTTTACAATAACTCTCAAAATTGGAAGCCATAATGACGGAACAAAAAGAGAACTCCGCCGTGGTTGAGGAGACCAGGGAGGCCGTGGAACAAACGCCACAGCCGGAGAATGCTGAAAAGAAAAACGCTGAGAAGAAAAACAGCAGCAACAAAGTGCCGTTGGCGCTGAGCGTAGTGGCGATTGCCATCGCTCTGGCCGCAGGCATTGGCCTGTATGGCCTGGTGAAAAAACAAAATACCAATCAGACGACCGCCAGCGATGCGCTGATCAATCAAGTGACTGCCCTGCAAAACGCACAAGAGTCGCAGAAGAGCGAGCTGGACGGCATCATCAAGCAACAGGCCGATCGCCTGACTGCGGCGAAACAGCAGCAGGATGCGTTGACCAAACAGCTTGATGAACTGCAGCAAAAAGTCGCCACAATTTCCGGCAGCGATGCCAAAACCTGGCAGCTCGCGCAGGCGGATTTCCTCGTCAAACTGGCAGGACGTAAACTGTGGAGCGATCAGGACATCACCACCGCAGCGGCACTGCTCAAAAGCGCCGATGCAAGCCTGGCAGACATGAATGACCCAAGCCTGATTAACGCTCGTCGTGCAATCACCGATGATATCGCCAGCCTCTCCGGCGTGGCGCAGGTCGATTACGACGGGATCATTTTGAAGGTCAATCAGCTGTCTAATCAGATTGATAACCTGCGTCTGGCCGATAACACCGATGATGATTCCCCGATGGACGACGATAGCGGTGAGCTTTCCAGCTCGTTGGGTGAATGGCGCGTCAATCTGCAAAAAAGCTGGCAGAACTTTATGGACAGCTTCATCACCATTCGCCGCCGTGATGAAACCGCCGTTCCGCTGTTAGCGCCAAATCAGGACGTCTACCTGCGCGAAAACATTCGCTCGCGTCTGCTGGTTGCGGCCCAGGCCGTGCCTCGCCATCAGGAACAAACGTACAAACAGGCACTGGACAACGTTTCCACTTGGGTACGCGCGTACTACGACACTGACGATGCAACCACTAAAGCTTTCCTTGATGAGGTGGATTCGCTGAGCCAGCAAAATATCAATATGGACGTGCCGGAAACGCTGCAAAGCCAGGCGATTCTGGAAAAGCTGATGCAAACCCGCGTGCGTAATCTGCTGGCACAGCCGCCGGTTGCGCCGAGCGCGGCGCCTCAGGCTGATGCCGCGCCCGCCGCCGCTGCACCGCAGGGAGAATAAGCATGCTAAAAGTTTTACTGCTCTTTGCGTTGCTGATCGCCGGGATCGTTGTGGGCCCGATCGTTGCAGGCCATCAGGGATACGTCCTGATCCAGACAGACAACTACAACATCGAAACCAGCGTCACCGGCCTGGTGATCATTCTGATCCTGACCATGGTGGTGCTGTTCGCTATCGAATGGCTGCTGCGCCGCATTTTCCGCACCGGGGCGCATACCCGTGGCTGGTTTGTTGGCCGTAAACGCCGTCGGGCGCGTAAGCAGACCGAACAAGCGCTGCTCAAGCTGGCAGAAGGTGATTATCAGCAGGTTGAGAAGCTGATGTCGAAGAATGCCGATCACGCTGAACAGCCGGTGGTGAACTACCTGTTAGCCGCAGAAGCTGCACAACAGCGTGGGGACGAAATGCGCGCCAATCAGCATCTGGAACGTGCAGCCGAAAGTGCCGGCAACGATCTGATCCCGGTTGAAATCACCCGCGTTCGCCTGCAGCTGGCACGCAATGAAGACCATGCCGCACGTCACGGCGTCGATAAGCTTTTGGAAATCGCACCGCGTCACCCGGAAGTGCTGCGCCTCGCTGAGCAAGCCTATATTCGCACCGGGGCCTGGACCCCACTGCTGGATATCATTCCGTCGATGGCGAAAGCGAACGTCGGAGATGAAGCGCACCGTGACGCTCTGGAACAGCAGGCCTGGATTGGTTTGATGGATCAGGCGCGAGCCGATCAGGGTAGCGATGGTCTGCGCGAATGGTGGAAAAATCAGAGCCGAAAAACCCGTCAGCGCGTGCCACTGCAGGTGGCCATGGCGGATCATCTCATCGAATGTGACGATCATGACATGGCCCAGCAGATTATTATCGATGGCCTGAAACGTCAGTATGACGATCGCCTACTGCTGCCTGTTCCACGTCTGAAAACCACGAATCCTGAACAACTGGAAAAAGTGTTGCGCCAGCAGATCAAGAGCGTGGGTGACCGCCCTCTGCTGTGGAGTACGCTGGGCCAGTCGCTGATGAAACACGGTGAATGGCAGGAAGCGACCATCGCCTTCCGCGCAGCATTGAAACAGCGCCCAGACGCGTTTGATTACGCCTGGCTGGCCGATGCTCTAGACAGAATGCATCAGCCGGAAGAAGCGGCCACCATGCGCCGTGATGGACTGTTACTGACGCTGCAGAACAATCCACCTTCCTGAGTGAAATGTGTGATCAAAGGGGCCAAAAGGCCCCTTTCTTTTTTCTTAAGCAACATGCTAAATTCTTTGCTCTTAACCTCTTTCAAGAGCCTGCCAATGTAACGACTTTTCAGCATTCACCGTTTTTTACTCACGCATCTTTTTGCGTGGATAACGTTTTGCTGGAGATCGTTCCACATGAATTCTCTGCTGTTTGCGCTGCTACGCGCATTGCGGGGCCACGTCTGGCTTCGCCTGTTAGCCTTCGCCTTTATTTTATCGTCGCTGGGTAATGGTCTGACGCAGGTCGTCGTTTTTGGTCAGCTGTTGCGTTGGCAGGCCTCGCCGACAACGTTAACGCTCGCCTGGTTGTTGGCGACCATGCCCGGCTTTCTGGGCAGCCTTATTGGCGAAAGATTGTGTCGCACCCACCCTCCCTTGCATTTACTCATTTGCTGCGAGTTGCTCGGTCTGTTGGCGCTGATATTGCCCCTTGAGGGTTTACGTCATCACAACGTTCCGCTGCTATTGGCGGTGCAGTCCGTAGAAGCGCTGCTGGCAGGAATGTCGTGGCCCGCATTGGCGCTGACCTTTAAGCGCGGGCTGAGCGCGCAAGAACTTCCGGCGGCCACCGCAATGGAAAACCTGATATTCGCATCGCAGGTGTTATTGGGCATGGGAGTGGGCGTGTTGCTGTTTGAGCGAGTCAGCCCACTGTCGTTATTAGTCGTCGATGCCATAAGTTTTCTCGCCGCATCGTGGTTGCTGTGGTTAACGCGGCAGCGCACCGCGATCGCCGCGGACGACAGGAGGCCCAAAACACAGAAACCGCTGGGCTGGGCGTCCCTCACGCTTGCGCAGAAAAGAAGCCTGCTGCTGCTACCTTCTCTGGCTGCGGTTGGCGCTCCGGCGATGGCACTGCTGCCCGCGTTGGCGCAACAGATGCATCCGGATGACACTGCCGGGCTGGCGTTGCCGCTACTATTCAGTCGCAGCCTGGGACAATTGTGCGGGCCGTTACTGCTGAATAGCCGCAAGATGCCGGAATATGTTGAGCGTAACCGCCTGTTGCTGGGTTGTCTGGGGATATTTCTGCTCGCCTACGCCATAATGCCGATGCTGTCGGGATTTACCGCTGCGGCGCTGGGAGCCATTTTTATCGCTCACCTGGCATCAAATGTGGTCTTCGCGTTGGGGACGTTCAGCGTGCTGCACCAGTTCACCGAAGATGTCGTTTCCGCCGCCAGCGCGAAAGCCTGGCGCTGGCAAACCCTCAGCGCCACCCTCGCGACGTCTATTACGGTAATGCTAACGAGTCAGCTTGGCGCTATTTACACGCTGTGGTGCGTTTCATTCTGCGCATTATTGTTGGTGGGCGGCGTCTTATTCCGCTACCGAACGTAACCCATAAAAAAACGCCTGCGCTGAAATCAGGGCAGGCGTTAAAACAGGTCTGTTTGACAACAATTGGTGCTTCACTCAACGTTATGTCCATGGTGTTTGATGAGGCCGAAGCGACATCTGTCGGTGGACGATAAGCACCGTAAACGGCTCTGCGTCATTCCTGAGTTTATGAGGCGTAAACGCGAACATAAGAGATGGAATGAGCATCTACACAGATATTATTACACACGTTATGCCACTCTTGCACCCCTCAATATCAGGGAGTTAGTCGCTTTAGGAATACATGAGATGTCTCCAAACGGAGACGCTGGAATACATAAAAGGCGATGTAGCATGAAATCAGGGAATTAAATGTCGCCGTCTGGCGACATATTTACCCACGAGAAAAAACCAAGAGGAAAAATATTTTTTAAAGGGCAGAAACACCGAGTACAGAATATAAAAAGCGGCCTTCCCCGGAGCTTCTTCATCCTCTCCAGAGTACAGACGTAAAAAAACCGCTCAAAAGAGCGGTTTTTTCGAATGTGGTCGGCGAGAGAGGATGACTCGCCACTGCGTGGCTCGCCCTGCGGGCCGTTGCTAAAGCAACGTTGTCTCGCTACGCTCGACTCAAACCTCCTTCGGAAGTTCTCATCCTCTATAAACTACGGATGCAAAAAGACCAACCCGAGGGTTGGTCTTTTCTAAATGTGGTCGGCGAGAGAGGATTCGAACCTCCGACCCACTGGTCCCAAACCAGTTGCGCTACCAAGCTGCGCTACTCGCCGATGTACTGCTTTTTGAATTTTTGTTCAATTCTTGATAGAAAAAACCCTGCCGTAGCAGGGTTCAAAATTGGTCGGCGAGAGAGGATTCGAACCTCCGACCCACTGGTCCCAAACCAGTTGCGCTACCAAGCTGCGCTACTCGCCGAAATACTGCTTTTTGAATTTTCGTTCAATTCTGTTTAATTCTAAGTTGTGGTGCGAGGGGGGGGACTTGAACCCCCACGTCCTTACGAACACTAACACCTGAAGCTAGCGCGTCTACCAATTCCGCCACCTTCGCATTGCCACTGAACTCAAAATTAATGGGGTGGCTAATGGGATTCGAACCCACGACAACTGGAATCACAATCCAGGGCTCTACCAACTGAGCTATAGCCACCACTGATATTCTTTCACGCGGCCCTGTCTTTACATCACAGGCCACCGCAGCTCCAGCACCGGGTAAATGGTGCGCCCGACAGGATTCGAACCTGAGACCTCTGCCTCCGGAGGGCAGCGCTCTATCCAGCTGAGCTACGGGCGCTTAGCGCCGTTGCGGGGTCGGATATTACGGACTTCATGCTGTGCTGTCTAGTGTCTTTTTAAAGAAATTTTCCGTTTGGTTATGCTTTGCGCATTTTGTCGCTTATTCCTTCAACTCCTGGGTGCCATCAGCCCGATTGAGGCCTAACACTTTGTAAAGCACCGTCACAATGGCCAGGAAGAGAACACCGACAAACAGCGAGGTGCGCGTGTCGTCATTAAAGCCCATGCCGACCAACACACAAATCAGGAATGCCATCGTCAAATAATTGGTCCACGGGAACAGTACCGATCGGAATGGATGACTCGCCATCGCCTGCTTGTGCGCTTCACGAAAACGCAGTTGGCTAATCAGGATAACAAACCACGGCACCATGCCCGGCAGCACGCTGGCGCTATAGACGTACACAAATACCCGCTGCGGATTGGGAATGATGTAGTTCAGACAAGAACCAAGCAGCAGCACGACAATCGACACCGCCACGCCCACCACCGGCACGCCGTTACCCGAGACTTTCGCCATCGCCGACGGCAGCTGGCGGTTCTTCGCCAACGCGTACAGCATGCGGCCACAGCTGTACATCCCACTGTTGCAGCCAGAAAGCGCCGCCGTCAGTACCACAAAGTTGATGATACCCGCCGCCGCAGTGATCCCAACTTTGGCAAAGGTCAGCACGAACGGACTGCCGTTACTGCCAATTTCATTCCACGGAAAAATGGTGACGATTACGAAAATAGCGCCGACGTAGAAAATCAAAATTCGCCACAACACTTTACCCACCGCGCTGCGCAAGGTGACCTGCGGGTTTTTCGCTTCACCGGCGGTGATGCCAATCAGCTCCACGCCCTGATACGACGCCACCACGATACACAGCGCCGTCAGGAAGCCCTTCCAGCCACCAGCAAAGAAGCCGCCGTGCTCGGTTAAATTACCGAAGCCCAACGCGTGACCGCCGTTGCCGAAGCCAAAGAAAATCACCCCAAGCCCCACGACGATCATCACGATAATGGTGGTGACTTTGATCATCGCAAACCAGAATTCCAGCTCGCCGTACAAACGCACCGCCGCCAGATTCGCTAACCCCACCAACGCCACGGCGATAAGCGCCGGTATCCACTGCGCCATGTCCGGGAACCAGAACTGGGTGTAAACCCCGATGGCGGTTATCTCTGAAATCCCGACCGCTATCCACATAAACCAGTAAGACCACGCGGTGAGATAACCAAAAAATGGGCTCATGTAACGATGTGCATAAACGGCAAACGAACCAGTGACCGGTTCGAGGAACAGCATTTCGCCCATCGAACGCATGATGAAGAACACAAAGAGGCCGGCGATAATGTACGCCAGTAAAACCGAAGGACCCGCCCATTTCAGGGTGCTTGCCGAGCCCATAAACAGCCCAACGCCGATGGTGCCGCCCAGGGCGATTAATTCAATGTGTCGCGCTTCCAGCCCTCGCTGTAGCACTGGTTCTTTCTCAGCCATAGATCCTCGCGTGTTTGCCGCTTTCCGGTCGTTGCCGGTTATTGTTATGAGCAGATGTCATACCGTGGAATGTCTGACACCAACAGGCGTGCAGACTTTTAAGGGTGCGAATGGTTGAATAAAAAGGGTGAAATGGCAAATAAAGTATTAGTTATGCAAATGTATTGCACAATTGTTGTGCAATACATTTTTAGGAAGGGAGCTCAAAGATTGCCGGTATAGTGCCAGCGAAGATAGCGCAACAGGCGCAGCTGTCGGCCAATACGGCTTGGCTGCGACAGCAAACGGTAGAGCCATTCCAGCCCCAGTTTTTGCCATATTTTAGGCGCACGTTTTACATGACCAGTGAAGACGTCATAGGTGCCGCCCACGCCCATATACAGCGCGTCAGGATGAACCAGACGGCAGTCGCGCATTAAGATTTCCTGCTTTGGTGAGCCCATCGCCACGGTGACAATCTTCGCCCCGCTGGCCTGAATGCGTTCAAACAGCGCCTGGCGCTCTTCCGGTTTGAAATAACCGTCCTGGCTGCCAACGATATTCACGTTCCACTGTTGGCGCAGTTTGGCTTCGGTTTGCGCCAGCACTTCCGGCTTGCCGCCAATCAGAAATACCGGCGTGCCTTCCGCGCCCGCGCGAGCCATCAGCGCTTCCCAGAGATCGGCTCCGGCCACGCGTGACACATTGGCCTGCGGGTATTTCTTGCGAATCGAACGCACGACACTTATCCCGTCGGCATATTTAAACTCTGCGGCGTCGATAAGCGTGCGCACCTCGGCGTTGTCTTCCGCTGTCAGTACTTTCTCCGCGTTGATCGCCACCAGCGTCCCCTGCCTCATTTGCCCATCGGCATAGAGATAGTCCAGCGCATGCGCCATATCACGCCAGCCAATCAGTTGCAGGCCGCGCACGGCATAGAGCGGCGCAGCGGTTGAATCCGTCATGTGTTCCCTTATCAAACCAGAGGTTGTGGCAGCGGCCTTGAGCGTTTATTGATAAGCCCGGCGCTGTCCAGCAGCCAGTAAAGCAATTTGGCGACCAGCAGGCAGAGCCCGAAAACCACCAGGAAAAAGACCACGCGGGAAACGAACGAGTCGAGTCCTTCGCGGGCCAGCACAATCATGTTGAAGATAGCGCCAAAACAGAAACTGTGCAGAATCGCCGCTTTATAGCGGTTCGCTTCACGGTTGCCCAACTGATACAGCCAGTCAAACCATTTGATAATCAGCCCCACGACCACCGCACCCAGCGGGATAAACCATGCGCCGCCCATCACCAATAGCGAGCCAATCAGCGTCGGGGAAATCGCCAGCCCGGAATGGTTATCCAGCACTTCCCAGGTAAAGTAGTTGGCGGTATTGAGTACGATGCTCGGCCGGTCATGCCACAGCCAGCTCGGAATGAAGACATAGAAATCGCGGACAATCGGCGCCAGTCCCTGGAAGTCAATTTTGTCGTAGTTCTGCAACAGTAGCGCCAGGTTTTCCCACGGCGAGAAGGTGTCGCGCGTCAGATACAGGAAGGTATAAAACGCTTCGTCGCCGCTGACATTCATCCCATAGCGTTTTAGCGCCAGCCAGAACATGCCGACAATCCCTAACACGCCCGCCGCCGCCAGCATCCACAGTGAAATCCAGCCGCGAATGATGCCGATGAACAGGAAGATAGCAAAGGCGATGATGATATTGGCGCGCGTTCCGCCGACGATCACGTAGGTCAGCAGACCAAACGCCACGGTGCTGACGAGGAAGAAGATCCACGCTTTGCTGTCCTGACGCAGGAAATAGACGACCAGCATCGCCGGGATGAAGAAGTAGAAGAAGCGCTTGAGCGCCACGCCGGAGACTTCGCTGGAGAAAATCTGGCTGTAGGAGTGCAGCTTGAACAGCAAGAAACCGTTGTGCGCGAAGAATACACCGACGCTCAACAATGCAATCAGCGCCAGGGTCATCCACGCCAGATGGGTTTCCACCCGGTTCATGGTGAACAAAGGACGACGTTCCTTCTGAGCGCGGGCCGCACGCAGGCGCGTTTTGTACGCCACGTAGTAAATCGCGTAAAAACAGACCGCCGACAGCAGCGCCTGCAGCAGAATTCCAGGCGGCGCGACACTGACGTCAAAACGAAACACCAGCGTCATCGACAGCGGGAAGCCGAAGAAAAACGTCAGTAAAAACAGCATTGAGAAGAAGACGTTAAAGTTAAAGCGCACTCGACGAAACTCAAAGTACGTCAGCGTGGCGATAAACAGCGATGAAAACAGCCAGACCACAAACAGGCCGGTAAACTGCATCAGGCTCATTGCGCCTCTCCTGCTGCAATCTGCAGCGCGCGATGCCACGGTTCCAGATAGTTTGGACGGAAAAACGCTATCTGTGTTTTATCGACACTCGCCAGTTGTCGTTGCGCTTCACGCACCACGGCGACGTCCAGCGTATCGGTGGTGAACAGCACCGGAATGTGCTGTTCGGCCATATCTTCCCAGAACGGATTCTCCCGGTTCAGCACACACGGAATCCCTGCCTGAATCAGCAAACATAGCGTGCCAATCCCCTGCTGGCGTGGGAACAGGAAGTAGCCCAGGTCGCAGCGGCGAAGCAAGCCCAGATAATCGTCAAATGCCAGCTTTTCGCCGAGGATCTGCAGATGTTCCGCGCTGAATAGCGCTTCGCCTGCCGCGCGCACTTCGCGAATGTATTCGTCGTTATTGGCCGGGTAGCCCATCGGCACCACCACATTAACGGTGTCACCAAACTGCTGATGAATAGCCTTCAGCGCCGCGACGTGATCGTTGCTGCGATCGCCGGAGTTGCCGACAAGTATCGTCAGCGTTTGCGCTTCGTGACGCTCAGTTTCCATGTCGTTCAACGACGAGTCCATGCGCGTCGGGAAATACAACAACTCACCTTGTACCCGCGGATGTGCTTTCGCGAAGGTATTCAAATCGCCACGCGTGGCGAAGACACAGCCCACACGCCCCTGCGCCATGCGGCGAAGCGGATAAAAGAGACGGAATTTCAGGCCCCGGGAGACCTCATACAGGTCAGCGCCCCAGATATGCCAGTTAAACTGCGCGGGCTTGATACCGCCGGACAACAGCGCCAGCCAAAGGCCGGTGTTGAACTGTCCGTGGAAGAAAAACCGCTGCGTGCGGTCGGCCTTCGCTTTCTCGACAACCGCGGTAGCCAACGCTTTCTTGTCAGCATAAAAACGCAGCGAGAGATTCGGGCCTGCGGCTTGTAGCGCGCTTTCATTGCCCACCACCATAAATTCACGGGCGTGCTCGCAGCCGTCCGCCAGTTCTTCACTGAAAAACCGCAGAACGGTTTGATTATGGTGCGGGATATCCGATCCCAGTACGTGTATCAGTACAGTCATGCCCGTTTACGCCAAATTAAAAATACGCTGGTGCACAGCGCAAAATAAACGATATAGGTCGCCATATAGGCTTGCGCCGCGCCAAGCGCGCCGTGCGCGGGGATCAGCCAATGCGAGAATGCGGTCAGCAACGTGAACTGGCTAATTTCCGTCAGTACGTAGAACCGCAGCGACGCTTTGGCAATCACCAGGTAGCCGTACACATAAGCGCCCACTTTCAGCACATCGCCGACTAGCTGCCACGCGAAGAGATCGCGCATTGCAGTAAACTTCGCAGAAAACAGCAGCCAAATAGCAAAATCACGCAGCAGCCAGACGGTGAAACTTGCCGCGGCTACCGCCGGTAGTACGAACTTCAGCGATTTCGCGATTTCGCGCGTGATGTCTGATTTCTCGCTCAGCCGCGATAGCGTTGGTAGCAAATAGACGCTGAATGAGGCGGTAATAAACTGCAGGTAGGCGTCGGAAATGCTGCTGACGCCCTGCCAGATCCCCACTTCATCCCAGCTGTAATGCGCAGCCAGCAGGTTTCGCATCATCACATATGCCACCGGCAGCGTCACCGATGTGATCAACGCCATTACCGTAAATTTGCCCAACTGTCCGGCATAAAACGCATCCCACCGTGGTTTCAGCCAGGCAAACGGAATCGATCTGCGCTTCGCCATCATCACTGCGGCTGGCAGTACGACCAGCGCAGGGACTAAGGCGATACCCAACAACGCGCCTTCATAGCCGCCGAAATGCCAGCTAAGAAAATACGCTGCTACACCAATTAAGCTACCGGCAATGAGAGCCAGTGCGTTTCCGGATGCATCGCGAAAACCTTTGAGCAGCGCCAGCAGCAGGTTGGCCCACGCAATTCCCATCTGGACCAGCGCCACCAGCCGCACTAACCCTTGATAATGGGTATGCCCGAACAGCCCCTGGCTGATGGGCGCAGCGGCAACAACAAAGATGATGGCCAACAACGTGGAGAAACCCAGCACCATCGCTGACGAGGTGCCGACCACTTTGCGCAGGTGGTCGGGGTCATCGTGATACTGTGCGACATACTTAGTGACGCCGTTGAAAATCCCCGCTCCAGCGAGCACGCCGAGCACCGTCACCAATTGACGGAAGTTACCCGCCAGACCGACACCAGACGGGCCATAGGTCACTGCCAACAGTTTGACCACCAGCAGACCCGCACCAATTTTGACCAGCGTGCTGGCCGCAGTCCAGACAGATGCTTTTGCCAGCGACATCAGGCGAAGAAGCTAAGCAGAGAGTTAATCACCGTGCGCTGATTCACCGCCGCCAGATTGTAGAACAGCGGCAGACGTAGCAAACGCTCACTTTCCTGCGTGGTGTAGCGATCTTCGCCGTGGAACTCGCCAAAGGCTTCACCCGCAGGCGACGAGTGCAGCGGAATATAGTGGAACACCGCCAGGATCTCGGCCTCTTTCAGCCAGGCAATCAGCTTGCCGCGATCGGCTTCGTCACGCAGCTTGATGTAAAACATGTGTGCGTTATGCACGCAGTCGGCTGGGATCGTCGGCAGCTCAATACGGCCGGCGTCCGCCAGCGGTTTCAGCGCATCGTGATAGGTTTGCCACAGGCTAAGACGCTGCTGGTTAATACGATCTGCCGCTTCCAGTTGCGCCCACAGATACGCCGCCTGCAAATCGGCCATCAGGTAACTTGAACCGATATCGCGCCAGGTGTATTTGTCGACCTGCCCGCGGAAGAACTGACTGCGATTGGTGCCTTTCTCGCGAATGACTTCGGCACGCTCAATCAGTTTAGGATCGTTAATCAGCGTCGCGCCGCCTTCACCACCGGCGGTGTAGTTTTTGGTTTCATGGAAGCTAAAGCAACCGATATGCCCGATGGTGCCCAGCGCACGGCCTTTGTAAGTCGACATCACACCCTGGGCGGCATCTTCCACCACGAACAGGTTATGCTTTTTGGCGAGCGCCATGATGGTGTCCATTTCACAGGCTACGCCCGCATAATGCACCGGCACGATGACGCGGGTTTTCTCGGTGATCGCCGCTTCAATCAGCGTTTCGTCAATGTTCATGGTGTCGCGGCGCACGTCGACAAAGATGATTTTTGCGCCACGCAGCACAAAGGCGTTAGCCGTGGACACAAAAGTGTAACTCGGCATGATGACTTCATCGCCGGGCTGGATATCCAGCAGCAGGGCCGCCATTTCCAGCGACGCGGTGCAGGATGGGGTTAACAGCACTTTGGCACTGCCGAAACGCTGCTCCATCCACTGCTGACAGCGACGGGTGAAACCGCCGTCGCCGCACAGTTTGCCGCTGCCCATGGCCGACTGCATGTAATCAAGTTCAGTACCTACAACCGGCGGTGCGTTAAAAGGAATCATCGTGTCACCTGTATAGCCAATAGGCGGTACTTTCGGGGACAGCACCGCTTTGAGTGTAACGTTTAAGTGCCGCGGTATTGCCCATTTGGGTCGCTACCCGCAGCGTATTCAGTTGGCGCGCATGCGCCCAATGCACAGCAGCCTGCATGAGAATGTCACCCGCACCACGCCCTGCCAGCAGCCCAATCCGGGCCTCGCTGTCATTCAGTTGACGCAAAGTAACAAAGGCGCGGATAGCCGCGTTCTCATCGCGGAAAACCAGGCATTGATGATCGAACGTGCCGCGCACTGCATTTTCAATCCACTGCGCGTAAAAACGGCCACTGGCATCGGCGGCGTACCAGGGCGCGCGAAAGCGGCTCTGCGCAAACGCCTGTGCGGCTAGCTCTCGTAGCCGGGGAATGTCTTCTTCGGTAGCAATCTCAGCCTGCGGGTCAACGCTATCCGTCACCGTTAGCCGGAAATCAATTTCCCCTTCCACCAGCTGAAAACCGAGCGCTTGCAACGCGTCGAGCCAGTCGGTGCGCTGCGCCGGGATTTTCGCCTGCACGCGTGACCAGTTCGCCAGTTCTTCGGCGTGAAGTTCCGGCGTATCATCAGCCATGCGAACAATCGCACTGCTGATACCAAAAAACTGCGTTTCCCAGTGAAGGGGATCAATACTGGCGCGGACGGGCACGAAGCAACTCCAACAGATACTGGCCGTAGCCGGTTTTGGCTAACTGATTGGCCGCACGTTTTACGCCGTCATCATCAAGCCAGCCGTTGCGCCAGGCAATCTCTTCCAGGCAGGCAATTTTGAATCCCTGACGTTTTTCGACCGTCTGCACGAACATGCTGGCCTCAATCAGGCTGTCATGTGTGCCTGTATCCAGCCACGCAAATCCGCGTCCGAGAAGCTCCACGGTTAGCTTACCGTCATCGAGATACATCTGGTTAATGGAGGTGATTTCCAGCTCACCGCGCTCTGAAGGTTTCACGCGTTTGGCGTACTCCACCACGTTGTGGTCATAGAAATAGAGGCCGGTGACCGCCCAGTTAGACTTTGGCTCTTTGGGCTTTTCCTCCAGCGAGATTGCGCGGAAATTGTCGTCGAATGCAACCACGCCGAAACGTTCAGGATCCATCACCTGATAGCCAAAGACGGTTGCGCCTTCGGTACGCGCGGCAACGCTACGCAATTTCGGGCTGAAGCCCTGGCCGAAGAAGATGTTATCGCCCAGCACCAGGCACGAAGGTTCCCCGTTCAGGAACGTTTCACCGATGATAAACGCCTGCGCCAGACCATCAGGACTTGGCTGCTCGGCATAACGCAGCTCGATACCAAATTCAGACCCATCACCCAACAGACGCTGGAAGTAGCTTATATCTTCAGGTGTGGTGATGATCAGAATCTCACGGATCCCCGCCAGCATGAGCACTGACAGGGGGTAGTAGATCATCGGTTTGTCGTAAATGGGCAGCAGCTGTTTGGAAACACCGCGGGTGATAGGATGCAATCGGGTGCCAGAACCGCCGGCCAGAATAATGCCTTTCATATGTCCTCCCGGGAGAGTTAGCCTTTCAGGCCGAGACGTTCGCCCTGATAACTGCCATCCAGAACCTGTTGCCACCAGGCCTGATTCGCAAGGTACCATTGGACCGTTTTGCGCATTCCGGTTTCAAATGTTTCTTCCGGCGTCCAGCCCAGTTCACGTTCAATTTTTGCCGCATCGATGGCGTAACGCACGTCATGCCCGGGTCTGTCGGTTACGTAGGTGATCAAATCCTGATACCTGGCGACGCCTTCAGGCTTTTGCGGTACCAGCTCTTCAAGCAGTGCACAGACGGTGCGAACCACATCAATATTCTGACGTTCGTTATGGCCACCGATATTGTAAGTCTCGCCCACGACACCGGTAGTCACCACGCGGTAAAGCGCGCGAGCGTGATCTTCCACATAAAGCCAATCGCGCACCTGCTGTCCATTGCCATAAACCGGCAGCGCCTTGCCCGCCAGAGCATTCAAAATCGTCAGCGGGATAAGCTTTTCCGGGAAGTGATACGGCCCGTAGTTATTCGAGCAGTTGGTGACCAGCGTTGGCAGACCATACGTTCGCAGCCATGCCCGCACCAGATGATCGCTGCCTGCTTTTGACGCTGAATAAGGGCTGCTTGGCGCATACGACGTGGTTTCGGTGAAGAAATCATCGCTGCCATGCAGGTCGCCATACACTTCATCGGTGGAGATATGATGGAAACGGAACGCCGATTTTTTATCGTCTGCCAGGGTATTCCACCAGCCGCGCGCCGCTTCTAATAGGGTATAGGTGCCAAGAATGTTGGTTTCGATGAACGCCGCAGGACCGTCAATGGAACGATCGACATGACTTTCTGCCGCCAGGTGCATGACCATGTCGGGCTGATGACGGGCAAAAACAGCGTCCAGCCCCTGACGGTCACAGATATCGACCTGCTCAAAGGCGAAACGATCGCTTTGTGAAACAGGGGCAAGCGAGGCAAGATTTCCGGCGTAGGTCAGCTTATCAACCACGACAACGCTGTCGGTGGTTTCACTGATGATGTAACGCGCCACGGCGGAGCCAATAAAACCCGCGCCGCCGGTCACCAGAATCTTTTTCAACGCCATACTCCTTTGGTGTCCACCACAAACGCCTGCTTGAGGCTGTCGCCGTCTACGGCTTTGAACTGCTTGTGATCAACCAGCATCACCAGCACGTCGGCATCATTCAGAGCGTCATCCAGAGAAACTAGCGTCGCTTTATCGGTAAGTTTTTTCGGCAGTTGATGAACGTTGGGCTCGACCACCAGCATTTCACCGCTGTGCCAGTCAGCAATCAGCGTCGCGATTTCCATCGCCGGGCTTTCACGCAGATCGTCGATATTCGGTTTGAATGCCAGCCCGAAACAGGCAATTTTGACGTCACTGGCACGCTTATCGCTGGCGGCCAGGCAATCGGCGACCATGGCTTTCACCTGATTCATTACCCAATGCGGTTTATGGTCGTTCACTTCACGCGCGGTGCGAATCAATCTCGCATGCTGCGGGTTCTGCGCCACGATGAACCATGGGTCAACGGCGATGCAGTGTCCGCCCACGCCCGGTCCAGGCTGGAGAATGTTAACGCGCGGATGACGATTCGCGAGGCGAATCAGTTCCCAGACGTTGATCCCCTGATCGGCACAAATCAGCGACAGTTCGTTGGCAAACGCGATATTCACGTCGCGGAAGCTGTTTTCCGTCAGTTTGCACATTTCTGCGGTACGGGCGTTGGTTACGACACATTCCCCTTCAAGGAAAATATTGTAGAGTTCGCTGGCGCGCGCGGAGCATACCGGCGTCATGCCGCCGATCACGCGATCGTTTTTAATCAGTTCAACCATCACCTGGCCTGGTAGCACGCGCTCCGGGCAGTAGGCGACATTCACATCAGCCTGTTCGCCTGTCTGCTGCGGGAAGCTCAAGTCCTGACGCATTTCTGCCAGCCACTCGGCCACCTGTTCCGTCGCGCCCACTGGAGAGGTGGACTCGAGGATCACCAACGCGCCCTTCTTGAGCACTGGCGCAATGGCGCGGGCGGCCGCTTCGACAAACGCCATATCAGGCTCATGATCGCCTTTAAACGGCGTAGGCACGGCAATCAGGTAGGCATCGGCTTCAACCGGCATCGTGCTGGCGCGTAGATAGCCGCCTTCGACCGCCGCTTTGACGACCTGACCGAGATCGGGTTCAACGATATGGATTTCGCCGCGGTTGATAGTGTCTACCGCGTGCTGATTGATATCCACACCCACCACCTGTTTCTTGCGTGAGGCAAATGCAGCTGCCGTTGGCAGGCCGATGTAGCCAAGGCCGATGACAGAGATGGTCGAAAAACTCATAGCGCTTCCTGATTGTGTTTGAGTGCTGACAAAATTCGACTACAGGCCTGGCCGTCACCATAAGGATTATGGGCCCGGCTCATCGCCTGATACTCCTTCTCGTCACGCAGCAATCGCGTAACTTCATTCACTATGTTCTGACGATCAGTGCCGACCAGACGAACGGTTCCGGCATCTACGGCCTCTGGGCGCTCAGTGGTATCTCGCATCACCAGCACCGGTTTCCCCAGCGATGGGGCTTCTTCCTGAATGCCTCCAGAATCAGTAAGGATCAACCATGCACGATTCATCAGCCAGACGAACGGCAGGTAGTCCTGTGGATCAATCAGAAAGACGTTATCCACATGACCAAGAATGCGGTTAACTGGCTCGCTCACGTTCGGGTTGAGATGAACCGGATAAACGACCTGAACATCCGGGTTTTCAGCAGCCACTTCTGCCAACGCCTGGCAAATCTGCTCAAATCCCTGACCGAAGCTTTCGCGACGATGGCCCGTGACCAGGATAAGCTTTTTGTCGCTGTCTAAGAATGGATAACGGCCAGCCAGCTCGCTGCGTAAGGACTCATCGGCCAACACGCGGTCGCGCACCCAGAACAGCGCATCAATAACAGTATTGCCCGTGACGACGATGCCCTTGTCGGAAATGTTCTCGCGCAGTAGATTCTGGCGCGAATTTTCTGTCGGGGCGAAATGATAGATCGCCAGATGGCCCGTCATAGTACGGTTGGCTTCTTCCGGCCACGGAGAATAGAGATCACCCGTGCGCAGACCAGCCTCAACGTGCCCGACCGGGATTCGCTGATAAAATGCGGCCAGGCTCGCGGCCATGGTCGTGGTGGTATCACCGTGCACCAGTACAACATCAGGCTTGAAAGATTCCAGTACCGGTTTTAAGCCCTGCAGAATCCGGCAGGTGATTTCCGTCAGTCCCTGTCCCGGGCTCATCACGTTGAGATCGAAATCTGGAACGATGGAAAACAGCTTGAGCACCTGATCCAACATTTCCCGATGCTGAGCCGTGACGCAGACTTTGGCCTCAAAATGTGGGTCATTTGCCAAAGCATGGACAAGCGGCGCCATTTTAATCGCCTCTGGACGTGTGCCAAATACGGTTAATACTTTCACATCAGTTCTCTTTGAATAGGTGGCGACGACGCAATCCGCCTCACCACGAATTGCTGTTAGCGGGTGCGACGACGCACTAACGCAACGCCTGCGCCAATCAGCGCACCGACAATGCCCCACATCACCATCAGAAAGACGCGACGCGGACTATCGCGTTTTACCGGCTCTTCCGGTGTGCGTAAATAACGGTAGGTCTGAAAACGAGGATCGAGAGTTGGCCCAACATTGAGCGTGGTCAGCATCGCACGATTCTGGTCGTAGTCGAGATCAAAATCAGGACCAACAGATTGTAGATTTTCGAGTCTTGCCTGCAGCATTGGGCGACCGAGCAGGAACAGTTCGGAGTCAGGCAGCTGCTCTGCCGGAACATCTGTTTCGCTGCGGGAAATATTGTTCTGCTGCGCCACTTTCAATGCTTGCTGAACGCTGTGAATATTACGGTCGAAAATTGACTGAGCAACTTCTTCCTGGCGCTTAACCTGCGCCTTCATCTGAATAGTGCGTGCCGCCCACGCGCCTTTCAGTTCATCATTCAAATGACCTGCCGCTCTCTGGCTGGCAAAAGCCACATACTGACGCAGCAGATTGTTAGCATCCGGGGCCGTTTCTGCCACCAGCTTGATACTGTCGTTCACGCTTTTCAACGGGTCACCTGGCATGAACTGAATATCGTTAATTAAGTCGTCCAGCAGTGCGGCATCGGCACGCGCATTTCCTGACTGACGCTGCTTGTAGTAGTCCGTTTGCGACCAGAACTCGCGCCGGGTATCCCATGACGCCAGCTGCATGATGAACTCTTTGTACGATTCATCCATGGCAGAAGGCTGATCGGGGCTCGCCAGATTCGCTTTGATATCCAGGTTGCGTAAAAACTGCTGCTGGGAATAGTAGCCCCCCAGCATGTTGACCGTCGGCCGGTCAGTGATAGCGGTCGCGCTCCACTCCTGCCGGGCAAAGAAGGTGTAGACAAGCACAATCAGAGCAAACAAAAAGGCAATGCCGACAATCCAGCGCTTTCCTGCCCATAACGTACAAAACAGACCGCGAATATCCAGCTCATTTTCAGCGCTCACTGAGTTTGCTCCCGGTAATTGTTGTGTCATCTCTCTTCCAGGTCTTTAGGTTAAATTGGACGTGTAGCGCTTTTGCGACGCATTTTTCTTTTCACACGTTTGATAAAACGAGCCACCTTCCACGCACGTTTAATACAGTAGCCATACAGGAAGAAAGCAACCAGGAACAAGATCAGCATTCCCCACTCAGGAACGATATGCGTGTATTCCCCTAAAACACCAATGCCTGCCAGCAGCGCCGCTGCGAGGGTAATCAGGACGAACGCCTGTCGAGAAGTAAAACCCGCTCGCATGATGAGATGGTGAATATGCTGACGGTCAGGTGAGAACGGGCTCATCCCTTTGCGAAGACGACGGTACATAATCGCTACCATGTCCATCAGTGGAATAGCAATAATCCACAATGCTGTCACAGGGCTGATAGGATGGGTTTTACCTTGCGTGGTTTCCAGCAGGATCCAGATAACGGTAAAGCCTATTAGTGTGCTTCCTGCATCACCCATAAAGACTTTATAGCGTCTGCCCAGAATACCTAAATTGAGCAGGATGTACGGTACAATCGCGGCAATCATCGCGAAGCACCATATCGCCAGGCTTGTTTGCCCGTCAAACCACAGAATCATCCCCATTGCGGCGAACGAGACGCTTGAAAGGCCGCCCAACAGACCATCAATCCCATCAACCATGTTAAAGGCATTGATGGCTGCCCAGACGGCGAACAACGTCAGGAAATAGCCAAAAGGACCCAGGACCAATTCCCAGGAACCAAAAATATTGCCCAGGCTTCTGAGATAAAGCCCACCGACATACATCATTACAATGCCAATGAGGGCCTGTACCGTTGCGCGAAATTTGACGCTGATATCAAATCTATCGTCCAGGGCACCCACCAACACCAGCACACCCGCGCAGGCCAGGTAAAGTGCCGCATGAGGTATGTAGACATTGACGATTGCAAATGTGAAGCAGATTCCCGCATAGACTGAAATGCCACCCACCAATGGAATCAATCCTTGATGACGTTTACGGAAGTTGGGTTTATCCACCAGACCCACTTTTTTCGCGACTTTACGAGCGAAAAAGAGGAACAGGGTTGTGAATAAAAAAATACTGATCAGGTCAGTACTGGCGGTCAGTAAATTCACAATTGGTGCTCTCTGGAAAAATTATTACCGAAAGTATACTCATGATAGCCGTTCGCCTGAAGAGGAATACGACTGAGTTTTAAGGGATTTGTTGGTATTTTGAGCAGAATATTGCGACATCAATTAAAAACTCGCAAATTTGACCATTCCGCTCACTCAAATAAGTATGCACTAAAACAAAAACGCCACGCGGTTGCGTGGCGTTTTGAAGTCTCGCGAAACTTACGAACGCTTCATCATATCGAAGAAATCGTCGTTGGTTTTGGTCATCGCCAGCTTATTAATGAGGAATTCCATCGCGTCGATTTCACCCATTGGATGGATGATTTTGCGCAGGATCCACATTTTCTGCAGCTCTTCCTGAGTGGTGAGCAGCTCTTCTTTACGCGTACCAGAACGGTTGTAGTCGATAGCAGGGAACACGCGCTTCTCAGCGATTTTACGCGCCAGATGCAGTTCCATGTTGCCGGTACCTTTAAATTCTTCGTAGATAACTTCATCCATTTTAGAACCGGTATCAACCAGCGCGGTAGCGATGATAGTCAGACTACCACCCTCTTCCACGTTACGCGCAGCACCGAAGAAGCGTTTCGGACGGTGCAGTGCGTTCGCATCCACACCACCGGTCAGGACTTTACCGGAAGCCGGTACGACGGTGTTGTAGGCACGAGCCAGACGAGTAATTGAATCGAGCAGAATGATAACGTCTTTCTTGTGCTCGACCAGGCGTTTAGCCTTCTCAATAACCATCTCCGCAACCTGAACGTGGCGAGAGGCTGGCTCATCAAAGGTAGAAGCAACAACTTCACCTTTAACCAGACGCTGCATCTCGGTCACTTCTTCCGGACGTTCATCGATAAGCAGAACCATCAACACGCAGTCTGGGTGATTGTACGCGATGCTTTGCGCGATGTTCTGCAGCAGCATAGTTTTACCGGCTTTCGGCGGTGCGACAATCAGACCACGCTGGCCACGACCAATCGGTGATGCCAGATCCAGTACGCGAGCGGTTAAGTCTTCAGTTGAGCCATTCCCACGTTCCATACGCAGACGAGAATTCGCGTGCAACGGCGTTAAGTTCTCGAACAGAATTTTGTTACGCGCATTTTCCGGCTTGTCGTAGTTAACTTCGTTAACTTTCAACAATGCAAAGTAACGCTCACCCTCTTTAGGAGGACGAATCTTACCGGAAATGGTGTCACCTGTACGGAGGTTGAAACGGCGGATTTGGCTGGGGGAAACGTAGATGTCATCGGGACCGGCAAGGTAGGAGCTGTCTGCGGAACGGAGGAAACCAAATCCATCCTGCAGAATCTCCAGCACACCGTCGCCAAAGATATCTTCGCCACTCTTCGCGTGCTGCTTCAGGATGGCAAATATGATGTCCTGTTTGCGCATACGGGCTTGGTTTTCCAGCCCCATATTTTCGCCGAGAGTAATCAGCTCAGAAACCGGCGTATTCTTTAATTCGGTAAGATTCATAGTGGTGTGAGGGGTAAATCTCGAACGTATGTTGTGAATGGTATGGCAGGGTCATCCATGCCTGTTTACGGCCATCAACTCATGCCTGTACGCTGCCTGGTCAAAGGAAAGGACGCAGAACTGAAACGACGAGACGGAAAGAGTGATATGCCTGGAATCTATCAACTTCACGCGTATAAAGATGTGGTACGGGAAGTATTGGCTAAATCAGATTCAAACTACATAAGGTATGTTTAAAACGAAGTCAACGTTAACTTAGCACGACTCAGGGCGGGCGTCCAGCGGTCCCGACATTTTCGGAACAGCGGACGCCACATCAACCCAGTACTGGATCAGGCGAGGTTTGCTTCGAGGAATTCTTTCAGCTGGCCTTTAGACAACGCACCCACTTTGGTCGCGGCGACTTCACCGTTTTTGAACAGCAGCAGAGTTGGGATACCGCGAATGCCGTATTTCGGCGCAGTGCCCGGGTTCTGGTCGATGTTCAGTTTTGCAACGGTCAGCTTACCTTCGAACTCTTCAGCGATTTCATCCAGAATCGGAGCAATCATTTTGCACGGACCACACCACTCTGCCCAGAAATCAACGAGGGTAACCCCGTCAGCTTTGAGTACGTCCGTGTCAAAACTATCGTCAGTCAGGTGAATAATTTTATCGCTCATATATAACTCCACAGGAATAAGCCTGGTGTGTTGGTGTAGCATTAATCAACTATCAACGTCATGTTGATGTTGCTTTAGCCAACTAAAAGGTTGGCGTTATTTCACCGGATACGCTTTCTTAATGCAATAGTAAGCTGATATTCTACCACACTATGAGCAAAACACATTTAACTGAACAGAAGTTTTCCGACTTCGCCCTGCACCCTCAGGTGATTGAAGCCCTTGAAAAGAAAGGGTTTCATCATTGCACTCCTATTCAGGCACTCGCACTCCCGCTGACACTGGCAGGACGTGATGTTGCAGGACAGGCGCAAACCGGAACCGGCAAAACGATGGCGTTTCTGACGTCAACGTTCCATTACCTTCTCTCTCACCCTGCTGCTGAGAACCGCCAGGTTAACCAACCGCGTGCGCTGATTATGGCTCCAACGCGTGAACTGGCTGTTCAAATCCATGCTGATGCAGAACCGTTGGCAGCGGCCACCGGCCTGAAGCTGGGTCTCGCTTACGGCGGCGACGGTTACGACAAACAACTTAAAGTACTGGAAAGCGGCGTCGACATTCTGATCGGTACCACCGGTCGCCTCATTGACTACGCAAAACAGAATTACATCAACCTGGCGGCAATTCAGGTTGTCGTGCTGGATGAAGCGGATCGTATGTACGATCTGGGCTTTATTAAAGATATCCGCTGGCTGTTCCGTCGCATGCCACAGGCTAACCAACGTCTGAACATGCTGTTCTCTGCGACCCTTTCTTACCGCGTACGTGAACTCGCGTTCGAGCAAATGAACAACGCCGAGTATGTGGAAGTGGAACCGGAGCAGAAAACCGGGCACCGCATCAAAGAAGAACTCTTCTATCCGTCTAACGACGAGAAGATGCGCCTGCTGCAAACGCTAATCGAAGAAGAATGGCCAGATCGCGCCATCATTTTTGCCAACACCAAGCACCGCTGCGAAGACGTATGGGGCCATTTGGCTGCCGATGGTCACCGCGTTGGTCTGCTGACCGGCGACGTGGCGCAGAAAAAACGCCTGCGTATTCTGGATGAATTTACCCGTGGTGATCTCGATATTCTGGTCGCGACTGACGTTGCTGCCCGCGGCCTGCACATTCCTGCCGTGACGCACGTCTTTAACTACGATCTGCCAGATGATTGCGAAGATTACGTTCACCGTATTGGTCGTACCGGTCGTGCTGGCCTCAGCGGCCACTCCATCAGCCTCGCTTGTGAAGAGTACGCGCTGAACCTGCCGGCTATCGAAACCTATATCGGTCACTCGATTCCGCAGAGCAAGTACAACCCGGATGCGCTGATGAGCGATTTGCCGAAGGCATTGCGCCTGACGCGCACACGTCCAGGTAACGGTCCACGCCGTTCTGGTGGCGGCGCACCGCGCAACCGTCGTCGTTCAGGTTAAGCAGGCCTATGGCATACACAAAATCCTCCAACCTGTATCACGGCACCAAGAGTATGAATCCAACGCAGAGACAGGTTGAAGGATGAAGTGTATGAACGCCTCTTCGCTATACGCAGCAATAGATCTCGGTTCCAATAGTTTTCATATGCTGGTTGTGCGCGAAGTGGCGGGGAGCATTCAGACCCTGACACGCATTAAGCGCAAGGTCAGGCTGGCCGCCGGATTGAACAGCGATAACACGTTGTCGCCAGAAGCCATGGAACGAGGCTGGCAATGCCTGCGTTTGTTTGCCGAACGTTTGCAAGATATCCCGCACGCACAAATCCGTGTCGTGGCAACCGCCACGTTGCGTCTGGCCGTTAACGCCGATGCCTTTCTTGCCAGAGCACAGAAAATCCTCGGTTGCCCGGTGCAGGTGATCAGTGGCGAAGAAGAAGCGCGCCTGATTTATCAGGGCGTGGCGCACACCACCGGGGGCGACGATCGCCGTCTGGTGGTGGATATCGGCGGAGCCAGTACTGAACTGGTGACCGGCACAAGTGCCCAAACCACCTCTCTTTTCAGCCTGTCGATGGGCTGCGTAACCTGGCTCGAACGCTTCTTTACTGACCGAAATCTCGAACACGCCCATTTTGATGCCGCCGAGCAGGCCGCACGCGAAGTGCTGCGTCCAGTCGCCGACGAACTTCGTCAGCACGGCTGGAAAATCTGCGTAGGCGCATCCGGTACCGTTCAGGCGTTGCAGGAAATCATGATGGCGCAGGGCATGGATGAACGCATTACGCTCGCCAAGCTGCAACAGCTCAAACAACGCGCGATTCAGTGTGGTCGTCTGGAAGAGCTCGAGATTGAAGGCCTGACGCTCGAACGGGCGTTGGTGTTCCCAAGCGGACTGGCCATTTTACTGGCCATTTTCAGCGAACTGGATATCCAGTGCATGACCCTCGCGGGTGGCGCCCTGCGCGAAGGTCTGGTTTACGGCATGCTGCATCTGTCTGTCGATCAGGACATTCGCAGCCGTACGCTGCGTAATATTAAGCGGCGTTTTATGGTCGATACCGAACAGGCTCAGCGCGTGGCGCAGTTAGCCTCTCATCTCGTCGATCAGTGTGAGAAAAGCTGGGAAATTGAACCGTTAAGCCGTGATTTACTGCTTAGCGCCTGCCATCTGCACGAAATTGGCCTGAGCGTCGATTTCAAACAGGCCCCGCAGCATGCTGCCTATCTGGTGCGCAATCTTGATCTCCCCGGCTTTACGCCTGCGCAGAAAAAGCTGCTGGCAACGCTGGTGCTCAATCAAACTAACCCCGTCGACCTGCCCTCGCTGCATCAGCAAAATGCCGTTCCGCCGCGCGTAGCCGATAGGCTTTGCCGTTTGCTGCGCCTGGCTATCCTGTTTGCAGGCCGCCGCCGGGACGACCTGCTGCCAGACATTGCGCTTAGCGTGGAAGGGGAAACGTTGACCCTGACGCTGCCGTCAGGCTGGCTGGCGAACCATCCGCTCGGTGCGGAACTGGTATTGCAGGAAAGCCAGTGGCAGAGTTATGTCCACTGGCCATTGATCGTCGACTAACTATTTCGCCTTCGCTTTGGCCAGCATGGCTTTAATGTTGGCGACATTCGCCTGCCCTTTGTGCATCCGCTCTTCCGGCGACACCACCTTACGCTCCTGCTCCCAGATGATATCGTCCTGCGGTAACTCCAGCAGAAAACGGCTCGGCTCCGGACGCACCAGCTCGCCGTACTGACGACGCTCTTTGCACAGCGTAAAAGTCAGCTCTTTCTGCGCACGAGTGATCCCTACGTAGGCCAGGCGGCGCTCTTCATCGACGTTATCTTCGTCGATACTGCTCTGATGCGGGAGCAGACCCTCTTCCATCCCCACCAGATACACATACGGGAACTCCAGACCCTTTGACGCGTGCAGCGTCATCAGCTGGACCTGATCGAGATCTTCGTCGCTTTCGCCACGTTCCATCATGTCGCGCAGGGTGAAACGGGTAACGACCTGCGTCAGCGTCATCGGCTCTTCCAGGTCAGAGCCTTCGAGCATTTCCGTCATCCAGCCAAACAGGGTGTTGACGTTTTTCATGCGCATTTCAGCCGCTTTCGGACTTGGCGAGGTTTCAAACAGCCAGGACTCGTAGTCGATGCCGTGAATCAGATCGCGTACCGCCGCGATAGGTTCGCGCTCCGCCAGACGCTGAACTTCACCCAGCCAGTGAGTAAATCGGGTCAGAGATTCATAGCCGCGCCCGGTCAGCGTTTGCGTCAGTCCCATATCAAAACTGGCGGCAAACATACTTTTACTGCGGGTGGTTGCCCATTCACCCAACTTCTGTAACGTTGCGGGACCAATTTCCCGCTTCGGCGTATTCACGATCCGCAGAAATGCGCTGTCATCATCCGGGTTGGTCAGCACACGCAGATAGGCGAGCAGGTCCTTGATTTCAGGACGCGAGAAAAATGACGTTCCGCCAGAAATACGGTACGGAATACGGTTTTGCATCAGAAGCTTTTCAAACACCCGCGACTGGTGGTTACCGCGATAGAGGATCGCATAATCCTTATAGGCCGTTTTATTGATGAAGTGATGAGCGATCAGTTCGCCAGCGACGCGTTCAGCTTCGTGTTCTTCGTGATTCGCGCTCAGTACTTTGAGTTCTGCGCCATAGCCCAATTCAGAAAAGAGTTTCTTTTCAAAAACGTGCGGGTTATTGGCAATCAGGATGTTGGCCGCTTTCAGAATACGTTCAGAAGAACGGTAATTCTGCTCGAGCTTAATTACCTGCAGTTTCGGGAAGTCCTGGCTCAACAGCACCAGGTTTTGCGGGCGCGCACCACGCCAGGAGTAAATCGACTGGTCGTCATCGCCCACCACCGTAAACCGTGCCCGGCTGCCCACCAGCAGTTTCACCAACTCGTACTGGCTGGTGTTGGTATCCTGATATTCATCCACCAGCAGATAACGAATCTTGTTCTGCCAGCGCTCGCGCACTTCTTCATTGCGTTGCAGCAGCAGCGTCGGCAGCAGGATCAGATCGTCGAAATCCAACACATTGCAGGCTTTCATGTGCGCATCGTACAGCCCGTAGCAGTGAGCAAAAATACGATCGCGCTCGCCATTAGCCTGCGCCGCGGCTTGTTGCGGCGTCATCAGATCGTTTTTCCAGTTGGAGATCGTCGAGATCAGCTGCTGAAGCACCACTTTATCGTCGTCAATCAGCCCTTCCGTGAGCTCTTTCAGTAGCCCAACCTGATCGGTATCGTCGAACAGGGAAAAGTTGGATTTCATCCCCAGTGCAGCAAACTCGCGTTTAATGATTTCCAGCCCCAGGGTATGGAACGTGGAGATCATCAGGCCGCGTGCCTCTTTACGCTCTATCGTCTGTGCGACACGTTCTTTCATTTCGCGCGCGGCTTTGTTGGTAAAGGTCACAGCGGCGATATGCTTCGCCTGATAGCCACACTGATGGATCAGGTGCGCAATTTTATTGGTGATCACGCGCGTCTTGCCCGATCCCGCTCCCGCCAGCACCAGGCAGGGTCCGGTGACGAATTCGACGGCTTGTTGTTGTCCGGGATTTAAACGCATAGGGTCACTCAATGTAAAACGGGAGGGCCGAAACATACCCAAACTCATTCAGGTTGCAGGAAGGCGGCAAACGAGAGAATCCCGATGAGCTTACTCAAGTAAGTGATTCGGGTGAACGAGAGCAGCCAACATACCTGCAACGTGAAGGACGACGGGTATAGAGCGTGGTAGTATAGCGAGCCTGAACCATACCACTCAAGGCACGATCATGGCAAAAACAGCAGCAGCAATGCATATCCTTGTAAAGGAAGAGAAACTGGCTCTGGATCTTTTAGAGCAGATCAAAAACGGCGGCGATTTTGAGAAGCTGGCGAAGAAGCACTCCACCTGTCCGTCAGGCAGAAAAGGCGGTCATTTAGGCGAATTCAAACAGGGCCAGATGGTTCCGGCGTTTGATAAAGTGGTCTTCTCTTGCCCGGTGCTGGAGCCTACTGGCCCGCTGCACACCCAATTCGGTTACCACATCATCAAGGTGCTGTACCGTAACTAATAAAAAGCCCGGCGGCGCTAAGCGCTGGCCGGGCCTACGAATGAGTAGGTCGGGTAAGCGAAGCGCCACCCGACACAATTTTTTAGCTTGCTACCGCAATACGCTTCATATCTTTCATATAACCGCGCAGTTTCTTGCCAACGGTTTCAATCTCGTGGCTGCGAATCGCTTCGTTCACATCACGCAGTTGAGCGTTATCTACCGCGCCTTCAGCAATCGCTTTACCCAGGTCGCCAGTTTGCAGCGTGGTCATGAACTCTTTCAGCAGCGGAACGCATGCGTAAGAGAACAGGTAGTTGCCGTACTCAGCGGTATCAGAGATAACCACGTTCATTTCATACAGACGCTTACGGGCGATGGTGTTCGCAATCAGCGGCAGCTCGTGCAGTGATTCATAGTAAGCAGACTCTTCGATGATGCCGGAATCCACCATAGTTTCGAATGCCAGCTCAACGCCCGCTTTCACCATTGCAATCATCAGCACGCCTTTATCGAAGTACTCCTGCTCGCTGATTTTACCGTCAAACTGCGGCGCAGTTTCGAACGCGGTTTTACCGGTCTCTTCACGCCAGGTCAGCAGTTTTTTATCGTCGTTTGCCCAGTCAGCCATCATGCCGGAGGAGAATTCGCCGGAGATGATGTCGTCCATGTGCTTCTGGAACAGCGGGGCCATGATTTCTTTCAGCTGCTCGGACAGCGCGAATGCACGGACTTTCGCCGGGTTAGACAGACGGTCCATCATCAGGGTGATACCGCCCTGCTTCAGCGCTTCGGTGGTGGTTTCCCAGCCGAACTGAATCAGTTTTTCTGCATAAGCCGGGTCAGTCCCCTCGGCCACCAGCTTGTCGAAGCACAGCAGAGAACCAGCCTGCAGCATACCGCACAGGATAGTCTGCTCACCCATCAGGTCAGATTTCACTTCTGCAACGAAGGAAGACTCGAGCACACCAGCACGATGACCACCGGTGGCAGCCGCCCAGGCTTTAGCAATCGCCATGCCTTCGCCTTTCGGATCGTTTTCCGGGTGAACGGCGATCAGCGTCGGTACACCGAAACCACGTTTGTACTCTTCACGCACTTCGGTACCAGGACACTTCGGCGCCACCATGACCACGGTGATGTCTTTACGGATCTGCTCGCCCACTTCCACGATGTTGAAGCCGTGGGAGTAACCCAGCGCGGCGCCATCTTTCATCAGCGGCTGTACGGAACGCACAACGTCTGAGTGCTGCTTATCTGGCGTCAGGTTAACAACCAGGTCTGCCTGTGGAACCAGCTCTTCGTAAGTGCCTACTTTGAAACCGTTTTCGGTCGCTTTACGCCATGACGCGCGCTTTTCAGCAATCGCTTCTTTACGCAGGGCGTAAGCGATATCCAGACCGGAGTCACGCATGTTCAGGCCCTGGTTCAGACCCTGCGCGCCACAGCCGACGATGACCACTTTTTTACCCTGAAGGTAGCTCGCGCCATCGGCGAATTCATCACGCGCCATGAAGCGGCATTTGCCCAGTTGTGCCAGCTGCTGGCGCAGATTCAGTGTATTAAAGTAGTTAGCCATGGTGATACCTCGTGATGTTGTACTGTCTTATTGTTCGGTTCGCGTTTTGCGAGATTGAACCCACATTACAACAGGAAATTCATTGCGGAAATTGATATATTCACAACATCACGTTGCAATTTATGCAATATAAAATCGAGGGGTGTTTCTGTGGATTTACGCGATCTGAAAACTTTCCTGCATCTGGCGGAAAGTCGCCACTTTGGCCGCAGCGCGCGAGCGATGCACGTCAGTCCTTCCACGCTTTCGCGACAAATTCAGCGACTGGAAGAAGATCTTGGGCAAGCGCTGTTTGTGCGCGATAACCGTACCGTGACCCTCACCGAAGCCGGTGAAGAACTGCGCACCTTCGCGCAACAAACGCTGTTACAGTATCAGCAGCTGCGTCACACCATCGATCAGAAAGGGCCGTCGCTCTCCGGCGAACTGCATCTGTTTTGTTCGGTGACCGCCGCCTACAGCCATTTACCACCAATTCTGGACCGCTTCCGCGCGGAGCATCCTTCCGTGGAAATCAAACTCACCACCGGCGATGCTGCCGATGCGATGGAAAAAGTGGTAACCGGCGAGGCGGATTTAGCCATTGCCGGGAAACCGGAAACGCTCCCCGGCGCCGTGTCGTTTTCGATGCTGGAGAATTTGGCGGTAGTGCTGATTGCCCCGGCGCTCGCCTGCCCGGTACGCACGCAGGTGGCGCAGGAGAAACCCGACTGGTCAACGGTGCCGTTTATCATGGCCGATCAAGGCCCGGTACGCCGCCGCATTGAGCTGTGGTTCCGTCGCCATAAAATCAGCAATCCGTCGATTTACGCCACCGTCGGCGGTCATGAAGCGATGGTGTCGATGGTGGCGCTCGGCTGCGGCGTGGCACTTATCCCTGAAATCGTGCTGGAAAACAGCCCTGAACCGGTGCGCAATCGCGTGATGATCCTCGAGCGCAGCGACGAAAAAACCCCGTTTGAGCTCGGCGTGTGCGTACAAAAAAAGCGGCTACATGAGCCGCTAGTGAATGCGTTCTGGAATATTGTTCTGAAGAGAAAAGTCGAAGAAGGTATGTAAGCCTTCTCAGCCAGCCGAATCGATCGACGTCATCATTTCAGTGGCCCCGTGACATGCGACCTTAAATCATGCCCCTTTCCCTGGAGATTAATTGGTATCAAAGGCGCCAGGTCCGAAGGGGCGCTGCGGGTAAAATCATCGTTAAAGAAACTGTACCTTACAAAAGGAAGCGACGATGCATAAACCCAAAAAGATTTTCAATAGCACCGATAATATCCGCAGCGAAATCATCGAGGGGCTGGTGTATGCCGGGCAGGGTAAAATTAATGCCATAGCGGAATACTGCGCGGTCTACCGCACAATGGGATCCAGTGCGCAAACTGTTATTGTCAGCGGCGGTGGCAGCGGCCACGAACCAACCTTCGCCGGTTTTGTCGGTGAAGGCGGCATTGATGCCTGTGCGATAGGCGAAGTTTTCACCTCCCCTTCTCCCGATCAGATAATCGAAGTCAGCCGGGCGGTTCATCAGGGCAATGGCGTGCTGTTCCTCTATGGCAACTATTCAGGCGATGGCATGAATTTCGACATTGCCGCAGAAATCCTTGCCGAAGAAGGTATTGAGTGCCGAACCGTACGCGCCACCGACGATATCGCCTCTGCGCCCCCTGAAAGACTCTCTGACCGCCGCGGCGTCGGCGGCCTGGCGTTTTTGTATAAGCTGACTGGGGCTGCGGCTCAGTTTGAGCACTATACGCTGCCAGAACTTGAAACGCTGGCGCAAAAGGCGAATCACAATACCCGCACGATTGGCGTGGCGCTGAGTGGCTGTGCGTTGCCGCAGTCCGATGCCTTTAACTTCACGCTGGAGGATAACGAAATTGAACTGGGTATTGGTATTCACGGCGAACCGGGGCTGTGCCGCATCCCGTTGCCGCGTACCGCCGGGCTGGTTGAGATGATGGTAGAGCGTCTGTGTGCCGATCTGCCATTTGTCCAGGGCGACAGAGTCTGTGTCTGCGTTAACAACCTGGGCGCGCTGAGCAACACCGAGTTGATGGTGGTCACGCGTCAGGTCGGCCTCTCGCTGGAAGCTCGCGATATCGCCACCTGGGATGTGCAGGTTGGCCACTTCTGTACCTCACTGGAAATGTCCGGTTTTTCGCTGAGCCTGCTGCGCCTGGATGATGAAATGCAGCGTCTGTACGACTATCCCATCAACACCCTGGGCTGGAGAAAATAAGATGGATACCCGACAATTCACCGACTGCTTGCTGTACGTTTCTGAAGCGATGATCGCCAGTGAACCACGCCTGACCGCGCTCGATCAGGTGATCGGCGATGGCGATCACGGAATCGGCATTAAACGTGGCTTTACCGCGTTGAAAACCCTGTTGAGCACACCGGGGTTTGCTGCTGTTGATATTGGCGACTGCCTGTTGCAAAGCGGCACCCGCCTGATGACCAGTATGGGAGGCGCATCCGGCGCTATCTTTGGGACGCTATTCCGTGCGGGCGGCAAAGCGCTGGCCGGCCACACGGAATTTGACGCGGCAACGCTCGCCGATTGGCTGGCTGCAGGCATGCAGGCCATCCACCAGCGTGGCGGCGCATTGCCGGGAGATAAAACCATGGTCGATGCACTGGCCGCCGCCGCCGAACGCGCCAGAATAGAGAGTGAGCGACCTTTAGCAGAAGCACTTACACACTGCGCGCAGGCAGCAATGGCGGGCGCAGAGGGAACCAGCACGATGGTCGCCCGCTTTGGCCGCGCTAAAAACCTTGGCGAACGAGCGATTGGCCACTGCGATCCGGGGGCCGTATCGATGGCGCTGATCCTGCAATTTATGGATGAGTTCGCTAACCGTCTGTAGCCCGAATGCCCATAAACCCGGCACGTTGCCGGGTTTATGGGTCTGAAAAACGAGTCCCCGGACTCAACGCTGACGCGACTCGTCCGGGGCTCCCCTGTCTAATCAAAACCAAAACCTTCCGCAAACAATACCTTCAGCCTCGCCATCGCTTCTTGCTCATCGCTGCCGTTACAGATGATCTCCAGCGATCCCTGACCTTTAATCCCCGCACCAAGGATGCTCATAATGCTTTTTCCTTTGATGGTTTTCCCGTTGTAGATCATCTCGATCCGCGATTGGTACTGCGCGCAGACTTTGGCCAGTACGCCAGCCGGACGGGCATGAATACCGTGTTGATTGCTGATCCTCACCCTTTCTTTCAACATAATCACCGTCCTTTCTTACTGCCCTTCCCGCGGGCAAATAACCTGAACAAAGTTAAAGTAGCCCTGTATGAGCAGTTGAGCGACCATCGCGCCGGGATCGACAAAACTCCGTGAGCGCTCGCCATGAATGGCCGCACGACCATGTTTCGCCACCATGGTTGTCGTCTGGAGTACGCCCTGTTGTGCTTGTCGTAAAGCCTCCCGCGCCTGCGTCAGTGGATCTGCAGGGCTGTTCAGCGCCGCCAGGGCCGGTACCATGCCATCAAGAAACGTTTTTTCGCCAGGCTGCGCTTTGCCGCGCTGCTGTACGCCGTCATACCAGGCCTGGAAAAATGTGCCCACCTCTTCCGGGGCCATCGTTTCCCGCGCTTTAAATACCCTGCCGGCCTGCATCAGTCCTGAAGCCATGAGCGTGCCCATGGTAGAGGGTACCGCCGCAGCCATCGCCTTGCCCGTCAGATAGAAAAAACGTCCCAGATCGCGTTCGTTACTATGCTGAGCGCAGGCATATGCTGCGGCAAAACCATCGCTCATGGTCAGCCCCAGGTCGCCATCGCCCACAACACTGTCCAGTTCGGTCAGCATCGGTTTATTACTCATCATCACCTGTGCCCACTGTGCAAAAAGCTGCCGCAACGCTTGTGTATCCCACGTCATAACACCTCCTTAAGCGGGAAATTGTCGGAACATTGGCGTATCGACGCCAGCATTAAGCAGCACTTTGAGTTCCTCATCCACTGGCATCAGGCTGATGGACATCCCCGTCATCTCCATTGCGGTGGCGAATTCACCCACCCACACCCGGAACACACGGAGGTTGCTGTCAGCCAGAATCTGATTCACATGGAGATACATCAGATACAGTTCTTCCAGCGGCGTCGCCCCGAGACCGTTAATCAGCACCGCCACTTCATCACCCTGCTGACAAGGAGAATCTGCCAGTAGCCAGGACATCAACTCTTCGGCAATCTGTTCTGCATTCAGCTGCGGGCCACGACGGATCCCACTCTCACCGTGGATACCCATGCCAATTTCCATCTCATTGTCGCCAAGATGAAAACCCGGCTTGCCGATGCGCGGTACGATGCATGGAGACAGCGCCACGCCCAGCGTGCGCACACTATCAGCGGCTTTTTGCGCAATGCGCCGCACAGCGGCCAGGTCATCCATTCTCGCCGCCGCCGCACCGGCGCATTTGTAGACGAAAAAGATGCCCGCAACACCCCGCCGCGTAGTGACCCCCTCGCCAGCGACAGCGCCCGCCGAGTCGTCAGCCACGACCACGGTAGCGGTGCGAACATCACTCTCCATCGCAGCCATTTCCGCTGCCATATCAAAATTAAAAATATCACCGTTGTAGTTGCCATACAGGTACAGTACGCCCGCCCCGCCATCCACCGCCTGTGTGACGGCCAGGATTTGCTCAGGCGATGGCGACTGAAAGACATCGCCGATCGCACAACCATCCAGCATCCCCTCACCGACATAACCGAGAAACAAGGGCAGATGTCCGGAACCTCCGCCAGTCACAATGCCAACCTTCCCCGACACCGGGTGCGCGGAGGCTAAACAGTGCAGGTCATCATTGACGCAGCGGAAGCGATCGGGGTGGGCCAGGTAGATCCCTTCCAGCATCTGCGGGATAAAATCCTCTGCCTGATTAATAAACTTCTTCATGCCTTCTCTCCATGATGACTCGCCCGGCCGGGCGAGAGACGAAAAGTTGTCTAGCGGGCAAACTTAATCTGGGACGGATACTCCCAGCGCTGCAGCTCTTCCGGTGCGAAAGACTCTGGCTCTTTGCCGCCGTTGATCATCAGCGCGTGGTAGTAAATCTGTGCCATCTCTTCGAGATAGGCGGATTTCAACACCGCTTCGTACGGATCGTTATCCACCCCAATCGCGCCATGTTTTTCCATCAGGATGGCATCCGCACGTTTAATAGGCTCGATGACGCTATTCGACAGCGCCGTCGTTCCCGGGCGGCCATACGGCGCGACCGGGATCACCCCATCTTTCAGATTGAGAATGGCGCATTCGTATACCACTGCAGGAATCGATTTGTTCAACACGGCAAATGACGTGGCGTAAAGAGAGTGAGTATGGGAGATGGCAAAAACGTCCGGACGCGTTTTATAAATCTCAATATGCATCAGGCATTCACTGGTGGGGCGTAAACCGGCTTCGCTTTCAATGACATTAGCCTCAACATCCATAACCACAATATCCCTTGGCGTTAAATGCATTTTATCAATGGTGGTTGGGGTCACCAGAATAAGCCCAGTGTCTTTATCCCGCACGCTGGAATTACCGGCTTTGTGTTTACACAGCCCCCATTGTTGCGCGGTTCTGGCCATTTCAACGACATTTTTCTTTTGAATTTCCAACATAATGTTTATCCTATTTACAGTGTTAAGGGTGAGTGTTATCCCGGCAGTCATCGCCGTGAAATAGCGTTGCAATATATGAGCTACAACGGAGTTCAATAATTAATTAATGTTGGCGTGCAATTTCCATTATCAGGGCATGCTCATCTCGCGCCTGACGAATAACATTCACGCCATCATAAAATTCGAGAAATTCATTTAATTGAGCTAAAGCCTTTACGTGTTTTTGCGGATTATGGGTGGCCAGAACAATAATAATATCGGCATGCATATAATCGGCGAAGGCGATTTTACGCGGTAAGCGTAGCAGCGCCATACCGGTTTCCAGGGCACCGTCATCAATGCCAGCATGCGCAATAATGACGCCGTCAGCCAGCATAATATAGGGCTGCTCTTCAGCAATTTTATTGAGCATAATTTGCACGTAGCGCGGCTCAATGACGCCCGTTCGCAGCAACGACGCTGACGCCTGGGTAATCGCCTGCTGCCAGCTATCAGGCAGTTCGGCGGCAAAATGGACGTGCGCCCGGCTGAGCAGATCGGTTAAGGATGGCGTCGGCGGCTCAAAACTGCCCACGGCACTGATGGCGTTGTTTTCCGCGTAAATATAGCTGGCAAGCGCCCTCTGTAGCCCCTGGTGATCGATGATGTTGCCAAAACGCTCGAAAATCAGCAGCAACTGCTCAATCTGAATAATATTCGGATCCACGCCCTGCAAGGCGCTGAGTACATGATTGCGGAAAGCGCTTTTGTGGATACTGCTGATCGAGGAATTCACCACAAACACCATCTTGTTGGTATTCAGGTGGGTGGTGGAGAATACGACATCGTAATGACCGGTGTAACGCTCAAACTCTCGACGGGACAGCATCTGGGTGAAATGCAGCTCGGGAAACAACACTTGCAGGGTCAGGAACAGGTAGGTCGAAATCGTGGCGCTGTTCTCGCAGACCACCACTGCCGTTTTCTGCAGATTAATTTGGTGAATAACGCCCTCTCGCGTCAACCAGCCACCAAATAATACAGTCAGAAACGCCATCTCTTCGTCCGGAATTTCACAATGCAAAAGTTTCTCAAACGGCACTGACGCCCGGCGCACCATTTCATGCAGGTGACTAAACTCTTTCACCACCAAATCGTGAACACTACTGGTGTTAAGCAGATGATAACGAATACGATAATACGCAGGCTTCCAGTGCTGATAGATTTTTTCAATCAGCTCATTTTTCTCTTTAATCGTGACACAACTTATTTTCTCAAAATTATCGACTACCGCCACTACGCTATCAAGTAACATGGTGTCCAGATGAAAATATTTGTCCGCAACACTCTGAACATTCGAACTCTGGATCAGTGCCGTCAGGAAAATCAGTTCATTTTCGCTATTAATATTGATTTTACTGATAACGCTTTGCATCAGAGTAAATGCTCTGCTTCGACTAATATCAGCATAACTACCCGGAATATGAACCAGATCTTTACCCGATTTAATACGGTGGAGGACAAAGCAGATAAAATAAATAAGTTCCTGAAGTTGACGATCGGTAAATTGAATTTTAAAGCGTTTTTCTATTTCACTAAAAACGTTACCGACCTTCTCCAGGTGCTCGCTCATCACGTTGTGATATTGGGCGATGATATTTTTCGCCACCGGAATTTCCAACACACGGCGTAAACAGTTCAACAGCAGATAGCGCTTTTCCAGTTCCTCACCGAGAACATGATAACCATTTCCCCGATCGTAACTGACCTCCAGTCCGTGTTCGATAACCTCGATACGCACTTTTTTCAGGTCATTGATGATCGTGTTCTGGCTCACTCCCAGCGATGAGGAGAGGTGCAGCAGCGATAACCTTTCACTGCGTGTCAGCAGCATGAAAATGATCATCTGCCCCCGCTCTTCTTCCGAAAACAGATAGCGGTGTTCAATCACTGAGGTCTGATTCTGACGAAAGTACTCAATCACATGACGCGGGATGTGTAATTTCCCTGTCTTCAGCCGATTAATGCGATCAAAGTGATTCGATTCCAGATAGTCATTCACTTTTTTCAACGTATAGCTCAGTTGCTTACGCGTCAGGCAAAACTGTTCTTCAAGTTTCGTCCCCGTAATGCTGGGGTCGTTCACAATGGCATCCAGAACTTCGACAACGCGTTTATCCATAGCCATGCCCATTCTCCTGCGAAGAAAAAATCTGGCGACGGAGCATGCCGCCAGAGATCAACGTGAATTCCAGTGTTACACCTGCACCTTCTCCTGCTGTTGCGCTTCCCGCTGAGCCAGAGCACTTTCACGGCGCAATTCACGGGAGTAGAAGAAGTAGCCACAGGCCCACCAGGCAGCAAACAGCAGCGGGAGAAAATGACCTTCCAGGAATTTAAACAGGAAGGAGAACGCCCAGGTAAAGACCGGCGCATCAATCGAGCTGTTTGAAATCAACTGGCCCGCAGGAATGGTTATCGCTTTAGTCGCCAGCCCCAGATCGGTAATCATCGGTGCAAACTGTGTCCCCACGAACAGGAAAAACGGCACGCCGATGATGCTCAGGATCACCATGCGCAGGGTGTTACCACGAGTGACCAGGTATGCCGGGACGATCAGCGCAATATTGATGATGCCCGCGAAGGGCAGAATCTTGTTACCTGGCAGGATCAACGCCCACAGCAGCGTAAACGGAATGGCCACGATGATGGCAAACCAGATTTCACTCGCCCCTCCCATAAACGGCCAGTCGATACCGACAAACAGCTTACGTCCGGAGAATTTCTTGTTCATGTAATCGCTTATCGCCTCTGAGATAGGCGACAGCGCCTGCATAAAGAGCTTGGAAATCATCGGGAACAGAACCAGGGCCGTCGACGCCTGTACACCCAGCATTAACGTTTTAGCCACGCTATAGCCTGCGATGGCCCCGAACAGGATCCCCAGAATAAAGCCGATGATGTGATTTTCAGCAAATACGCCGACCCTGGCGCGTAGTGCTGTAGCATCCATCGGTTTATTGCAGACCGGGATTTTGCGCAGCAGCAGATCGAAGGGGTAATAGATTGCGCCAAAGAACACCATCCGGTGGGTACAGGTGACGCCGGGGATCCCCGTCAGCTCCTCGATACGGTGCTGGTGAATATCGCCGGCATTCAGCTCCATAATGATCTGGAAGGCAGCGATCAGGAACGCCAGTACCAGGCTCCAGGCGGGACCGAACAATGGGGTGGTGACACTCACCACAATAAATGCAGTAAAGATCTTACCCCACACGTTCCAGAGGTCCGCATTAAAGGTATTGGTTTTATTCAGCATCAACATCACAATATTTACGCCAACCTGAAGCGGAAACATGGCGAACGCATAGGGCCACGCCCATGAGATATTCGCCATCGTCGTCCAGCCGCCGTCGACAATGCTGAGTTCAAGGCCGGTGCGTTTCATCATGGTCTGAGCAGCGATACCGATAGCATCAACCATAAAACCGATCAGCATACTCATACCAACAAATGCGACACCCAGCGTGATGGCTGCCGATGCCGCATCACGAAATTTCATTCGCACTGCCAGCCCGGCAAGTAGCATAATAAAGGGCACAAAAACCGGCGCGCCTAAATTCAAAATGTAATTTATGACTACACCCAGAAAGTCCATAGCACTTCTCCACTAAAATAATTATACGGATTAAAGAGCTACGCCTTATTACAGGCATCGATGACTTTTTGTAATTCCTGTTCCATCCCCATGCCAGTTAAGAATGCAATCCCGTTAATTACCGGGATAGGATATTGCTTATCAACTTTAGTAATGGCGATATAAGCAGCACTGTCTTTAATATGACTATCGAGGGATTTCAGGTCGATAACTTCAACTTTTATGTGTGTCTGATTTCGTTCATTTAATAAACGTGTGACTTTACTGGCAACCGTTTGTGAGGTAGCAACACCGCTTCCACAAGCAACAATGACTTTTTTCATTTTATCAATCCTTATCCAATTGCAGTCTTGATGTGAGGGTACTCAAAAAGGTATCTACATCTTCTATTTCACGTAGTGCCTGGATAACCTCTTCATCCGCAAGGCAATCCATCAGCTTTTGCAGCGCAGCCAGGTGGCTGCTATGGTCAATAAAACCCAGCAAAACAATAAAATGAACGTGCAATATGTTGTCATCATTGCCCATCTCATGCCAGGCAATAGGTTGTGACAACCGTGTCACGGAGATAAAGGGGCGGATTACGTGCTGAGGGTCAGTATGAGGGAGTGCTATCGCCACCGGTAATGTGGGTAAACCCGTTGGATAAACTTTTTCACGGGTGATTATCGCTTCAAGAAAAGAGTCCCGAACGTAGCCTTTCTCTTTAAGCAGTAAATATAATGAAGTAAAAAACACCGTGGAATTATTATAGTGCTTATCCAGAAAGGTGAATTGAGGTAGAAAATATTCACACTCCTGGACATTTTCATTCGGGGCATCACTTATATCCGTTCTCACCTGAATATCCTCTGCAGCCGTTATAAATTAACTACAGACAATACTAATGCAGGAAAAGTGGTCGGGCGACAAGTATTGCCCCCAAAAAATGAGCTAAGGCTGGCGCAACGTGGTGAGCGGTTTATTATGAATGGCATCACACTTTTGTCCCTGAAGGACGAATAATATCACGTGCTTTGTCATAAAAGAGAAAAGATATATGGCAGGGGATAACCTAAGCCAGGTATCCCCTTTTTATTAGGGTTAACCCGCAAGGAAGAACCTGAACGCCGGGTTATTGGTTTCATCGTGACATTCGTAGCCCAACTCGCTGAGTCGGGTTTCGAAATCCGGCTCGTGCTCGCCCAGCTCAAAACCGGCTAATACGCGGCCATAGTCAGTACCGTGGCTGCGATAATGGAACAATGAAATATTCCAGTGGGTGCCGAGAGTGTAGAGAAATTTCAGCAACGCGCCGGGCGATTCCGGGAATTCGAAGCTGTACAGACGTTCCTGCAACGGTTTTGAAGGACGCCCGCCGACCATATAGCGAACGTGCAGCTTCGCCATTTCATCGTCAGACAAATCCACCACACTGTAACCCCCGTCATTCAACAGGCCGAGGATCTCTTTGCGCTCTTCCAGGCCGCGGCTTAGACGCACGCCGACGAAAATACAGGCGTCTTTGGCATCGGCAAAACGGTAGTTAAATTCCGTTACCGAACGCCCGCCGAGCAGCTGGCAAAACTTGAGGAAGCTGCCTTTCTCTTCCGGGATAGTCACCGCCAGCAGCGCTTCACGCTGTTCGCCCAATTCGCAGCGTTCAGACACATAGCGCAATCCGTGGAAATTAACGTTCGCCCCGGACAGCACGTGCGCCAGGCGTTCACCGCGAATGTTGTGCTGCGCGATATACTTTTTCATCCCCGCCAGTGCCAGCGCACCAGACGGTTCCGCCACCGCACGCACATCTTCGAACAGGTCTTTCATTGCCGCACAGATAGCGTCGCTGTCGACGGTGACGATATCGTCGAGATACTCCTGGCACAGCCGGAAGGTTTCATCGCCAATACGCTTCACTGCGACGCCTTCGGCAAACAGCCCGACGCGGGGTAAATCGACCGGATGCCCGGCGTCCAGCGCCGCCTTCAGACAAGCAGAGTCTTCCGCTTCCACCGCGATCACTTTGATTTGCGGCATCAGCTGTTTGATAAGCACTGCGACCCCGGCCGCCAAACCGCCGCCGCCGACCGGCACGAATACGCGATCGAGATGCGCATCCTGCTGAATCAGCTCCAGCGCCAGCGTGCCCTGTCCGGCAATCACCATCGGGTGATCGAACGGTGGCACCCAGGTAAAGCCCTGCTGCTGCGCCAGTTCGATAGCTTTGGCCTTGGCCTCATCGAAATTCGCGCCATGCAGCAGCACTTCACCACCAAAACCACGCACCGCATCAACTTTGATATCCGCGGTCGCCACCGGCATCACAATCAGCGCTTTAATGCCCAGACGGGCCGATGAAAACGCTACGCCCTGGGCGTGATTTCCCGCAGAGGCAGTAATCACACCACACGCTTTTTGCTCTTCGGTCAAACTCGCCATCATCGCGTACGCACCGCGCAGCTTGAAGCTGTGAACCGGCTGACGGTCTTCGCGCTTCACCAGCACCACGTTGTCGAGACGCGCGGAGATTTTCTCCATTTTCTGCAACGGCGTGACCTGGACGGCTTCATAGACCGGCGCACGCAGCACCGCTCTGAGATATTCCGCCCCCTCAGGGGCGGTGGATAGCGGTTGGGATTCGGCCATGATTAGCCCCCAAGTTTGGATTTATCGCGCACTGCACCTTTGTCTGCGCTGGTCGCCAGGCTGGCGTAGGCACGCAGCGCGAAGGAAACCTGACGTTCGCGATTACGCGGAGTCCAGGCCTGATCGCCACGTGCGTCCTGCGCTTCGCGACGCGCCGCCAGTTCCTGATCGCTCAGCTGCAGCTGAATGCCACGGCTCGGAATGTCGATAGCAATCATGTCGCCGTCTTCAATCAGCGCGATGTTGCCGCCGCTTGCTGCTTCCGGTGAGACGTGGCCAATAGACAGGCCAGAAGTCCCGCCCGAGAAACGTCCGTCGGTGACCAGTGCACAAGCTTTACCGAGGCCCATCGATTTCAGGAAGGTGGTCGGATAGAGCATTTCCTGCATGCCCGGCCCACCTTTTGGCCCTTCGTAGCGGATAACGACTACGTCGCCAGCAACCACTTTGCCGCCGAGAATCGCTTCTACCGCGTCGTCCTGGCTTTCGTACACCTTAGCCGGGCCGGTGAATTTCAGATTGCTGTCGTCCACGCCTGCGGTTTTCACGATGCAGCCGTTTTCCGCGAAGTTACCGTACAGCACAGCCAAACCACCGTCCTGACTGTAGGCATTTTCCAGTGAACGGATACAGCCTTCGGCACGATCGTCGTCCAGCGTGTCCCAGCGGCAGTTCTGCGAGAAGGCCTGAGTGGTACGAATACCTGCCGGGCCTGCACGGAACATGGTTTTAACCGCATCATCTTTGGTCAGCATCACATCATACTGATCCAGCGTCTGCGGCAGTGACAGCCCGAGCACGTTTTTCACATCGCGGTTCAACAGCCCAGCACGGTCCAGCTCGCCGAGAATACCGAGGACGCCACCGGCACGGTGAACGTCTTCCATGTGATATTTCTGCGTACTTGGCGCGACTTTACACAGTTGCGGCACGTTGCGGGACAGCTTGTCGATATCACTCATGGAGAAGTCGATTTCCGCTTCCTGCGCGGCGGCCAGCAGGTGCAGAACGGTATTGGTGGAACCGCCCATGGCGATATCCAGCGTCATGGCGTTCTCAAACGCGGCTTTGCTGGCGATGTTCCGCGGCAGCGCAGACGCGTCGTCCTGCTCATAATAACGCTTGGTCAGCTCAACGATGCGCGTGCCGGCGTTGAGGAACAGGTCCTTACGGTCGGCGTGCGTTGCCAGCAGCGAGCCGTTGCCCGGCTGCGACAGGCCCAGCGCTTCAGTCAGGCAGTTCATCGAGTTGGCGGTGAACATGCCAGAACAGGAACCACAGGTCGGGCACGCGGAGCGCTCAATCTGTTCGCTCTGCTCGTCGGACACTTTAGGGTCCGCGCCCTGAATCATCGCATCAACCAGGTCCAACTTGATTATCTGATCGGAAAGCTTGGTTTTACCGGCCTCCATCGGGCCACCGGAAACAAAGATAACTGGAATGTTAAGGCGCAGAGATGCCATCAGCATCCCTGGGGTGATTTTGTCGCAATTGGAGATACACACCATTGCATCGGCGCAGTGGGCGTTCACCATGTATTCCACGGAATCGGCGATCAGCTCGCGTGAAGGCAGTGAATACAGCATGCCCCCGTGACCCATGGCGATACCATCATCGACGGCGATAGTGTTGAATTCTTTTGCCACACCGCCGGAGGCTTCGATTTGCTCAGCAACCAGTTTACCGAGGTCGCGCAAATGGACGTGGCCTGGCACGAACTGGGTAAACGAGTTCACAACGGCAATAATGGGTTTGCCGAAATCGGCATCTGTCATCCCGGTGGCGCGCCACAGCGCGCGGGCACCCGCCATATTACGGCCATGGGTGGTAGTGGCGGAACGATACTTAGGCATGCTCTGTTTACTCCCGTCTATCTGTTAAATGGGACGGTGCGTGCCGTCCCATTGTTTTATTTCGGATTAACTTGATCCAACCAGCCCCATTTATCTTCGGTTTCACCGGTAAAGAGGCCAAAGAATGCTTGCTGAATGCGTTTGGTGACCGGGCCACAACGGCCTTCACCCACCTGAATGCCGTCGACGCTGCGAACCGGCGTGATTTCCGCCGCGGTGCCGGACATGAACACTTCGTCAGCCAGATACAGCGACTCGCGGGACAGCACCTGCTCGCGAACTTCGATATTGAGGTCTTTCGCCAGCTTGATGATGGCATCACGGGTAATGCCCGGCAGCGCGGAAGAGGTAAACGGCGGCGTGAACAGAATGCCATCTTTCACTTCGAACAGGTTCTCGCCTGCGCCTTCAGAGATATAGCCGTTCACATCCAGCGCGATCCCTTCCTGGTAGCCGTGACGACGCGCTTCGCTACCGACCAGTAATGAGGAAAGGTAGTTCCCGCCTGCTTTTGCTGCGGTTGGGATGGTGTTCGGCGCCACACGATTCCAGGAAGACACCATTGCGTCGATCCCTTGGTCCAGCGCTTCTGCGCCGAGGTATGCACCCCAAGGGAAAGCAGCAATGATAACGTCAGTGTTATAACCGTCTGGCGGGTTCACGCCCATACCGACATCGCCAACGAATACCAGAGGACGAATGTAGGCGCTGGTCAGGTTGTTTTTACGAATAACATTACGGCAGGCTTCCATCAGTTCATCGACGCTCTGAGAAACCGGGAAACGATAAATTTTGGCTGAATCATGCAGACGCTGCATGTGTTCACGATGACGGAACACCACCGGGCCTTTGTGAGAATCGTAGCAACGGATGCCTTCGAAGACGGATGTCCCGTAGTGCAGGGCATGGGACATCACGTGCACCTTCGCTTCACCCCATGGAACCATCTCACCGTTAAACCAGATGTAATCAGCTTTTTTCGTCGTCATTGTTCTTCCTTTTGCGCTCAAGCGCGGATTTGTTGTGATGATGTTGTTCGTTGCTGGATTTCGACGCGGGCGACGTCTACCAGTTTGCTTAACTGGCTAAACAGTAATTCGACTGGACGAAGGCTGGCAACGGTCAATTCAATATTTATGTTCTGGGCGTCAGTGGCGGTTTCCATATTCATGGCACAAATTTGAAAGCCACGATGGCGTACCACACGCAAAACGCGCTCTAACGTTTCCGGATTGAAGCGGGCTTGAACGGCAACCTGATGATGCATCATGATAATTTCTCCAGCATTTCTGCATTACTGGCACCCGGCGGTACCAGCGGCCAGACGTTTTCGAGTTCGTCGATTGAGACATGAAGCAGGTATGGCCCGGCGCTGTTCAGCATGGTGTCGAGAGCCGCTTCAACCTGGTCTTTACGGGTAATGTGCTGGCCAGGAATGCCAAAGGCGCTGGCCAGTACGAGGAAATCAGGGTTATCGGTGAGGGTAGTTTCGCTGTAGCGCTCCTGGAAAAAGAGCTGCTGCCATTGACGAACCATTCCCAGGCGCTGGTTATCGAGGATGACAATCTTCACCGGCAGCTGCTTACGCTTCACGGTGCCGAGTTCCTGCACGTTCATCATGAACGAACCATCACCGGAAATGCAGATAACGGTATCGTCCGGACGCGCAACCTGCGCGCCCACAGCCGCAGGCAGGCCAAAGCCCATCGTGCCTAATCCGCTGGAGGTGATGAAATTTTCCGGACGGGTGTAAGTCATGTGCTGTGCCGACCACATCTGATGCTGGCCGACATCGGTGGTCACCACGCTATTAGCCGGTTTGCGATCGGACAGCTGCTTGAGCAGTAACGGCGCGTAAATGGCCTCACCCGGATGGTCGTAGCGCCAGGCGTTGTCAGCACATAATTCCGCAGTGTGTTTACGCCAGGCATCGATATTCAACGGCTGTTGCAGCGCAGGTAACAGCGCATTCAAATCTGCCTGAAGACCCACGTGAACCTGACGCAGCTTGTTCAGTTCCGCCGGGTCGATATCCATATGAATGACTTTCGCATTCGGGGCAAAAGTATTCAGCTTGCCGGTCACGCGGTCATCGAAGCGCGCGCCGACGGCAATCAGTAGATCACACTGCTGCACTGCCAGGTTGGCCGCTTTCGTGCCGTGCATGCCCAGCATCGCCAGGTAATACGGATAGTCAGCATCTACAGCTCCCAGCCCTTTCAGCGTGCAGGTGACGGGCATTTGCGTAACCGCGATAAACTCGCGCAGGGCAGGAACCGCCTGCGCCATCCCGACGCCACCGCCGACGTACAGTATCGGCTGGCTGGCCTGGGCTATCATCTGGCGAGCCATTTCAACGTCTTCGAACGGAAAAGCAGTTTCATCTTCAACAGTGGAAAAATGCGGTTCAAGTGCAGCGCTGGAGACCTGAATGTCTTTCGGGATATCAACCAGAACCGGTCCAGGACGGCCTGAGTTTGCCACAAGGAAGGCTTCGGCCATAACGCGTGGCAGCTCTTCCAGCGACTGCACCAGGAAACTGTGTTTGGTGCAGGCCAGTGATAAACCGAGAACGTCCACTTCCTGAAAAGCATCAGTGCCGATAAACGAGGAAGCAACCTGCCCGGTGATGGCTACGACCGGGACGGAATCCAGCAGCGCATCAGCAAGGCCGGTGATGAGGTTGGTGGCTCCAGGGCCGGAAGTGGCCATACACACACCGGTTTTACCCGTTGCGCGGGCATAGCCAATCGCCGCCATTGCCGCGCCCTGCTCGTGGCGACACAGCAGATGTTCCACACCGCCGTCGTACAACGCATCGTAGATAGGCATTATGGCGCCGCCCGGATAGCCGAATACGGTCTCGACTCCCTGCGCTCGCAACGCATGTACCACCCACTGAGCCCCATTCATAGTCACTTCCCCGTTGCTTTTCGCGAGAAACAGAATTTTATGCTAATAGCCATACTCTGTTCCTCATTGGTTTTTTGCAGTCATAAAAAAACCCCCGGACCTTTCGGTGCGGGGGTCTTAGTTCGTTAAGGCTTGTTTTCTAAGCCTTTCCTCTTCCAAGTGCAGCCCCGCACGGTGGGATAATAATCACCACCACGCTAATCACGACCAGGCTAATCACTCGTAGAAGGGCTGTCATTTTCTGTACTTTCTGGCTTCTTGTTCGAAGGAATACCTAAAGAGTTAACACAGACACGAAGAACAATACAAGATTTTTTTATGATGCTTTTTCTGATCGCGCTAACGATATTGGTAAAAAGTATTGTTTTTTATAAGAAATAACTGAGATGAAAATTCTTCATTACATGAAGGCCGTCCGGCGATAGCTATTTTTCTCGAACATGCTTCCAATTGAATGCAATGGTAATGAAATACCCCGAAAATCACCTGATACATGCCCGTAAAAAATGACTTTGCTCGTTGCCGTGCTTACGTAACGCGACATACTGACTTTTCACGGAGGCACTATGTCATTGGCGATTATTTATACACGGGCCGCATTGGGGGTAAACGCCCCTCTCATCACCGTGGAAGTGCATATCAGTAACGGATTACCTGGCTTAACTATGGTGGGTTTACCGGAAACAGCAGTGAAAGAGGCACGCGATCGGGTCAGGAGCGCGATAATCAATAGCGGGTATGAATTTCCTGCAAAGAAGATAACCATCAACCTGGCGCCGGCCGATTTGCCCAAGGAGGGCGGACGATACGATTTGCCTATCGCAATTGCGCTTCTGGCAGCGTCTGAGCAGCTCAATACAACCAGACTTAACCAATATGAGCTTATCGGCGAACTCGCGCTTACGGGCGCGCTACGTGGAGTTACCGGTGCCATTTCCGGTGCGATGGAAGCCATCAGTGCAGGCCGACAAATTATTGTGGCCGCAGAGAATGCCCCTGAGGTTGGTCTGATTGGTGGAACAGACTGTTTCATTGCCAGCCATTTGCAGGAGGTTTGTGCTTTTCTTGAGGGACGTATCTCATTGCCCTATCCCGAAATGCTGGAAGACATACCCATGGCCACAGAGGCCGACATCAGCGATGTTATAGGCCAACAGCAGGGAAAGCGCGCGCTCGAAATCGCCGCCGCAGGCGGACATAACTTGCTGCTTGTGGGACCACCGGGTACCGGCAAAACGATGCTGGCCAGCCGGTTACCGGGCATTCTGCCCTCTCTGAGCAGCCAGGAAGCCCTGGAGAGTGCGGCAATCCTCAGCTTGACCAGTGCGGGGCATCTTCACCAACAATGGCGTAAGCGCCCATTCCGCTCGCCTCATCACAGTGCATCAATTACGGCGATGGTCGGTGGTGGTACGATCCCCGCACCAGGGGAAATTTCGTTAGCGCACAATGGCATTCTGTTTCTCGATGAACTCCCTGAATTCGAACGCAGGGTGCTGGATGCCCTGCGTGAACCCATTGAGTCAGGAAAAATTCATATTTCCCGGACTCGGGCAAAAATTACCTATCCGGCGCGTTTCCAACTCATTGCCGCCATGAATCCCAGCCCGACGGGACACTATCAGGGCAATCATAACCGCAGCTCTCCGGAGCAAATCCTGCGTTACCTGGCGCGCCTGTCGGGGCCTTTTCTCGATCGCTTTGATCTCTCACTGGAGATCCCGCTTCCTCCTCCAGGTCTTCTGAGCCAACGGCCTGAAAAAGGTGAAAGCAACTCGATAGTGAAGACCCGCGTCATTGCCGCACAGCAGATACAGTTATCTCGCCAAGGGAAGCTCAACGCCCTTCTCGAGAACAATGAGATTAAAATCTGGTGTGAATTACAGGAGGAGGACGCTGTATGGCTGGAACAGGCTTTAGCCCAATTAGGGTTATCGATCCGGGCCTGGCAGCGGTTAATTAAAGTTTCGCGGACTCTGGCCGATCTTGCCGGAGCGGAAAAGATAACGCGGGTACATTTACAGGAAGCATTGGGATATCGGGCAATTGAAAGGTTACTGATTCATCTACAGAAGATGATGGCGTAAAAAAGGGGCTTTAGCCCCTTTCTTATTAATCGTCGCTTTCGGTGTAGTCTTCCGCACCTTCTGTCTGTGGCTTACCACCAGACAGCGTGTGAAAACGTTTTGGCCGTTTGATTCGCGCCATGTATTTGATCCATACGCGTTCAATCTCGGTTGCCGGTTCACGTTCGCCACGGCATACCGCGACAAACTGCTTTTCGTCATCCGTCACGGGCTCACGGTGACCCAGTTCCAGCTCATTAAACGCATAACCGTGGCGCTCCAGCAGTTGGGCTTCTTTAATGGTGAAATCACCATGACGAGAGAACCCACGCGGATAATTTTTATTGTCAAAAAAACGATTAGTCGTCGTAAAGCTTTCCGCCATCCTACACGCTCCTAATTCTTTGGCTGAGCTATTTATGGCGCGGAGTATTAGTTACGCTTGACAGAGCGTCAAACAAAACATTTAAATCAACACGACAAATAATTTTGCGGAGAAGTTTGTGGATACGGAATTGCTAAAGACTTTCCTTGAAGTGAGCCGAACACGCCACTTCGGGCGTGCGGCAGAAGCGCTATACCTGACGCAATCAGCCGTCAGCTTTCGTATTCGTCAGCTTGAGAACCAACTAGGTGTGAATCTTTTCACCCGACATCGTAACAATATCCGTCTGACAGCGGCCGGTGAGAAGCTTCTTCCCTATGCCGAAACGCTGATGAGTACCTGGCAATTGGCGCGTAAGGAAGTGGCCAATACATCACGCCATAATGAGTTTTCTATTGGTGCCAGCGCCTCGCTGTGGGAATGCATGCTCAATAGCTGGCTGGGGCGACTCTATCCGACACACAACACGTTGCAGTTCGAGGCCCGTATCGCTCAGAGGCAATCGTTGGTTAAACAGCTTCATGAGCGTCAGTTAGATCTCCTGATTACCACTGAAGCCCCTAAAATGGACGAGTTCAGCAGCCAGTTGCTGGGACATTTCACGCTGGCACTCTATTGTTCGAGCCCTTCTCAGGTCAAAGCGAATCTGAACTATCTGCGACTGGAGTGGGGCCCGGACTTCCAACAGCATGAGGCAGGGATTATTGCACCAGATGACATTCCGCTGCTGACAACCAGTTCGGCGGAGCTGGCGCGGCAACAACTCATGCCGCTTGAAGGCTGCTCCTGGTTACCAATGATTTGGGCAAAAGAGAAAGATGGGTTACATACCGTTGCTGACAGTGCGACGCTTTCGCGACCGTTATATGCTATTTGGCTTCAGAACAGTGATAAGCAGGCACAAATTCGAGAGATTTTGAAGGTTACCGTGCTCGAATAAGGAGTTTGAGTATTTACTATGAGAGGTGGCGGATGAAAATCCGCTAAATTTTAGACAAAAAAAATCCTTTGCCGAAGCAAAGGATCATTATATGGCAGGGGCGGAGAGACTCGAACTCGCGACACCCGGTTTTGGAGACCGGTGCTCTACCAACTGAGCTACGCCCCTAAATGACGCTTATTATTAAGCCCGCAATAAAGCAGGCTTAATTTTCTAATAAGTGGCGGAACGGACGGGACTCGAACCCGCGACCCCCTGCGTGACAGGCAGGTATTCTAACCGACTGAACTACCGCTCCACCGAATTTCTTTACAACAACCGGTTTTATGCCCCGGTCTGAC
>NZ_JALIGC010000029.1:0-107283 GCF_024764775.1 Scandinavium manionii | reverse complement strand
GGCCTGCCGCCAGCGTTCAATCTGAGCCATGATCAAACTCTTCAATTTAAGTTTGATGCTCATGAATTAAACTTCGTAATGAATTACGTATGTTCACTCATAAGACTTGGTATTCATTTAGTGTCCGAAGACATTAAGAATCCATGTCACTTTGAGTGCCCACACAGATTGTCTGATAAATTGTTAAAGAGCAGTGAGTTACGCGCTTTCGCTTGCTAACTCGAGGTCCCGTATAATACGCTTTCCTCATTCAGAGTCAAGCAATTATTTTCGCTTTTCTCTGTCAGGATTTCCTGAGAAACCCTTCTGACCCGGCGGCTAGCGTGCCGTTGTTCCGTGTCAGTGGAGGCGCATTATAGGGAGTTCTGAGACGTTGACAAGCCCTGTTTGCAAAAAACTTTTCAACCGTCTCTTTTTTACTCAAATGCCTACTAAACAGACAGCTTTTCGAGCCTTTCGAAGCCATAACGCTGCAAAACGGGGAAAAGTTGTTCAGTTTCTGCTGTCTGAGCCATACAGAAAGCGATATTCGTATCTGAAGATTTGGCATCAGGCGCTTCATGTTCAAGCAGCCAGGCCGTTCGCCGTGCAATTGCCGCGCCGGAATCAACCAGCCGCGTACCTTCCGGCAGAACTTCAAGCAGCTCATCCTGCAATAAAGGGAAATGCGTGCATCCCAGAACGACCGTATCTGGTGGCTCTGCCATTCTCAACCATGGGCGCAGAATGCGACGCAGTTCATCGAGTGGTACCGGTTCGCCATGCAGTTTCGCTTCCGCCAGTTCCACCAGCTCCGCTGAACCCAGCATTTCAATATGGCACTCATTCGCAAAGCGCTCGATCAACTCACGTGTATAAGGACGCTTTACCGTGCCACGCGTCGCCAGCAACCCAACCACACCGTTCGCCGTGAGACGTGCTGCCGGTTTAATCGCTGGCACCACCCCCACCACAGGAAAGGCGAATTTTTCGCGCAGACCAGGAAGTGAAACGGTACTTGCCGTGTTGCAGGCGATGATCGCCAGGGCGAGGGGATAACGCTGTTGAACCGCGGTGACTATCTCAAGCACGCGCTCGACGATGAAGGCTTCGCTCTTCTCGCCATAAGGAAAGGCAACGTTATCGAAAGCGTAGATGTAATGAAGATCCGGCAGCAGGTGCCGAATCTCATCATAAACCGACAACCCACCGACCCCGGAATCAAACACCAGGACAGTGGGACGTGGATCAGAAGGTGTAGCTGCCAGACAAGTTGTATTCCCGTCCTGCAGTTTCGTAGCCATAAACTGTCTCGTAGTCTTTATCGAACAGGTTGGCGATTTTACCACGAACTGTCAGGTGAGAGGTGACCGGATATGAAACTGCGACATCCCACAGGCTTACACCACCCATCTTAACGGTCTGATAGGTGTTGTAGTCGGTGTCGTATCGGGTGCCCAGGTAGTGGTACGTCACTCCCCAGTCAAAATCATACACCTGCCAGTCCAGCTGGTACTTCACCTGCTGTTTGGCTCGTCGCGGCAGCAGCTCATCGGTCTGGGCGTTACGAGCATCAAGATAGTCATAGCTCAGGGTGTGCGCTAACGGACCCGTGTCAAAGGATGCGGTAGCCTCAATACCTTTAATGCGCGCTTTGCCCACGTTATAATATTGATTCAGGTGGCTGTCGTAATCGATAAGATTATCGACATCATTACGATAACCAGACACACGCCAGTTCACGCCTGCCGTTAAGCCCTCAAAGGCCCCTTCCCACTGCTTACTTTCTTCCGGATCGAGATTCTCGTTGCCATAGAAGCCGTACAGCTGCCCCAGGTTCGGCGCTTTAAATGCCGTCCCGTAGGACGCCACGAAGCGATAGCCGTCGACAAATTCCCAGGCCGCACTGCCCTGCCAGGTGCCGTGATCGCCAAACTGCGAGTTATCGTCGCCGCGCACTGCGCCTTCAAAGGTAAACTCACCAAACTGTTGCAACGCCGTCAGGAAAATGCCGGTGTTACGAATATCGTAACCATTGGTCACGTAGCTGGTCCCTGGCTCGGTGCTTTGCTTCTGCCAGTCGATACCTGCGCCAACGTTGCCGTGGCCGACATCCACCGAATTCGCCCACTGTACGTTGTATTGTTTGACTTCGTCCAGCGTCGCCGTGGAATCATAGCGACCCAGATTTGGATCGTAGTTGTAATCTTTGCTGTGGCTGTAGCTGGACGTCAGCTGTGAATGGAAGATGTCATTATTGAAACGCACACCCGCGTCCCAGGTCTGGCTATAGAGCTGGCGCGTGTCGACCAATACATCAGGTGTATATGGACTGTAATAGGCATCGTAGGCCGTACGGTTGTCGTAGCCATAGCCACGAACAAACGCGCTCCACTCATCTGAGAAATTATGCTCCAGCGCGCCATACAAACTTTTACTGATAAAGCCATCGCGGTCCGGCTGTGCCAGTCCACCGTTATTACCGTCCGCTACGACATCGTAGCCTTTGGTATAGGTGTAGTCTCCGGCCAGCGTCACACGCGTGTTACCACCCAGCGTCTGCTGAGTGCTCCCGTTATAGCTCTGGTAGCCGTTTGACCCAATCCCGGCGTTCAGCGTCGTGCCATCTTTATCACGAGTGGTGATAATGTTAACCACGCCGCCGATCGCATCAGATCCATATACCGCCGAGCGCGGCCCGCGAATGTATTCGATACGCTGAACCAGGCTCACAGGGAACTGACTCAGGTCTGAGGAACCACTGACGCCGGCCTGGTTGAAACGAACGCCGTCCACCAAAATCAGCACATGGCTGGAGTTAGTTCCGCGAATAAATAAAGAAGAGCTTTGCCCGAGTCCACCATTCTGGGAAATATCAACACCAGGCAATCGACGCATAACGTCAGTAACAGAGGTGGATTGCCAACGGTCGATATCCTCACGCGTCACCACGGTGACAGGCGCCAGAACCGTATTAATAGGTTGTTGAAAACGGTTTGCCGTGACGACCATCGTGTCTGAGCTGCTATCCTGCGCCCAGCCAGAAAAAGCTGTGACGGAGAGCGCCGTCAGCAGCGAAGCTTTTTTAATCATTGTTAAAAGCATCCAATAAATAAGAAGGATGCCGCTGGTCTCATCAGTAGCTCGCGATGATGAGGATCCGTTGCGACGTACTCCGGCAGGTCTTCGGGCTAGAAGGCTCCCCAAACATAATCGGGGCAATGAAACGATGACTTCCCACCTACCGGCAGTGTCTGCTTACGCTCTCATTTCGCCTTACTCTACCGCTGCGCGTCAGCTCCAGATTTACACTGGATTCCCTTTTAACTCACAAGACCGGAAACAGGATGCTACATTCAGTAACATACAGATGTCCAGACTGCTAATCATGTAAGCCTGGCTATCAAGGGCTGGACATCCTGTGAGCATTCCCTACAATCGCCGCGTTATTTATCTCTTTCAGGAAGCATCATGACCCCCGAACACCTGCCGACAGAACAGTACGAGGCCCAGCTAGCAGAGAAAGTTGTCCGCCTGCAAAGCATGATGGCGCCACACAATGCCCCTGCGCCGGAGGTGTTCCGCTCACCTGTCAGTCACTACCGCATGCGTGCAGAATTCCGCATCTGGCACGACGGCGACGACCTCTATCACATCATCTTCGATCAGGCGACCAAACAGCGCATTCGTGTCGATACCTTCCCGGCGGCCAGCGAATTAATTAATGCGCTGATGAAAGCCGTGCTGGATGGCGTCAAGGGCGAAAAAGTCCTGCGTCACAAGCTGTTCCAGATTGATTACCTGACTACCATGAGTAATCAGGCTATCGTTTCTCTGCTTTATCATAAAAAGCTGGATGACGAATGGCAGGTCGCCGCGACCGCATTGCGTGATGTCCTGCGAGCTGCGAATCTGAATGTCCATCTGATTGGTCGTGCGACGAAAACCAAAATCGCGCTTGATCAGGACTTTATTGATGAACGTTTGCCGGTCGGCGGGCGGGAGATGATTTACCGTCAGGTGGAAAACAGCTTCACCCAGCCGAATGCGGCAATGAACATTCAGATGCTGGAATGGGCGCTTGCTGCGACCCAACATTCAAAAGGCGATTTGCTGGAGCTGTACTGTGGCAACGGTAACTTCTCGCTGGCGCTGGCGCGCAACTTTGACCGTGTATTAGCGACAGAAATTGCCAAACCGTCCGTGGCAGCGGCGCAATACAACATCGCGGCAAACCATATTGATAATGTGCAGATTATCCGGATGTCAGCGGAAGAGTTTACCCAAGCGATGAACGGCGTCCGCGAGTTTAACCGCTTGCAGGGTATCGATCTGAAGGGTTATCAGTGTGAAACGATTTTCGTCGATCCACCGCGCAGCGGGCTGGACAGCGAAACCGAGAAGATGGTGCAGGCGTACCCACGCATTCTGTACATTTCCTGTAATCCAGAAACGTTATGTAAGAATCTGGAAACGTTAGGCCAAACGCACAACGTTGAGCGCCTGGCGCTGTTCGATCAGTTCCCGTACACCCATCATATGGAGTGTGGGGTCTGGCTGACGAAGAAATAATCCGCCTTTTAGCCCTCTCATTGAGAGGGCTCATCCGCATTATTCCGCGATTTCAGCGTTACGATTACGCATCCGGAAACCAATCCAGAACACCATAATCACCGACAGCACGGCCGGGAAGAAGTTAGAGCCGATGTCCGGGTATTCCGCACGAACGACGGTACTGTAAACCAGTACGCCGAGGATGAAACACGCGGCGGCAAGCCCTGGCAGCCCAACCGGCATGGTGCGATTTTGGTAACGTTGATGCAGGCAGTACACCGTCAGCACCAGCGCAATCAAGGGGAATACGGTAAAGGGTACGATGGAGCTGAACAGTGCAGCAAATGTCCCATTAATGGATAAACCAGCGACCAACGCCAGTAACAACGTACCTCTGTCTTGACCTGTCTGTTTCATTACTCATCCTTCACGTTTTTCGGAATGGAGTGCACTTTCTCTTGTTCACGGCGATACCAGTAATACGCGCCTTTGGAAATCATCCGCAGCTGCAGTACCAGTCGCTCTTCTAATTGCCGACGCTGTTCAGGGCCGACGTCCAGTGCTTCTGCACCTGCACTAAATACGATGGTGACCATCGCTTCGGCTTGCGCTTCAGTGAAGGCGCGCGGCATATGGTTTTCGATTTCCAGATAGTCAGCAAGTTCCGCAATAAAGTGCTGAATCTCACGGGCGACGGCGGCACGAAACGCCGCAGAGGTGCCGGAACGTTCACGCAGCAGTAAGCGGAATGCGTTGGGGTTATTTCCAATAAACTCCATAAAGGTCGACACGGACGTACGAATAACGCTGCCGCCTTTGGCAATACGCTGACGCGCCTGACGCATAAGCTGACGTAGCATTAACCCGCTTTCGTCGACCATGGTCAGCCCGAGTTCGTCCACATCGCGGAAATGACGATAGAAAGAGGTCGGCGCAATCCCCGCCTCTCGCGCAACTTCACGCAGGCTCAGGCTGGCAAAACTTCTTTCAGCACTCAGTTGACTGAATGCTGCTTCCACCAGCGAACGCCGGGTTTTTTCTTTTTGTAGCGCTCTAACGCCCATCACGATGTCTGAATCCTTCCATCTGCCTTATCGGCACTATACCAGAGATTAAAACTAATCTGTTTGAGGTGCTTTGTGAATGATTGTTTACGGGCGGTTTGTGCTCTCCAGTGTGAAAAAAGCACAACGATAATTGGGTTATCGGGGCAATGATGTTACTATTCTGTTGCTTTTATGTATAAGAACAGGTAAGCCTTACCATGCCACACACCTACGATTATGATGCAATAGTAATTGGTTCTGGCCCGGGCGGCGAAGGCGCTGCAATGGGGCTGGTTAAGCAAGGAGCCCGTGTCGCCGTCATCGAGCGTTATCACAACGTCGGTGGTGGCTGTACCCACTGGGGCACCATCCCATCGAAAGCGCTTCGTCACGCCGTAAGCCGCATTATCGAATTCAACCAGAACCCTCTCTACAGCGACCATACCCGACTACTTCGTTCTTCATTCGCCGACATTCTCAACCATGCCGACAGCGTGATTAACCAGCAGACGCGGATGCGCCAGGGGTTCTACGAACGTAACCACTGCGAAATTCTGCAGGGCGACGCCCACTTTGTTGATGAGCACACCCTCGCACTCGAATGCCATGACGGCTCGGTCGAAACAGTGACTGCGGAGAAATTCATCATCGCCTGCGGCTCGCGCCCTTATCGTCCGGACGACGTCGACTTCTCGCACCCACGTGTCTACGACAGCGACTCCATCCTCAGCCTGCATCATGAACCACGCCACGTGATCATCTACGGGGCCGGGGTGATCGGCTGCGAATATGCATCTATCTTCCGCGGAATGGAGGTCAAAGTTGATTTGATCAACACCCGCGATCGCCTGTTGGCATTCCTCGATCAGGAAATGTCAGACTCCCTTTCGTATCACTTCTGGAACAGCGGCGTGGTCATTCGCCACAACGAAGAGTACGAGAAAATTGAAGGGATGGACGACGGCGTGATCATGCACCTGAAGTCCGGCAAAAAGCTCAAAGCAGACTGTTTACTGTTCGCTAACGGACGTACCGGTAACACCGACAGCCTGGCGTTGGAAAACATCGGCCTGCAAACCGACAGCCGCGGTCAGCTGAAAGTGAACAGCATGTACCAGACCGCCATTCCGCATATCTATGCGGTCGGCGACGTTATCGGTTACCCGAGTCTGGCCTCTGCGGCATACGATCAGGGCCGAATTGCTGCCCAGGCGCTGGTCAAAGGCGAAGCCACCGCGCACCTGATTGAAGACATTCCAACGGGCATCTACACCATCCCGGAAATCAGTTCTGTCGGGAAAACCGAACAGCAGCTGACGGCGATGAAAGTGCCGTACGAAGTCGGTCGGGCGCAGTTTAAGCACCTGGCGCGGGCGCAAATTGTCGGAATGAATGTGGGAACGCTGAAGATCCTGTTCCATCGGGAAACCAAGGAAATTTTGGGGATACACTGCTTTGGCGAGCGCGCGGCCGAAATCATTCACATCGGCCAGGCGATAATGGAGCAAAAAGGGGGTGGTAACACCATCGAGTACTTCGTTAACACCACCTTTAACTACCCGACCATGGCGGAAGCCTATCGGGTTGCTGCGCTGAACGGCTTAAACCGCCTGTTTTAACGGTTTATCGAAATGGCCATCCATCTGCGTGCGGATGGCCTCTGCCAGCTGCTCATAGCGGCTGCGCAGCGGTGACCCTGGACGGTAAACCAGACCGACGGTACGACGAGGCTCCGGCTTAATGCACGGCAGATAAACCACGCCATCACGTTTACGTTCTGGCGGCACAGCCAGCGCCGGTAACAGCGTGATGCCGCTGCCTGCTGCAACCATATTGCGCAGCGTTTCCAGACTGGTGGCGCGGAAATGGGTATCTTCATCCGCCCCCGCTTCAAAGCAAAAGCCCATCGCCTGGTCGCGCAGGCAGTGCCCGTCCTCCAGCATCAGCAGCTTTTCACCGGCCAGATCGGACATCGGCACGCGGTCGCGATTCGCCCACGGGTGATCTTCGTAAATAGCCAGCATCATCGGCTCATCGAACAGCGGCACCTCAATAAAGGCTTCACTCTCTTTGACCAATGCCAGGATTGCACAGTCGAGCTTACCGCTGTCGAGTTGCGCCAGCAGCTGATGGGTCTGTGCCTCGTGCAGATACATTTCCAGTTTCGGGAACGCCTGATGCAGCATAGGGATAATCTGCGGTAGCAGGTAAGGCCCCACGGTGGGGATCAGGCCAATATGCAGCGGTCCGGACATCGCTTCGCCCTGTTGGCTCGCCATTTCCTTGAGCACTTTTACCTCGCGCAGCACGGTGCGCGCCTGATCCACCAGCAATAATCCTGCCTGCGTAAACAGCACCTTACGGCTAGTACGCTCCAACAGCATTACGCCCAGCTCATCTTCCAGCTTACGGATCTGCCCACTTAACGTTGGCTGACTGACGTGACAGGAATCCGCCGCACGGCGAAAATGACGATGCTCAGCTAAGGCAACCAGGTATTCAAGATCACGAATATTCATTATCCATCCTCCATCGCCACGATAGTTCATGGCGATAGATAGCATAGCAATGAACGATTATCCCTATCAAGGGTTGTGGTCAATAATACTCCACATAAACGAGGCGGTACCTCACAAACCCTTGAAGCCACCGACCCGTTCAGAGTTCCTCTCTGATATGAATAACGAAAGCCAACGTGAACTTTGCGGACCCCGTGGTCCGCTTTTTTTACATAAAAAAGCCCGGCATTTCGCCAGGCTCGAACGGTATTTGTAAGCCGGGTAAGCGCAGCGCCACCCGGCATCAGCGATGATCAGAGTAAGCGCGCCTGCGCATCTTTAATCGCCTGCGCAACCTGCTTCGGCGAGACGCCGCCTTGAGCGGCACGCTTATCGAGGCACGATTGCAGCGACAGAATCGGATAAACATCGTCGTCAATCACTGCACTAAACTTCTGCAACTCTGCCAGCATCAGCGCTTCCAGCGGTTTGCCCTGGCGAATGGCTTCCACCACCGCTTCACCCACGATATGGTGCGCTTCACGGAATGGCACGCCTTTGGCGACCAGATAATCTGCAAGTTCGGTAGAGTTGGCATAACCCTGTTGCGCTGCTTCCTGACAACGCGGGCGTTTCACCTGAATACCGTCCAGCACCAGCGCGCCCATATGCAGGCAGTCGAGCCAGGTGTCCAGCGCGTCGAAGAGCCCTTCTTTGTCTTCCTGCATATCTTTGTTATACGCCAGCGGCAGACCTTTCAGGGTCATCATCATACCCGTTAGCGCGCCCTGCACGCGGCCGCATTTACCGCGAATAAGCTCCAGCGCATCCGGGTTTTTCTTCTGCGGCATCAGGGAAGAACCTGACGTCACGCGGTCAGAAAGCTCGACAAAGCCTGCTTCACCGGAGTTAAAGAAAATCAGGTCTTCCGCAAAACGCGACAGATGCACCATGCCAATGGAGGCGTTCGACAACAGCTCCAGCACGTGGTCCCTGTCGGACACGCTGTCCAGGCTGTTACGGGTTGCCGATGCAAAGCCCAGCCAGCCTGCCAGCTGTTCACGATCGATTTCATACGCGGTACCGGCCAGCGCACCGCTGCCCAGCGGGCTCACGTCCAGACGACGCAAGGTATCCTGCAAACGGCTTTCATCACGGGCCAGCATTTCGACATAGGCCAGACACCAGTGAGCAAAGGTCACCGGCTGTGCGCGTTGCAGGTGGGTATAACCCGGCATCACCGCGTCCTGATTGTTTTGCGCGGTTTCCACCAGGGCGACCTGCAACTGGCGATTAGCGCTCAGCAATTCAGCCACGGTGTCTTTGCACCACAGCTTGAGATCGGTCGCTACCTGGTCATTACGGCTACGTCCGGTATGCAGTTTTTTCCCCAGCTGGCCGACTTTATCGATAAGCTTGCCTTCCACCCAACTGTGAATATCTTCCGCGTCGCTCTCCAGAATCTGCTGCGGATTCGCACGCACTTCTTCGAGCAATACGTTCAGCGCTTCTTCAAGCTGCTGCTGTTCCGCTGCGGTCAATACGTGCACCGTCACCAGCGCTTTAGACCAGGCCACAGAGCCAATAATATCCTGCTCCGCCAGACGGTAGTCAAAGCGCAAAGAGTCGTTGAACTGTTTGAACCGCTGATCTGCTGCCTGAGTAAAACGCCCGCCCCAAAGTGCCATAACATGCTTCCTTCTCATTAATTTTCAGTGCCGGATGGCGCGATGCTTATCCGGCCTACAAGCTCAGGTAGGCCCGGCAAGCATCGCGCCGCCGGGCATCAGATCTTAAGCCAGAATACGCGTACCGATTGGCGTGCCGTTAAACAGCGATGGGAGCTGTTCGGCGTGACGCCATGAGGCGATATCTACCGGACGGCCCAGCGTGCGGGCGGCATCCAGCGCGGCATTCACTTTGACGACCATGCCATCGGTGATGATACCCTGGTCGATTAGCTGTTCCGCCTTCGCCGCCGTCATTTCGGCAATACGCTGGCCTTTACCGTCAAGAATACCGCTCACGTCGGAAAGCAGGATCAGATCCGCGCCGAGCGTGGCGGCCAGCGCCGTGGCTGCCTGGTCGGCGTTGACGTTCATCAACTGACCTTCTTCGGTCACGCCGATGGAGCTCACCACTGGCAGGAAACCACCTTCCAGCAAAGTATTAATCAGCTTCGGCGAACCCGGCTTCGCCAGACCGACGTGACCCAGCTCTTCGTCGAGCTGAGAAACCGTCACGCTGTCGCCGTCACCGAGATACAGGCCCACGGAGGCAATATGATGCTTTTTGGCCCACGCCAGCAGCGTTTTGTTGGCCGTTCCCGCCAGCGCACCAGTAATGATGTCAATCTGATCGGCAGGCGTCACACGCAGGCCATTCTTCTTTTTCACGGGCAGATTCAGCTGTTTCATCAGCTCGTCCACCACGCAACCGCCGCCGTGTACAATCACCAGCGGGCGTTGATGTTCCGTGCGGTAATGCACCAGCGCGGTAAACAGACGCTCCAGCGCTTCTTCACTGTCCAGCAGCACACCACCGAGTTTGATAATTAAAGGATTCATCATCAGGTATCCATTAAAGAAGAGACTGGGTTTCGGCATAGCCAAAACGAATGTTCGCGCACTGCACAGCCTGAGCCGCCGCGCCTTTCAGCAGGTTATCTTCTGCGGCGACCACAATCAGGTGCTCGCCCTGAACGGCAAAACCGATATCACAGAATGGCAGGCCAACCACATTTTTCAGTGCCGGCACGCCGTTGTCATACAGGCGCACCAGTGGTTTGCTGGCATATGCCTGATTAAAGACATCAGCCACCTGTTCGCGGGTCACACCCGGTTTCAGACGACAGGTAATGGTTTCCAGAATACCGCGTTTAAAGTTACCCAGATGCGGAGTGAAAATCACTTCTGCGCCCAGGTGAGTGGTGATTTCCGGATGATGGCGGTGGTTGAACACGCCATAAGGCTGCAGGCTAACTTCACAGAAACTATTGGCAATCGCCGCCTTGCGCCCGGCACCGCTGACGCCACTGGTGGCGTTGATCACCGGCCATTGGGAAAGATCTAACAGCCCGGCGTCGATCAACGGTTTGAGCGACAGCTGTGCCGCGGTCGGGTAGCAACCCGGCACAGCAATCAGATTCGCTTCTTTAATTTTGTCACCGCTCCACTCCGCCAGGCCATACACCGCCTGCACCAGCAACTCAGGGTGCTGGTGAGTGAAACCGTAATATTTCTGATAAAAATCAGCATCGTTAACGCGGAATGCGCCGGAAAGATCGAACACCACGCAGCCTGCGTCGAGGAACTGCGGCGCCAGATCGTGGCTCACTTCATGCGCTGTCGCGAGGAAAACCACGTCCACACCCGCGGAAAATTCGCGAATATCGGACATCGGCTGCAGTGGCAAATCGACAATGCCTTTCAGCTGCGGATGCAGATCAGAAATTAACTTTCCGGCATCATTGCTTTGCGCTGAGACCGTCAAAGCGGTTATGTTCATGTGCGGATGACGATTTACGTAACTCACCAGCTCAGCGCCTGCATAACCGCTTGCGCCTACAATCAGCGTATTCAACATCGGGTTCCTTTATGCTCAACGATAGTGTATTTTTATTCACTAATACTGCATGAATATTGATACTATCATGACCTGAGGTGTGTCAACAATGAAAAACAATTTACCGCCATTTATCGAGATTTACCGCGCATTGATCGCCACACCGTCCATCAGCGCCACCGAAGAATCCCTTGATCAAAGCAATGAAGGTTTAATCAATCTGCTGGCAGACTGGTTCTCCACGCTCGGCTTTAAAGTCGCCATTGAGCCAGTGCCTGGCACGCGCCATAAATTCAACCTGCTGGCCAGCATCGGAGAGGGTGCGGGCGGGCTACTTTTAACCGGTCACACGGACACCGTTCCGTTCGACGATGGTCGCTGGACGCGTGATCCTTTCACCCTGACCGAGCACGACAACAAGCTGTATGGCCTTGGCACCGCTGACATGAAGGGCTTCTTCGCCTTTATTCTCGATGCCCTGCGTGATGTCGACGTTACTCAGCTGAAAAAACCGCTGTATATCCTGGCCACCGCCGATGAAGAAACCAGTATGGCGGGCGCGCGTTATTTTTCCGAATCGACCGCGCTGCGTCCGGACTGCGCCATTATTGGCGAACCCACCTCGTTGCAACCGGTACGTGCTCACAAGGGCCATATTTCCAACGCCATTCGTGTGCTTGGGCAATCGGGGCACTCCAGCGATCCGGATCGTGGTGTGAATGCTATCGAGCTGATGCACGATGCGATTGGACGAATTATGCAATTGCGCGATTCACTGAAAGAGCGTTATCACTACGACGCTTTCGCTGTGCCTTACCCAACGCTCAATCTCGGCGCCATTCACGGCGGTGATGCTTCCAACCGCATTTGTGCCTGCTGCGAGCTACACATGGATATCCGTCCGCTGCCGGGCATGACGCTGGACGATCTTAATGGGCTGCTCACCGAAGCGCTGGCACCGGTCAGTGAAAAATGGCCAGGCCGCCTGACGGTGTCCGATTTACATCCACCAATCCCGGGCTACGCCTGCCCGCCAGATCATCAGCTGGTGCAGGTGGTGGAAAAACTGCTCGGCACCAAAACCGAAGTGGTGAACTACTGTACCGAAGCGCCGTATATTCAGACCCTGTGTCCGACGCTGGTACTCGGCCCAGGTTCGATAAACCAGGCGCATCAGCCAGATGAATACCTCGAAACGCGCTTTATCAAACCGACTCGCGAGTTGATTACCCAGGTCGTCCATCACTTTTGCTGGCATTAATTCTGCCATCACCCTCTCTGCCTGAGAGGGTGATCCTCCTCACATTTCCATAAGTAGCGCTTATCTCACTGCCGCTGAGTTAAATTTGGCAAATTTCCGCCATTTCTTCGTTTGCTGAAGCGATTTCGCAACAATTGACGTAGGGGTTTTTACGTGGCTTTATAAAGTGAAGACGAGAAAATACCGAATACCATGTCCGAACGATTTTGTATCGCCGTCAGCGGTCTCATTACGGTTGTGCGAAATCCAGGGACATACATAAATGAGATGGGGTGTCTGGGGTAATGAACGAACAATATTCCGCTTTGCGTAGTAATGTCAGTATGCTCGGTAAGGTGCTAGGGGAAACCATCAAGGATGCCCTTGGCGAGAACATTCTTGATCGCGTTGAAACCATTCGTAAGCTGTCAAAATCCTCCCGTGCAGGCAATGAAGCCAACCGCCAGGAGCTGCTTACCACGTTACAAAACCTGTCTAACGACGAACTGCTGCCGGTCGCCCGTGCATTCAGTCAGTTTCTGAATCTGGCGAATACCGCCGAGCAACATCACAGCATTTCGCCAAAAGGTGAAGCGGCCAGCAACCCGGAAGTGATTGCCCGCACCCTGCGTAAACTTAAAGATCAGCCCAACCTGAACGAAGCGATCATCAAAAAAGCGGTAGAAAACCTGTCGCTGGAACTGGTGCTGACCGCGCATCCGACGGAAATCACCCGCCGGACGCTGATCCACAAAATGGGGGAAATAAACAGCTGCCTCAAACAGCTGGATAACAAAGATATCGCCGACTATGAACGTCACCAGCTGATGCGCCGTCTGCGCCAGCTGATTGCCCAGTCCTGGCATACCGATGAAATCCGTAAGCATCGCCCCAGCCCGGTGGATGAAGCCAAATGGGGCTTTGCGGTGGTCGAAAACAGCCTGTGGGAAGGCGTGCCGAACTACCTGCGCGAGCTGAATGAACAGCTGGAAGAGAATCTTGGCTATCAACTGCCGGTCGATTTCGTGCCAGTGCGCTTCACCTCATGGATGGGTGGCGACCGCGACGGCAACCCGAACGTCACGTCCGATATCACCCGCAATGTCCTGCTGCTGGGCCGCTGGAAAGCCACTGATCTGTTCCTGAAAGACGTCCAGCTGTTGATCTCCGAGCTGTCGATGGTGGAATGCACCGACGAACTGCGCGAATACGTCGGTGAAGCGGGTGCTGCCGAACCTTATCGTTACCTGCTGAAAACCCTGCGCAGCCAGCTGATGGCGACCCAGGCCTGGCTCGAAGCGCGCCTGAAAGGCGAAAAACTGCCGAAACCGGCAGGCCTGCTGACGCAAAATGAACAGCTCTGGGAACCGCTGTACGCTTGCTATAAATCTCTGCAAGCCTGCGGGATGGGCATTATCGCTAATGGCGAACTGCTCGATACTCTGCGCCGCGTGAAATGCTTTGGCGTGCCGCTGGTGCGTATCGACGTGCGTCAGGAAAGCACTCGTCACACCGAAGCCCTGGGCGAACTGACCCGCTATCTCGGCATTGGCGATTACGAAAACTGGTCTGAAGCCGACAAGCAGGCGTTCCTGATCCGTGAACTGAATTCCAAACGCCCGCTGCTGCCGCGCCAGTGGCAGCCGAGCGAAGAAACGCGCGAAGTACTCGATACCTGTAAAGTGATTGCCGAAGCGCCGCAAGGCTCCGTTGCCGCCTACGTTATCTCAATGGCGAAAACGCCGTCCGACGTGCTGGCCGTGCATTTGCTGCTGAAAGAAGCCGGGATCGGCTTTGCGCTACCGGTTGCGCCGTTGTTTGAAACCCTCGATGACCTCAACAATGCTAACGATGTCATGACCCAGTTGCTGAATATCGACTGGTATCGCGGCTTCATCCAGGGCAAGCAGATGGTGATGATTGGCTATTCCGACTCCGCCAAAGACGCGGGCGTGATGGCTGCGTCCTGGGCGCAATATCAGGCGCAGGACGCGCTGATCAAAACCTGCGAAAAAGCAGGCATTGAGCTGACCCTGTTCCACGGTCGCGGCGGTTCTATTGGTCGCGGCGGCGCACCCGCCCATGCAGCGCTGCTCTCTCAACCGCCGGGCAGCCTGAAAGGCGGCCTGCGCGTTACCGAGCAGGGTGAGATGATCCGCTTCAAGTACGGCCTGCCGGAAGTCACCATCAGCAGCCTGTCGCTGTACACCAGCGCAATTCTCGAAGCGAACCTGCTGCCGCCACCGGAGCCAAAACCGGAATGGCGTCACATCATGGCCGAACTGTCGGATATCTCCTGTGACATGTATCGCGGCTACGTGCGTGAAAATAAAGATTTCGTGCCGTACTTCCGCTCTGCCACACCGGAACAGGAACTCGGCAAACTGCCGCTGGGTTCGCGTCCGGCAAAACGTCGTCCGACCGGCGGCGTAGAATCTCTGCGAGCCATTCCGTGGATTTTCGCATGGACGCAAAACCGACTGATGCTGCCGGCCTGGCTGGGTGCCGGTGCGGCGCTGCAAAAAGTGGTCGAAGACGGCAAACAGAGCGAACTGGAAACCATGTGTCGCGACTGGCCGTTCTTCTCAACGCGTCTGGGGATGCTGGAAATGGTCTTTGCCAAAGCCGACCTGTGGCTGGCGGAGTATTACGACCAGCGCCTGGTGAAGAAAGAACTGTGGCCACTGGGTGGCGAGCTGCGTCAGTTGCTGGAAGCGGACATCAAAGTGGTGCTGGATATCGCCAACGATTCGCATCTGATGGCTGACCTGCCGTGGATTGCCGAGTCTATCCAGCTGCGTAATATCTATACCGACCCGCTGAACGTGCTACAGGCCGAACTGCTGCACCGTTCACGTCTGGCCGAAGAAGAAGGCAAAGAACCGGATCCGCGCGTCGAGCAGGCGCTGATGGTCACCATCGCCGGGGTTGCGGCGGGTATGCGTAATACCGGCTAACAGCTCCACGCGATACGTTATAAATGCAAAACAGGCATCGCACAGCGATGCCTGTTTTTTTTGGCTCAGGAAACAGCTTGCTGGATTTTTGTAATATCAGTGTAAAAACACATACTGTTAATAGCCTGCACAACCTCCGAATCAGAAAGGACTAGTCTCATTTTGTGATGTGCATCACACATCAAAATGTGCATTACATTTGTCCAGTTTTTGGCAGATATGTCACGTGGTGGAGAGAGGCCAATCTCCCGTATTCTGTCACCAGAAAATCATTCCGGCTCTCTCCTCGGCGATGTTCATTTTAGGGCACGACGGAGAAGAGATTACTGTTCAGTAAGAGGAAAAAGACTGTGGAATTATATCTTGATACCGCCAACGTGGCGGAAGTAGAACGTCTGGCGCGTATCTTCCCCCTGGCTGGGGTGACAACCAACCCAAGCATTGTTGCAGCAGGAACAGAAACGCTCTGGGAAGTCCTCCCTCGCCTGCAAAAAGCCCTTGGCAAAGAAGGCACGCTGTTTGCACAGACCATGAGCCGCGATGCTCAGGGTATGGTGGAAGAAGCCAGACGTCTTCACGATGCTATACCGGGTATTGTGGTGAAAATCCCGGTAACAGCAGAAGGCTTAGCCGCCATCAAGCAACTGAAGAAAGAAGGAATAACCACCCTCGGGACTGCCGTATACAGTGCATCTCAGGGGCTGCTGGCAGCACTCGCAGGTGCGAAATACGTCGCCCCTTACGTAAATCGCATTGATGCTCAGGGCGGGGACGGTATTCGGACGGTGCAGGAGTTGCAAACCCTGCTCAAACTTCATGCACCTGACGCGATGATCCTGGCTGCAAGTTTTAAAACCCCGCGCCAGGCACTGGACTGCCTACTGGCAGGATGTGAAGCCATCACTCTGCCGTTAGATGTCGCACAGCAGATGCTTAACACGCCTGCGGTGGAATCTGCGATAGAGAAATTTGAGCAGGACTGGAACAGCGCATTTGGTCAACTGACCCTGTAACCGCACCCTTCATACTCCCGGCGCCTGCCGGGAGTATTCAATAACCGCCCAGTTTCATTCTGATGATGTCACACGAAGACCTTACAGCAGGTCGAAGCGATCCAGATTCATCACTTTCACCCACGCCGCCACGAAGTCTTTCACAAACTTCTCTTTGGCATCTTCACAGGCATACACTTCAGCCAGGGCGCGCAGTACGGCGTTAGAACCAAATACCAGGTCTGAACGCGTTGCGGTGTATTTCACTTCCCCGCTCTGGCGGCAACGACCTTCAAACAGCTCATTAGAGGTATCCGTTGCTTTCCACTCGTTGCGCATATCCAGCAGATTTGCGAAGAAATCGTTGCTGAGCACGCCCACGTTTTCAGTGAATACGCCGTGTTTACTGCCATCAAAGTTCGCGCCGAGCACACGGAGACCACCGACCAGGACAGTCATTTCCGGCGCGGTCAGCGTCAGCTGCTGGGCTTTATCAATCAGCAGTGATTCAGTGGTTGCAGCATCCAAACGCGCACGGTAATTACGGAAACCGTCAGCCGCAGGCTCCATCAGATTGAACATTTCAACGTCCGTCTGATCCTGACGCGCATCGACACGGCCAGCAACGAAAGGCACGGTGACAGACACGCCCGCTGCTTTGGCTGCTTGCTCAACACCCACCACGCCTGCCAGCACGATGATATCGGCCAGTGACGCTTTGTGCGCAGATTTATAGATGCCTTCAAGTACCGGAAGAACACGTGCCGCCGTGGCGTTCACTTCCCAATGACGCTGCGGATCCAGTGCCAGACGTGCGCCGTTAGCGCCGCCACGCTTATCACCACCGCGGAAAGTAGACGCAGATGCCCACGCTACCGACACCAGCTCACTGACAGACAGTCCTGAAGCGGCAATATCCTCTTTCAGACTCTCAATATCATACGCTGATGGCTGGAAGAACGGATGCGGCAACGGATCCTGCCAAATCAGATCTTCTTTTGGTACTTCCGGCCCGATATAACGTGCCTTCGGCCCCATATCCCGGTGCGTCAGTTTGTACCACGCGCGAGCAAAGGCTTCATTGAAGGCCTGAGGATCGTTAAGGAAACGACGGGAAATTTTTTCGAAATCCGGATCGAAACGCAACGTCAGGTCGGTGACCAACATGGTCGGCTTACGTTTCTTCGACGGATCGAACGGGTCAGGAACAATTTCTGGTGCATCAGCGGCTTCAAACTGAATCGCACCCGCCGGGCTGCGGGTCTGTACCCACTCATATTTGAAGAGGTTCTCGAAGAAGTAGTTGCTCCACTGGGTCGGGGTTTGCGACCACACCACTTCCAGACCAGAGGTGATCGCGTCTGCACCCACGCCGGTACCGTGGCTGCTCGCCCATCCCAGACCCTGGGACTCAATCGACGCCGCTTCAGGATCGGCCCCCACATGCGTTGCGGCAGCAGCACCGTGGGTTTTACCCAGCGTATGCCCACCCGCAATCAGCGCCACGGTTTCTTCGTCGTTCATCCCCATGTTGCCGAAAGTGGCGCGAATGGCCGCCGCGGCAGACAGCGGCTCGCCGCTGGCGTTTGGCCCTTCCGGGTTCACGTAAATCAGGCCCATTTCAGTGGCTGCCAGCGGGCGTTTTGCCAGAACTTCAGGGTCACGGTGTTCCAGCCAGGCTTTTTCATCGCCCCAGTTTACGTCGAGGTCCGGTTCCCAGACGTCTTCACGCCCGGCACCAAAACCAAAAGTACGGAAGCCGGAGTTTTCCAGGGCGACGTTACCCGCGAGGATAAACAAGTCAGCCCAGGAAATTTTCTGCCCATATTTCTGTTTGACAGGCCACAGCAGTCGGCGAGCTTTATCGAGGCTGACGTTGTCCGGCCAGGAGTTCAGCGGCGCAAAACGTTGCTGACCGCGACCGGCACCGCCGCGACCGTCAACGGAGCGATAAGTACCGGCCCCGTGCCAGGCCATACGGATAAACAGGCCTGCGTAGTTGCCCCAGTCGGCTGGCCACCACGGCTGTGAATCGGTTAACAGCGCTTTGAGGTCGCCTTTCAGCGCGGCATAATCTAATTTGCTAAATTCTTTGCGGTAATCAAACGCTTCGCCCAGCGGGTTCGAGCGGTTGGAATGCTGATTGAGGAGATCGACTCGAAGTTGTTTTGGCCACCAGTCACGCGTGCTGGTCCCTGCTCCTGCGCTTTCATCATGTCCGCCCTGATGAAACGGGCACTTTCCTGCTGACAACGTATTGTGATCGTTTTCGTTTGTGCTCATCTTCCTGCTCCCTTCAGTGTTTTAATACCAGGATATACAGCTCTGCAGATAAGTTATAGATGAAAAAATCTACAGATTTGATAGTTATTTCCTTATGGCTATGAACAAGCTAACAAAAGCTATTAGTGGAAACGTTGATGTATCCGTAAACTTTCAGTAATAGACATAGATTATGCATGGAAAAGCATCTCATGATCTTTCAGCGTTTCTTCGTGAATCAATCGGGAGTGTTAACTTTATGGAACAGAAGGATATCCGCATTACCCGAATCATGGCGTCATTGATTGAATCAATGGATGTTCCCGGCACCTGCTATTTCGCGTCGGAACGCGGAACCCTGCCACCGCTGGCGTTTAAGGTCGATTCCCCCCGCCTGGAGATAGTCCTGAGCGGTGAAATCGGCGACGGCCCGTTTAACCTGCGTCAACACGACATGCTGTTTGTACCTGCGGGGAGCTGGAATTGTCCGCAGTGGACAACACCTGCCACCACTCTCAGTATTCTGTTTGGTAAACAACAGCTAGGCTTTAGCGTCAAGCACTGGGATGGCCAGCAGTTAGTAAACGTGGCGAAGCAGCACGTCGCCCGCCGAGGCCCGCGCGTAGGCTCGTTTTTGCTACAGGCGCTGAATGAAATTCAGATGCAGCCTCAGGAGACGCACACGGCAAAACTGATCGTGTTTAGCCTGCTGAGTCACTGTGCGGATTTGCTGGGTAGTCATATTCAGACGGCCTCCCGCAGTGGCGCGCTGTTCGAAGCGATCCGCAGCCACATCGACACCCATTATGCCGAACCGTTAAGCCGGGAATCCGTGGCCCACGCGTTTTATATTTCGCCCAACTATCTGTCGCATCTGTTCAATAAAAGCGGCACGCTGGGCTTTAACGAATACCTGAACTATACCCGGCTGGAAAAAGCCAAAACGCTACTCAAAAACTATGACCTGAAAGTGAAAGAAGTGGCGCACGTTTGCGGTTTTACTGACAGCAACTATTTTTGTCGCCTGTTTCGTAAGAATACCGAACGCTCCCCGTCGGAGTACCGTCGGCAATATCACAGCCAGTTGCTTATGAAAGAGTGATAGGGGGTGCTGAGGCGCGGAAAGAAGTTTTCGTACCGCGGTGGGCCCCTGCCGATCCTGACCCAGCATCGGCGACAATCCGCCATCGGCAAGTTGCTCTCCGGCGAACCGTCCATCCAGCGTGGCACCCAACGGTACATGCGCGGACACGGTGTATGAACCAGGGGGAAACAGCCCACCGCGCGGGTTGCGGTATTTTTCCACCTCTTTGCAGTAATAACGCAGCAGATCGGCGCTGATGTTGTCCACTTCGTCGATGTCGTTACCGTATTTCTCAAAACGATTGATCAACCTGGCGCGGATTTTTATCCCGTCTTCGCTGGCGAAGTTCGCCTTCAGCACCGCCTCAACGGATGCGCCGTGCAGCGCACTTTCCGTTATTTATACCGACGACGGCGAGAAACCAACTGGCCCTCTCACGAGGGCCGCTTTTTTTACACCGCCGGGCGCACGCCCAGAGTGTGGCAGATGGCGTAACTCATTTCGGCGCGGTTCAGGGTGTAGAAATGGAAATCCTTCACCCCTTCGCGGCTGAGGATTTTCACCATGTCCATCGCGATATTAGCCCCTACCAGCTTGCGGGTTTCCGCGTCGTCGTCCAGCCCTTCGAACATTTTCGCCATCCAGGTTGGGATGCGCACGTTGGTCATGTCGGCAAATTTCTTTGCCTGTTTGAAGTTAGAGACCGGCAGAATGCCCGGAATAATTTCTACGTCGATACCGGTTGAAGCACAACGATCGCGGAAACGCAGATAACTTTCCACGTCGAAGAAGAACTGGGTGATCGCGCGGTTTGCCCCGGCGTCTACTTTACGTTTCAGGTTGAGCAAATCCGCCTGCGCGCTTTTCGCTTCCGGATGCACTTCCGGGTACGCCGCAACTGAGATATCAAAGTCACCCACATCTTTCAGCAGTGCGACCAGGTCTGTGGCATACATGTCCGGTTTACCGCTGCCCGGTGGCAGGTCGCCACGCAGTGCGACGATATGACGAATACCGTTGTTCCAGTAGTCCTGGGCGATGGCGCGCAGTTCATCACGCGTTGCATCGATGCAGGTTAAATGTGGCGCGGCTTCAAGCCCGGTGCGATCCTTGATGCCTTTGATGATGCTGTGCGTACGGTCACGCTCGCCAGAGTTCGCACCGTAAGTGACGGAAACGAATTTCGGCTTCAGGCTGCTCAGGCGATCGATAGAGGCCCACAGGGTCTGCTCCATTTCACTGGTGCGCGGCGGGAAAAACTCAAAGGAAACGTTAATCTGGCCCTGTACTTCTGCCAGGCTCTGATTCAGGGCTTCCCGCTGGTTGGCGTGAAAAAAGCTCATACCTTACCTCTTCAATCGCATGTCGTTATATGTTGTGTTATGAGCATCTATACGTTTAGACGTCCAGATGTAAAAATGACGGAAAAGAGTGATGACGTCAACAGAAAAAACAGCAGAAAGCGTGAGGATTGTTCAGCGAAGATGAAAAAAATTCAGGATGGCAGGGCGTCCTCTCCCGTTGCGGGAGAGGACGTAAACACTACAGCAGCTGTGCCAGACGATTAATGTCCGACTGAATGGCACCGGCGGTCACATCACGACCGGCGCCCGGACCGCGGATAACCAGCGGGTTATCGCGATACCATCGGCTTTCGATGGCAAAGACGTTATCACACGGCAACAGCGCCGCCAGCGGGTGCTCAGGGCGCACGGCTTCAACGCCGACACGCGCTTTACCGTTGGCATCGAAACGCGCCACGTAGCGCAGCACAAGGCCCATTTCCTGCGCGGCTTCCAGACGCTGAATCATCTGCTCGTTAAGGTCTTCACCGTTTTCAAAGAAGTGATCGATAGACCCTTCTTCGCAATGCGATGGCACCAGCGATTCGACACGCACCTGGTCAGGCTCGATGTCGTAACCCGCTTCACGGGCGAGGATCACCAGCTTGCGCATGACATCTTTGCCGGACAAATCAACGCGCGGGTCCGGTTCAGTCAAACCTTGCTGCCACGCCTGATCCACGAGCTCGGTAAACGGCACGGTGCCGTCGAACTGCAGGAACAGCCACGACAGCGTGCCGGAGAAAATCCCGCTGATGGACAGAATAGTGTCGCCGCTGTCACGCAGATCGCGCACAGTGAAGTTCACTGGCAGGCCCGCGCCAACCGTGGCGTTATACAGCCAGTGGCGACCCGTTTTCTCGAACGCATCGTGGATCTGACGGTATTGATCGCTGCTGCTGGCCCCGGCGAGTTTATTGGCACTGATGACATGGAAGCCGTGGCTGGCGAAATCCAGATACTGCCCGGCAAGCTGGCCGCTGGCGGTGACGTCCAGTACCACTAAATCATCGTACGGGTGCGCACGCATCCACAGGAACAGCGATTCTTCATCCTGCTCCACCGCTTCATCATTAAAGAATGCGAGCGCGCGGCTGGCGTCCAGGCCTTCGTAGTTCAGCAGACTGCGACGGCTGTCGACCACGCCTGCCAGCACAAACTCAAACCCGGTACGCGCCGAAAGCGTGCTTTGCTCACGGGCAAACAGCTCCAGCCAGCGTGAACCGATGTTGCCTTTGCCGAACAGCACCAGGCCGATGCGTTTTTCCGCGCGGAACAGCGATTGATGCAGACCCTGAATCAGGCTTTCAGTCGGCCCGGTACGCAGAACCGCCACCAGGCTGATGCCTTCCTCCGACTGCCAGGTGAATTCCACCGGTTGGCCTTTCAGCTGTTGCCAGAAGCGATGGCAGTGCAGCGGGTTACGGGTCACACCCGCGCCGACCATGGCAATCAGGGCCAGATCCTGGCGTAAACGCAGCTCGCCCGGCAGGCCCGCTTCATCGAGCAGCTTCAGCGCGCTGTCCGCCACTTCGGCGGTATAGCAGAACTGCAGCAGATGACGGTCCGGATGCACCCCCACCGCCAGCGGACGCACATGCGCACGCTTGAAAATGAGGTCAATTTCTTTGTGTGCCAGCTTAAAGTCCTGGCTGGTCGGCACCTGGAATTCAATCAGGCAAACGTCATCATGGCTGGTGACGATGCGCGCCCCGGTTCCGGACGCCAGTACGCGTTCGATGCGGGTTGAGCCCTGATCCGGGGTGTAACTGCAGCGCAGTTGTAAATCGATATCGCTGCCGGAGACCGGTTGCAGCGTACGGGCGTGAAGCACCGGAGCCGCCAGTCGTGCCAGTTCACTGGCTTCGTCGAGACGCAGCAGCGGCAGCAGACACGCATCTTTCACTTTACGCGGGTCGGCGCTGTACACGCCTGCCACATCGCTCCAGATGGTGACGCGGGAAACCCCCGCCAGGGCACCAATTTGCGTTGCCGAGTAGTCAGAGCCGTTACGGCCCAGCAGTACCGTGCCACCTTCTGCGTCGCGGCTGATAAACCCAGTCACCACCAGGCGTTTGTTTGGATGCTGCGCCAGCAGTTGCTGAAGCAGCGGGAAAGAGAGGCCTTCATCGACCTGTGGCTGAGCGCCACGTTCGGCGCGCAGAAACGCACGCGCGTCGAGCCAGGCGGCATCCAGACCTTGTTGTTGCAAAACAGCGGCCATCAAACGCGCGGACCACACTTCACCGTGGCCCACGACTTCGGCGTAAACGACCTCGTTGATACCGCCGTCGAGGAGCGTAGCCAGACGTTCAAGATCGTGAATAAATTCAGCGATCATGCTATCGGCTACCTCGGCAGGCAGCAGCCCGGTCATCAGTTCAATCTGATAACGGCGCAGCGCCTGCTGAACCTGATGCGCAGAAAGTCTGTCGGTCTGGCTGAGTTTCAGCCAGCTGATCAGCTGGTTGGTGGTACTGCCAGCGGCGGAAACGACCATCATGTCTTCTGGCTGCGAGTGCTCAGCCATAATCCCTGCCACACGCAGGTAACATTTCACATCCGCCAGACTACTCCCACCAAACTTATGCAGTTGACGAGCCTTCGTCCCTGCCTGCGCTGTCACACTCATGTTTACCCCTCGTTTGCTGCCCGGAACCCATTTTCCAGGTCGGCAATTAAATCTTCACTGTCTTCAATACCGGTCGAAATACGCAGCAGCGTTTCTGAAATCCCTGCCGCTGCACGTGCTTCTGGCGCCATGCCCGCGTGAGTCATGGTTGCCGCGTGAGAAATTAAACTTTCCACGCCGCCTAACGATTCCGCCAGCGTGAACAACTCCAGCCCACCCAGGAAACGGCGCAGGGTGTTTTCGTCGCCGTCCAGTTCAAAACTGAGCATCGCACCGAAGCCTTTCTGCTGACGGGCCGCGATTTCATGGCCCTGGTTTTCCGGCAGAGAAGGATGATACAGCTTTTTCACCAGCGGTTGCTGCTTCAGGAACTCAACAATTGCCGTGGCGTTGCGCTGGGCGACTTCCATACGCGGAGAAAGCGTACGCAGGCCGCGCAGCAGCAGGTAGCTGTCAAATGCTCCGCCGGTGACGCCGATGTTATTCGCCCACCATGCCAGTTCGGTGACGGTTTCCTGATCTTTGGCAATCACCACACCCGCAACGACATCAGAGTGGCCGTTCAGGTATTTGGTGCAGGAATGCAGAACCAGATCGGCGCCCAGCGCCAACGGGTTTTGCAGTGCCGGGCTGAGGAAGGTGTTATCCACCACGCTCACGGCCCCGACTTCACGCGCCAGCTCACAGATTTTCGCAATATCCACGACGCGCAACAACGGATTACTTGGGCTTTCGACCAGAACCAACTTCGGTTTTTCCGCCAGCGCCGCTTTGAGCGCCTGCTCGTTGCTCTGATCGACAAACAGCACGCGATAACAGCCGCGTTTTGCCAGGCTGTCGAACAAACGATAGCTGCCGCCGTAACAGTCATGTGGCGCCACCAGCAGATCGCCCGGCTTGAGGTAAACGGTGGTGACCAGAAGAATGGCGGACATGCCGGTGTTCGTCAGAACAGCACCCGCGCCGCCTTCCAGTTCTGCCAGCGCACGCTGCACGACATCACGGGTCGGGTTACCGCGACGGGAATAGTCATGGGCACGCGGTTCGTTAAATCCGGTGAAATTATACGTACTGGAGAGGTGGATCGGGGGGACAACGCAGCCATATTGCTCGTCATCATTTAACCCGCTACGCACTGCGATAGTGGCTTGTTTACGCGTCATGGTGAATCGTTCCTGGCTTCATCGGTGAAAAGTCAGGCCTCAGAGTAACCACTGCCACAATAGACGTCAATACATCTGGACATCTAAACTTCTTTGCGTATAGATTGAGCAATCGGGAAATAGCCGTTAAAATTATACGCATTAGCGCACATACACAGAGGCTTTGCTGGTGTCATGGTCACACCTCTGGGGTAAACTGTGCGGGATTATGGTCCGGGCGCGCGCCCAGGCCTTTTATTAATGATTAGAGGATGAGAGTCTCATGGCTGAATGGAGCGGCGAATATATCAGCCCCTACGCTGAGCACGGTAAGAAGAGCGAGCAAGTTAAAAAAATTACGGTGTCCATTCCTCTGAAGGTTTTGAAAATCCTCACCGATGAACGTACCCGTCGCCAGGTGAACAACCTGCGCCACGCCACTAACAGCGAACTGCTGTGTGAAGCGTTCTTACATGCGTTTACCGGTCAACCGCTGCCGAACGATGAAGATCTGCGCAAAGAGCGTAGTGATGAAATTCCGGAAGCAGCGAAGATTATTATGCGTGAGCTGGGGATCGACCCGGATACGTGGGAATACTGATTTTCAGATACAAAAAAGGCGCCTTTCGGCGCCTTTTTCTCGGGTAGCTTATTTCGCGCCCGGGATGCTGAAACGCTTGTTGAAGCGGTCAACACGGCCACCGGTAGCAACGTCACGCTGCTTGCCAGTGTAGAACGGGTGGCATTTGCCGCACACGTCCAGGTTCAGATCGTGACCAACGGTAGAACGGATGGTCATTACGTTACCGCAAGAACAGTTTGCAGTAATTTCTGCGTAATTTGGGTGAATACCTTTTTTCATGGGAAACCTCAGTAAAGGCCACGCCGCTCTTCCAGCCCTAACGCCAGACACCGCGTGAAGTTAATAGTATAGGTCTTTTTGGTACGACGTAATGTGCACCAAAGGCGGCGAATCATACAGAATATAACCAGGGGTTGCAATCTGATCCGCACCTCTCCTTGGTGTAATGTGTATACTAACGCGCTCCTTTTCAAGTCAGGAAGATTCGATGCCCGTCGCACACGTTGCCCTGCCCGTTCCGCTTCCCCGTACCTTTGACTATGTGCTGCCAGATGGCATTAGCGCTCAGGCCGGGTGTCGCGTACGCGTGCCGTTTGGCAAACAGCAAGAACGTGTGGGGATTGTGGTCTCAGTCAGCGACGACAGCGAACTGCCGCTCAAGGATTTAAAAAGCGTCATTGAGGTGCTGGATGACGAACCCGTTTATTCGCCTGCCGTCTGGCGCATGCTCCAGTGGGCCGCAGACTATTATCACCATCCAATTGGCGATGTACTGTTTCACGCGCTGCCGATTCTGCTGCGTCAGGGGAAGCCCGCCAGCGCTGCGCCATTGTGGTACTGGTATGCGACGGAACAGGGCCAGGCAGTGGATATCCACACCCTTAAGCGCTCCGCCAAACAGCAGCAGGCCCTGGCCGCACTGCGTCAGGGCAAGATCTGGCGTCATCAGGTTGCCGATTTAGAATTCAACGACGCCGCCCTGCAAGGCCTGCGTAAAAAGGGTTATAGCGATCTGGCAAGCGTAGCGCCTGAGATTTCCGACTGGCGTAATGGCTATGCGGTTACCGGCGAACGTCTGCGTCTGAATACCGAGCAGGCCACCGCCGTAGGGGCCATTCACAGCGCATCGGACAAATTTTCCGCCTGGCTGCTGGCGGGCGTCACCGGCTCCGGCAAAACCGAAGTCTATCTGAGTGTCCTGGAAAACGTGCTGGCGCAGGGGAAACAGGCGCTGGTGATGGTGCCGGAAATCGGCCTGACGCCGCAGACCATCGCCCGTTTTCGCGAACGCTTTAACGCGCCGGTCGAAGTGCTGCACTCCGCGCTCAACGACAGCGAACGCCTGTCGGCCTGGCTGAAAGCAAAAAACGGTGAAGCCGGAATTGTGATCGGCACGCGCTCTTCCTTATTTACGCCGTTCAAAAACCTCGGCGTGATTGTCATCGACGAAGAACACGACAGCTCCTACAAGCAGCAGGAAGGCTGGCGCTATCATGCCCGCGACTTGGCCGTCTGGCGCGCGCACAATGAGCAAATTCCGATCATCCTCGGCTCCGCAACGCCCGCCCTGGAAACATTGCACAACGTTCGCCAGGGAAAATATCACCAGCTCAAACTGACCAAACGCGCCGGGAACGCACGTCCGGCGACTCAGCACGTGCTGGATTTGAAAAGCCAGCAGTTACAGGCCGGGCTTTCTCCGGCGTTAATCAGCCGGATGCGCCAGCATTTGCAGGCCGACAATCAGGTCATTTTGTTCCTCAACCGTCGCGGGTATGCCCCGACGCTGCTGTGTCATGAATGCGGCTGGATAGCGGAATGCCCGCGCTGCGACAGCTATTACACGCTGCATCAGACCCATCGTCACCTGCGCTGCCATCATTGCGACAGCCAGCGCCCGATTCCGCGTCAGTGCCCCTCCTGCGGCTCGACACACCTGGTGCCGGTGGGTTTAGGCACCGAACAGCTTGAGGATGTGCTGGCGCCGATGTTTGCCAACGTCCCGATTTCGCGTATCGACCGCGACACCACCAGCCGCAAAGGTGCGCTGGAACAACACCTGGCGGAGGTGCATCGCGGCGGAGCGCGCATTCTCATCGGCACCCAAATGCTGGCCAAAGGCCACCACTTCCCGGATGTCACCCTGGTGGCGCTGCTCGATGTCGACGGCGCGCTGTTCTCGGCTGATTTCCGTTCCGCCGAACGTTTCGCGCAGTTGTATACCCAGGTGTCTGGCCGTGCGGGCCGGGCCGGGAAACAGGGCGAAGTGATTTTGCAAACCCATCACCCGGAACATCCGCTGCTGCAAACCCTGCTACATCAGGGCTATGATGCCTTTGCACAGCAAGCACTGGCGGAACGTCAAACGCTTCAACTGCCGCCATGGACCAGCCACGTGCTGATCCGCGCGGAAGATCACAATAATCAGGAAGCACCGCTGTTTCTCCAGCAGCTGCGCAATTTGCTGCAGGCCAGCCCGCTGGCGGATGACAAACTGTGGCTGCTCGGTCCGGTGCCGGCTCTTGCGCCAAAACGCGGCGGGCGCTGGCGCTGGCAAATCGTGCTGCAACACCCGTCACGTTTGCGTTTACAGCATATCGTCAGTGGGGCGATGGCGCTGATAAATACCCTTCCCGCCTCGCGAAAAGTGAAATGGGTGCTGGACGTTGACCCAATCGAAGGCTAACCCCTCGCGCTGCGAGGCAGATCGAAAAATTTAGCTTCCGTCACAATTTTCATGAAATTTCTGTAACTCCCCTGACTTACTCTCTGATAAAAAAGAGACTGTTGTCAGAGACAGTGGAAGTCTCTGCCCCCGTCAGCGAGGAGAACCCAGGTGAAGTCCAAAAAAGAGGTTGTTTCGGCAACCATGAAGGATGTGGCTCAGAAAGCGAATGTCTCTACGGCAACCGTTTCCCGGGCATTGATGAACCCCGACAAAGTGTCGCAGTCCACACGTAATAAAGTGGAGCAGGCCGCGCTGGAAGTGGGATATTTCCCACAGGCTTTGGGCCGTAACATGAAGCGTAACGAGTCGAGAACCATTCTGGTGATTGTGCCGGACATCTGCGATCCTTTCTTTAGTGAAATCATCCGGGGTATCGAAATTACCGCTGCTGAACAGGGGTATCTGGTGCTGATTGGCGACTGCGCTCATCAGAATCAGCAGGAAAAAACCTTCATCGATCTCATCATCACCAAACAAATCGACGGCATGCTGCTGCTGGGTTCGCGCCTGCCATTCGACGCCAGCATTGAAGAGCAACGGAATTTGCCGCCAATGGTGATGGCCAATGAGTTTGCACCTGAACTCGAACTGCCGACGGTTCACATCGACAACCTCACTGCGTCCTTTAACGCCGTGAATTTCCTGCACGAGCTCGGACATCAGCGCATTGGCTGCATCGCCGGGCCTGAAGAAATGCCGCTGTGCCACTACCGTTTACAGGGTTACGTGCAGGCGCTGCGCCGCTGCGGGATTACCGTTGATCCGCACTATATCGCTCGCGGTAACTTTACTTTCGAAGCAGGGGCCAATGCGCTGGAGCAACTGCTGGCCCTGCCGCAGCCCCCCACAGCCGTCTTCTGTCATAGCGATGTGATGGCGCTAGGCGCACTGTCACTGGCAAAACGCCGTGGCCTGAAGGTGCCTGACGATCTGTCGATTATCGGCTTCGATAACATTTCCCTGTCGGAATTTTGCGACCCACCGCTGACCACCGTTTCGCAGCCACGATTTGATATTGGTCGCGAAGCCATGCTGCTGTTGCTCGATCAGCTTAGCGGTCAAAATGTCAGTAGCGGTTCCCGTCTGCTCGACTGTGAACTGGTGGTTCGCGGTAGTACTACAAAAAATAAGCCTTAAACTAAACGGCTTTCAGACTAGCGCTTCTGGTCAAAGCCCCGCCGCTTAAGTAACATGGCGGGCTGATGAACGAATAAATACAGCGAAACGACAGTGGCACAACGAGATTATGTAAGCCGCAGCAAACCTGCTGCTTCGCGGCGAAAAAAGAGTCCAACAAGGAACTCACGGAAAAAGCAAAGTAGCCTTCCTGCTGTCTCACCAGCCATGGTCGCTATTGCCGCGGCCGTGCTGGTTGCCTTTATCGGTGGCCTGTACTTCATTACCCATCACAAGAAAGAAGAAGCCGAAGCCATGCAGGGCCGCCAGGCCACGGGTAATGGTTTACCGCCGAAGCCGGAAGAACGCTGGCGCTATATTAAAGAACTGGAAAGTCGCCAGCCTGGCGTGCGTGCGCCAACGGAGCCGTCTGCGGGTGGCGAAGTCAAAAATGCCAATCAGCTGACCGACGAACAGCGCCAGCTGTTAGCACAAATGCAGGCTGATATGCGCCAGCAGCCGACGCAGCTGACGGAGGTGCCGTGGAACGAGCAAACCCCTGAGCAGCGCCAGCAAACGCTGCAACGTCAACGACTTCAGCAACAGGTGCAGCAACAACAGCAAGTTCAACAGCAGCAGTGGTCGCAGACACAGCCGGTGCAGGCACCGCGCACGCAGTCTCGCCCGGTGGAACAGCAGCAAACGCGTACGGTTCAGAGCCAGCCAGCTCCACAGCCGCGCCAGACGCAACCGAAACAAACCACGCAGCAGCCGTATCAGGATCTGATGCAAACGCCGACGCATACCACAGCCAGCCAGCCGAAAGCGCAGCAGGCTGCACCGGTGACGCGTGAGCCAGAACCGGCAAAACAGACCGCAGACGATCGCCGTTGGATAATCCAGTGCGGTTCGTTTAAAGGTGCCGATCAGGCAGAAACCGTTCGTGCCCAGTTGGCCTTTGAAGGATTTGATTCGCGCATTACCACCAATAACGGTTGGAATCGCGTGGTGATTGGCCCTGTGAAAGGCAAAGATAATGCCGATGGCACTATCTCCCGCCTGAAGGTTGCCGGGCACGCAAACTGCATTCGTATCGCCTCCAGGGGTTGAAACCCCCAAAATCCCCCCCATCTATTAATGCATTCTGCCCCGCACAACGTGCGGGGCCTGTATTCTGCTTTACACCCAGGGGGTCCTCTCGTGACAACAATAGTAAGTGTTCGCCGTAACGGTCATGTCGTTATCGCTGGTGATGGTCAGGCCACGCTTGGCAATACCGTCATGAAAGGCAACGTGAAAAAAGTACGCCGTCTGTATAACGACAAAGTGATCGCAGGCTTCGCCGGCGGCACTGCTGACGCCTTCACGCTATTTGAACTGTTCGAACGTAAGCTGGAAATGCATCAGGGACATCTGGTGAAAGCCGCGGTTGAGCTTGCCAAAGACTGGCGTACCGACCGTATGCTGCGCAAGCTTGAAGCGCTGCTGGCTGTTGCAGATGAAAACGCGTCGCTTATCATCACCGGTAACGGCGATGTGGTGCAGCCTGAAAACGATTTGATTGCCATTGGCTCCGGCGGCCCGTATGCCCAGGCCGCAGCCCGTGCGCTGCTGGAAAACACCGAGCTGAGCGCTCGTGACATTGCGGAAAAAGCGTTGGGGATTGCGGGTGATATCTGCATCTACACCAACCACTTCCACACCATCGAAGAATTACCTTCTAAAGCGTAAGGATCTCCTATGTCTGAAATGACCCCACGCGAGATTGTCAGCGAACTCGACAAACATATTATCGGCCAGGACGCGGCAAAGCGTTCTGTGGCTATCGCCCTGCGTAACCGCTGGCGCCGTATGCAGCTCGACGAAGAGCTGCGTCACGAAGTGACTCCAAAAAACATTCTGATGATTGGCCCAACCGGCGTGGGTAAAACCGAAATCGCCCGTCGTCTGGCGAAGCTCGCCAACGCACCATTCATCAAAGTCGAAGCCACTAAGTTCACCGAAGTGGGCTATGTCGGTAAAGAAGTTGACTCTATCATCCGCGATCTGACCGATGCTGCCGTGAAAATGGTGCGTATGCAGTCGATTGACAAAAACCGCTATCGCGCTGAAGAAATGGCGGAAGAGCGCATTCTCGACGTGCTGATCCCACCGGCGAAAAACAACTGGGGCCAGTCCGAAGAGCCGCAGGAGCCGTCTGCTGCGCGTCAGGCATTCCGCAAAAAACTGCGTGAAGGTCAGCTCGACGACAAAGAAATCGAAATCGATCTCGCCGCAGCACCGATGGGCGTTGAAATCATGTCTCCTCCTGGTATGGAAGAGATGACCAGCCAGCTGCAGTCTATGTTCCAGAACCTGGGTGGACAGAAGCAGAAGCCGCGTAAGGTGAAAATCAAAGACGCGATGAAGCTGCTGATTGAAGAAGAAGCCGCGAAGCTGGTGAACCCGGAAGAGCTGAAGCAGGACGCTATCGACGCGGTTGAACAGCATGGGATCGTCTTCATCGATGAAATCGATAAAATCTGTAAGCGCGGCGGCAACTCCTCGGGCCCTGACGTTTCTCGTGAAGGCGTTCAGCGCGACCTGCTGCCGCTGGTTGAAGGCTGCACTGTCTCCACTAAGCACGGGATGGTGAAAACCGACCACATTCTGTTTATCGCCTCCGGCGCCTTCCAGGTAGCCAGCCCGTCAGATTTGATCCCTGAATTGCAGGGTCGTCTGCCGATTCGTGTTGAGCTGAAAGCCCTGACCACTCATGACTTCGAACGTATTCTGACTGAGCCAAACGCGTCCGTAACCGTGCAGTACAAAGCGCTGATGGGCACTGAAGGCGTGAATATCGACTTCACCGACGACGGCATCAAACGTATCGCTGAAGCCGCATGGCAGGTGAACGAAACCACCGAAAACATCGGCGCGCGCCGCCTGCACACCGTGCTGGAACGCCTGATGGAAGATATCTCTTATGACGCCAGCGAACGTCAGGGTGAGTCCTTTACCATTGACGCAGAATATGTGAGTAAACACCTTGATGCGTTGGTGGCAGATGAAGATCTGAGTCGTTTTATCCTATAATCCAGATAATTGCATTTTCATCACCTTTGATGGGGGCTCTTAGCCCCCATTTTTATTGGCTGGAACAATGACTGAACAATCTCTGAGTCGTACCCAGGCGTGGCTGGAAAGCCTGCGCCCGAAAACCTTACCGCTGGCATTTGCCGCAATTGTCGTCGGCACTGCTCTGGCCTGGTGGCAGGGGCATTTCAATCCGCTGGTTGCATTGCTGGCACTTATTACTGCCGGGCTATTACAGATTTTATCCAATCTGGCGAACGACTATGGCGATGCGGTCAAGGGCAGCGATAAGCCAGACCGCATCGGGCCATTGCGCGGGATGCAAAAAGGGGTCATCACCCAGGAACAGATGAAGCGCGCGCTGATGGTCACGGTGGGGCTGATTTGCCTGTCCGGCATCGCCTTGCTGATGGCGTCGTATCAGACGATGGAAGATTTTATTGGCTTTATGGTGCTGGGTGGCGTGTCGATTATCGCAGCCATCACCTACACCGTGGGCACACGCCCTTACGGCTATATCGGCCTGGGCGATATTTCGGTGCTGATCTTCTTCGGCTGGCTCAGCGTGATGGGCAGCTGGTATCTTCAGGCGCATACCCTGGAAGCGGTAACATTTCTGCCTGCTACCGCTTGTGGCCTGCTGGCAACGGCGGTGCTCAATATCAATAACCTGCGCGATATCGACAGCGACCGTGAAAACGGTAAGAACACGCTGGCCGTGCGACTGGGCCCGGTCAATGCCCGCCGTTATCACACCGGTTTGCTGATGGGCGCGCTGCTGTGCCTGGCACTGTTTAACCTGATGGCACTGCACAGTCCATGGGGTTGGCTGTTCATTCTGGCCGCGCCGCTGCTTATCAAACAGGCGCGTTTCGTCTATACGCACCGTTCCCCGGCAGATATGCCCCCAATGCTCGAACGCACGGTAAAAGGCGCGCTTCTGACTAACCTGTTGTTTGTGGTTGGGATAGTGCTCAGCCGCCTGTTTGCGTAACTGACAAATATCAATTAACAATTGATGATTTTGCCAACAATGCACTTAGCACGATATACTGAAATCACCCGCTGCAACTGAACGTTAAGCCTATGAAATACGATACATCCGAGCTTTGCGACATCTACCAGGAAGATGTCAATGTCGTTGAACCGCTGTTCTCCAACTTTGGTGGACGGTCGTCGTTTGGTGGACAAATTATCACGGTGAAATGTTTCGAGGATAACGGGTTGCTGTACGATATGCTCGAACAGAACGGTCGTGGCCGCATCCTGCTAGTGGATGGTGGCGGCTCCGTACGTCGTGCGCTGATTGATGCCGACCTTGCGCGTCTGGCGGTGCAAAACGAGTGGGAAGGCATGGTGGTCTACGGCGCGGTGCGTCAGGTAGACGACCTGGAAGAACTGGACATTGGCATTCAGGCCATGGCCGCGATTCCGGTAGGCGCTGCAGGTGAAGGCGTTGGCGAAAGCGACGTTCGCGTCAATTTCGGCGGTGTGACCTTCTTCTCCGGCGACCATCTCTATGCCGACAACACCGGTATCATTCTGTCGGAAGACGCCCTCGACATCGAGTAAACGCCTTCCTGCATAAAAAAGCCTTCTCTCAGAGAAGGCTTTTTCGTTTTATCAGTCCGGTTACTGAATCTTGCCTAAAAAATCCACCTTACCCAGCGGCACACCGGCCTGGCGCAGAATGGCGTAAGCCGTCGTTGAGTGGAAATAGAAGTTCGGCATCGCGAACTGGAAGACGTAGCTGCTGGCAGTGAAATGCAGCTGATGTTCACGCGCCTGAACCATGATCGGTCGCGCATCGTCACCGTCCAGCTGCGAATCCTGCACGCTCGTCAAAAAGGCCACGGTGGCAGCAATACGCTCATGCAGCTGTGCGAACGTGCTTTCGTTATCTTCCATCGCTGGCGCTTCGACGTTAGCCAGACGCGCAATCGCACGCTTCGCCATATCACAGGTTACCTGCACCTGACGCTTCAGCGGGAACATATCTTCCGCCAGTTTTGCCTCCAACAATGCCGTTTCATCAGTCCCCTGCTCTTTCGCCCAGGTCGCACTCTTTTCCAGAACCGCGCTCAGGCTGACCAGCCCGTGAATAAACTGTGCTTTGGTTTCGCTATACAGTGACATTGTCAATTTCCTCAATAATTACAAAACGGTAGGGTGTTTATTGGATTACGTGTCTCATCGAGGGTAAACCCAGCCCCCCTTAAAGAGAAGCGCTTAATGTGCTGGGAAGACAGATACCAGAGGCAAAAAAAATCCGTAGCCCCTGAAGGCTACGGATCCTGATTTCACGAACGGTCGCGCGGCGTTTAGTAGAGCTTTTTCGCACAGTCCAACAGGTCGGTTTTGAATGGACGCTTCATGTTTTCGATTGCGTCGATGATGTCATGGTGAACCAGTTTCTCGTTCTGGATACCAACACAACGACCGCCGAAGCCTTCCAACAGCAGATCAATCGCGTACGCGCCCATACGGGAAGCGAGGATACGGTCGTAAGGCACCGGAGAACCGCCGCGCTGAATGTGACCCAGTACGGTCGCACGGGTTTCACGTTTGGTTTCGGTTTCGATGTACTTCGCCAGCTCATCGATATCACACATGTGCTCGGTGATAGCGACGATCGCGTGTTTCTTACCTTTGGCGATACCGGCTTTGATTTCAGCGACCAGGTCGTCGCGGCTGAATTCCACTTCCGGGACCACAACAAACTCACAACCACCGGCAATCGCTGCTGCCAGGGTCAGATCGCCACAGTAGCGGCCCATCACTTCAACAATGGAGATACGCTGGTGAGAGGAAGAGGTGTCTCGCAGACGGTCAATAGCTTCAACCACAGTACCCAGCGCGGTGAAGTAACCGATGGTGTAGTCGGTGCCTTTAATGTCGTTATCAATGGTGCCCGGCAGGCCGATGCATGGGAAGCCCATTTCGGTCAGACGCTTCGCGCCCATGTAGGAGCCGTCACCGCCGATAACCACTAACGCGTCGAGGCCGCGTTTTTTCATGTTCTCGATAGCAACTTCACGGATGTGCTCTTCGCGGAATTCCGGGAAGCGCGCAGAACCGAGGAAGGTGCCGCCACGGTTAATCATGTCCGACACGCTGTAACGATCGAGCTGGACCATGCGATCTTCATACAGACCGAGGTAGCCGTCATAGATACCAAAAATTTCCAGACCTTCCGAAAGCGCTGCACGCACAACACCACGGATGGCTGCGTTCATGCCCGGGGCATCACCGCCGCTTGTCAACACACCGATTTTCTTAATCATGACTACCTCTGAACTTAGGAATGCTAAAAATTATTCTGTTGCCCGAAGCGCCCCCACAAAAAGGGAGAGATCGACTATATGGAAATAGTATATCAGGCGCATCGTGCTGAATTGATTCAGGTCAGGCCAATCGGCGGTAATTTAGACAAAAAATGCCGATCCGGCCCACATTTTCACAACGAATTACGAAAGTCCAAAAAGCCCTGGCGCCCCAAAGGGACAACCGAGCACGGATCCTGATGAATAATGACATCAGAACCCGGAAAGCGAAGCAATAACGCCTGCTCAACCTGTTCAGCCACTAAATGCGCCTGAACCAACGGCAGATTATCTTCCATTTCCAAATGAATCTGAATAAAGCGAGTCGGCCCTGACTGTCGCGTACGTAGGTCATGCGCACCGCTGACGCCAGGCCACGCGCTCACGATGTTAATGATTTCTTGACGTTCTTCATCGGGTAACGCCCTGTCCAGTAGCGACTGTACGGCTTCATGCCCCATGCGTATCGCACAATATAAAATATAGATACCAATTCCCAATGCAAACAATGCATCAGCGCGATGCCAGCCGTACCACGCCAGCGCAAGCGCCACCAGAATGGCTCCGTTCATCATAACATCAGACTGATAATGAAGCATATCGGCGCGCACCGCCTGGCTTTGCGTCTTCCGCACCACCCAGCGCTGGAAGGTCACCAGAATTATCGTACTGATGAGCGCAATAACCGTCACCGCCATCCCTACGCCAGGTTCGCGCATCGGTTCGGGCGTGATTAAATGCTGAATGCCGGTCAAAAACAGGAACAGCGCCGAGCCGGAAATAAACATACTCTGAGCCAGCGCCGCGAGAGATTCAGCTTTGCCATGACCAAAAGTATGCTCTTCATCGGCAGGCTGCAGCGAATAGCGCACCACCAACAGGTTAGTCAGCGAGGCGGCGATATCCACCAACGAATCCACCAGCGCCGCCAGAATACTGACGGACCCGGTGTACCACCACGCAAAAATCTTGATCAAAAGTAACGCCGAAGCCATTACCGTCGCGGCAATGGCCGCCCGGCTGACCAGACGGCCATAGGTTTGATTCATAAACACTCCCACTCTCTTATGCGGGTAGTATAGCGGAATGTGATTAAGGTCAGTTGCCGGAAAAAAGGCAAAAAAAACCCCCTCATCATGAGGGGGAAGACAGGGATGGTGTCTATGGCAAGGAAAACAGGGTTTATTACTGGTTACTACGGGTATTGCTACTGCTACTAAACAGCGTCGACATCGAGCCTTGCTGCATCTGTGCAACCTCCCGCAACTGATCCATTCGTTGCTGGTGTCGTTCATTTAAAATCGCTTGCTGGTCTGGCGTTAACAGGCGAAACATCTGGTTGCGAACCCGGGCCATTTCGACCTGGCGGACAACCTGCTCCTGCGCCATTTTCTCTGCCTGTGCCTGCACAGCGATTTCATCAAATTTATCTGCGGTGACAAGCTTATGCATTGTCTCCATTTCGCTAACATTAACAGGGGGCTGCTGTCGCCGAGCCTGTTGCATCAGATCACGCATCTGTTGACGCTGATATTCGGTTAAACTTATGCCGTCAAACATATGGCCCTGATGACTGCTCTGCGTCGCCCCGTCATTAGGGGTCCAGTTAACGCTGGTGACGACTTCAGCAGCCTGGCTATTCGCACTTAGCGCCAGCGTTGAGGCCATGACGGCAGCGATAACATTGCGCATCAATTGCTCCCAAGTACTTTTGTTTCGCGATTCAACGAGAGCCAGTCTACGATTCAGGCTGCAAACATGCGTCAGGGGGTGTAAAACAACGTAAAGTCATGGATTAGCGAGCCTTGATGACGTAATTTCTGCCTCGGAGGTATTAAATTAATGAATAAAATCCTGTTAGTTGATGATGACCGGGAGCTCACCTCCCTGTTAAAGGAGCTGCTCGACATGGAAGGCTTCAATGTGCTGGTTGCCCACGATGGGGAACAGGCACTGGCGCTTTTGGATGACAGCATCGACCTGCTTTTGCTCGACGTAATGATGCCGAAGAAAAATGGCATTGATACCCTTAAAGAGCTGCGACAGACACACCAGACACCGGTCATTATGCTGACCGCACGCGGCAGCGAACTCGATCGCGTACTCGGCCTTGAGCTGGGCGCGGACGACTATCTGCCAAAGCCGTTTAACGACCGTGAACTGGTCGCTCGTATTCGCGCCATTCTGCGCCGTTCCCACTGGAGCGAACAGCAGCAAACCAGTGATACCAGTTCGCCGAACTTAGAAGTGGATTCCCTGAGCCTCAATCCTGGCCGTCAGGAAGCAAGCTTCGATGGTACGACGCTGGAACTGACCGGCACCGAGTTCACACTGCTTTACCTGCTGGCGCAGCATCTCGGCCAGGTGGTTTCCCGTGAACATCTGAGCCAGGAAGTGCTGGGCAAACGCTTAACCCCGTTTGACCGTGCTATCGATATGCATATTTCCAACCTGCGCCGTAAATTGCCAGAGCGGAAAGATGGTCACCCATGGTTTAAAACCTTACGTGGCCGCGGCTATCTGATGGTGTCCGCTTCATGATAGGAAGTTTGACCGCACGCATCTTTGCCATTTTCTGGTTAACCCTGGCACTGGTGTTGATGCTGGTACTGATGTTGCCCAAACTTGATTCGCGCCAGATGACTGAACTGCTGGACAGCGAACAACGCCAGGGTCTGATGATTGAGCAGCACGTCGAAGTGGAACTCGCTAACGATCCGCCCAATGATTTGATGTGGTGGCGTCGGCTGTTTCGCGCCATCGACAAATGGGCACCTCCGGGACAACGCCTTCTGCTGGTGACCAGCGAAGGCCGGGTGATCGGCGCAGAACGCAACGAAATGCAGATCATTCGTAACTTTATCGGCCAGTCCGATAACGCCGATCATCCGCAGAAAAAACGCTATGGCCGACTGGAAATGGTAGGGCCTTTCTCCGTTCGTGATGGGGAAGATAACTACCAGCTCTACCTGATTCGCCCGGCCAGCACCTCGCAATCTGATTTCATCAACCTGCTGTTTGACCGTCCGCTGCTGTTGCTGATTGTCACCATGCTGGTGAGTTCGCCGCTGCTGTTGTGGCTGGCGTGGAGTCTCGCCAAACCCGCCCGTAAGCTAAAAAATGCCGCCGACGAAGTGGCTCAGGGCAACCTCCGTCAGCATCCGGAGCTTGAATCCGGACCGCAAGAGTTCCTCGCCGCCGGTTCCAGTTTCAACCAGATGGTGACGGCGCTCGAAAGGATGATGACCGCCAACCAGCGCCTGCTTTCTGATATCTCCCATGAGCTGCGTACGCCGCTAACGCGTCTGCAGTTAGGCACCGCCCTGCTGCGTCGCCGTGCGGGGGAAAGCAAAGAGCTGGAGCGCATCGAAATGGAAGCGCACCGCCTGGACAGCATGATCAACGATCTGCTGGTGATGTCGCGTAATCAGTCGAAAAACGCCCTGGTGAGCGAAAACCTGAAGGCCAATCAGCTGTGGAGCGAAGTGCTTGATAACGCGGCGTTTGAAGCGGAACAGATGGGCAAATCATTCACCGTTGAATACCCGCCTGGCCCGTGGCCGCTGTACGGTAACCCGAATGCGCTCGAGAGTGCGTTTGAGAATATCGTGCGTAACGCCCTGCGCTATTCACACACCAAAATATCGGTGAGTTTCTCGGTGGATAAAGACGGCATCACGATTAACGTCGACGATGACGGCCCGGGCGTGAGTCCGGAAGACAGAGAGCAGATTTTCCGTCCGTTCTATCGCACTGACGAAGCCCGTGACCGCGAATCCGGCGGAACCGGTCTTGGCCTGGCGATTGTCGAAACCGCAATTCAGCAGCACCGCGGCTGGGTCAAAGCCGACGACAGCCCGCTGGGTGGCTTGCGTCTGACCTTGTGGTTGCCGTTGTATAAACGGGGTTAAGGTTTTACCCCTCGCCCGACAAGGGAGAGGGGTGGATGAGGGGAATTTACTTCCCCCATAACCGCCGTGAATTATCCTCGATATGCCCGCTCAAGCGCCGCTTCTGCATCGTCCTCGTCCAGCTCACCGATAACCCCGCCGCCGACAGCAAACGGCGATACTCCTCATCGTCATAGGGCGTATGCCACGCAATCGCCGCCGCGTCATGCACCGACACATCACTCAGGCGCGAGACGAGCTCCAGTGGCTGCTCGCTCGACACCTTTCCTGCCATAATCACCCGATACAGCCAGCCCATTTTGCCGCTGCTTTGCATCAGGGAAGACAGATCGTTAATGCCGAAATGATAATTGAGCTTAAAGCACGGCGAACGCGGCTGCGTGACCTGAATCAGCGCGTCTCCCCAACGGAAAATATCGCCAATAAACACGTTTTTTTCCGTCAGCCCGACCGTCGATAAGTTCTCGCCAAACCCCGGAGCGCAAAATAATTCAGCCTGCTCGGGAAACTCGCGCACCCAATCGGCGTAATGCTCGCGCGGATAATGACACAGCGCGCGATCGGGCCCGCCGTGAATTTTCTTTTCCGCCTGCTCATCACCCACCAGGCCGCGCTCGGTCAGTTCAAGCTCGCCGTCCACCTGCAACTTTGCAATCGCGCTTGGGCGACTGCCCTCGTACTCCCGCACGCTTCCCGTGAATACATTTACCGGATATTGCATCTTCCCTCTCCTGTTCCCGACCCTCATTACCGCTATTTTTGCACGTAAACTGCGCAAAATGCGACATGCGTAAAGCCGTTGCTGAACGATTCATGTTATCCATTAGTTAAATTGAAACGCCATTTCACTATAAGGAGTCAACGACATGACCCAGCATCTTCGTTTTACCGGCGTCTGGTGCCCCTCGATTACCCCGATGGACAGGGAAGGACAGATTGATTACGACGGGCTGAAACAGCATCTCACCCGCCTCACCGACGCACGCATCGACGTTATCCTGCTAATGGGCAGCATTGGCGAATTCGCGTCGTTTTCGCTGGAAGAACGCCTGACGCTTATCCGCAAAGCGCGGGCGATGTCACCCCTGACGATGGTCGCCAACGTCTCATCCACCTGCCTCAGCGACGTTTTCCTGATGGCGCAGACCGCTTATTCTTCGGGCTACGATGCGGTGATGGTGCTGCCGCCGTACTACTACGGCCAGACAGAAAATCAGGTGCTGAGCTATTTCCGTGAGATTGGCCACCGCCTCGACGGCAAATGGTTCGCTTACAATTTCCCGGCGCGAACCGGCTGCGATATCACGCCCGAAATTGCCGCCACGCTTGCTGCTGAATTTCCGCACTTCGCGGGCATCAAGGATACGGTTGATTGCCAGTCGCACACCCGCAACATGATCCATACCACCAAAGCCGTGCAAGCCGATTTTGCCGTGCTGTCGGGCTACGACGAATACTTCATTCCGAACCTGATGGCAGGCGGCGCTGGGGTGATTTCTGGGCTGAATAACATCATGCCTGAGCTGTTTGTTCAGGCACGGGAAGCATGGCAGGAAGGTGACTTAACCGCATTGACGCACGCTCAACGGGAGATCGGCCGCTTCATGGCAATTTACGCTATTGGTGATGATTTCGTGACCACGATTAAAACCGTCGTCTCTCGCAAATTCGGTTACTGCACACCCGTTTCGCGCAACGCGGGCGGGACGCTCAACGCTGAACAGCTGGCAACCGTCGACCGTCAGTTCGGCATTCGCTAAAAACAAAAAAGCCCGGTTACGCCGGGCCTCTAGTGGCAGGCCCGGCGTAACCGGGCAGAATAATCGCCGCTATTTCACCGTATTACGCACATCAATCGCCACCGCTCTGGCTTTCACTCTGCGTGACCAGACAGACGTAATAATCGGCACCAGAATCGAGGTAACAATCACCGAGGTCGCCACCAGCGACGTCGCTGCCGGGGCCATCGGTTTAAACGCAGGAACCATTTCCGCAATTAACACCGGCGTAGCAACCGCAGCTCCCGCAGAACTGGATGCCGCAATCCCTGCGGTACCGTCACCGCCGCCAATCAGCTTATCGGCAATGATCAGCGGGATTCCCGTCACTACAATCACTGCCAGACCCAGCACAATTCCCAGCACGCCAGTTTGGGCGATCACGCTTAAATCGATGGTATTACCCAGCGCGAAGGCGAAGAACGGGATCAACGTTTGCACCGCTTTGCCGAAGAACTCCCGCAGTTCAGGATCCAGATTACCCAAGAGGAAACCGACCAGGAACGGCAGCACCGCGCCGACAAACACGTGCGGCTCGAACGAGGCAATACCCGCTGTGCCGAGAATAATCATGGTCATCAGCGGGCCGGATTCCAGCGACATCAGGACGAACGCACCCGCTTCTTCTTTGGTGCCGTACTGCTGCATGATAGAGGCGTACAGCCCGCCGTTGGTCATGTCCATACACGCCACCAGCGCCAGCGTGGATAGCCCGGCGAAGAACCCAGCCTCAACGCCATGCTCAGGGATAATACGGGATGCAATGGCGGCAACCACCCACGCCACAGCAATTTTGGTCACGACCAGCGTGCCGGATTTACGCAGAACCGTACCGGTCGCACTCAGTTTGATGGAGGCGCCCATACAGAAAAACCACACCGCCAGAATCGGCACCGTGCCGGTGATCATCCCATTAGTGAATGAGCCGAAGTACTTACCCGCACCAGGAGAAAAGGTATGACACAGTGCGCCGATAAACAGCGGAACCAGCATCATGCCACCGGGGATTTTTTCAATTGCACGTTTGATTTGCATGTCACCACCCGTAAGAACCTGTTGTATTGGCTATATTTTCAGCGTTGTTGTGCGCTCGGGAGCGCCGCAACAGGCAAAACAATAGTCCCTACGGGGAGAAAGAACAGTGATCACACAAACAAATTGAAACGAGGTTTTATATTTAGAGGATCAATGTTTTTATTTTTGACGTTTATCACATCCCACGCATGCAGGCATAAAAAAACCCCGCTATTCAGCAGGGTTTTTGTGCTGCCAGAAGGCAACAGAGGCGTGGGGTCGCCTTATTTTTTAGCCGCGAAACGTGCAGCAGCTTCATCCCAGTTCACCACGTCCCAGAACGCTTTGATGTAGTCCGGGCGACGGTTCTGGAATTTCAGGTAGTAAGCGTGCTCCCACACGTCCAGGCCCAGGATTGGGAAACCGGAGGTGCCAGAAACAGCTTCACCCATCAGTGGGGAATCCTGGTTAGCGGTAGAAACAACGGCCAGTTTGCCGTCTTTCAGTACCAGCCACGCCCAGCCAGAGCCGAAACGGGTAGCAGCAGCTTTCTCGAACTCTTCTTTGAATTTCTCAACAGAGCCGAAGGTGCTTTCGATAGCCGCTTTCAGGTCGCCCTGCAGAGTAGTACCGGTTTTCAGGCCTTTCCAGAACAGGCTGTGGTTTGCGTGACCGCCAGCGTTGTTACGCAGAACGTTTTTCTTGTCTGCTGGCAGCTGATCCAGTTTGGTGATCAGTTCTTCAACAGGCAGGTTTGCAAACTCAGGCAGGCTTTCCAGCGCAGCATTCGCGTTGTTCACATAGGCCTGGTGGTGTTTAGAGTGATGGATTTCCATCGTCTGCTTGTCGAAGTGCGGCTCAAGGGCGTCGTACGCGTACGGCAGGGATGGCAGTGTATAACTCATATTCATCTCCAATTATCATCGGGCGGCAGAGGTGTTACGCCGCGTAAGCAGTTGGTCCATTATAGTTAATTAAATGATATTGAAAATGTTTATCAATGCCGTAATTTTAATAAGGTTATAACTTTTAGGTATGTGGCTGATTTTGTGAGCCCGCTCAAGGGTAACACGCGCTTTTTGCCAGGTATGGGGCATGGACGGCAGCGGTCTGAAGGTTAATCAATTGACTAATTTTTACACTCGTCACGTCAGATGAAAGATTCATCGATGTAAAACATTGAGGGTAAAAAAATGAGTCACGCGATTACGATGGGTATTCTTTGGCATTTGATAGGTGCGGCCAGTGCAGCCTGTTTCTATGCCCCGTTCAAGAAAGTTAAAAATTGGTCCTGGGAAACCATGTGGGCGATTGGTGGTTTTGTCTCATGGTTAATTCTGCCCTGGGCCATCAGCGCCATGTTGTTACCTGATTTCTGGGCGTACTACCGTTCCTTTAATGCCTCTACGCTGCTGCCGGTGTTTCTGTTTGGCGCGATGTGGGGCATCGGCAATATCAACTACGGCCTGACCATGCGCTATCTCGGCATGTCGATGGGGATTGGTATCGCCATCGGCATCACGCTAATTGTCGGCACCCTGATGACCCCGATTATCAACGGTCAGTTCCACGTGCTGGTCGGCACCGAAGGCGGGCGAATGACGCTGTTGGGCGTGCTGGTGGCCGTGATTGGCGTGGGTATCGTCACACGCGCCGGTCAGCTGAAAGAACGCAAAATGGGTATCAAAGCCGAAGAGTTCAACCTGAAAAAGGGGCTGATTCTGGCGGTAATGTGCGGCATTTTCTCGGCGGGGATGTCCTTCGCCATGAACGCGGCCAAACCGATGCATGAAGCGGCGGCCGCCCTCGGCGTCGATCCCCTGTACGTGGCACTGCCAAGCTACGTCATCATCATGGGCGGTGGCGCGGTGATTAACCTCGGCTTCTGCTTCTTCCGCCTGGCAACCAAGCCAAACCTGTCGGTAAAAGCAGACTTCTCACTAGCAAAACCGATGATCATCGGCAATATCCTGTTTTCCGCCCTCGCGGGCCTGATGTGGTATTTGCAGTTCTTTTTCTACGCCTGGGGCCACGCCAGCATTCCGGCGCAGTACGATTACATGAGCTGGATGCTGCACATGAGTTTCTACGTGCTGTGCGGCGGTTTGGTCGGGTTAATTATGAAAGAGTGGAACAATGCCGGCCGTCGTCCGATCGGTGTGCTGAGTCTGGGCTGCGTGGTGATTATCATCGCCGCGAATATCGTGGGCTTAGGCATGGCTAACTGATGAATCCCCCTCCGTCCCGGGCAGTTCGGAGGGGAATAAAAACACTCTTCTGATCAGATGGCGTGGATCTCGCCTGTTTTCGTATCCAGATGGAAATTGCGGCTCGGGCTGCCTTTCAGATATTTATCAATCACGCTGAAAATACTGCCGAAGCGCAGGCGGAAAATCATATCAAACGGACTGTCTGCGGTGACCTCCGGCATCTCGGCAGGCAGAGACTTCGCCAGTGTTAAGGTCAACAGACGGTATTCCCTCAGGCGAGAGACGGAAATATCCCTCAGCGCCAGCTCATCGGCATTGCGCAAGCGATAAAAATCCACTGCCAGATCAAAACCGTTCCAGCCAGCAAACTCCTCAAGCGTCATCCCCGCGTTGCGGGCTAAGGTCCTGGCCCGGCTCTCCGCCTCGCGCCAGGCGGCGGACTCTTTTTTCAGATACAGCCCACTGATATCCCGCGGTGCAGGCGCGCTGCCTTTCGCACAAATCGCATGCGCATCTTGCGGCGTGGTTAACACCTCCTGATAGGCCAGCGGGCTGTTGAGCTGACTTAAAATCAGCATCTCCGCACCGTTCAGGCTGAACAGCATTTGGCGGATTTCGCACGGCCACTCCTCCGGGATAAAGCGCAACCGGGTGAGTTCAGTAATATGCCAGTTGGTGAAATCATAATAATCCCGCGCCCCGAGCACCGCTTTATTCCACAGATGAGGCGAATGGATAGCGTTGAGATGATCCCATTCCTGCTGGTAGTGCTCAAACAGCTCGTTAAAGCGCGGCACGCTGTTGAGGATTATCGTTTGCACATCAATACTGTTCGGGCTGGAAAAATTGAGGATTTTATAGGCCGGGACATAGGCTGCCATGGAGGGCGCCTGAATATTAAACAGCAAACTGCCATCCGGGTATTTACGCACGCCCGTATCGTTGAAGTGCATATGTCCGCCCACGTGAACGCCAATCCCGGTTTTCGCCAGCGCATGGCTGGTATCTTCTTGTGGCGCTCGCGCCAGCTGGAATTTCCCTTTGCCAAAGATATTTTCCAGATCGCCCGCCGCCCCGTTATCAAACTCCACCATCGGGAAATGGCTGAAGGTAATCAGGGTTTTATTCTGCGCTTTCGCACGCTGCGCGACGTCGGTCATCCAGGCTACCGTCTGCTGCTTGTGGGTCAGCATCTTGTTATACCCGGCATCGCCTGAGCCCTCGAAATTGCTGGCTTCCGTCAATTTCGTCGGATCAGCGTTTTTCGTCGGAAGATAGACATTTGCATCCACCGCCATCAACCATAACCCCGGCACCGGTTCAACCAGGTAGCTGCTGTCCGCGACAGTGAAGCACGGCCCGTAGCCCGGTTTTTTATATTTCCCTCCGGTACCCTGGGCGCAAATTTCATACTGCCGCTGGCGGAAATCGCTGGCCTGTTGTGCTTTAGCATAGGAATAATGCTGTTGGTCATACGATGAATACGGTGTTTCCCAGTAGATATCCGTCTGCTGCGGGTTCATACCAAATGGCGCCATCATGTTCATGATGTACTGATAACCGCTACTGACCATCTCCTGGCTGCAAATGGTCGGCAATTCTGCGCCGGTCGCTATCACCGCCGTTTTGCCCTGGTAGCCTTTGCACTCTTTTGCACCAAAACTGAAAATGCGCTGGGTTTTACCACCTGCGCCTAAAAAATCCTCTTCACCGCCGGGTAAATCGAAAGGCCGGTTAGGATCGTGATTCCCGGGAGTGGCAAAAAAACGCATGCCGTATTTTTGCTGATACTCCTGCAACAAGGTCACCAAACCGCGAATATGTACCGGCTGCCCGTCATCGCTGAAATCCCCCGGTAGCGCGATAAGTTTTATGCCTTTGCTGCCCGCATCATCCAGTGCGGCACGAAGGGCAAAATAGTTCTCATTAAATAAACGCGTGGAGGTCAACTGCGCATACATGGTACGGATCATCGCATTCTGTCCGCTTTTTTGATTCTTCAGGCCACTGAACGCCCCATCCTGGAAGGTGCCATACACATCATGAAAGTGGATATCGGGCATGAACGCGACACGGTACTGATACTGTTCAGCCGCCTCCGCAGCGCTGGCGGTCAGCAAAAGGGCGGCAATGTTTGCCATCAAAAATGTCTTCATCACAATGTCCTTTATTAGCGGGTGAGTTCTCGCTCAAGCAAGTCGATAATGGCTTTCGGATCATTGCCTTGCAGTAATTGCTGACGAAAATCTTCATGCATCAGCTTGCGGGCTAGTTTCGAAAAGATTTTCATGTGATCGCCTTTTTCCTGCTCGCTGACTGTCAGCATGAGAACCAGCGACACCTCCACGCCGTCTCCCCACATCAGGGGCGTATTCAGGCGCAATAAAGAGACGCTGCTGCTGGTGACCGCTGCGGATTTACAGTGCGGGATAGCCACCGCGAAACCGAGTGCGGTCGAGAACACCGCCTCCCGCTGCCAGATGGCCGTTTCCACCGCCGTACCGGAGCTTACCCGCTGCTCAACCTCAAGGTTATCCGTCAGGCGTTTGATGGCTTCGGCTTTGCTGGCGACACGCTGATCCAGCATCACCAGCGCCGGATCGAAGACCGGATGGTTGCGCTGTGCCGTTTGCGCTTTGACCCTGCTTTCCACCTCGTTGGCGCTTTCGCAGCTAAAAGCGTCTTCAAGCGTTTGTCGACATGCCGTCGTATCCAGTGACGCCAGATGCTGCTTCACTTGCCCTATCCGCCCGGAGGACATGCTGATTTGTCGCAACCCAGCCCCCAGCAGCAGCGGAAGCGCGGTCGGGTCACCGCCCATTTCACCACACAGGCAGATATCAAGTTTTGCCCGCTGCGCGCTCGCCGTAATGTCGTTGAGGAGCCTAAGGAAGCCAGGATCACAGTGGTTATAAAGGTGACGTATGCGCGGATTGCCGCGGTCACAGGCGAGGAAATATTGCAGTAGATCGTTACTGCCAATGGAGACAAAATCGATATACGCTGCCGCGCGCTCCAGCAGGTAAAGCGCCGACGGTACCTCGGCCATGATGCCTAAGTGCCACTCTCCGATGGCGAGACCTTCGCTCTGTAACTGTTCCGCTATCTGATGGAACTGGGTATGCAGCCACTTCACCTCTTCCAGCGTCGCCACCATCGGCACCATAATATGCAGCGGCCCTGTGGCGCTGGCGCGAAGCAATGCCCGCACCTGATGGCTGAAAAGCGTCAGAAACGCGGGATAGAGACGCACCGCACGCCAGCCAAGGAATGGGTTCTCTTCCGACGGCAGATTGAGATAGTCGCAGGGTTTATCGCCCCCGATATCCAGCGTGCGGATAACCACCTTTCTTCCCTGCGCCTGCTCCAGCACATGGCGGTAAGCCTGGTACTGCTCCTCTTCTTCTGGCGGCGCGCTGCGTTCACAAAACAGCATTTCGGTGCGAAACAGGCCTATTCCTTCCGCCCCCGCAGCAAATGCCCCTTCCGCTTCGGCAGCCAGCGCAATATTGGCCAGCAACGATACCGATTCGCCATCGCGGCTGGTGCCCTTTTGCTGCAACAGCGGCGCTAAGCGCTGGCCGATGCGCGCGTCTTTTTCTGCCTCCATGGCGTACCACTGTTGTGCACACGCATCCGGTGCAATCACCAGCACGCCATAGCGTGAGTCGAGGAGCAACGGCGTTCCGTCCGGCACTCTCACCTCCGGCGCGCAGAGCAACGGAATGCCAAACGAACGGGCGAGGATCGCGGTATGTGATGTCTCACCGCCTTCGCCCATCACAATGCCTTTCAGATGCGTTCCACGCAGCGCCAGAAATTGTCCGGGAGTGATTGGGGATGCGCTGATGACGACAGAATCCTGGGTTAATTCCGGCAAGGTAAAGAGCGGGCCGGGGAGCAGAAACGCCGCCAGACGCAGCCCTAAATCCTGCAAATCCAGCGCCCGCTGTTGCAGATAAACGCTGCGACTCTCACGCAGCGGAAGGCTGAGTTGAGTGATCACTTGTGCCAGCGCCGCCAACGCATTGCGGGCATTGGGCGCAGAAAACAACGCCTGTTCCAGCATCGTGTCGTGCAGCAGTTTCTTGTGCGCTTTCAGCACGTCCGCAGTCTCGCCCTGCGCATGCCGCAATTCTGCCTGCACCTGATCACGTACCGCGCTTAACGCCTGGATCAGCATTTGCCTCTGGTGTTCAGATTCCTGCGGCGCTTCCTGCTCTGCCAGCCGCAACAGATCTACCGTCCCTAACGGCACAGCAATACCTTTGGCCAGCCCCGGACTGATGCCGCCGCCACGCAGACATTGCGCGGTGGTGGCCGCCAGAAAGACAGGCAATGGCTGTTCATGAGAAACGGAGGGAGTGACAAGCGGCGCATCACACTCGGCCAGTTCATTGGTGATAAACGCGCCCAGCGCCTGGCGTGCTGCCTGCTCGTCATCACCATCAATCAGCAGTTCGCAGGCATCCTGAAATACCACGTCTGCGCCAATTAACGCCAGTACACTACGCGCATCCACCTGTCTCTGATTGCGCAGATTATGCAGGGTGACCCGGGCGTTAAATGGCGTCACTCGCTGTTCCAGTTCGCTGGCGGGTCTGGCGTGCAGGCCATTTTCCAGGGGACAAATAAACGGGATTTTAAGCATCGGATTTTCCTTCTTTCGCAGGCTGGATCCGCCAGCTCACCGGCGCGCAAGCAGAAACCGTTTTTTGCGGGGCACAAAGCGGGGTTTCCGCCAGCGTGACAGGCGTGATATCTCCCGCCGCAACAGGGGCCGCACTGGACAGCAGCGAGGTGCCAGGATTCCAGCCACGCAGGATCAGGGCATCGCCGTTTTGCGCTTTTTTGAGCGTACTGAAATGCAACGGCGTATCCCAGCTCAACAGGCTGTACGAGGACGGGAATGACTTGCCGTGCGGGTTGGTTTTAAAGCGCGACCAGCCGGAATCCAGCCAGCCGAGGGCGGGCGTGCGCCAGTTCTCCACGTCGCGCCAGAATGTCGCATCCGGCCCCTGATGCAGCGGCAGGAGTGCAAAATGGCAGTGAAATGGCCCCGTCAGCTGTGAGTCCGGAGAAGGTAAAACCATGCCAGAGGCACGTCCTGGACGCCACGGCATATTGGCTTGTCCCAGCCAGCCGACGCTGCGCAGTAGCGTTATCGCCAGCGTTGCCGGTTTATCCGCCGGGATCTCATATTCGCGTAGTCCCTCTGTCACCACGCACATCCCATGGCTTTGGTTATGCATCATCACCAGACTTTGCATCGGCCACAGCGAAGCGGGCGCTTCCGTCCACTGTTCCTGCTGCCACACCGCCAGCGTTTGCGGGCGATTTTCACGGCGGATCAGACCAAAAGGTTGATCGGCGAAGTGGAACATCTCGCCAATGTCAGTGGGGATTTCGACCTGCAAGCGATGATCACGCAAGGTGTTATCGAGGCTCACCTGCACATCCAGCAGCGGGCAGTCATGATCAAGCGCCAGCGTCATGCTGACATTCAACTGCGTGTTGCACAGATGCTGCTGGCGAGCCAGCTGATCGACGGGGGCAGCAATGGACCAGTTGAGTGTCAGCGTATCGGCAAGCGTACCGCGCTGCCAGGTGGCAGACGTCAACGCGCCATCGCTGGTCACGCGCCAGTCCTCCTCCGGTGGCGAATAGTTGTAGTTATCGCCCGCATCGCCGCCGTCGACCAGTTGCAGAATGTGTTCCCAACGTTTACCACTACGTTTATCGAGCAGGGAGATCTGCCCCTCATCCAGCGTCAGACGCAGCCAGGCGTTTTCCAGCGCTGAAATCTCCCCGCTTGTCGCGACAAACCCTGCAGCACAATCTTCCTGAAGATATAACGTCTGATATCCGCAGGCTGGCAGCGCTTTCGCTTCCAGCAGGAGGGTACATTTGCGATACCAGACCGTCGTCGTGCTGTTAGAAAGCTCCTGCACAATAACCGACATATCCTGCTGTTCTTCATGCACAATCTGCCAGCGACAGGGCTGTCCTGAGGCATCAACGATGCAAAAATCAGTGCCGGGGACATACAGCGTCAGCGCCACCCGGCCGTCGCGCTCGTAAGGAAGCGAGTTGAAGATAATGATTTTTTTGCCTTGCTGGCGGGCATCGATCCCTTCCGCCAGCATTTTCATATTTAGCTCAAACAGCTGGCTGGCGCTTTCCTGCCCGGATGTCAGCCGCGCTTTGACCATCGCATTAACGCGATCGGAGTTACAGCCGCCGATACTGTCATGGGCATGGGATTTCATCGCCTCGCGCCAGATGTTCTCCACAGCGGTTTGCGGATAAGGCAGCCCCAACCGCCACACCACGCTTAGCAGCGGTTCAAGCTGCTGACTGACAAAGTTTTCAAGCCTGGCGTTGGCCTGTTTGATATCCATGCGGGTCGAGAAAATGCCCCGATGGATGCGCATATACTTCGGGCTGAGCAGCTCGCCCTGAAATTCCGTCAGCGTTTCGCCTTCCAGTGCCTGAAAATAGCGGCTGAAATCGCTGCGCACAAAACGGTACTCGTCCTGCTGTTCGTTGAGCGTGTCAAGCATGGCGGGCACGCCATATTCAAAGGGAGACTGATCATTGCCGTTTGGCAGCAATATCTGCGCTGACGCGCTAAATTTCGCCTGTTTTTGCAATATACCCGGCAGCACCCGCCAGGCTTCCTCCGCATTCGTCGGCAGCCATTTAGCGCAACCGTAGCCCCAGGGCAGAACCGCGGTGGTCACACTGCTGCCGTCCGCGCTGCGCCAGATAAACTCGCTGCTGGCGACGTCGTGTTCACACCAGCCGCGCCAGATAACCGCCCGATCGATAGCGAACTGGGCCAGGAACATCGGCAACTGCGCACTCTGCCCGAATGAGTCGGGAACATAACCAACGGGCATACGGCTGCCCAGCGTCTGGCAGTCCGCCATGCCCAACAGCAGATTACGGGTGATGGACTCTGCACCGACCACCAAAAAATCAGTCTGGGTATACCACGGACCGATCAGCAGCCGTCCCGCTGCAATGAGCTTAAGGACTCGCTCACGATTGTCCGGAGCCACCTGGAAATAGTCTTCCAGCACCACCGTCTGCCCATCCAGAACCAGAGGCCCCAATGATTCATCGGCTTCAAGGCGCGCAATGACGTCGGCCATAAAATAATAAAGGACCGTTCGCGAGTCATTCTCTGTGAAATACCACTCCCGATCCCAATGCGTATGCTGAATTAAATGAACTGTCTTCATATTATTTTCCGTATTTAAGATGTGCGACTCCCGCGCGGAGGAAATAATCGATCCACGCTGCAAACTGTTCGGATTAATACGCCAGCAGCGTATTATCTGCTGGCTTTAAATTTCGGCGCAGGCGTTGTTTTATTACCACCCGAAACAGGCGTTGCTTCGCCACGGAAAATGAATAGCGATCCGCACGCAATAATCGCTGAACCACAGGCAATGGACAGGACATAAATCGGCCATTGCTCAACCGCCAGCCAGCCATAAAACCCAGAAATAGGGGCATGGTTACTCGCCCCCAGTCCAACGGCCATCGACGCGCCAACGGCAGAGCCAATGACGTTAACAACAATGATGCGCGGGTTAGCCAGCGCAAAAGGGATCGCCCCTTCGGACACACCGATAAGCCCCATCAGGGTGGAGGCTTTACCGGCTTCGCGCAACGATTCCGGGAAACGCGAAGACCAGATCAACGTCGCCACGCCCAGGCCAATCGGCGGAACAATAATAGCCACCTGAGCCGCAGTATTCGGGTCATAGATACCGGAGGCCAGCAGCGCCATCGCGGTCGTTACCGCCGCCTTATTGACCGGACCGCCAAGGTCGAAGCCCACCATGCCGCCAATCACCGCCGCCAACAGAACTTTGTTGGTGCCCGACATCGACAGCAACCACTGCTCCATACCGTGATTCAGCGCCGCCAGCGGAGTACCAATCACAAAGGCCATCACGATACAGGTCAGCAGCGTGCCGCCTACCGGCAGGATAAAAATTGGCCCCGCGGAGGCCAGGGTTTTCGGTAATTTAATCCAGCGATTCAGGGCCAGAACGATGTAACCTGCCACAAAACCCGCCGCCAGAGCGCCAAGAAATCCGGTGCCCAGATTGCTGGCCAACAGGCCGCCCACCATGCCTGGCGCCAGACCCGGTTTGTTCGCCAGGGCAAAACTGATATAACCCGCCACTACCGGCAGCATCAGCGACAACGCCAGGCCACCGAAACCATCGAATTTATGCAGCATCTGCACCATCACGCTGGCGGCCTGCTCGTGGCTGGCATCCCAGATGTTATCAATGCCGTACAACGAGGCACCGATACGTGCAATCCCCATGATCACTGCCCCGGAGATGACAAACGGCAGCATCCATGAGACGCCGGTCATGATGGCGTTTTTCACCTCTGCGCCCGTGGAGCGCTGCCCCCCGCCCTGAAACTTAGCCATTTGCCACCTCCTGCTCTACGGCTTCAAATACCGCATCGCCAAATTTGATTGGGTCGGAAACGCTGCACTCCAGTTTTATCATGCCGTCGAAGCGCTCTTTATCACTGATAGCCACGTCAGCGGCGATGATTACCGCATCGGCCCGGGACAGGTCGTCAGCGGTAATTTCGTTTTCTGTCCCCAGACCGCCCTGGGTTTCTACTTTGATATCATGACCCCGTTTTTTCCCTGTTATCTCAAGGGCTTCAGCGGCCATAAAGGTGTGCGCGACACCGGTTGGACAAGCAGCGACACAAACAATGTACATAACGCATCCTCTCTGATGAGTTCAGATAATAAAAAAGCACAATGGCGAAAACGCGCATTGTGCTTTATGAATAGCGATGGGCATGCCAGAAGATGATCACCATCTGAGCCACTGGCATGACGGCACATCACCAACTGATGCAGACTCGAATTGCGGAAACTGAATGTCAGTTCCGTTCTTTTACGGCAACCCAATGTCGATGGCGACGCGGGCTGGGCTGACGGGTCGGGCAGATAAAAATGATGCTCGATATTTATGTACAGCGCCTGACCTGCACAATCCCATAAACTCGACCAGTTTTGCGCCATTTGCACATCCATATCACCGTCATCCGGCGTATTATTTGCAGTCAGGTCTTGCAGGGAATTAAACCAGCACACATTATCCAGCAGCGCTTTAATTTTGCTATCAATTGATAGCAAAAAAGCGATACCGTTCATGATAAATGTGATGAAAATAGCTGGCATACTACCTCCGCAAATAATAATCGGAGCATAAAGCAAAAAATCACTGTTAAATGTGATTTATTGCACAGAGCACTCATTTTAATATCACGTGAGGAATAACACTATTAATTGTAGGTTATTTAAAATATTCTCCTTCGCGGTTATTTCAGGCCGCATTACGATGACGCCACTGCCCAGGCGTCATCCCCACTTCCCGGTTAAACACCACTGAAAAGTAGTTACTGTCCTCAAAGCCACAGTGCATCGCAATTTCCCCGATCATCAATTCGGAATGCTGCAGCAGATATTGCGCGTGGCAAATCCGCAACTGGCGTAAATAGTGGTTGATGGTCATGCCCGTCTGACTGCGGAACTGCTGACGCAGCGTGCGTTCACTGCACGTTTGCTGTTCGCAGAATTGATCCAGCGCGAAAGGTCTGTTCAGGCTACCCGCCAGTGCGGTGAGAAGCTTATCGAGCAGCGCCTCGCTTTCGGTGGCCGCCAGGTTATCGGTCGCGAAGCGATGGCGCGTTAATGTCACCACCAGTTGGGCAAATAACAACTCAGCCATATCGTTCGCGTGATGACCGGTTTTATGGCTCTCCTGTTCCAGTGCGGAGATCACCTGTCGTGCCTGGGTCATGCCGCTGCTGCCAATCCGCCAGTGCGGCGTCCAGGCCGTTCCATGCAGGCCGGGAATGTGCGCCGCCCAGTCGAGGTTCAGCTTCAGCCGCTCCGGGCAATAAATAATATTCTGCAAAACCAGATCGTTAACGGAGGCGTAGGAGTGCTTGTCTTCCGCGCGAATGTAAAACAAATCGCCCCGCGTTATGCGGTACGGGCGATCGTTGAGGATATGCAGTCCGTTGCCGCGCCACACCAGCACCAGCTCACAGAACTCATGCGTGTGCTCAGCAAACACGTTTTGCGGGTAGCGATCGGCCACCGCCACCGCTTGCTGCGGCGACGTAAAAAATTCGGCTTTTCGAAGAATGAGTGGTGCAGGCACAGCGAACCTCAAACAGCGGATAACCGGATATTATTAGCTGTTTTTACAGCAAAAAACGGTGACTGGTCTCGCGTTACTGAAGTACCGTGTCGCGCCCCTGACGAATGTCACGCGGAGACCATTGGAACTCGCGACGAAAAAGCGTCGAAAAGTGGTTACTGTCGCCAAAACCACAGCGAAATGCGATGTCTGTAACGCTTTCGTCACTATGGCGAAGCAGGTGACGCGCTTTGGTGAGACGAATGCGATTGAGGTAGCGCTGCGGCGTCATGCTGGTGTGCTGTTTGAGCTGGCGATGCAGGGTACGCAGCGACAGCGAAAAGCGGTCAGCAACCTCTTCCCAGCACACATCGTCGGCGAAATGGTCTTCCAGCCACGCCATCAGCAAACTCAGGCGAGCATCGTTATTGGTCGCCTCTGCCGCAAGGCTGCCTTTGCGCAAATGCACCAACAGCTGCATAAACAAAATTTCGCGGTTGGCGATGGCGTGCATGTCGTCCCCACTATCGAGCGCTTCCATTTGCTGCACAACCTGCCGGACTTGTTGCAACACCGCCTGATTCACCCGCCAGTGCGACGGGTATACGCCATTCTGCTCCTGCGGCAGCAGCTGTTGCAGGCCGGACAGAAACCGGAACGCGTCCGGAGACCGGTACAGCACATTGGTCAGGCATAAATTGTCGGTGTGCTCGTACAAATGACGGTCATGATCACGAACGAAGCACACCGTCCCGCCGGTAATGGTGTATGGCTGGCCGTTGAACACATGGATACCGGTGCCATGCTCCACAATCACAATTTCATGAAAATCATGGTGGTGCTCCGGAAACTCTGCTTGTGGAAGCCGTGGCTCAATGGCAACAGGTGCATGTCCTGACGGAAAAAAATCCACGCTGTGCAGTACGGTCATCATGGCCTCCACGAAATGAGAAAAGTTATCAGGATAATAAGCAGCCCCCGCCATTCTCACCTTGAATTTTTGACACTAAAGCACGCAAACCCTGTCTGTTTTTCAAGAAACGACAGGAAAAAGCAGGAAATGCGTTCAGCGTCACACCCGCATGAAACGGACTTATTACTGGAAATTGTGAAGCCCCTCACGTTCATCTTTGCTTTCTTGCCAGCCACCATTTAGGGCTGTCAGTGGTGAGAAGGTCGATATGACGACGCTCCTTCAGACTGTCTGTAATGACTATCAGAAGGATCTCCCCATGAGTTTTCGCCATTGTGTGGCGGTTGATTTAGGCGCTTCCAGCGGACGCGTAATGCTTGCCTGTTACGACCGCAAAGAAAAGACTCTGACACTGCGTGAAATCCACCGTTTTATGAATACGCTCCAAAAAGTGGACAGCACCGACTGTTGGGATATCGACAGCCTGGAAGCTGAAATTCGCTGCGGGCTGAAGAAAGTTTGCGACGACGGCATTCTTATCGACAGCATCGGCATTGATACCTGGGGCGTGGACTATGTGCTGCTGGATAAAGACGGCAACCGCGTCGGTCTGCCGATTTCCTACCGCGACAGCCGCACGCAGGGCGTGATGCAACTCGCGGAAAAAGAGCTCGGACGCGCCGATATTTACCGCCGCAGCGGCATTCAGTTCCTGCCGTTTAACACCCTTTACCAGTTCCGCGCCTTCGCTGAACAACAGCCGGAAGCGGCGGCCAGCGTCGCCCATGCGCTGTTGATCCCCGACTATTTCGCCTATCGCCTGACCGGCAAAATGAACTGGGAATACACCAACGCCACCACCACCCAGATGGTGAATATCAACACCGATAACTGGGACGAAGACCTGCTCAACTGGGCGCACGCCCCGCGCAGCTGGTTTGGCACGCCAACGCATCCAGGCAACGTGGTAGGACACTGGATTTGCCCGTTGGGCAATCAGATCCCGGTGGTCGCCGTCGCCAGCCACGACACCGCCAGTGCAGTGATTGCTTCGCCGCTGACAGGCAAGCATACGGCCTATCTCTCTTCCGGCACCTGGTCGCTGATGGGCTATGAAAGCAAAACGCCATGTACTAGCGATAGCGCGCTGGCGAACAACATCACCAACGAAGGCGGCGCGGAAGGCCGCTACCGGGTGCTGAAAAACATCATGGGCCTGTGGTTGCTGCAACGCGTTCTGAAAGAGCAAAACGTCAGTGATATCTCAAGGCTTATCGCTCACACACAGATGCTGCCCGCCTGTCAGTTCGTTATCAATCCGAACGATGACCGCTTCATTAATCCCGACAACATGAGCGCCGAAATTCAGGCCGCCTGCCGCGAAAGCCAGCAGCCGGTGCCGGAAAGCGTTGCCGAACTGGCGCGCTGCATTTTCGACAGTCTGGCGCTGCTGTATGCCCGTGTGCTGCACCAGCTCGCTGATCTTCACGGTCACCGCTTTTCACAGCTGCACATCGTGGGCGGCGGCTGCCAGAACGAACTGCTCAATCAGCTCTGCGCCGATGCCTGCGGCATTACGGTTATCGCCGGGCCGATTGAAGCTTCCACGCTGGGCAATATCGGCGTGCAGCTGATGACGCTTGATGAACTCAAGGACGTCGATGATTTTCGTAAGGTGGTGCGCGGCAACCACGCTCTCACCACCTTTAATCCGGATCCGAACAGTGAAATTGCCCGCTACGTCGCGCAGTTTCAGCCACAACAGACTAAGGAGCTTTGCGCATGACCACTCAACTTGAACAAGCCTGGGAACTGGCTAAACAGCGTTATGCCACCGTGGGTGTCGACGTCGAGGAGGCGCTGCGTCAGCTCGACCGTCTGCCTGTCTCAATGCATTGCTGGCAGGGCGATGACGTGGCCGGGTTTGAAAACCCAGGCGGCGCGCTGACCGGCGGCATCCAGGCGACCGGTAACTATCCGGGCAAAGCGCGCAACGCCACTGAACTGCGAGCCGATCTGGAGCAAGCCCTGAGCCTGATCCCGGGCCCAAAACGCCTTAACCTGCACGCCATTTATCTGGAATCAGACCAGCCGGTTGGCCGTAACGAAATCAAACCCGAGCATTTCAAAAACTGGGTGCAGTGGGCAAAAACCAACAAGTTGGGTCTGGATTTCAACCCGTCCTGCTTCTCGCACCCAATGAGCGCCGACGGCTTTACCCTGGCCCACGCCAACGATGAAATTCGCCAGTTCTGGATTGATCACTGCAAAGCCAGCCGCCGCGTATCCGCGTATTTCGGCGAGCAGTTGGGTACCCCGTCGGTGATGAACATCTGGATACCGGACGGCATGAAAGACCTGACCGTCGACCGCTTCGCGCCGCGCCAGCGTCTAATGAACGCGCTGGATGAAATTATCAGCGAAAAACTGAGCCCGGCGCATCACATCGATGCAGTGGAAAGCAAACTGTTCGGCATTGGAGCTGAAAGCTACACCGTCGGCTCCAACGAGTTTTACATGGGTTACGCCACCAGCCGCCAGACCGCGCTGTGCCTGGACGCGGGCCACTTCCATCCGACCGAAGTGATTTCCGACAAAATCTCCGCCGCGATGCTGTTTGTGCCGCGCCTGCTGCTGCACGTGAGCCGCCCGGTACGCTGGGACAGCGACCACGTGGTGCTGCTGGACGACGAAACTCAGGCTATCGCCAGCGAAATCATCCGCCATGACCTGTTCGACCGCGTACACATTGGCCTCGATTTCTTCGACGCCTCGATTAACCGCATCGCCGCGTGGGTGATTGGCACGCGCAACATGAAAAAAGCCCTGCTGCGCGCTCTGCTGGAGCCGACTGCGGAACTGCGTCAACTGGAACTCGACGGCGATTACACCGCGCGTCTGGCGCTGCTCGAAGAGCAGAAATGCCTGCCGTGGCAGGCGGTATGGGAAATGTACTGTCAGCGTCACGATGCGCCAGCAGGCAGCCAGTGGCTCGACAACGTGCGCGCCTATGAGAAAGACGTTTTAGCGAAGCGTAAATAAAAGACATGCCCGGCGGCACTTTGCGTGCCGGGCCTACTGGTAAGAGTAGGCCGGGTAAGCCACGCGCCACCCGGCATTTTCAAAGGAACCACAAGACTATGCAGACCATTACCGATTCCTGGTTCGTCCAGGGCATGATCAAAGCCACCACCGATGCCTGGCTGAAAGGCTGGGACGAACGCAACGGCGGCAACCTGACCCTGCGCCTCGACGACGCCGATATCGCACCGTTCGAAGCAGATTTCCATGCGAAGCCGCGCTATATCGCTCTGAGCCAGCCGATGCCCGCGCTGGCGAATACGCCGTTTATCGTCACCGGTTCCGGCAAATTCTTCCGCAACGTGCAGCTCGACCCGACCGCCAATTTAGGGGTAGTGAAAGTGGACAGCGACGGCGCGGGCTACCACATTCTTTGGGGGCTGACCCACGAAGCGGTGCCAACCTCTGAGCTGCCAGCGCACTTCCTTTCCCATTGCGAACGCATCAAGGCGACCAATGGCAAAGACCGCGTGATCATGCACTGTCATGCCACCAACCTGATTGCCTTGACCTATGTGCTGGAAAACGACACCGACCTCATCACCCGCAAACTGTGGGAAGGCAGTACTGAGTGTCTGGTGGTATTCCCTGACGGCGTCGGCATTCTGCCGTGGATGGTGCCGGGCACCGATGAAATCGGCCAGGCAACCGCCACCGAAATGCAGCAACATTCGCTGGTGCTGTGGCCGTTCCACGGCGTATTCGGCAGCGGCCCAACGCTCGATGAAACGTTTGGCTTAATTGATACCGCCGAGAAATCGGCAGAAGTTCTGGTGAAGGTCTATTCGATGGGCGGTATGAAACAGACCATCACCCGGGAAGAACTGATTGCTCTTGGCAAACGCTTTGGCGTGACCCCAATGGCATCAGCATTAGCGCTTTACGCATAACAGTTTACCGATAATAACATCGCGCCCCGCTCATTGAGACGGGGCGAACACACACCTGCAATCTAACCATTCCCTATGGATTTCGCGGTGCAGAAAGGCGGCTTTGCCGCGAGTCCCCAGGAACTTACTCAAGTAAGTGACTGGGGTGAGTAAGAAGCCAACGCATCTGCAACGTGAAAGACGACGGGAATAACTCTAAGTGGAGTAAAAGCAATGAAAATAAAACTAAGCTTGATCCTCACCGTTGCCGCACTGGCGTTTTCCGGTTCTGCTTTAGCTGAAGTCAAAATCGCCCTCGTGGCAAAATCGCTGGGAAATGGATTTTTTGAAGCAGCCAACGTTGGCGCGCAGGAAGCGGCAAAAGAGTTAGGTGACGTCAAAGTCATTTATACCGGGCCCACCACCACCACCGCAGAAGCACAGATCGAAGTACTGAACGGGTTGATCGCCCAGGGCGTCGATGCGATCGCCATTTCAGCCAACGATCCGGACGCATTGGTGCCGGTACTGAAAAAGGCGATGCAGCGTGGGATTAAAGTGGTCTCGTGGGATTCCGGCGTGGCGCAGGCTGGCCGTCAGATCCACCTGAATCCTTCCAATAACGCGTTGATCGGTGAAACCAACGTCAAACTGGCCGCCGATGCGCTGAAGGCGCTGAAAGTGGACAAAGGCGATGTTGCCATTCTGAGCGCCACTCCCACCTCCACCAATCAGAACATCTGGATTGCGGAGATGAAAAAAGTGCTGCCGCAGTATCCGTCGATCAATCTGGTGACGGTGGCCTACGGCGATGACCTTTCCGATAAAAGCTACCGCGAAGCGGTCGGTTTGCTGAAAACGTATCCTGACCTGAAAGTTATCGTGTCGCCGTCATCCGTTGGCATTGTGGCCGCGGCGCAGGCAGTAAAAGATCAGGGCAAAATCGGTAAAGTGTACGTCACTGGCCTGGGCCTGCCGTCTGAAATGGCTGGGGCAATCAAATCCGGCGCCAGCAAAAGCTTTGCTATCTGGAACCCTATCGATCTGGGTTATGCCGCAACCTATTTAGCGGACGATCTGGTGAAAGGCACGGCCACCAAAACCGAAGCCAGCATGGGTAAACTCGGCAACGTAACGCTGGATGCCGACGGTAACGGCGCGATGGCCAAACCGTTCGTTTACGATGCCAGCAACATTGATAAGTTCTCCAAAATTTTCTGATGCGTTTTGTAGGCCGGATAAGCGTAGCGCCATCCGGCAACACGGCGGGTGGCGTTGCCGCTTACCCGCCCTACAAGACCCCTTTGACGGAGAACCATGATGGCCGAATCCACCCCCTTGCTCCAGCTCACAGGCATCAGCAAATTCTTCCCCGGCGTGCGCGCCCTGGAGAATGTGCAACTTAACCTGTGGCCCGGAAAAGTCACCGCGCTGATTGGCGAAAACGGTGCCGGAAAGTCCACGCTGGTCAAAGTGATGACCGGTATTTATCAGCCCGACGAGGGCGATATTTTGTATAAAGCGATCCCCATCCAGCTGCCCACGCCAGATTCTGCCCACAAAGTGGGGATCACCGCGATCCATCAGGAAACCGTGCTATTTGATGAACTGTCGGTCACCGAAAACATTTTTGCCGGGCAGTACGTCTGTAAGGGCTTTCTGAAGAAACTCGACTGGCCGGAAATGCATCGCCGTGCCCAGGCGCTGCTGTCGAGGCTTGAAGTGCAGATTGACCCACGCGCCACGCTGAAAACCCTGAGTATCGCCCAGCGCCATATGGTCGCCATCGCCCGCGCACTCTCGTTTGATGCCCAGGTGGTGATTCTCGACGAACCGACTGCGGCCCTGTCTCAGCATGAAATTCTGGAGTTTTATCAAATCGTTGAACGCCTGAAACAGGACGGCAAAGCCATTCTGTTTATCTCGCACAAATTCGACGAAATCTTCGAGCTGGCCGATCACTACACCATTCTGCGCGACGGTGCATTCGTGGGCGCAGGTGATATCCACGGTATTACCGAAGAAAAAATGGTGGCGATGATGGTGGGGCGCGCCATTACCCAGACCTTCCCGAAAGTCACCTGCGAACCCGGTGATACGGTGCTGGAAGTGAAAGACTTATGCCATCCGACTGAATTTGCACATATCGATTTCAGCCTGCGCAAAGGCGAGATTCTCGGCTTTTACGGCCTGGTCGGTGCCGGACGTACCGAGTTGATGCAGGCGCTGTCCGGTGTGACGCAGCCGTCATCCGGCGAAATTGTCCTGAACGGCCAGACCGTACACTTCCGCCAGCCCGCCGATGCTATTCAGGCCGGGATTGTTTGCGTGCCGGAAGAACGGCAAAAACAGGGGGCGATCATTGCGCTGCCGATCGCGCAAAACATCAGCTTGCCGCAGTTGCGGAAGCTTAACCCGAATGGCGTGTTACACGAAGAACGGGAATGGAAACTCGCGGACGACTACGCCAGGCGTTTACAGGTCAAAGCCTCCAGCTGGCGGCAAGCCGTTGAAACGCTGTCCGGCGGTAACCAGCAGAAGGTGGTGATCGGTAAATGGCTTGCGACTCATCCCGAGGTGATCATCCTCGACGAACCGACCAAAGGCATTGATATCGGCTCCAAAGCGGCGGTACATCAGTTCATGTCTGAGCTGGTGGGGCAAGGTCTGGCGGTGATCATGGTGTCATCCGAACTGCCCGAAGTGATGGGCATGGCGGACCGCATCATCGTGATGCACGAAGGGCTGATGGTCGCGGAATACCGCGCGGGCGACGCGACGGCGGAAGTTATCGTCAGCGCTGCCAGCGGTGCAAACAGGGAGGCGGCATAATGTTGAAATCTCTGCTTAAACACCGCGAAGCCCTGCTGGCTGCGGTGATTGTGCTGTTAGTCGCCGCCATCGGCAGCCGCACGCCGTCGTTCATCGCCCCGGGTAATCTGGTGGAAATGTTCAACGATACGGCCATCCTTATCATTCTCGCCCTCGGCCAGATGATGGTGCTGCTGACCAAAGGCATCGACCTGTCGATGGCCGCCAATCTGGCCCTCACCGGCATGATTGTGGCACTGCTCAATTTCCACCATCCGGACATTCCGGTGATTGCCCTGCTGGCGCTGGCCACCCTGCTCGGCCTGCTGATGGGCATCATCAACGGGCTACTGGTGTGGAAACTGGGTATTCCGGCGATTGTGGTAACGCTCGGTACCATGAGCATTTATCGCGGGATTATTTTTCTGCTGTCCAACGGCGGCTGGGTGAACTCGAATCAGATGAGCGCGGATTTTCTTGGCCTGCCGCGTGCCTCGCTGTTAGGGCTGCCAGTACTGAGCTGGTGCGCCATCGCCGGGCTGCTCATCGTTGGGTATTTCCTGCGTTACAGCCGCACCGGCCGTTCGCTTTATACTGCCGGCGGCAACGCCACGGCGGCGTATTACACCGGAATCAACGCCGGGAAAATGCAGTTTGTTAGCTTCTGTCTTTCCGGCGCGCTCGCCGGGTTCTGCGGTTATTTATGGATCTCCCGCTTCGCCGTGGCCTATGTCGATGTCGCCAACGGCTTTGAGCTACAGGTTGTCGCCGCCTGCGTGATCGGCGGGATCAGCACCATGGGCGGCACCGGGCGCGTGCTCGGCTGTCTGTTTGGCGCGCTGTTCCTCGGCGTTATCAACAACGCCTTACCGGTTATCGGTGTATCGCCGTTCTGGCAGATGGCGATTTCCGGTGCGGTGATTGTGATTGCGGTGGTGCTCAACGAGCGCGGCAACAAACGCAAAGGTCGCCTCATCCTGCGCGATGCGGCGCTGGCCCGGCAAAAACTGGCGGTGAAACCATGAGCAAAATGCTGACTTCTGACGCTGTGCAAAACGCGTCACCCGCCCCGTCATTTTTCCAGCGCCTGGCGTGCTGGGAAGGCTTTCTTCTGGCGGTCACCCTCGCGGTGTTCGTGGTGAATGCGTTCGCCTCGCCCTATTTTCTCAACATCTGGAACCTGTCAGATGCCACCTTCAACTTCACCGAAAAAGCGATCATCGTGTTGCCGATGGCGATGCTGATCATCGCCCGTGAAATTGACCTGTCGGTGGCAGCGATCATCGCATTGAGTTCTACGGCGATGGGCTTTTGCGCCGTGGCGGGAATGGATACGCCTCTGTTGGTGTGCGTGGGGCTGGGCGTGGGCGTGTTGTGCGGATTAGTGAACGGGCTGTTGGTCACCCGGCTGAACCTCTCTTCCATCGTTATTACCATTGGCACCATGAGCCTGTTCCGCGGCATTTCCTACATTTTGCTCGGCGATCAGGCGCTGAATCACTATCCGGCGAGCTTCGCATGGTTTGGTCAGGGCTACGTCTGGGGCGCGCTGTCATTTGAGTTTGCGCTGTTTATCGTGCTCGCGGCGGTGTTCACCTTCGTATTGCACAAAACCAACTTTGGTCGCCGCACCTTTGCGATTGGCAATAACCCGACCGGCGCGTGGTTTTCGGGCATTAACGTTAAACGCCACAACCTGATGCTGTTTGTGCTGGTCGGGCTGATGTCCGGCCTTGCTGCGGTGCTGCTGACGTCGCGTTTGGGCAGCACGCGCCCGACCATTGCGCTGGGTTGGGAATTATCAGTGGTGACGATGGCAGTGCTCGGCGGCGTCAATATTCTTGGTGGCTCCGGCAGCATGGTGGGCGTGATTATCGCCGCCTTCCTGATGGGGCTGGTGACCTTTGGCCTGAGCCTGCTCAACGTGCCGGGCATCGTGATGTCAATCATCATCGGCGCGATGCTGATCGTGGTGATTTCCCTGCCGATTATTACTCGCAGAGTGCTGCGACGAAGACGGAATTAACGCCGGATGGCGGGTGCCATCGGGCAGTAAAATCAGCAATATTAAGGAGAATAAGCATGAGTTTTATGTTGGCACTACCAAAAATCAGCCTGCACGGCGCGGGCGCAATTACGGATATGGTTGAACTGGTGGCGGGGAAACAGTGGGGTAAAGCGCTGATTGTCACCGACGGACAGCTGGTAAAAATGGGCCTGCTCGATTCCCTGTTTACCGCGCTGGATGCGCACCAGATGTCTTATCACCTGTTCGATGAGGTGTTCCCTAACCCGACGGAAGCGCTGGTGCAAAAAGGCTATCAGGCCTGGCATGACGCCAGTTGCGATTTCATTATCGCCTTTGGCGGCGGCAGCCCGATTGACACCGCCAAAGCCGTCAAAATCCTTACCGCCAACCCAGGCCCTTCCACGGACTATTCCGGCGTAGGCAAAGTGAAGCACCCCGGCGTGCCGCTGGTGGCGATTAACACCACCGCCGGAACCGCCGCGGAGATGACCAGTAACGCGGTGATCATCGACAGCGTGCGTCAGGTAAAAGAAGTCATCATCGACCCGAATATCATCCCGGATATCGCTGTGGACGACGCCAGCGTGATGCTCGATATTCCGGCCTCCATCACTGCGGCAACCGGCATGGACGCGCTAACGCATGCGGTCGAAGCTTTTGTCTCCGTGGGCGCGCATCCGCTGACCGATGCTAACGCGCTGGAAGCCATTCGCCTGATTACGCTGTGGCTGCCAAAAGCGGTGGAAGATGGACATAATCTCGACGCGCGCGAACAGATGGCGTTCGGCCAGTATCTGGCGGGTATGGCATTTAACAGCGCTGGATTGGGGCTGGTCCACGCACTGGCCCATCAGCCAGGCGCGACGCATAATCTGCCACACGGCGTCTGCAACGCCATCCTGTTGCCAATCATCGAAAACTTTAACCGTCCAAACGCCGTTGCCCGCTTCGCTCGTGTCGCACAGGCGATGGGCGTCGACACCCGCGGCATGAGTGACGAAGCGGCAAGCATGGCGGCGATTCAGGCAATTCGTGACCTGAGCGCCCGCGTCGGTATTCCTGCAGGTTTCAAAGAACTCGGCGTCACCCGGGCCGATATTGAAGGCTGGCTGGATAAAGCCCTCGCCGACCCGTGCGCGTCCTGTAACCCACGCACCGCCAGCCGCGACGACGTGCGCGAGCTGTATCTGGAGGCATTATGATCCGTAAAGCGTTTGTCATGCAGGTCCACCCGCATACACACGAAGAATATGAACGTCGCCACAACCCGATCTGGCCCGAACTGGAAGCGGTGCTGAAAGCCCATGGCGCGCACCATTACGCCATTTATCTCGATAAGGCCCGCAACCTGCTCTTCGCGACGGTAGAAATCGAGTCAGAAGAACGCTGGGACGCCGTCGCCAACACCGATGTGTGTCAGCGCTGGTGGAAATTCATGGGTGAAGTGATGCCGTCAAATCTGGATAACAGCCCGGTGAGCGCGGAGCTGAAAGAAGTGTTCTGGCTGGAGTAAGCCTCTACCTGTCCTCCCCAAACGCAGGGGAGGACAACAATTTGTTCGCCATATTATCCAGACGTGTTTTCACTTTTCGCATGGTATAGGCGTGAACGATCGGCCCAAACTTATTGGTCGTTTTGTCATCTTTCAGTAAAGGGGTACCGATAAACGCCACAAATGCCGCATTCGGCAACGCCTGCCTAGCCTCAATCACCGCCAGTGGCAATTAACTGTTCTGCTGCCTGATGCTCTTTGCCGATGGTGCAGGAACCCCCTCCCGATAGTCAATTCTGTGATTAATCTCGCGCTGCGCGATTTCTCCATTATGTTATGTTCTCACCAAACTGGCATACGCCAGTTACACATGGAGAACCAGGCAATGGAAAGACTCAAAGTGGTCACACTCGGCGGTGGCTCTGGCTATACCCCGGAATTGATTGACGGTTTTATCCGTCGCCACCAGGAACTGCCGGTCAGTGAGTACTGGCTGGTCGATATTGATGCGGGAAAAGAGAAACTGGAGATTGTCGGCGCACTCGCCCAGCGGATGGTGAAAAAAGCAGGCATCGATATGACCGTTTATCTCACCACCGATCTGGATAAGGCCCTGGCTGGCGCGGATTTTGTCACCACCCAAATTCGCGTGGGGCAACTTGCCGCGCGTATTCAGGATGAAAAAATCCCGCTGCGCTATGGCGTGCTGGGCCAGGAAACCACCGGACCAGGCGGGTTTATGAAAGCGCAACGCACCATTCCCGTACTGCTTGATTTATGCCGCAAAATGGAACAGCTGTGCCCGGATGCATGGCTGATTAACTTCACTAATCCGGCAGGCATGGTGACGGAAGCGCTTTCTCGGCACTCCGCCATAAAATCACTGGGCATTTGCAGCGGCGCAAACAGCATGATGCGGGATATCGCCACGGCGTATGGTGTGGAAAGAGAGGATGTGTATGCCCGGGTGATGGGGTTAAATCACCTGATCTTCGCCGATCGGATCGCGGTCAAAGGCCAGGATCTGACCGACGATTTCATCGAGAAACTGGCTCAGGGCGTGGGCGGCAACCAGCTCAAAAACATTCCTGATATTGGCCTTCCCGCACAATTCATCCGCGCGCTGAAGCTCTATCCGCTCTCCTATCTGAAGTATTTTTATCTCAGCCGGGAAATGGTAGAGCATGAGCTCCAGGCGCTTGAACACGGTGGCACGCGCGGCGAACAATCACTGGTTATCGAAAAATCCCTGTTTGAACTCTATCGCGACCCGAATTTATGCGAAAAACCTGCGGCGCTTTCCGCCCGCGGCGGAGCGCTTTATTCCGATACGGCATGTTCAATTATCAGCTCTATTTACAACAACAAGCGCGAAATCCACGTGGTGAATGTACCCAACCAGGGCGCCACACCGGATTTAGCCGACACGTCCGTGATTGAAACCAACGCCGTTATAGATGCACACGGCGCACATCCTTTGGCTTATGGGCGGCTTCCTGCAGCGATAAAAGGGCTGATTCAGAGCGTAAAAGCCTTTGAGGAGCTGACGGTTGAAGCGGCGATGACCGGCGATAAATCGACGGCCCTGCTGGCCTTAGCGTCGCATCCGCTGGTGCCCTCCGTGGCCGTTGCAGAGCACATTCTGTCCGACTATCTGGCGGCGAACCGCGACTATTTGCCGCAATACACGCTGTAACGCCGACGGTATTTACAGGGAGTAAATATGAACGATTTTCTTGAGAACAGCGTCGTCCCGGTGCTGGTTAAAATTGGTAATAACGTGGTGCTGGTTGCCGTGCGAAACGGGATTGCGTTTACCCTACCGTTTATTATCGCCGGTAGTATTTTCCTCATCATTGCTAATTTGCCCATTCCGGGCTGGAGCGAGTGGCTCGGCGACTATGCCACGCTGCTGAGCATTCCAGTGCAGGCCACGTTTGGCGCAATTGGTTTGATTGCCGCTATTGGCATCAGTTACCACCTCGCCAAACATTACGCGCTGGACGGCCTGAGCTGCGCCTGTATTACGGTCGCGGTGTTTTTGTTATCGCAACTGGATGACCACCATAAGATTAACGTCGATAATTTTGGCGCCGCCGGGCTTTTTTCCGCCATCATCCTCTCGGTATTGACGGTGTATATCGTGCGTTTTTTCATTGTGCATAAGCTCTACATCAAAATGCCCGAGGGTGTGCCGCCTGCCGTTTTGCAGTCATTCGTCAGCCTGGCGCCAGCCTGCGTCTGCTTAGGACTAATTTGGCTGGTGCGCGTGGTGCTCAATTTCGATATCAATGCATTTTTCACGCTGATACTCAGCCCGCTGGTTCGCGGGCTGGATACGCTGCCCGGCATGCTGGTACTGGTGGGTTTGATCTCACTTCTGTGGTGTTGCGGCATTCATGGCACCAATGTTCTGTCGGGGATCACCAGCCCGATTTTCCTTACGTTTATCGCCGAAAATACCCAAGCGTATCTGTCACATCAGCCCATTCCACACATCAATGCCGAAGGGTTTTACACTATCTTTATTTGTTCGGGAGGTTCCGGGGCGACAATGGGGCTGGTACTGGCGATGCTGTGGTCGAAGAGCCGCTATTACAAGTCAATTGGCCGGGTTTCCTTTGGCCCGGCGCTGTTCTGCATCAACGAGCCGGTGATTTTTGGCGTCCCGATGGTATTCAACCCGCTGATGATGATCCCCTTAATCGCCACGCCGATGGTGATTTGTACCTGCTCGTGGCTGCTGATGTCGTTTGGCATTATCGGTAAACCGGTATTACAGGTCCCCTGGACCATGCCCCCCATCCTTAATGCGTATTTTGCCACGGGCGGCAATATTCCGGCCGCTATCTGGTCAGGCTGTATGGTCATTATCTCAGCCGTGATGTATTTCCCGTTCTTTAAGATGCTGGAGAAAAAACAACTACTACAGGAGCGGGTAGAAATGCAGATGCAGGAAACCCAATTGCGTGAGCACGCGTAAACTTCAGGGCGTGGAAACACGCCCCTCCGATCAACAGTGTTATACTGGTTCCTTTTATTGCTCACTGATACCTCTTTTATGGTTGCCCGTTACATCGAAATTAAGAACAGCATCAAAGACGATATTCTGCATAAGCGCTACCGGGTGGGGGAAAAGATCCCTTCCGAGAGAGAACTGGCGCTGATTTACGGCGTGACGCGGGTGACGCTACAAAAATCGATGCACCTACTGGAGCAGGAAGGCTTCATTGAGCGGATCCACGGGAAAGGGATGTTTGTCACCCGGGTTATCGAAGATAACGTGTATATGCTTAACAACGGCGCCAGCGATACCGTCCTCGGTTTTTCCCGTGAGTTTCATCTTCAGGCAAAAATCTCCAGCCGCCTCATTAGCCATAAATTGCTGCCCGCGACGCCTGAGATTGCGCAACAACTGGCAGTCTTACCGGGGCAGCACGTGCACTTCATCCGCCGCGTGAGACTGATTGATAATACGCCGGTGCTGGTTGAGGACTCATGGATTAATGCAGCAGTCATTACCGAGATCCCCGATACTTTGCTGAATGAAGGCTCACTATATGAATATATCGAAACCTACACTGGCAAAAAAATTAAGTTCTACAACTCGGTGATTGAAGGCGGCCTATTTTCCAGAGAGATGGCTGACCTGCTGGGTATCGCGCCTGGCTTGCCAATGTTAAAGGTTTCCGGCGTCACCAAACTCGAAGATGGCACCATCTTCAACTATTCGTTCAGCTATAATCGGGCCGATAAATTCAAAATAAAAAACAACTGGGTCGGAAAGTAAAAAGCGCCTGTCATCAGGCGCTTTTTTGCTCACATTTAATTAAATTCTTAGAAATAGTATTTAAACCGCACGCGAGCACCGTAGCGATCATCGTTGCTGGAAATCTTCTCGTCGCTCTCAATTTTAGACCAGTAGGTCCCCAGATAAATATTGAAGTTATTCATATCCATCACGTTCTGGATCAAATAAGAAGCATGGATGGTATGAATATCATAGGCCCCTTCGTCAGTGATGATGCAGTCATCATCGCAAACCATGTTTTCAAAGTCGTCGATTTTATTATGCGCGTAGATATAACCCAACTCGAAGTTTCTCCATAACGCGTTCGCGCCGGCAGTGAAATCTTCTTCATTGTCGGCATCCATATAGGCCGTATTAAGGTTAAATGTTACGCCATTTTCAGGATCGGTTTTCTTCCCGTCCCATGTCATGGTTAAACCATAGCCGGTACGATCGGACTGATCGACAAACTCGCCTTTGCTGTTGGTATAACCATAGGCGTTATTAATGACGTTGGATTCCATTGCCGCAGAGAATGAAAGTTCTTTCATTGGAGACCAGGAAATAACCGGTCGCATATAAATGACATTTCTCTCTTTATCCATTTCGCGACCGTGGTAGGTACGGCCATCCGCGTTAACATTATCGCTATCGGCAAAAAGCGTGCTCCCGTCTTCAATCAGGGAATTCAATTCAAAGTACCAGTTATCGATTTGCTTGCTCAACAGGAAGTTACCGCCCGCATCGGAACGCCCGCGACCTTCTTTCATCATGTAGATATAGCCCTGACCATCAGTATAAAGGTCATTGGCCGTGTTACCGGAGTGCTCAACAAAGGTATCCTGATTAAGCGGGAACATATCAAAGGCTTCAAAACGACCCACTTTCACTTTCCAGTCATTTTCCTGACCGAAGTGGAAATACGCGTCATCAAGGTTCATGGTGCCGTACATATCCGCCAGTGGCTGGATAGAGAAGCCGGCAAAACGGCCATCAGCCAGTTTACGCATCCCGTCGAAACCAATCAGAATACGACCATCCATATCCCATTGTTCGGTTGTATTGTCTTCATTGAGTTTGGTCAGCGTCCCTCTCTTACTTTCAGCATCCATGTTAAATTCGACATCGCCGTAAATCTTCAGGTCACCATAGCCGGAAAGCGATAATGCCGGGGCGGTGGCATTATTCGCCGTTTCAGATTTTGGCGTTTCGCTTCTGACTACTGTATTTTCCTGAACGGCCTTGAGCTCTTTTCTGTCCACGGTTTGCTGGCTTTTCAATTCCTGAACTTCACGTTCTGCCGACAGTGCTCTGTTCTCTGCGGACACTAACCTTTCTTCTAATAGTTGCAATCGTTGTTCTACGGTGAGCGGTGCTGATTTAGCCAGGGCGGAATTCCCCACCAGCAATAATCCTATTGCGACAGCCAGAGTCGTTTTTTTCATTCGTTACCTTCCATGACATAATAATAAAGCGGAAATGACATCCCGCGGATAATGTATTTATGCGATGAATGTATTTTATTGTTATTTGATAAAAGAGACGCACGCGTTTATCAAACATGATTTTATTCAGAAATATGCTAAATAAATCAGGCTCAAAGATAATATTATCAAGAAGGGAAAGGTGATAATGGAAATGAGCAACAACGTGAGCGAGCTAACATCCCTGTTTTTCAATCATATAATAAACAAATCAATTCAGCTAAAAACCGCCCATGTTATTGAGGGCGATTATAATTAATTCTGCTCAGCGATCAGAATAGCCTGAGTATCTTCTTTCAGCGCTTTAAACACATGCTCCCGATCGGCGGGATAACAAATGTAATCCCCTTCACCTAACTCTTCTGGCGCTTCCGTTAATCCCACCAACGCCCGGCCCTGAGTCACAATAATATGTTCCACAGAACCCGGCGGATGTGGATGTGAAATACGGTCCGCTCCGGGCTGTGTCATCAGCAGATAAATATCCCGACGCGCACCCGGCGGGCAAGTAGCCAGTAAAATCGCCTGGTAGTTAGCCTGTTCGGCCACCACCTTTGTGCCCTCACCCCGGCGGAGCACCTGGGTCGTGGGGGCCTGCGGCTCCAGCAAGCGGGCAAACGGAATATCCAGCGCCACACACAGCGACCACAGAGTTTCCAGGCTAGGATTACCGTTGCCTGCTTCCAGTTGCGACAGCGTCGACTTAGCTATCCCGGCACGGCGGGCAATTTCGGCCAATGAAAGCCCGGTGCGCTGGCGTTCGCGCACCAGACTGCGGGAGATAACGCCGATTGGCTGTGTCATACACGGCTCCGTGTTTTATAAATCGAACGAATCGTTCATCTTGTAAATCAAATCAACAGCGTTCATTATAATGAATACTCGTTCGATATGGCTAAATTTCTATGTTCCGACGTCACCTCGCCTGCCTGAAAGGCGACACCATTAAAGCAATTCTTCTGGTCGACCTGGCGGTTGGCGTGGTCGGGGTTTCCTATGGCTCGCTGGCGATGTCATGGGGCTTTCCACTGTGGGTGCCGTTGGCGCTATCCACGCTGGTGCTGGCCGGTGCGTCTGAGTTTATGTTCCTCGGGATTATTGTCAGCGGTGGCAATCCACTGGCGGCCGCCGTCGCGGGTTTGTTGGTCAACGCCCGTCATATCCCCTTCGGCGTCGCGGTGCGTAACCTGGTCGGCAAGCGCGCCATCGGCCTGCTTGGCTGCCATGTTATGAACGACGAAAGTGTGGTGTTTGGCATGTCACAACCGACGCCAGAACAACGTAAAGCCGCTTATTGGCTGTGCGGCTGCGGCGTGGCAATCCTCTGGCCACTCGGCGTGTTGTTGGGCAGTGGCGTAGGCAAATTGCTACCGTCCCCTGAAACCATCGGCCTCGATGCGGTGTTCCCGGCCATCCTCGTGGCGCTGGTGATCCCGGCCTTTAAACATCGCACCACGCTTATCCGCGCGATGAGCGGCGCAGCGTTGTCGTTAGCCGCTGTGCCGTTTACGCCCGCAGGCGTGCCGGTCCTGTTGTCGCTGCTGGGCCTGTTTGCGAGGAAGAAATAATGGGCGAGACCTTATGGATTATTGCGGGTATCGCAGTGCTGTCTGTCGGCACCTATTTGATGCGCTTTGGCGGCACCAAACTCGGCAATAAACTGGCGCTGTCCGAACGTTCACAGGCGATACTCAACGACGCAGCGACGACCTTATTGTTTGCCGTCGCGCTGGCGGCAACGTTCTTCGAAGGTAGCCATTTTGCCGGTAGCGCGCGCGTCCTCGGCGTGGCGGTGGCGGTGTTTCTCGCCTGGCGCAAAATGCCGCTTATCGTGGTGATTTTATCGGCAGCGGTGGTCACCGCGCTGCTGCGCTACTTCGGCCTGCACTAATCGGTAACACACTCAGGCCCCGCGTCTGAGTGTGCGCCAGCCCGCAAAACTTAGCGCAGTTTCTGTCAGGCCCGCACGACATATTGCCCATCAGCGTTGTCCCTTCTGCCCGCTACACTGAGTGTCTGTTTTTTAGACGGATTATCAGCATGGCGCTTCTTACCCCCGACTGCATCAACCTCAACATCAGTGGCAATACGCCCTATTCCATTCTGAAATCGCTGGCCGATATGGCGTTCACCCGCGGCTTTGTCAGCGATAAAAACCAGTTCCTGCAAACGCTGTTGCAACGCGAAAAGTTGCACTCCACCGGTTTTGGTTCCGGCATCGCGGTGCCGCATGGCAAAAGCCGCGTGGTTAAACATCCTTTCGTTCTGTTTGCCCGCCGAGAAAGCCCCGTTGACTGGCAGGCCGCAGACGGCGAACCGGTGAACGGCTGGATTTGCATCGGCGTTCCGCAGGAAGGGGAAGAAAACCAGGTGAAAATGATCGGTTCGCTGTGCCGCAAGATTATCCACGCCGACTTTATCAGCCAGCTGCAACAGGGCGACGTCAGCCAAATTCTCACGCAGCTCAATCATACGCTCAGCGACTAACAGGAACCGGCCATGGAATCGTCATTACGCGTTGTTGCCATAACTAACTGCCCAGCGGGGATCGCGCACACCTATATGGTGGCCGAAGCGCTGGAGCAAAAAGCCCGTCAGCTCGGGCACACCATTCGGGTGGAAACGCAGGGCTCCAGCGGGGTTGAAAACCGCCTGAGCGATGCGGAAATCGACGCCGCCGATTATGTCATTCTCGCCACCGGGCGCGGCATCAGTAATGATGATCGGCTGCGTTTCGTTGGCAAAAGAGTCTATGAAATCCCTATCTCACAGGCACTGAAAAATATCGATGCCATTTTCCCTCAGTTGGCGTCCCATTCGCAGACGTTTACCGCCGACAGCAGCATGAAGCTGGGAAAACAGGACGTGGCGCAGGGCAGCGTGATGAGCCATTTAATGGCGGGCGTTTCTGCCGCCCTGCCGTTTGTGATCGGCGGCGGTATCCTGGTGGCGATCGCCAATATGCTGGTGCAAATGGGCTTGCCGTATACCGATATGGCCAAAGGCGCGCCATCGTTTACCTGGGTGGTCGAGTCCATCGGCTATCTCGGCTTCACTTTCATGATCCCCGTAATGGGGGCGTATATCGCGTCATCGATTGGCGATAAACCGGCTTTCGCGCCGGCATTTTTGGTGTGCTACCTGGCGAACGACAAAGCCCTGCTCGGCACGCAGTCCGGCGCGGGTTTCCTCGGCGCAGTGGTACTGGGTCTGGCCATCGGCTATTTCGTGCTGTGGTTTCGCAAGGTCCGCCTCGGCAAAGCCCTGCAACCGTTACTCGGTTCGATGCTTATCCCTTTCGTCACGCTGTTGCTGTTTGGCGTGTTGACCTACTACATCGTCGGGCCGTTTATGTCCGACCTGATGAGCGGCCTGCTGCATTTCCTCAACACCATTCCGCCGTCAATGAAGCTCGGTGCGGCGTTCCTGGTTGGCGCAATGCTGGCGTTTGATATGGGCGGCCCGATCAACAAAACCGCGTGGTTCTTCTGCTTCTCGCTGCTGGAAAAACACATTTACGACTGGTACGCCATCGTGGGCGTGGTAGCGCTGATGCCGCCAATGGCCGCAGGGATCGCCACCTATATTGCGCCGAAGCTCTTCACTCAACAGGAAAAAAGCGCAGCCAGCAGCGCGATTGTAGTGGGCGCTACCGTTGCCACCGAACCGGCGATTCCGTATGCATTAGCCGCCCCACTGCCGATGATCACCGCCAATACCCTGAGCGGCGGCATCACCGGCATGCTGGTTATCGCCTTTGGCATTCAGCGTCTGGCACCGGGGCTTGGCGTGTTTGATCCGCTGATCGGGCTGATGTCGCCGGTCGGGTCGTTTTATCTGGTGCTGGCATGCGGCCTGGCACTCAATATCACATTGATTATTGTGCTCAAAGGCTTTTGGCTGAAGCGCAAAATGGCGAAACAGGACACTCTGCATGAACAACGAACTGCTTAAGCAACTCTGCAATGCCACCGCCGTCAGCGGTGATGAACAGGAAGTTCGCGATATTTTGCGGGCGACGCTCGAAGGCTGTGCGGATGAGATCAGTTTCGATGGCCTGGGCAGCTTTGTTGCCCGCAAAGGCAGCCACGGACCGAAAGTTGCGATTGTCGGTCATATGGACGAAGTTGGCTTTATGGTCAGTCACATTACCGATGACGGTTTTCTGCGTTTCGCCACCATCGGCGGTTGGTGGAGTCAGTCAATGCTCAATCATCGGGTGACAATCCGTACCCGTGCCGGAAAACATGTGCCTGGCGTGATCGGCTCTGTGGCTCCTCATGCGTTGAGCGAAAAGCAAAAGCAGCAACCGGTCGATTTCGACGAAATGTTTATTGATATTGGTGCCAACAGCCGCGAACAGGTGGGAAATCGTGGTATCTGCATTGGTGACTTCATCAGCCCAGAGGCGCATTTCGCCCATTGGGGAGACGATAAAATTGTCGGCAAAGCGCTGGATAACCGCGCAGGCTGCGCCCTGATGGCGGAGCTGTTCCAGTCGGTCAATAACCCGGACATTACGCTGTTCGGCGTGGCAAGCGTGGAAGAGGAAGTCGGCCTGCGCGGGGCGCAGACGTCAGCCGAGCACATCAAACCGGACGTGGTCATTGTGCTGGATACCGCCGTAGCGGGCGATGTGCCAGGCATCGATAGCGTCAAATTTCCGCTTAAACTCGGGCACGGCCCGGCGGCGATGCTATTCGATAAGCGTTATTTCCCCAATCAGAAACTGACCTCAATGCTGAAAGAGTGTGCCAGCCAGACCGAGAGTGACGTGCAGTTCTGCATCATGAAAACCGGCGCCACCGACGGCGGACGCTATAACGTAATGGGCGGCGGCCGCCCGGTTCTGGCGCTGTGTCTGCCGACACGCTACTTGCACGCCAATAACGGGATGATTTCTGAAAAAGATTACAACGCGTTGTTTACCGTGGTCCGCACACTTTTACAGCGGCTGAATGGTGATACCGTGGCGGCTTTGCGGGATTTCAGGTAACAACAGGATGCTTAACGACCGCCAGCTTTCTCTTCTGGAAAAACTGGAACATCAGCCCAGCTCCCTTGCGGAACTGGCGCAACACGCTGGCGTTTCCGCCCGGACCATTTCGCGGGACATTGATTATCTGAATTTTACCCTCAGCGGACGCGCCCGGGTAACCAGTCAGGGCAGCGCAGGCGTACAGCTGGAAATTCTCGACAGAAAGCACTATTTCCAGCTGCTTCAGCGCCATGACAACGACGATCAGCTGCTGGCGCTGCTGTTGCTCAACGGGTTTACCACTCGTCTTCAGCTGGCTGATGCGCTGAATCTTCCCGAAACATTGATTGCGGAGAAGCTGGTGAAACTGCGCCAGCGCTATGAAAAAGTCTTCACCATCGCCGGGCGGCCAGGCGTCGGGTACTTCATCGACGAGCCTGAAGCCCGGCAGATTCTGATCCTCGCTAACCTGCTAAAAAAAGATCCATTTGTGTCGTCTCTCACGGGCTTTAATTACGCCGCCGTCGAACGATTGACGGCTGGCATCAGTGCGCTTCAGGCCTGGCCGGCCATCCACCGCGACTATGTGGTGAGCGTGGTGCTGGCGGTGTGGGCGATGCGAAATCTTATCCGCAATGCGCCCCAGGTCGATGCGGATCGCGAAATCGCTTTATGCATTGAGAATGCAGGGTTTTATTTTAATCAGAAGACATTGAGCGTACTGATTTCGTTGCTGGATGCGTTGCAGTACAACGCCACGCAGATAACGCCAGACAGGATCCAACAACTGCTGGATGAGGCGTTGATTGACCATCCGGGCGGTGTGCAGGACGCACAGCTTATTGAGGATTTAACCGGACACGTGACGCGCTGTGCCGCATCACCGGTTTGGGTGGCGGAAAGCCGTCAGAGCAGCATGAATAACCTGAAAGCTGCATGGCCCGTGGCGTTTGATATGAGCATTCGTTTTATCGGCCTGCTGCGGGAACGGCTGGGAATTATCGTTTCTGACAGCGACTTGATTGGGCTGTATTTCGCGTGCGCGCTGGAACGCCATCAAACAGAGCGGCAGCCGGTGATTTTGCTCGCCGAACAAAACGCCATCGCCACCATTAACAAGCTGGCTATCGAGCGGGATGTGCCTAACTGTCGGGTACATATTGCCCGCAGTCTGTCCGGATTGATGGGCCTGCGTGACGAAATTCAGCCGGTTTGTATCATCAATAACAGCCATCTTGAGCTCAACGTCAACATCGGCAATGTGCTGAATATCCGCAATATCATCACCCCTGCGGGTATCGGGCAGATTAAAGATTTCCTCGATACCGTGTATATCCGCCAGAATCTGGAACGGTTATTTCCCGTCGATGCATGTTTCCATGAAGAAAATCAGCCTAACGACACCTGGCTTGAGATTTGCGCGCGGGTCAGTCAGCGCCTGGTCAGGCAAGGGCATCTCACCGATGAGGAAGCCTGGCGTATTTGTCAGCGTGAACAGGAAGGGGAGAATTTGATCGTCAATCAACTGGCGATTCCCCATTGCTGGAGCGAAAAAGAGACCTCATTTCGCGGCTATTTCATTACGCTTCCCCGGTCTGTTGTCGTCAACCATGAGCCGGTGAGCCATTTGTTGATCGCCTGCGCCAGCGCATCTGCCCGCCATGAACTGAAAATATTCAGCTATCTGGCCAGAACGTTGTACAAGCATTTACCGGGGAAAATTGCGGGATTAAAAAGTGCGGAAGAGTTTGTGCGGTTGCTGCGGGAATGAAACCTGTCCCGGGCTCAAGACGAGCCAGGGACAGTGGCTATGACTTACTTATTTAACTCAGCGGTCATGTGTACGCGGTTACCGGTGAAAGCCTGGGTAATGGTGTAAGAAGATGCGCCAGCTTCCTGAGCCTGTGCTGCGATTTTCGCTTCTGCACCATCGATGGTGGAAGAGGTTGCGGTGACAGTCTGTGCAGCGAAAGAACCGAATGACGTTGCGAGAGCGATAACTGCTACAAAAGTTTTGATGCTTTTCATGATGTATACCCTTCAGTTAAGTTGTCTTGGTAAGGCATGTTTCCTTGATGTGTTAAATAATAGACCCACATACTGACAACGAATAGCGGAAGGTTTTGCTTACATCATTCAAATTAATTGAATTAAAATCAGCCAACCAAAAGGCGCTGAGGATGGGTATAAATCGTCGCCCTACCCGGTTTGCAGAAGCCCACCAGCGTCAGGTTGCAGCGCTCAGCCACTTCCACCGCCAGCGTCGTCGCAGCGGAGACAGCGAACAGGATTTCTACGCCACACATCGCGGCTTTCTGCACCATTTCATAGCTGGCCCGGCTGGAGACCAGCACTGCGCCCTGCTGCCATACATCGCCTCCGCCCGCCCGTCGTCCCAGCAGTTTATCCAGCGCCACGTGGCGGCCGACATCTTCCATTCCTCCTGCCAGGGTGCCGTTAGAGGTGACCCATGCGGCAGCGTGGGTGCAACCCGTCAGACGGCCCACCGGCTGGACATCGTTGAGGTGTTCGAGCGCGAGATCGAGATATTTGAGGCTGAAATTCTGGGTGAACGGCAGCGGTGTAATCGGGCGACCCACATCATCGAGCTGTTCCACGCCGCACACGCCGCAGCCTGTGCGCCCGGCCAGCGCGCGACGACGTTCTTTGAGCGCCATAAAACGCCGGCTGGAGAGTTCAATCTGCACTTCGAGTCCGTTACAGACCTGCAGCACTTCCATCCCGAAAATTTCCGATCGGTTTTCAATAATCCCTTCGGAGAGGGAAAAACCGATGGCAAAAAGCATCAGATCCTTCGGCGATGCCATCATCACCACATGTGAAATACCGTTATAGACCAGCGCCACGGGGACCTCTTCCGCGAGCTCGTCCTGCTGAGTGTGGTGTAAATCCTGGCGCTTCCAGAGATTCACCTGACGCATTCCAGTGATATCACTCACATTACCAACCTGTTCTGATGATTTTTCGTTCACTTTACATTAACCGCATTGGAACAAACGTACACACATTGTGGTATTCTGAAGGCATATCCCTCCGGGAAAGAGGGAGATTACCCCAATTCTGAACCTTTGTGGCAATGACCGCAAAGGTAAATAACAATCCATCCCCTTAGCGGTTTAGGTATTGAGTGGCGACGGGGAAGCAATGTCGAAACAAGGAGTGACCATGCAGGTCAGCAGAAGGCAGTTCTTTAAGATCTGCGCTGGCGGTATGGCAGGCACAACGGCAGCTGCTTTGGGGTTTGCCCCAAGCGTAGCGCTGGCGGAAACGCGACAGTATAAACTGCTGCGCACCCGTGAAACCCGTAATACCTGCACATATTGTTCTGTCGGTTGTGGGCTGTTGATGTACAGCCTCGGTGACGGAGCAAAGAACGCCAAAGCATCCATCTTCCATATCGAAGGCGACCCGGATCATCCGGTAAACCGTGGGGCGCTTTGCCCGAAAGGCGCGGGTCTGGTGGATTTCATCCACTCCGAAAGCCGTCTGAAATACCCTGAATACCGTGCACCAGGCTCCGATAAGTGGCAGCAAATCAGCTGGGACGACGCGTTCGAACGCATCGCCAAACTGATGAAAGCCGATCGTGACGCCAACTTCATCGCACAAAACGCCGAAGGCACTACCGTCAACCGCTGGCTCTCCACCGGTATGCTGTGTGCATCTGCGTCCAGTAACGAAACCGGCTATTTAACCCAGAAATTCTCCCGTGCGCTCGGTATGCTCGCGGTGGACAACCAGGCACGCGTCTGACACGGACCAACGGTAGCAAGTCTTGCTCCAACATTTGGTCGCGGTGCGATGACCAACCACTGGGTGGATATTAAAAACGCCAACCTGGTTGTGGTGATGGGGGGTAACGCCGCTGAAGCGCACCCGGTCGGGTTCCGCTGGGCGATGGAAGCCAAAATACATAATGGCGCCAAACTTATTGTTATCGATCCGCGCTTTACGCGTACGGCATCGGTCGCTGATTTCTATACGCCGATTCGTTCCGGCACGGACATTACCTTCTTGTCCGGGGTTATTCTGTATCTGCTGAATAACGAAAAAATTAACCGTGAATACACCGAGGCGTATACCAACGCCAGCCTGATTGTGCGCGAAGATTACGCGTTCGACGACGGTCTGTTCTCGGGTTATGACGCCGACGCACGCAAGTACGATAAAACCAGCTGGAACTATGAACTGGACGAAAACGGCCACGCCAAACGCGACACCACGCTGACTCATCCGCGCTGCGTGTGGAACCTGCTGAAAGAGCACGTTTCACGCTACACGCCAGAGATGGTTGAGAACATTTGTGGTACGCCGAAAGCTGACTTCCTGAAAGTCTGTGAGTACATCGCGGAAACCAGCGCTCACGATAAAACCGCCTCATTCCTGTATGCCCTGGGCTGGACGCAGCACTCCGTCGGCGCGCAAAACATCCGCACCATGGCGATGATCCAGCTGCTGCTCGGCAATATGGGTATGGCAGGCGGCGGCGTGAACGCCCTGCGCGGTCACTCCAATATTCAGGGCCTGACCGACCTTGGCCTGCTGTCGCAAAGCCTGCCGGGCTATATGACGCTGCCAAGCGAAAAACAAACTGACCTGCAAACCTATCTGACCGCCAATACGCCAAAACCGCTGCTGGAAGGCCAGGTAAACTACTGGGGCAACTATCCGAAGTTCTTCGTCTCGATGATGAAATCCTTCTACGGTGACAAGGCGACAGCGGAAAACAACTGGGGCTTTGACTGGTTGCCGAAGTGGGACAAAGGCTACGACGTGCTGCAGTACTTCGACATGATGTACAAAGGCCAGGTGAACGGCTATCTCTGCCAGGGCTTTAACCCGGTGGCGTCGTTCCCGAACAAAAACAAGATTGTGGCCTCGCTGTCGAAGCTGAAATTCCTCGTCACTATCGATCCGCTGAATACTGAAACGTCTACCTTCTGGCAGAACCACGGCGAGCAGAACGACGTTGACCCGTCAAAAATCCAGACCGAAGTATTCCGTCTGCCATCAACCTGCTTCGCCGAAGAGAACGGTTCTATCGTTAACTCCGGCCGCTGGCTGCAATGGCACTGGAAAGGCGCGGATGCCCCGGGGATCGCCAAAACCGATGGTGAAATCCTGGCCGGTATTTTCATGCGTATGCGTGAAATGTATGCCAAAGACGGCGGCCCGGCGCCTGAGCCGGTGCTCAACATGACGTGGAATTACTCCACGCCGGACGAGCCTGCTTCGGAAGAAGTAGCGATGGAAAGCAACGGTAAAGCGCTGGCAGATATTACCGATCCGGCTACCGGCGCGGTTATCGTCAAAAAAGGCCAGCTGCTCAGTTCGTTTGCGCAGCTACGTGATGACGGCACCACCGCCAGCGGTTGCTGGATTTTCGCCGGCAGCTGGACGCCGGACGGCAACCAGATGGCGCGTCGCGATAACGCTGATCCATCAGGCCTGGGCAATACGCTCGGCTGGGCATGGGCATGGCCGCTGAACCGTCGCATCCTGTATAACCGTGCTTCCGCAGACCCGCAGGGTAAACCGTGGGATCCGAAGCGCCAGCTGATCAAGTGGGATGGCGCGAAATGGGGCGGCGCGGATATTCCGGACTACAGCACTGCAGCGCCGGGGACTGACGTTGGGCCGTTCATCATGCAGCCGGAAGGTATGGGACGCCTGTTTGCTCTCGATAAGATGGCAGAAGGGCCGTTCCCGGAACATTACGAGCCGTTTGAAACGCCGCTTGGCACTAACCCACTGCACCCGAACGTCATTTCGAACCCGGCCGCACGCGTGTTCAAAGACGATATGGAAGCGATGGGTAAACACGATAAGTTCCCGTACGTTGGGACCACGTATCGTCTGACCGAGCACTTCCACTACTGGACCAAGCACGCGTTGCTGAACGCTATCGCGCAGCCAGAACAGTTCATCGAGATTGGTGAGAAGCTGGCGGATAAACTCGGCATCGGCCACGGCGACACGGTGAAAGTCTCCTCCAACCGCGGCTATATCAAAGCCAAGGCGGTGGTGACCAAACGTATTCGCACGCTGAAAGTGGACGGGAAAGACGTGGATACCATCGGGATTCCGATCCACTGGGGTTATCAGGGCGTCGCGAAGAAAGGCTTTATCGCGAATACCCTGACGCCGTTTGTTGGCGATGCCAACACCCAGACGCCGGAGTTTAAATCCTTCCTCGTGAACGTGGAAAAGGTCTAGCGGAGACGAAATATGGCTTATCAATCTCAAGATATTATTCGCCGTTCCGCGACTAACGGTTTCACGCCCGCGCCTCAGGCGCGGGATCATCAACAGGAAGTGGCGAAACTCATCGACGTGACCACCTGTATCGGCTGCAAAGCCTGTCAGGTGGCCTGTTCGGAGTGGAACGATATCCGTGATGAAATCGGTCACAACGTCGGGGTGTACGACAACCCGGCGGATTTGACCGCAAAATCATGGACTGTGATGCGCTTTTCGGAAGTCGAGCAGAACGACAAACTGGAGTGGCTTATCCGTAAGGATGGCTGCATGCACTGTGCCGATCCTGGTTGTCTGAAAGCGTGTCCGTCGGAAGGGGCTATCATTCAGTATGCCAACGGCATCGTCGACTTCCAGTCCGAGCAGTGCATCGGTTGTGGCTACTGCATTGCAGGCTGCCCGTTTGATGTGCCGCGTCTGAACCCGGAAGATAATCGCGTCTACAAATGTACGCTGTGCGTCGACCGCGTCACCGTGGGCCAGGAGCCGGCATGTGTGAAAACGTGCCCAACCGGCGCTATCCACTTTGGTTCGAAAGAGGATATGAAAGTGCTGGCGGGCGAGCGCGTCACCGAGCTGAAAACGCGCGGTTATGACAACGCGGGTCTGTACGATCCTGCGGGCGTCGGCGGTACGCATGTGATGTACGTCCTGCATCATGCCGACAAACCCGGTTTGTATCACGGCCTGCCGGAAAACCCGGAAATCAGTCAAACCGTTAAATTCTGGAAAGGTATCTGGAAACCGCTTGCGGCAGTTGGCTTCGCAGCAACCTTTGCGGCCAGCATCTTCCACTACGTCGGGGTCGGTCCGAACCGCGCCGATGAGGAAGAGGATAATCTGCATGAAGAGAAAGACGAGGTGCGCAAATGAAACGTCGTGACACCATCGTGCGCTACACCGCGCCGGAACGCATCAACCACTGGGTCACCGCTTTCTGCTTCATTCTGGCGGCGGTGAGCGGACTGGGCTTTTTCTTCCCGTCCTTCAACTGGCTAATGCATATTCTCGGCACGCCGCAGCTGGCGCGTATTCTGCATCCGTTCGTCGGGGTGGTGATGTTCGCTTCGTTCATCATCATGTTCTTCCGTTACTGGCATCACAACCTCATCAATCGGGACGATATCTTCTGGGCGAAGAATATCCGTAAGATTATCGTCAACGATGAAGTGGGTGACACAGGACGATACAATTTCGGCCAGAAGTGCGTTTTCTGGGCGGCGATTATCTTCCTGCTGCTGCTGCTGGTGAGCGGCGTGATTATCTGGCGACCTTACTTCGCGCCCGCCTTCCCAATTCCGATTATCCGCATCGCGCTGATGCTGCATTCATTTGCCGCAGTCGCGTTAATTGTGGTTATTATGGTGCATATCTACGCGGCCCTTTGGGTCAAAGGCACCATTACCGCGATGGTGGAAGGCTGGGTCACCAGCGCATGGGCGAAAAAACATCACCCGCGCTGGTACCGTGAAGTCCGCCAGAAAGAGGAAAAATCGACCGAATGAGTATTCGCATAATCCCACAAGATGAACTGGGGAGTAGCGAGAAACGTACGGCGGAAGCAATTCCGCCGTTATTATTCCCGCGACTGAAAAATCTTTATCACCGCAGAGCGGAACGCTTGCTGCAGCTGGCGCAGGATAATCCGCTTGGCGACTACCTGCGCTTTGCGGCGCTGATAGCCCACGCCCAGGAAGTGGTGCTTTACGACCACCCGCTGCAAATGGATCTGACCGCGCGCATCAAAGAAGCGGCAGACCAGGGCAAACCGCCACTGGATATCAGCACGCTGCCGCGCGATAAGCACTGGCAGAAACTTCTGCAATCGATGATTGCCGAGTTGAAACCTGAAATGAGTGGCCCGGCGCTGGCAGTTATCGAGAACCTTGAAAAAGCGTCAGACACTGAGCTGGAAGAGATGGCATCTGCGCTGTTCGCGTCTGATTTTTCCTCCGTCAGCAGCGATAAAGCTCCGTTCATCTGGGCCGCGCTGTCGCTGTACTGGGCGCAAATGGCGAACCTTATTCCGGGGAAAGCCCGCGCGGAATACGGCGAACATCGCCAGTTCTGCCCGGTGTGCGGTTCAATGCCGGTGTCGAGCGTTGTGCAAATTGGTACCACCCAAGGGCTGCGCTACCTGCACTGCAACCTGTGTGAATCCGAATGGCACGTGGTGCGCGTGAAGTGCAGTAACTGCGAGCAGAGCCGCGATTTACACTATTGGTCACTGGATAACGAGCAGTCCTCCGTCAAAGCCGAAAGCTGTGGCGACTGCGGAACCTACCTCAAAATCCTGTATCAGGAAAAAGACCCCAACGTCGAGCCCGTGGCCGACGACCTCGCCTCGCTGGTGCTGGATGCGCGAATGGAACAAGAGGGCTTTGCCCGCAGTTCCATCAACCCGTTCCTGTTCCCGGGCGAAGGGGAGTAATTTCCATTAAGAATCGGGCAGCATTGGGTTGTCCGGCTCTATAAAATGTATGGCGTCACTACGCCGGATATCCCTGAAAAATCTTTTGTATTGCGTGTCAATAAACTGCGCCGATGCACCTGCGCGGTTGCCAGGATGATGGCATCAGGAAGTTTCATTCCATGCTCTTGCCTTATCTGAACACTCTTTTCTGCAATGTCCTTCGAGATGTCGATAACTTCAAATACAGACAGTGCGAGACGCGTCCGGTTTTCCTGGTTATATTTTCTGGCACCGACCATGACTTCCATCCAGGTCACCAGGCTAATTGCGCGCTGCGAAGCATATTTTTCGATCGTTTCCATGGCTTCACGGCGACCACTAAATAAATCAATTAAGATATTGGTATCAAAAAGAGCAGCGGTCATTTCTATTACCACTCCTCTCGCAGTTTTCTTTGATACTCAACGCCTTCTTCATCACAGTTTTTCCAGAGTCCAAGCGCATCTGCAATGGCGTTTTGGTTTTGCCTCTCAAGGTATTGTTCTACGGCCTCCCGCAGAAGCTCGGCTCGCGGAAGGTTACGATGTTGCTTAAGATCATCGAGGCGCTTAATAAGCTCATCCGATAAATCGAGTAATATTCGACCCATATCCATTCCTGACACCATGCTCATATATACCTCAAGTATATCATTGCTGCTCAATTAACCATCAAAATACACATGGTCGTAGAAGGGTTAAAGTCGAAAATTGAGATTCTGATCGCTTTTGCGAGCAGCTTTCCAGAATCTGGACAAAACAGTAAATGGCGGTTTTCAAATAGCAAATTCCAGGTCATAACACTGGATATGCACACAGTAAAATGGATAACAAAATGGCACTGGAAGCAGGTATTGCGGAGTTGGTTAACGGCTTCATTGCAGCGGGCAGACCCTCGCCCAGAACTCAGAGCGTAGAAGAACGCAGAGCCGGATACGTTGCGAGCACGGTGCTGGCTGGGGATAAAGAAATGCGTGTCCAGACACGCTCTTTCGAACACGAAGGCATTCGTTTTTGGGTCGCCTCGCCTTTGCTGCTCAGCGACCCGCGTCCTGCGGTCATTTACTACCATGGCGGCTGCTTTATCAGCGGTGGCGTTACCACTCACGAGAAGCAACTGCGCCACGCATACCGAATCAACAAATGAATTCTGAGCTACATCTTCGCTCACTACTCCTCTTCGTTGCCGCCCTCTTCCAGCGGCCCGAAAGGTTTGGCGGGCAAGACCATGAAGATGCCTTCAAAAATCGCGCCAGAGGTCTCGTCGCCGAATAGCTCAACCTGCAACTGAACGCGGGCTTTACGTCCGCGCGCCAGGCGGTCGAGATCGCCGCTGAGTGAGCCGAGATCGGCTATCGCACTTGGCTTGCCGCTGATCGGTTTGCTGTAGCGAATGTGGGCATCGGCCAGAATGATCGTACCGCCGAGATGACGCTCGCGCAGCATCAGCCAGATCAGGCCCCAGCCGGTCAACGTCGCGAGGGAAAACAGGCTGCCAGCGAAAAGGGTATTATGCGGATTCTGGTTGCCGATTTCCGGCATGGTGGTGATGAATTTTTGCCCGGTGTATTGCTGAATACGTACACCCATTTTCTCGCTCAGTGGAATGTGTTCGTACCACGCCTGCTGAAGCTGTCCACACCAGTCGCCGCGGTGCAGGATATCATCGAGCGTCGCGATGGGTTTAATCATCAGGAAGTGCCGAATCGGCGTCGTTTGTGGCGTGGTGATTTCACCCTGGTTCACGAAACCGAGCTTGGCAAAGAATTCGACGGCGTCTTCACGGGCGCTACAGGTCACGCGCTTCACGCCTTCCTGCCGCGCTACGGACTCCAGCGTCATCGCCATCAACGTACCGAGACCTTTATCCTGCACCGACGGGTCGACCGCCATGAAGCGGATAGAGGCTTCGTTATCGCCATTAATATACAGGCGGCCTACCGCCACCAGCTTACCCGCTTCGTCCACCACCATCTGATGATGCGCCATGGCGTCCCAGGCATCACGCTCAGAGCCCTGCGGCTGATGCAGCGGCTTGCGCAGCATTTCCCAGCGGAACTGGTAATAACACGCTAATTCTTCTTCCGTTTGCGGTACTCGAAGGTGATACATAGCGGAACTCTCTTTTGCGGCCCGCGCCCAACCTGCCTGAGGGCTCATACCTGTAACCAGAAGGTCACGGGACCGTCGTTAACAAGGGAAACCTGCATATCCGCAGCAAAACGCCCGGTCTGAGTTGGCATCTCTTGCTGGCGGCAACGCTCAACAAAATATTCATAGAGTGCTTCTGCACGATCCGGAGCCGCACCGCGGGAAAAGCCCGGACGCATACCACGCTCGGTGTCCGCCGCGAGAGTAAACTGCGACACTACCAGTACGCTGCCGCCAGCCTGCTGCACGTTCAGATTCATTTTGCCGTCGGCATCGCTAAAAATTCGGTAGCCCAGAACGCGTTCGCACAGGCGATTCGCTTTCTGCTCGTCATCTTCCTTTTCGACACCCAATAACACCAAAAGTCCCTGACCAATTTCACCCGTCACCTCGCCCTCCACGGTGACGCTGGCACGGGTTACGCGCTGAATTAATGCAATCATGGTTGTTCGTCTTCTTGTTGTAATGCAGCGAGTTTGAGTTTTCGATATTCCCCGAGAGTGACAGTTATTTCCGCGCCAAGCAAGACGATGCACCACGTCCAGTAGACCCAAACAAACAAAATCGGGATAACCGACAGCACGCCATAAATCAGCTGATAAGACGGGAACGTGGTGATGTAAAGGGCGAAGCCTTTTTTACCCAGCTCAAACAACAGCGCCGCCACCAGCGCCCCGAGCACCGCATCGCGATTTAGCACCCGCGTGGTCGGAACGATACTGTAAAGCATCCAGAAGGAAATCCAGGAGAGCAGCAGCGGAAAGATGCGCAGACCGTTATCGATGACGCCATTAAGCTCGCTCGCCCAGCGCAGCGACAGCAGATAAGAACTGATGACCAGACTCGCCCCGGCCAGTAGCGGCCCTAGGGTCAGTATCATCCAGTATACGGCGAAAGAGTAGATTTTGGGTCGCACGCGCTTGCTGCGCCAGATGGTATTCAATGCACTATCAATGGCATACATCAACAACAGCGCGGTCACGATAAGCCCGCAGGCACCTACCGCCGTCATTTTGCTGGAGTTCGCCACAAATTGTTCGATATAGCGCTGGATAACGTCGCCGGTCGCGGGCAAAAAGTTGGCAAAGACAAAATGGCGCAGCGTAATGCTGACATCGGAAAACATCGGAAATGCCGCGAAAAGAGCAAAAATAACCGCGATCAACGGCACCAGAGAGAGTAACGACACATACGCCAGATTGCCGGCCAGCGTCGTCATGTTGTCTTCATCAATGCGTCGCCAGAGTAATTTCAGCCAGGCAACCAGCGGCCTGGCGTGACGGGAGGCTTTTTGATGAACGTTTTTTATCATAGCTGGTTCGCAAAATACCCGGGGATGGTTTCTTTTCCGGTCACCAAAATGCTGGTGATCCCCAGTTGGTTGGCACCTTCAATATTATCGGTGTTATCGTCGAAAAAGACCGTGTCATCGGCAGAGAAACCTTCCGCTTCCAGTACCCGCTGATAAATTCGCGTTTCCGGCTTACGCATACCCATTTCTTGTGAAAGATAGATATGATCTGCCGCGGCGCGCACTTCAGGGTATTCATCCGGCCAGAATGTGGTGTGCAGGCGGTTGGTGTTAGACAGCACGACCACGCGATGGCCCTGCTCGCGCAGCTTGTGCATGATGGTAATCACGTCCGGACGCAGGCCGACAAAAATGGCCTGCCAGCCATGAGCGAACTGCTCGTAACTCAACGACAGATCCATTTCATGGCACAGCGCTTGTGCAAACGCTTCATCCGTTATTTCACCGCGCTCGTGCTGATGAAAAGCCTCGCCCATGACGAAATTCTGCTTCAGCGTTGCCAACGGTACGCGGCTGAAATCACTCCACGCCCCAAACACGCGGTTGAAGTCGATGTCGACAATCACATTACCTAAATCAAAGATATAGAGCATGATCCTCTCCTTTTGTGTCATGGAAAAATAACTGTAGCGGGAAAGGGTGGGTTTGACTACAGAGATGATGTGTAGGACTGGAAAAGTGCGGGTTGTGAATGGCGTGGGGACCCACTTTGTGTCAAAGCTGGTTAATATCAGGTTGAATGGACCGTTGAAATCGTAAAAAAAGCCGCTGAATCAGCGGCTTTTTAATAGCCGGGTGAGCGTTAACTCAGCCCGGCTGAAGGCTTAGCCCAGAAGAAACTTACGCTTCTTTTGGACCACGGCCAGCACGTTTACGGTCGTTCTCGGTCAGGTGACGTTTACGGATACGGACAGAAGTAGGTGTTACTTCTACCAGTTCGTCGTCATCGATGAACTCAAGAGCCTGTTCCAGGGACATCTTCTGTGCAGGAACCAGAGTTGTCGCTTCGTCAGTACCGGACGCACGCATGTTGGTCAGTTTCTTACCGGTCAGGCAGTTTACAGTCAGGTCGTTAGAACGACTGTGAATACCGATGATCTGGCCTTCGTAAACTTCTGCACCGTGACCCAGGAACAGCTTACCGCGGTCCTGCAGGCTGAACAGCGCAAACGCGACTGCTTTACCCTGGCCGTTGGAGATCAGCACGCCGTTGTTACGCTGGCCGATTTCGCCCGGACGAACGTCGTCGTAGTGGCTGAAGGTGGAGTACAGCAGACCAGTACCGGAAGTCATGGTCATGAACTCAGTACGGAAGCCGATCAGGCCACGCGCTGGGATCAGGTAATCCAGACGAATACGGCCTTTGCCGTCAGGGATCATGTCTTTGACATCGCCCTTACGCTCACCCATAGCCTGCATTACAGAACCCTGGTGCGTTTCTTCGATATCCAGAGTTACGTTTTCGAACGGCTCTTGCATACGGCCATCGATCATACGGTTGATAACTTTCGGACGGGACACAGCCAGTTCGAAGCCTTCACGACGCATGTTTTCGATAAGAACGGACAGGTGCAGTTCACCACGACCGGATACACGGAATGCATCCGCATCTTCGGTTTCTTCAACCCGCAGTGCCACGTTGTGCACCAGCTCTTTGTTCAGGCGGTCGAGGATCTGACGTGAAGTCACGTACTTACCTTCTTTACCACAGAACGGAGAGGTGTTGACGTTGAAGAACATGGTTACGGTCGGTTCATCAACAGACAGCGCTGGCAGCGCTTCTACCGCCTGCACGTCGCAGATGGTGTCAGAGATGTTCAGTTCGCCCAGACCGGTGATTGCGATGATGTCGCCAGCTTCCGCTTCAGCAGATTCGATACGTTCCAGACCGAGGTGGCCCAGGACTTTACCGACTTTACCGTTACGGGTTTTGCCTTCGCTATCAATGATAGTGACTTGCTGGTTCGGCTTCACTTTACCGCGTTTGATGCGGCCGATGCCGATAACACCCACGTAGCTGTTGTAGTCCAGCTGGGAGATTTGCATCTGCAGCGGGCCATCAAGGTCAACGTTTGGTGCTTTAACGTGGTCAACAATCGCCTGGTACAGCGGGGTCATATCTTCCGCCATATCGGTGTGATCGTTACCCGCAATACCCATCAGTGCAGATGCATAGATGATTGGGAAGTCGAGCTGTTCGTCAGTCGCATCCAGGTTTACGAACAGGTCGAAGACCTGATCAACAACCCAGTCAGGACGTGCGCCAGGACGGTCAACCTTGTTGATAACCACGATTGGCTTCAAACCATGGGCAAATGCCTTTTTGGTTACGAAGCGCGTCTGCGGCATTGGGCCATCCATTGCGTCAACGACCAGCAGAACGGAGTCTACCATGGACATTACACGTTCAACTTCACCACCGAAGTCGGCGTGCCCTGGGGTATCAACGATGTTGATACGGTAGTCATTCCATTTGATAGCGGTGTTTTTAGCGAGGATGGTAATCCCACGCTCTTTCTCCAAATCATTGGAGTCCATCACGCGTTCGGTGGCTTCAGCACGTTCGTTACTGAAAGTACCAGATTGCTGCAGCAGCTTATCAACCAGGGTAGTTTTACCATGGTCGACGTGCGCGATGATGGCGATGTTACGCAGATTTTCGATCACAACTTTGCCTCAGGCATTAGAAATAGCGCGTTATTGTACACGGATTAATCGCAGGACTAAACAGGATCACAAACATCCTCTGCAAACAAGTATCGCAGAGTTGTCGTGTGATCGCTTTCACGAAGAGTAAAAAGGGCCTAATCACGCAAATTGCACCAAAACAGTGCCCGCATTTCACACATGAGCACTATTTTGGTGCAAGATATCCATCGTGGTGCAGCCCTTTTGCACTATGGTGCGCATCATAACGCCTTTTGGGGTGTATTTAAAAGTTGGCACAGATTTCGCTTTATCTTTTTCAAGGCAACAACGCCACATTAAGCAGTGCCAAGAATAGTTCGTTACCACGACGACACTGACAAATCCGGGAGAGTTTAAGTATGTCCGCTGAACACGTTTTGACGATGCTGAACGAGCATGAAGTGAAGTTTGTTGATCTGCGCTTCACCGATACCAAAGGTAAAGAACAGCACGTCACAATTCCTGCTCATCAGGTAAATGCCGAGTTCTTCGAAGAAGGCAAAATGTTTGACGGCTCCTCTATCGGTGGCTGGAAAGGTATCAACGAATCTGACATGGTTCTGATGCCAGACGCTTCCACTGCTGTCATGGACCCGTTCTTCGAAGAGTCTACTCTGATCATTCGTTGTGACATCCTTGAGCCTGGCACTCTGCAGGGCTACGACCGTGACCCGCGCTCCATCGCTAAACGCGCTGAAGAATACCTGCGTTCCACCGGCATCGCAGACACCGTTCTGTTCGGGCCAGAGCCAGAGTTCTTCCTGTTCGATGATGTGCGTTTCGGTAGCTCTATTTCCGGCTCCCACGTTGCTATCGATGATATCGAAGGCGCATGGAACACCGGCACCAAATACGAAGGCGGCAACAAAGGCCACCGTCCAGCGGTTAAAGGCGGTTACTTCCCGGTTCCACCAGTCGATTCCGCACAGGACCTGCGTTCTACCATGTGTCTGGTGATGGAAGAAATGGGCCTGGTTGTTGAAGCTCACCACCACGAAGTAGCAACTGCTGGTCAGAACGAAGTGGCAACCCGCTTCAACACCATGACCAAAAAAGCTGACGAAATTCAGATCTACAAATATGTGGTTCACAACGTCGCGCACCGTTTCGGTAAAACCGCGACTTTCATGCCAAAACCTATGTTCGGTGATAACGGTTCCGGTATGCACTGCCACATGTCCCTGTCCAAGAACGGTACTAACCTGTTCGCGGGTGACAAATATGCAGGTCTGTCTGAGCAGGCACTGTTCTACATCGGTGGCGTAATCAAACACGCTAAAGCGATCAACGCCCTGGCGAACCCAACCACCAACTCCTACAAGCGTCTGGTCCCGGGTTACGAAGCACCGGTTATGCTGGCTTACTCTGCCCGTAACCGTTCTGCATCTATCCGTATCCCAGTGGTTGCGTCTCCGAAAGCACGTCGTATCGAAGTGCGCTTCCCGGACCCAGCGGCTAACCCGTATCTGTGCTTCGCAGCTCTGCTGATGGCTGGTCTTGACGGTATCAAGAACAAGATCCACCCAGGCGAAGCAATGGACAAAAACCTGTACGACCTGCCGCCAGAAGAAGCGAAAGAGATCCCACAGGTTGCAGGTTCTCTGGAAGAAGCACTGAACTGCCTGAACGAAGACCGCGAGTTCCTGACTGCGGGCGGCGTGTTCACTGACGAAGCGATCGATGCTTACATCGCTCTGCGCGTTGAAGAAAACGACCGCGTTCGCATGACTCCGCATCCGGTAGAGTTCGAGCTGTACTACAGCGTTTAAGAAGTTAGTCATCTCCGATGGTTTTCGCGTTGTAACAAGGCGGCAACTGAGTAAGTCCCAATGAGCTTAGTCCACTAAGTGATTTGGGCGAACAAAGGCAGCCAACACTGTTGCAGCGTGAAGGACACGGAGATTGAGTTGCCGTGGAAACTTTTGGCCCATCTTAGGATGGGCTTTTTTCTCCAGCAACAGTCTGATATCAGGCGCTTTGCGGAAGAAAACCGCTATAATGCACTAAATTGGTGCACACCTTTCAGGAGACTGCCGGATGGCAACAGGCGTGCTGCCCGATGCTGGGCAGATCCTCAATTCTTTAATCAACAGTATCCTACTGGTCGATGACGAGCTGGCGGTTCATTACGCCAACCCGGCAGCGCAGCAGCTGCTCGCCCAGAGTTCGCGTAAATTATTCGGTACACCGCTGCCGGAACTGTTGAGTTATTTTTCCCTGAACATTGACCTGATGCAGGAAAGTCTGCTGGCAGGACAGGGTTTCACGGACAACGAAGTGACGTTGGTCATTGATGGCCGCTCGCACATTCTGTCGTTGACCGCTCAACGGCTGCCTGATGGCCTTATCCTGCTCGAGATGGCGCCGATGGATAACCAGCGTCGTCTGAGCCAGGAACAGCTGCAGCATGCTCAGCAGGTCGCTGCACGCGATTTGGTGCGCGGTCTGGCCCATGAAATCAAGAACCCGCTTGGCGGCCTGCGCGGCGCGGCTCAGCTTTTGAGTAAAGCGCTGCCCGATCCGTCACTGCTGGAATACACCAAAGTTATCATTGAGCAGGCCGATCGCCTGCGCAATTTAGTGGACAGGCTTCTTGGTCCACAGCAGCCAGGAATGCATATCACTGAAAGCATTCACAAAGTTGCTGAACGTGTGGTGAAACTGGTGTCGATGGAGCTTCCGGACAACGTGCGTTTAACACGTGATTACGATCCAAGCTTACCGGAATTACCGCACGATCCCGACCAGATAGAGCAAGTTTTACTGAATATCGTGCGTAATGCTCTACAAGCACTGGGCCCGGAAGGCGGCGAAATTATTCTGCGTACCCGTACCGCGTTCCAGTTAACGCTCCACGGCGTACGTTACCGTCTTACCGCCCGCATTGACGTAGAAGACAACGGACCGGGCATCCCCTCTCACCTGCAGGATACGCTGTTTTATCCGATGGTCAGTGGGCGCGAAGGCGGCACCGGTCTGGGCTTATCCATCGCCCGAAGCTTGATCGATCAACACTCCGGCAAAATTGAGTTCAACAGTTGGCCGGGCCATACAGAATTTTCGGTTTACCTGCCCATTCGGAAATAGAGGTGCATTTTATGCAACGAGGGATAGTCTGGATCGTTGATGACGATAGTTCCATCCGTTGGGTGCTTGAACGCGCGCTCACCGGGGCAGGATTAACCTGCACCACGTTTGAAAGTGGTAGCGAAGTGCTCGACGCGCTGGCCAGCAAGACGCCGGACGTGCTGCTGTCTGATATCCGAATGCCTGGTATGGACGGGCTGGCGTTGCTCAAACAGATTAAACAACGCCATCCGATGCTCCCTGTCATCATAATGACGGCCCATTCCGATCTGGATGCGGCCGTGAGCGCCTACCAGCAAGGGGCTTTCGACTATCTGCCGAAGCCGTTTGATATCGACGAAGCGGTAGCACTGGTCGAACGGGCGATTAGCCACTATCAGGAACAGCAGCAACCGCGCAATGTGCAGGTCAACGGGCCGACAACGGACATTATTGGCGAAGCGCCTGCGATGCAGGACGTGTTCCGCATTATCGGCCGTCTTTCCCGTTCGTCTATTAGCGTCCTGATCAACGGTGAATCCGGGACCGGTAAAGAGCTGGTTGCTCATGCCCTGCATCGCCATAGCCCTCGCGCGAAATCACCTTTCATCGCGCTGAACATGGCGGCAATTCCTAAAGATTTGATTGAGTCTGAACTGTTTGGCCACGAAAAAGGCGCGTTTACTGGGGCGAATACTATTCGTCAGGGCCGCTTTGAACAGGCCGACGGCGGGACGCTGTTCTTAGATGAAATCGGCGATATGCCGCTGGATGTGCAGACGCGTCTGCTCCGCGTGCTGGCCGATGGTCAGTTTTATCGCGTGGGTGGTTATGCGCCGGTGAAAGTGGATGTCCGCATCATTGCGGCAACGCACCAGAACCTTGAGCTGCGCGTACAGGAAGGTAAATTCCGTGAGGATTTATTCCACCGCCTAAACGTCATCCGGGTGCATCTGCCACCGCTGCGCGAACGCCGGGAAGACATTCCGCGTCTTGCGCGTCATTTCTTGCAGGATGCGGCCCGCGAGCTTGGCGTTGAAGCCAAACAGCTTCATGCCGAAACCGAAGCCGCATTAACGCGCCTCGCGTGGCCAGGGAACGTACGCCAGCTGGAAAACACCTGCCGCTGGCTGACGGTGATGGCCGCCGGTCAGGAAGTGCTGATTCAGGATCTGCCCGCAGAGCTGTTTGAGAGCAGCGTGCCGGACAGCCCATCTCATTCGCTGCCTGACAGCTGGGCAACGCTGCTGGCCCAGTGGGCTGACCGCGCGCTGCGTTCCGGTCATCAAAACCTGCTCTCTGAAGCGCAACCGGAAATGGAGCGTACGCTGCTAACTACCGCCCTACGTCATACCCAGGGGCACAAACAGGAAGCCGCGCGCTTGCTCGGCTGGGGTCGAAATACCCTGACGCGGAAGCTGAAAGAGTTAGGAATGGAGTAGTCCGTTTGAGATTGCTGATAGTGAAACGGGCCATTCGGCCCGTTTTTTATATCACGCGTGAGAACTGCTGCATCCGCGCTTTCTGGCGCAGATAGGTATCGAAACACATGCAGATGTTGCGGATCAGCAACCGCCCTTTCGCCGTCACCTGAATACCTTGCGCATTCACGTCCACCAGCCCATCTTTCGCCAGTGGCGCCAGCAGCGTTAAATCTTCGGCAAAGTATTGCTGGAAATCTAACGCCCATTGCGTCTCGACATCAGCAAAATCAAGGCGGAAGTTACAAATCAGCGCCTTGATCACATCGCGGCGAATGCAGTCGTCCTGGGTGAGCGCAATGCCACGCCACAGCGCGTTCCCGCTTTCGTCTACCTGCTGATAATAGCGCTTCAGCTCTTTCTGGTTCTGCGCATAGCTGTCGCCAATCATGCTGATGGCTGAAACACCGAGCCCCAACAAATCGCTGTCACCCTGGGTGGTATAACCCTGGAAATTGCGGTGCAGTACACCTTCACGCTGGGCAATCGCCAGCTCATCACCCGGACGTGCAAAGTGGTCCATACCGATAAACTGATAACCGGTTTCGGTCAGCGAGGTGATTGTTTCCTGCAGGATGTCGAGCTTTTGCTGAGCCGACGGTAAATCTTCGTCTTTGATTTTACGCTGTGCCGCGAACAGCGTTGGCATGTGCGCGTAGTTAAACACGCTCAGACGGTCGGGATTCAGCTCTGCAACCCGCTTAAGGGTAAAGGCAAAGCTCTCCGGTGTTTGCTTCGGCAGGCCGTAAATCAGGTCGATATTGGTCGACGTGAAGCCAATCTCGCGGGCGCGGTTCAGCAATGCAAAGATAAACTCTTCGTCCTGCTCACGGTTTACCAGGCGCTGAACCTCTTTATTGAAGTCCTGCACGCCCATACTCAGGCGGTTAAAACCTTCGCTGCGCAAGTGATCCAGCACGTCCAGTTCGATTTCACGCGGGTCGACCTCAATGGAAATCTCAGCATCCGCAATAAAATCAAAATGCCCGCGCAGGAGCTGCATCAGGCGGCTGATTTGCGCTTTGTTCAGATAGGTTGGCGTCCCGCCGCCCCAGTGCAGCTGGCTGACCTTGCGACCGGCAAACAATGGCGCACGGTGGACAATTTCCTGTTCCAGCGCGTCGAGGTACTGATCGGCTTTGTGCTGCTGGCGGGTGACAATCTTATTGCAGCCGCAGAAGTAGCAGAGCTTATGGCAAAACGGGATGTGAACGTACAGCGACAGCGGACGTTCAGGATAACGGGCAACTGCCTGTTGAAAGTCGGTTTCGCCGAACGCGTCGGAAAATTCCAGCGCGGTGGGGTATGAGGTATAACGTGGCCCGGAATAGTTGTACTTCTGGATCAGGGCCAAATCCCAGTCGATTAACTGCTCAGACATGCTTACTCCTTCCGGTGGTATCGCGAACGACGACGGCGTGCCGGCTGACCCGTCATTCGGGTACTCAGCCGGTTGCGCAGCCAATGCTGACGCCGCGACAACCGTCGTAGTTTAACGAATAACCACCCCAGATAACACATAACCAAAAGGGTTATAAGCAGGACAGGCAGTCCGAAGGGGTGCAAACGTTAGTTTCCGCCTTTCAGCAAACGCATCATGTCTTCTTTGCCTTCGTCTTCTTCTTCGTCTTCATCGTCGTCGTAAGAAAGACCCAGTTCTTGCATCAGCGCATCAATGCGGTCGAGTTTTGCGTCAACCCAGGTTTGTTCTTCGGCGCTAAGGGCTTCGCCCTTCTCGAGACGTTCCAGTAGCGCGTCCAGGCGCTCATCGTTTTCCAGTAAATCCAGCTCGGCCTGCGGTGAAAGCATAGGTTTCTCGCTCTTCGGTTTTTGCTGCCGGGTTACCGGACGCTCGACAGCGCCCAGCTGAATCGGAGTTTTACTGCCAATACGTGGATCTTTCTGTTGGCCCTGTTTCTTGCCACCAGTGCCAGCCTCACCGCCACTCGCGCGGCTACCTGCTGCGTGACCACGATGCTTTTTGGTGCGTTTACGGTCACGCGCTTCCTGATCAAGCTCTTCACGCGTCTTGCGACGGGCTTTGCCAGATGCTGTGCTACGCGGTGCGGATGTTGGTTTTTTCATGATGATGGGTTTCTTTACGTTGTTTACTACAGTATAGAATTGAGCCGGAATCTAGCAGAAAGCAGACAAAGAAAAAAGGCGACAGAGTAATCTGTCGCCTTTTTTCCTGACTCACAACCCATTACGGGTCTTACAATCCCTGTTTGCCAACAACTCACCCTGTTTTTCCCTGGCGCAGAACACTCCATGTCTTCTTCCTGATCCTTTTCCGACGTCTCCAGACGTTTGCCTCCTGGCAATTCCTTTGTCTTCGCCTCCTGGCGCTCCTGACCCTCTTCCTGAGTTCTTATCCTTTTCGGCATCCTCGCCTGATGAGGTGTACTTTACCGTTTTATCCTTAACACTCAAGGGGGTATCTGGCCTAAAAATGTCATTTCGGAATAATACTAAAATCTAACCAATTGATTTAATTATGATCGATAAAAATAGCCCCTACGACTTCTCTGAAAGTTCGCATAGTAATAATGGTGAATGTCCTACAAAGAGAAGGGGAAATGCTTACACCCCCCTATTCGACAAACACCGCCTTTTGCCATTGTTCAGGTATACTCCCCGCCATAGCCCGATTTTATGGAGACGACCCTTTGACTAACCTGAACTATCAACAGACGCATTTTGTTCTCAGTGCGCCTGATATTCGCCACTTGCCATCCGATACCGGTATTGAAGTGGCATTTGCCGGTCGCTCCAATGCAGGTAAATCGAGCGCACTGAATACCCTGACCAACCAGAAAAGCCTGGCACGTACGTCCAAAACACCGGGCCGTACGCAGCTCATCAACCTGTTTGAAGTCACTGAAGGCAAACGCGTTGTCGACTTACCGGGTTACGGCTACGCCGAAGTACCGGAAGAGATGAAGCTTAAATGGCAGCGAGCGCTGGGTGAGTACCTGGAAAAACGCTTGTGCCTGAAAGGGTTAGTCGTACTGATGGATATTCGCCATCCGCTGAAAGACCTTGATAAGCAGATGATCGAATGGGCCGTCGACAGCAATATTGAAGTGTTGGTGCTGCTGACCAAAGCCGACAAACTGGCAAGCGGCGCGCGTAAAGCGCAGCTGAATATGGTGCGCGAAGCCGTGCAGGCCTTTAATGGCGATATTCAGGTAGAAGCGTTTTCTTCACTGAAGAAAATTGGCGTAGATTTATTGCGTAAGAAACTCGATACCTGGTACAGCGAAATTGCGCCTCAGGAAGAGCAAGAGGAAGAGACCGGCGGGGAATAATTCTGACCGGCGAATTACCCAGATAAGCGCGGCACTCTCCGCGCTTTTTGTTTTCTTTCGCGCAATAAAAAACGCCCCAGTCATTACTGACTGGGGCGGCTAAATATTCAGCCAAATCCGATTACGTGAAGTAAAAGGTCTGAAAGATAGAACATCTTACCTCTGTACCCTACGCGAATAACTCTACTCTTTTTTCATGAGCCCAGAAAGCACTTTTTGTAGTTTTTTTTCACTTCTTACATAGCGAATTCCAATGATCATCACAAAACGCTATAAGTTATGTTGCTTACTTACAAAAAGTCCCGACGAAATCACCGGGCTTAAAACACGTATTTTGGCGAATATTCAGCCTGAGGCAGACGCTTAGTGCGCCAGATCCCAGTTAACGCCGCTGCCCACTTCCACCAGCAATGGAACATCGAGCGTCGTGCTGTTTTCCATCAGCTCATGGACTTTCTTCGTGACCGCATCGAGATCGTCTTTATGCACTTCGAACACCAGTTCATCGTGCACCTGCATGATCATTCGCACGCGCGGCTGCTCTTTCAGCAACCAGGCATCGACCGCAATCATGGCACGTTTGATGATATCTGCCGCCGTGCCCTGCATCGGGGCGTTAATCGCCGCACGCTCAGCGCCTGCCCGACGGGCCGCATTGCTGGATTTGATGTCCGGCAGATACAGACGACGCCCTTCCAGCGTTTCAACATAACCCTGTTCTTTGGCCTGCTCGCGCGTGCGTTCCATATATTCACGCACGCCAGGATAGCGCTCAAAGTAGAGATCCATGTACTTCTGGGACTCTTTGCGCGGAATATTCAGCTGACGGGAAAGACCGAACGCACTCATACCATAAATCAGGCCGAAGTTGATCGCCTTCGCGCTACGACGCTGTTCGTTACTGACGCTATCTAACGGCAGACCAAAAACTTCCGCTGCGGTAGCACGGTGAATATCTTTGCCTTCGGCAAAAGCCGTTAGCAGGCCTTTATCGCGGGAGAGGTGAGCCATGATGCGCAGCTCAATTTGCGAGTAGTCCGCGGAAACAATCAGATAATCCTCTGGTGCGACAAACGCCTGACGAATACGACGCCCTTCTTCATTACGCACCGGGATGTTTTGCAGGTTCGGCTCTGTAGAAGACAAACGTCCCGTCGCCGCAACCGCTTGGTGATAGGAAGTGTGTACGCGGCCCGTTTTCGCATTGATCATCAGCGGCAGCTTGTCGGTGTAGGTCGATTTCAGCTTCGCCAGCCCACGATATTCGAGGATAACTTTCGGCAGCGGGTAATCCAGCGCCAGCTCTTCCAGCACTTCTTCAGAGGTGGACGGCGCGCCACCTGGGGTTTTCTTCAGCGGCTTAATACCCTGCTTTTCAAACAGAATAGTCTGCAGCTGTTTTGGTGAGGACAGATTAAATGCCTCCCCCGCAATCTCGTGGGCTTTTTGCTCAAGCTCAATCAGACGCGTCGCAAGCTCCGCTGAATGGTTGTGCAGCACGTCCGGGTCGATGTTGACCCCATTACGTTCAACACGAGAAAGGACAGGCACTAACGGCATTTCGATATTCTGGAAAACATTCAGTGGGCCTTCCTGCTTTTGCAGTTTTGGCCACATTTTCAGATGCAACTGCAGCGTGACGTCGGCGTCTTCTGCCGCATAACGACCCGCTTCTTCAAGGGCAATCTGATTAAAGGTGAGCTGATTTTTCCCCTTACCTGCAATTTCTTCGAAAGTGATGGTTTTGTGTTTTAACCACCGATCAGAGAGGCTGTCCATGTCATGGCGACCGGCCACGCTGTCGAGCGTGTAGGACTCCAGCATGGTATCGAACGCAATACCACGTAGCTCAATTCCGTAGTTCGCCAGGATGCCGCGATCGTATTTCAGGTTCTGGCCGACTTTCAGGCTCTTATCATCTTCCAGTAGCGGTTTCATCAACTCCAGCACGCGCTCGAGTGAGAGTTGCTCCGGCGCATCGATATAATCATGTGCTACCGGAACGTAGGCAGCTTCGCCCGGCTCAGCGGCAAACGACAAACCAACCATATTAGCGGAGACGTTGTCGAGGCTGTCGGTTTCAGTATCGAACGCAAGGACTGGCGCTTTCTTCAGTTTTTCAATCCACTGTGTGAGCGTTGCTTCATCGAGAATAGTGACGTAGTTTTCCGAAGACAGCGCGGTTGCTGGCTCTTCAGGCTCTTCTTCCACCGCAGCGGCGGCTGCAGCCAGCGGTTTTGCTGATGGTTTTCCGCCTTTGGCCTGCATCCATTTCCCGGCTTCAATGTCCGTAATCCAGCGCTTGAATTCATACTGCTTAAACATACTGAGCAGTTCATCAGCAGCTGGCTCCTGAACCTCAAGCTGATCACAGGTTAATTCCAGCTCAACGTCGGTTTTGATGGTCGCAAGCTTGTAGGAGAGATAGGCCATCTCTTTATTCTGCTCGAGCTTCGCGGCCATTGTTTTCGCGCCACGGAAGGTGAGCCCGGCGATTTTCTCCGGCTCAGCATACAGCTTATCCAGACCGCCCAACCCTTGTAGCAGCGCCTGTGCCGTTTTCTCACCCACGCCTGGAACACCTGGAATGTTATCCGAGGAGTCACCCATCAGGGCGAGGAAATCGATAATCAGCTCTGGCGGCACGCCATATTTGGTAACCACTTCTTCCGGGCCAAGCACGGTATTCGTCATGGTATTGATGAGCGTTATCTCAGGCGTGACCAACTGGGCCATGTCTTTATCACCGGTGCTGATCAGCACCGGACGGCCCGCTTTTTCGGCTTCACGCGCCAGGGTGCCAATCACGTCATCAGCCTCAACGCCTGAGACCGCCAGCAACGGCAGGCCCATCGCCTTGACCATCGCGTGCAGCGGTTCAATCTGCGCACGAAGATCATCAGGCATCGGTGGACGATGAGATTTGTAATGTTCGAACAGTTCGTCACGGAAAGTTTTGCCCTTGGCATCAAAGACAACCGCCGCATGCGTTGGTTGATACTGCATGATCAGGCTGCGCAGCATATTCAGTACGCCGTACATGGCGCCCGTCGGTTCACCTGCGCTGTTCGTCAGCGGAGGAAACGCGTGATATGCGCGGTAGAGATAAGAGGAGCCATCAACCAGGATGAGAGGGTTTTCTTGGATCTGAACCATAATTTCCGTGCCTGTTTATCTGATTAAGGGTAAAGGATGCCACAGACAGAGCTAAAACATGAGTTTTTCGCCGTTATTGCGCTAAAAGTTTTGTAGATCCTCGGGATCGCTCGCAACCTTGTTCTGTGGATAAGTTTGTGTATAAATTTATTCCATCGAATAAATCCTGGTCAGACGTGATTCCATGTAACAATAATTATTATATTTTTCATTGTGTTAACTTGGATTTATGTCATTTAACCCACTATTGGTGACAATTTGCGCCGTGTGGATATAACTATTCGATATTTTTCTGTTCTACCAGGACCCGTCTTCAGGGGTGATTTCTGGTAAAATCAGCCTCTTGTGCCTGTCTAAGCCGTACTTTATACAATTAACTATCTGAATAAATTGATTATGTCGAGATTACTCGCTGCGATGACGCTTTTGCTGAGTATCGCCCTTACCATTATCGTGACCATTTCGTGCTCCGTGCCAATCATCCTGGCGGGCATTATCAAACTGGTGCTTCCCTTTCCCGTGGTATGGCGTTCCGTCTCGGCGTTTTGCAACCTGATGATGTACTGCTGGTGTTCTGGCCTTGCGTTATTACTTCATCTGAATCCGTGGCTAAAGTGGGATGTCGAAGGCCTTGAAGGGCTGGATAAGAAGAACTGGTATCTGCTTATCTGCAATCACCACAGCTGGGCAGATATCGTTGTGCTGTGCGTTTTATTCCGCAAGCATATCCCGATGAATAAATACTTTTTAAAGCAGCAGCTGGCCTGGGTCCCGTTTATCGGTCTGGCCTGTTGGGCGCTGGATATGCCCTTTATGCGCCGCTACTCCAGGGGGTATTTGATTCGCCATCCGGAACGTCGTGGGAAAGATGTGGAAACCACGCGGCGTTCATGCGAGAAATTCCGCACTCATCCCACCACCATTGTGAATTTTGTCGAAGGCTCTCGATTTACGGAAGAAAAGCGCATTGAAACGCGCTCGCCTTATAAGCACCTGCTTCCGCCAAAGGCTGCAGGGATCGCGATGGCGCTGAACGTGTTGGGAAGCCAGTTCGATAAGCTGATGAACGTCACACTGTGCTATCCAGAAAACGATCGTACGCCCTTTTTCGATATGCTGAGCGGGAAGTTAACCCGCATTGTCGTACATGTAGATCTGGTGCCTGTCGCGCAAGAGCTGCATGGCGATTACGTGAACGATAAGAACTTTAAGCGCGGCTTTCAGCGTTGGCTGAATACCTTGTGGACGGAAAAAGATGCGCGAATCGAAGAGATGAAAGCGGCGGCAAGTGTGAAATGAATTTACGTCATTAGCCTTCTGATATTTCTGGGCACAGAAACAATAACGCCGGTCAGTGACCGGCGTTTTTTTTATTTCTTCTCAACCAGTTGCTTCACGGTATCGGCATATTGCTGCACGAAGACATCCATGTTGCTGGTATCCATACCCTGCGGGTTCAGCTGGTATTTACCGTTGACGTACATCGCCGGAACGCCCTGCAGCTGCAGATCGGCAGCGGCTTTTTGTTCCTGAGCAACGATGGATTTCACCACGAAGCTGTTCCAGGCTGCGTCATAATCTTCGCCTTTAATGCCTGCATCTACGAAGACCTGACGGATGTCAGCAACAGTTTGTACGGTCTGGGTTTTCTGCACGGCTTCAAACATTGGGGAGGTGATCTTATCTTCCACACCCAGCGCCATAGCGACTGCCCACGCCTGAGTCAGCTCTTTGCCCAGTGGGCCCAGGAACTCAACGTGGTACTTGGTCATTTTTGTGCCTTCAGGCAGTTTCTTCTTCACGGCATCGGAGACGTGAAGCACCTGCTCAAACTCATAGCAGTGCGGGCAATAAAATGAGAAGAACTCCAGAACCTGTGGTTCACCGGCTACAGGTTTCTCCAGCGTGGTGTACTGTTTACCATCGGTGATTTGCGCAGCGGCGGCGCTGAATGCGAGAACCATGCCTGCCAGCGCCAGAAAAATCTTTTTCATTGTTAACTCTCTCCTGAAAATGTCTGTTAATACATTGGCGTTAATTGTAATGGTGGCTCCTGGAGAACTCTGACTTGTTCCAGGAACATTTGGGTTTGCCTGCGCCAGTTATCTTCCTCGGCAAGCCAGGGGAAATTAACAGGAAAGGCGGGATCACCCCAGCGGCGGATTAACCACGCCAGGTAGTAAACCATACGCATCGCGCGTAGCGGTTCAATAAAGGAAAGCTCAGCAGTATCGAACGTGCTGAACTCTTCATAGGCTTCAAGAATGATATCAAGCTGCATCAAACGTTCAGCACGATCACCGTGCAACAGCATCCACAAGTCCTGAACGGCTGGTCCATTTCGGGCATCATCAAGATCGACAAACATCGGCCCATCGCGCCAGAGAATGTTACCGGCATGGCAATCGCCATGAAGTCTCAGAGATGTAAAACGGGTGTGCCATTGCTGCATGACGGCATCAATCAGTTTGTCTGTGGCAGCGAGGAAATCAGCTTTCAGCGAAGATGGAACCAGCGGCGTAGTTTCAAAAATCTGGCGGGGTTCCAGTAAATATTCCTGTAGCCCTATGTCCGGGCGCGCGGTAAACAGCTTCTTGCGACCGGTCTGATGAAGGCGTCCCAATGAGCGGCCAACCCATTCCATCTGGTCGAGGTTATCAGGTTCAAACTGACGTCCCCCGACGCTTGGGAAAACTGCAAAGGAAAACCCCTGTTGGTTCAGAAGCGTTTCACCCGCAAATTCAATCGGTGCCGCAACAGGCACATCATCGGCCTGTAAGTCCTGCGCGAACTGGTGCTCTTCACGGATTTGGTCTGCGGACCAGCGCTGTGGACGATAGAATTTCACGACGAAGCGACGTCGGTCTTCATCCTGAAATTGCCAGACGCGGTTCTCGTAGCTGTTGAGTGGAGTCAAACCTGAATCCACCCGAATACCCTGATCAAAAAGTGCATCAACGATGGTATCCGGGTGTAGAGTCTGGAAAGTAAAAGCCTTATCGTTCATCCGATTATCCGGAAATTACTGCGAATAATTCAGGATATCATTTCACAGCCTTTTCGGTCGCCCCTCTTACAAGCTTTTACTCTTTAATTACGCCGCGAGCGCGGAGCAGTGCGGTTTTAAAATCTTCTTCATAATCTTTCTTAATGCCCGGGATAGCGGCATCTTTCGCGGAGTCGCGCATTTTCAGATGATAAATCAGAATATCATCTGAAAGATCCGTCAGCTCACCGTCAAAACCTGACTCCTTCGCCAGTTTCTGTAAGAATTGCATCAGATTCAGCTCAGGCTCTTTTTGCCAGGCTGGCTGGAGAAGCTCAATCACTTCGTTCAGACGTTTACATTTCATTTATTTGCTCCTTACGCTTAACAGTCACACGTTAGCAGGGTCAAACCCACAATAAAAGAGGCGATATTCGTGAATCAGCATCAGGGGATAACTGGCGTCGTACTGGCGGGTGGGAAGGCAAGCCGAATGGGTGGCATCGATAAAGGATTACAGGAGCTTAACGGAATTCCGCTATGGCAACACGTCGCCGCCACGCTTTCTGTGCAAACGGAAACGCTGGTCGTCAGCGCTAACCGTTCACTGAATATATACCGTTCCCATGGTTATGCCGTCGTAGAGGATACATTACCGGATTACCCTGGTCCTCTTGCCGGAATGCTCTCTGCAATGCAGCAATTACCGGGCGAGTGGTTTCTCTTTTGCCCGTGCGATACGCCTTTTATTCCAGAATTTTTGACCGACCGTTTTTTACAGTTCAGAGTCCAGGCACCCGTAATATGGGCCTATGACGGCGAACGCGATCATCCCGCTGTTTCTCTCATTCACCGCAGCGTGGTCCCCGCCCTGGAAAAATATCTTGGGGCAGGAGAACGCCGGGTAATGGTCTTTCTTCAGCAGTGTGGTGGCCATCGCGTTGATTTTAGCGATATCAAAGACGCATTTATCAACGTGAATACACTCGACGATTTGCAAAGCATGCAGGAGAAATCATGACACCCATTCTGGCCATTGCCGCGTGGAGCGGCACGGGGAAAACGACCTTACTAAAAGCGTTGATCCCGGAACTGTGTGCACGCGGTTTACGTCCGGGGCTTATCAAACATACTCATCATCGGATGGATGTCGATACGCCGGGGAAAGACAGCTATGAACTGCGTAAAGCAGGTGCCGCCCAAACGCTGGTTGCTAGTGCACAGCGCTGGGCATTAATGACGGAAACGCCAGAAGCTGAAGAGCCTGACCTGCAGTATCTGGTTAGCCGCATGGATCTCTCAACGCTGGATCTGGTGCTGGTTGAAGGTTTTAAACACGAGCCGGTCGCGAAAATGATGCTCTTTCGACAAGGTACTTCTCACACGATTGAAGAACTGACCCTCGACGAATACATAATCGCTATTGCCAGTGACACACCTATTGATGCACCTTACCCATTATTGGATCTCAATAACATCAATCAGATAGCTGATTTTGTTGAGCAATGGGTCGGACAACAGAAAGCCTGAAAACCGTTAAGCAGGAGCGATAATCGGAATTAAGATTGCGAATGCAAAGATTATAGAGAGAATTAATGACGTATAAACGCAAAAAACCCCGGCCTTTCGGTCGGGGTTTCTTACTTGTTTGATGCCTGGCAGTTCCCTACTCTCGCATGGGGAGACCCCACACTACCATCGGCGCTACGGCGTTTCACTTCT
>NZ_JALIGC010000030.1:0-121917 GCF_024764775.1 Scandinavium manionii | reverse complement strand
ATTATATCGTTGGGTATTACAGCGCGCTCAGGCCGCATGAATATAACGGCGGGTTACCCCCCAACGAATCGGAAAATCGATACTGGGAAAACTCTAAAGTGGTGGCCAGTTTTTGTTGACCACTACACTCTCCGCGTCAGCAGAAAAATGCAGAACATAAGGAGTTGTTCCAGCAAGCGTTTGTTCAAGTAACTCCGCAACTCGTTTGTTAAATTTATCCAGATCGCTGGTATCTACCTGCACATCAGGTTGATGAGTTCTTATACCCTGTGTTGATGTAGTTACGGACCACAGACAACGGGCAAAAAAACCATTCCCCTGAACACGTGCACCATGTTTTTTCCTGAACAGGACTAACTCATTTCTCTGGGTGATTATAAGCGCCATAAGTCTGGCACTATCAATGGTCAGACGATGCCCTTTACGCTCCACATCAACACTTCCACCATCCCATAGTTGATTAAAAAGAGGCGTATTACCCATCGCCCGCCCATTAAAAATCACACCTCCCTCATCGGAGATTAAACCTGACGTACCTATGCTTTCAACCAGACCCTGGACAATAGCCTCAGGTGTCGCATCACTATAGAGTAGCTTGGGGCGCTTTGGCTTTTTAGGTTGATGGGTAAAGTGCTCTCTCAATTGTTCCTGCTCAAATGTGCTGTCCTCACCTATGTCTGTTTTTTTTCTGATTTGGCGAAGTATGGTCTTTCTGATGGAGCACCATGACTGTGAGTCCGCTTCATAAATATTCATTTCCTCCTCATAGTCCTTCAACTTTTTTTTCTGAAAGTCTTGTATCGGTTTCTGCAGCAGATTGAACACTGCCGTTTTCCTCTCCCCTGATTCAGCCAGAACAATGCTGTAAAGAGACACAGGACTTCTTCTTCCATCACTATGTTCAAACACAACCACAGCCTGAGCGGCGAGTGACATTACCGACAACTGTACTCCTGCGATCAACTCTGCCGGTGCATGCGTTATGGCTTGTGCGGTCTGTGTTACCTTCTCGAAAAGTGGTGGAAAATTAAGTTTCGAGAAATTCGTATTACTCTGGTTCGTGTTCATTTTTATCTCCTGTGAATCCTTTGAATGAAGAGCAGGAGAGCAACTTAAACGTTAAAATTTATGCTGTGAAGCCACCTCAGTGTAATTAGATTGCATCGGACGGAATTAGTTTAAAAGATCAATCCGCAAGCATCGTATAAATTATAAATAATTAGAGCTCGCAACTTCCAATAATTATTTATCAATATCTTTTATTTATAGCTGAGACGCCTCTTACAAAGTGATGACTGATATTAGCCAGCCACCGGCAATATAGTTGATATTTTTTGATTTATTTAAAAACCCTTAGTTAACCAGCCTTATAACTCACCTACCACTTCACTTAATACTACAACCAAAGTTTCGCTCCCCATCTGTAAAACATTTACTTTTCTCTTTAGCAAGATAACTTGAGCGAAATATCAATTCTCTGTAAGCTTCACTTTGCCTACCGTCTTTTGCACTTATGTAATAGCATGGATTGTCAGGTATCTGTACCAGTTCTTTATTTTTAGGATAAATCAAATTAATAGCGCTCATCCATGCTTCACGGATAAGACGAAGCAGTATTCCATTGTCACTCTCAAATGAACCAAGACTATTAAAAGCATCCCGATTGAGCAGAAGTAAAACATGATAGTGTTTTTTATAGCTTGTAGGACAGAACTCCCTTGCCCACACAATACGAGATGAAGTTTCACGTACCCGCTTACCTGCGTTTTTCTGTTTAAGCTCATAGTGCTTTATCTTCGCATTAAGTGAAGCATTGAACCGTGAGATTACAGCGGCATCCGTTCTGGCATAATCATCTGCAATGAGCATATCGCAGAGCGGCCTACGTACTGGCATATGAAGCTCCACTCTTACTGCCAGTGCCCTGGGGTACTCATCCAGCGCTTTATCAATTGTCTGCTCTATCCGTTTTAGCTGATATTTATTTAGAGGCCCATGGGATTTGATATATTTATACTGAATAGTTTCCGGAACCAAGTCTGTTATATTACAATACATAATCTACTCTCACCACTGATTACATCATCTAAATCTTCAATTTACATTACCAACATAAAGTAACTACGTCATGATATTTACTTAGAGTGAATCCTGTTATAACTAACCTATTATCACTTAACAATGACTCTTACACGATCCCTACATAGACAAACGCCATTAGCTATCCACAAATCGCAAAAATGACAATAAAAGAGGAAAGCTATTATTTTTGACAAATTCAAACCACAGCATATTAAATTTTGGTCTGGAGTTATCACATATAATGGATAGTAAAAAACTCAGATAGAATTTAAATCACATCTATATTACCCAACCGAATACAACGTTATTTTATCATCAAAAACATTCAACTCTTGCTCCATCATGAACAAGGGGTTTATTGTGATTAATAAGGAGTTATTCCATGCGATTAGCAAGCCGCTTTGGTGCAGTCAATCTCGTTCGCCGTGATCGTCCATTAACCCGAGATGAACTAGCGCACTATGTTCCGAGTGTGTTCAGCGAAGAAAAACATGAATCTCGTAGTGAGCGATACACCTACATCCCGACCATTACCCTGCTTGATAATCTGCAGCGTGAAGGCTTTCAACCATTCTTTGCCTGCCAGACCCGAGTGCGCGACCAGAGCAAGCGTGAGCACACCAAGCACATGCTACGCCTGCGTCGCGAATGCCAGATTACTGGCAAACAGGTACCGGAAATCATTCTGCTCAACAGCCATGACGGCTCCAGCTCATACCAGATGTTGCCGGGGCTATTTCGTGCAGTCTGCCAGAACGGGCTGATTTGCGGTGAGAGCTTTGGTGAGGTACGTGTGCCGCATAAAGGCAACGTGGTGGAGAAAGTCATTGAAGGGGCTTACGAAGTGCTCGGGATTTTTGACCGGGTAGAAGAGAAGCGCGATGCCATGCAGTCGCTTTTGTTACCGCCACCAGCACAGCAGGCGATGGCGAAAGCAGCATTAACTTATCGCTTTGGTGAAGAGCATCACCCGGTGACAGAATCGCAGATCCTTTCCCCGCGCCGTTGGCAGGATGAGAGTAATGACCTGTGGACCACTTACCAACGCATTCAGGAGAACTTGATGAAAGGCGGGCTATCGGGACGAACGACGAAAGGTAAGCGTGCTCAAACCCGTGCGGTAAAAGGTATCGACGGAGATGTAAAGCTTAATCGCGCTCTATGGGTGATGGCTGAAAATATGCTGCAGCTTGCCTCATGAACCTTTTTATTATCCCTTCCCTCAGGCCTTGCCAATAAACCGGCGAGGCTTTTTGTTTCAAGGAACTGTGATGTCAGAAATCGCATTATCTCCCGCTTTTCCAGTTAACGAACAACGCATCATCCGCCGAGCCCTGCGTCTGCTGGAGAAATATCAGCGCCAGCCGGGAGAGTCATTTACCTCAACCAGCTTCACTAAAACCTGGCTGCAGCTGCAGATGGTGGGTCTTGAGCGGGAAATCTTTATCGTCATGTATCTCGATAACCAGCATCGTTTGCTGGAGCGTGAAACGCTGTTTACCGGCACGCTCAGCCATACGGAGGTACATCCCCGCGAAGTGGTCAAAGCGGCTCTACGCCATAACGCCGCTGCAGTCATTCTGGCCCACAACCATCCATCCGGCGAAACGGAGCCCAGTCAGGCAGATCGGCACATCACAAAGCGGGTAGCGAATGCACTGGCCTTGGTCGAAGTGCGTGTGCTTGATCACCTCGTGGTAGGGGATGACGTGATGTCATTTGCAGAGCGCGGTTGGTTGTAGGTCCGGCAAAATATCAACAAAAGGAAACTTTTATGTCGTTATCTGATTCTCCCCAATGGGGACTGCAAAGTGATATTACCCCCCGCTTTGGTGCAAGGCTGGTACAGGAGGGCAAGCGTCTGCATTACCTGGCTGACAGGGCTGGGTTGACGGGGGGCTTTACCCCGGAGCAACTGCAGAAATTGGATCAGACTTTCCCGCTGTTTATAGATCAACTGGAATCAATGCTGCGTTCCGGTGAGCTAAATCCACAGCAGCAACATCAGGTGATCATTCATCTTACGGGTTTAACCTGCATAGCTGATACTCGTGGCAGCTGCGGCTACGTTTACCTCACTGTTTTTCCAACCGATTAACACCTTCTCTTTTCTTCTTTTATCAGGAGTCATTTATGCACATTTCAACTGTACCGGCCACGGTGCCGGTTTCGTCACGTCTGTCTCCCGTGCAGATTTGGCAGCAACTGCTAACGTATCTGCTGGAGCACCATTACGGACTGACGCTTAACGACACGCCATTCCATGACAACACGGCCATTGAGGAGCATATCGACGCAGGAATAACGCTAGCCGATGCGGTGAATTTTCTAGTGGAACGTTATGAACTGGTACGCATCGACCGGAAGGGATTTTCATGGCAGGATCATACGCCATTCCTCAGCGCTACCGATATTCTCAGAGCAAGGCGAGCTACAGGGATAATGAGCACTTAAATAGTGTCAGTCTCCTTCCCTATCTCTTCCTTTTACTCATCAAAATAGGGTGAAAAAACTTTTAGGCACCTAAATAGGCACCAGCGAAAAGTTGAACTAGTAGTTACCAAAGTAAATTCAATGGATTAAAAACCCAATTCAGACTCCGCCAGCCCACCAAAATTCTCCATCAATGGTTACCAGAGCCACTTGATGAAGTCGAAAGCCCGCATAGCGAAAGTTATGCGGGCTTTTTTGTGGGTGCGATTTGTCCCGCGAAGTCTGAAGCAACTCATTAAATCCGAACCTTTTAGGCACCCTGTCAGGCACCGCATATGGCTGACGCTCTGTTGCCAGTCTTTTACGGCGTCGGCGGCGGAGTTGGTTAGGCCGGGTGATTCCATTGTGCTCGATGCCGGTACCACAATGATTGAACTGGCGCGCCAGATTACTCATCTTCCATTGCGTGTTATCACCAATGACCTTCACATTGCCCTTTTTCTGGCGGAATTCAAACAGATAGAAGTGACCATTATTGGCGGTCGTATCGACGATAGTAGCCAGTCCTGTATTGGTGAACACGGTCGCCGCCTACTGCAAAGTGTCTGGCCTGATTTAGCTTTTCTGAGTTGTAATGCCTGGGATCTTGAGAAAGGCGTCACGTCGCCCACGGAAGAGAAAGCGGCCCTGAAGCGTGATTTAATCGCCAATGCTCGTCGGCGCGTGCTGCTGGCAGATAGCTCTAAATACGGCGCCTGGTCATTGTATAATATTGTCCATCTTGATTCCCTCACCGATATCATTACCGATAGCCATCTCAGTGATGAAACGCGTGCTATTTTGGAAAAAGCCAAACCCCAACTGAAAATGGTGAGTTGATTTTGCCCGGTGGTTTCTGCATCCCCCTCTTGTCATCAGCGAGGTGCGGCAATTAAATAATCCCCGCGCCCTCTTTCCAAAAGGATTGCTCCCTCCGGAACCTAATTGCTCCCCATCAGCGATAAAACACCGGATTATCCCTCACGGAGTGAGCTCAGTAGCGTTTGCGGGATTTCTGCCAGATACAACGCCGGGAGCCCTTCGCTGTCGCTGGTGTATAGCACATGGCGGTTATCCGGCGAGAAGGATGGATGAGGGTGCGTCACTTGCCGATCGCCATCGAGCACCCGCCAGGAACTGTTATGCGCGGCCAGTGGGGCATACTGCCGGGTTTGTGCGTTAAAAATATATAACCACGGATCGTTTTCAATGGTATGGCTGGCGGTATCTTTTACATCGACTGGCGTGCCAGAGCCATCGCCCACCAGCAACGTGCCGTCATGATTGCTCATTAAATGCGAGCAAGCCGGCATCGCCATCAACCGGATATCTTCGCCAGTTTGCGGATCGAAGCGGCGGATTTCACGCTCGTGCCGGCCTTTAAGGTATGAGACATAAATTAATGCTGAGCCATCCGGCACCCAGAACTCATGAGTACAGCTTTCCCCCGTGGCATGTTCCTTCACTTTACGCACGTGGCTGCCATCTTCATTGACCAGCCACATACGGGCATCAACCAGATCGTGCGGGCCTTCATGACAAAACGCGACCGTCTGATCGTCAAACGGGCGATAGATCGGATGCCCAAGCCAGGCCTTGTCTTCGTGAATCACCCGGGAGGTGCCATTGAGCAAATCCACACGCAGCAAACGACAGTGAGGCTGACTGTGATAAAAGGTCTGGAATATTGTCCAGTCCGTCAGGGGCGTCCAGTCGTCACGGCTGATTTCAATGCCGACCAGGCTGGTACATTCACTGTTAGCCACCCAGGTCCCATACCCAACCCACTCTTCAGGCACCTGATAAATCGTCTCTTCACTGTAGTCGGCAAGGGAGACACGCTGCAGGGCACGCTCATTTTTTACGTAGTAGAGAGACTGATCATCCGGAGAGAGAAACCCGCCAAAGGTATTATCCCCTTTGCCTTCGGTCAATTGCACCGCTTTTTGGGTGCGCAAATCGAGCAGGTAATAGTTGCGATTTCCGTCAAACTCACCGGCAAAAAGAAGTTTTCGCCCATCGCGACTAAAGCACTTCTGATAAAAATAGTTACGATGACACAGGACATTGACAGGCGTTAAGCGCGTGACATAAGCGCCGGTGTCTTCATCCCGAAAGGTGTGGAAAGTAAACTGAATCTGCGATCCTTTTGCCATAGCTCACCTCTGAGTAGCAAGAAAGCAGGCCTGTTATTTGACCTGTCGATTAATTGAAATAACATTTCAATAATATAAAAACAAGCTACCATTAAAGGCAATGATCGTCGTCAAGCCTTGCCAAAAATGCCGAAGGGATCACAAAGCGAGCGCTACTTGGTGACAGACGATAATGTCATTATTCAAATTACAATTAATTGTTTTTTAATCATTCATGGCTGTTACCGGCTTCGGGAGATTAAACTGTTACAGATGTAACAAAATTGAACTAAAAATCGCCAACTGCTGCTCTGAATGTGATTATGCTCACGTTTATTCCTTCATTTGACACTTATAAAACCGAATGCCTTAAAAAATAAAACAACGGTTTAATTTATCAACCCAGAGGGTGGGACGGTCATGAACGCAGAAAAACCAATATTACTCAGGCACCAACTGGCTTATGGCGGTGGGAACTTGCTGGGGAGCGGCGCACTGGCGATCGCCGGGATCTGGCTTCTCTATTTCTATACCACCTTCTGCGGCCTGTCGTTGTTAGAGGCATCTGCGATTTTCTCTGTTGCCAGCATCATCGATGCCATCAGTAATCCGCTGATGGGCTATCTTTCTGATAATTTTGGTAAAACACGCCTCGGCAAACGCTTTGGCCGTCGCCGTTTCTTTATTTTACTCGGCATCCCGCTGATGATGTTCTATCCGCTATTGTGGGTTGAAGGTTTCGGCTTCTGGTATTACTTGTCCACTTATGTGCTGTTTGAACTGATTTACACCTCGGTCATGGTGCCATATGAAACCCTGGCCACAGAAATGACCACCGACTTCTCAGCCCGTTCCCGGTTGACGGGTTATAAGGCGATTTTTGGCAAAGTGGCAAACTTTCTCGCGGCATTTATTCCCGGTCAGTTCATTTTGATTTACGGAAAAGAATCAGCACAGCCCTTCTTTTTCACCGCCTTAACCTACGGCGTGATTTTATGCGTCGCGATTGGCTTACTCTATTTCTCGTCCTGGGAGCGACCTACAGAAGAAACGACCCCGGCGAATGAGAAGAAAATGTCACTGGGACAAACAATGCTGACGCTTGTCCGTGATATGAAATCGACTTTCCATCTACGGGTATTCCGCAAACATTTAGGCATGTATTTGTTTGGCTTCGGCGCAGAGTGGTTATTTGCTTCGGTGTTTACCTATTTCATTATCTTTGTATTGCAGTACGACCCGGCGATGGTGGCTGGACTCAGCAGCCTCAACTCGGTGCTGCAACTCTTCTCAACCGCTATTTTCATCGTTATTTGCGTAAAACATGGCTTCTGTAAGCCGTATATTCTGGCACTGGGGATCGTGGTGTTCACCATTATCTGCTACAGCCTGCTCTATTTTCTGCACCTGCCGCATCAGTATGCGACCATCGCAATGCTGACCATTACCGTGATTTTCGGGATTGGTACTGGTGGGGTGTATTACATTCCCTGGACGGTCTACACATTCCTGGCCGATATTGACGAAGCGTTTACCGGCCGGCGTCGGGAAGGGATCTACGCCGGGGCGATGACCTTCTCCGGCAAGCTGATGCGCTCCGTTATCGTCTTTGTAATGGGCGCCATTCTCAGCTTCTATGGCTTCCAGTCTAAATCCCATACCCAGCCAGAAAGCGCGGTCACTGCCATTGCGCTGGTATTCTGTGTGGGGGTTATAGCCCTGGCGCTGATGGCGATTGTGTTCAGTATGCAAATGAAACTGAACCGTAAAACCCATCTGGTTGTCCTCGGCGAGGTCGCCAGAGTGAAAGCGGGTGGAGAGATAAGTCAGGTTGAACCGGCGGTTCGTACGGTGATGGAAGAATTGATTGGCTATCCCTATGAACAGTGTTGGGGCAACAGCAAAGTGTGCCGCAAAATTTTCGCCGAGCCAGCCCATGTGGAGGCGGAACCGCCGCTGAGCCCATCCCGAAACGCCTGACCGCTTACCCTCACTGGCCGGGAAACCGGCCAGCCTTAACGGCAATGCCGTACTGCTAAATGGAAAAAGATTCAGGGTGGGCTGTCAAAATCAAATAACGCATTGATAGCCACTCCCAATCCTTTAGCCAGAACACCCACCACTTCAATAGTAGGATTCCGGACTCCTCGCTCAATACCACTCACATAGGTTCGATCCAGCCCGCATTTGTCGGCAAATGCTTCCTGAGAGAGACCAGACTGTAACCTAAGCCTTTTAAGGTTTGCGCCAAAAAGCGACCTGATGCCAGATGTAGTTTTCATGCTGACAACATGACGCATTGTAGTCTTTCAGCCCACGGACTATAAGTCACATCCATTCATTAGCCTTCTGCTTCCCCTGCACTTCCTCATATAAACAAATGACCGATTCCCCTCCCGCAACGCCTTATTTTTCCGCTTTTTTAAGCCCATTTCTTCTTTTCTGCGCCGCAAAAACGGCCTTTTTTTCTCACATTCCAACAGTGCAAAAACTGTTGACTATGAGCCACATTATTCACGTGCTAGCATACTTAAATGTGACTTATAGTCCACATAACACGTTCACGTAATAGCCGTACCGCCTTGTTTACAGAGTCACTCACACAGTTCATCAGAACGTTGAAAAGGATATGTAGCATGGATATCAGCAACCTGTTTTTGGAAAACAACGCATTTAGCGACGCCGATAACATCATCTGTTCCGGGCATGAAGAGCAGCATGAAAACTATTTTGGCGCGGTCAGTCCTCCCATCATCCAGACCAGTCTGTTTGTGCAGAAAAATTACCAGGCCTACTGCGATGACATGCAGCATGAGGCGGAACGCTTCATCTATTCCCGCGGGCTAAACCCGACAGTTCAGATGGTGGAGGAGAAGCTGGCCCGTCTGGAGCGCGGCGAAGCCTGCCGCTGTTTTGCTTCCGGCATGGGGGCCATCAGTGCGGTATTAATGGCGAACCTGAGCAGCAATGACCACATCATTCTGGTGAATAACATTTACGGCCCAACGATGGCGCTGATCAAACTGATGGCTAAGAAGTTTGGCATCCACTATAGCGTGGTACTGGATGGTAATCTGGAGTCGATCGCCAACGCCATCCACGCCACCACCCGCATGATATACGTTGAATCTCCTGGCACGATGACCATGAACGTCGTGGACCTGGCCGCCATCGCCCGGCTGGCGTCGGCGCATAATATTACCACTGCAATTGATAACACCTGGGCGACTCCGCTGTTTCAAAAGCCGCTGACGTTAGGCTTTGATATCGTCATTCATTCCTGCACCAAATACCTTGGCGGTCACAGCGATCTTATCGCCGGAGCGGTAGTGACGTCGCATGAACGCATGATTGCGATCCGCGATTTCTCGCACCAGCTACTGGGCGCGGTACTGTCGCCGTTTGCTGCCTGGCTGCTGCTGCGTGGGCTGCGCACGTTGCCGGTGCGAATGCAGCGCCATCAGGAGAATGTCGTGCAGGTGATCGAATACCTGAAAACCCGTCCGGAAGTGGAAAATATTCGTCATCCCTCTCTGGCCGATGCGGCACAACGGGCGATTATCCGTAAGCAGATGTTTGGTTTCTCGGGGCTATTCTCGTTTGAAATTCGCGACGGTGGCTTTGCCACGGTGAAAACCTTTATCGACAGTTGCCAGCTCTTTAAAGTCGGCTGTAGCTGGGGTGGATACGAAAGCTTAATCATCTCTCCTAACCGGGGCTATAACGAACCAGCGCTGGCGGCAGACAACATTGCGCCCGGGCTGATTCGCCTGTCCATCGGTCAGGAAAGCCCGGCGATGTTGATTGCCGATTTGGATACTGCATTTGCAGCACTCTCTGCACGGTAAGGAACAACACATGAATGCGCAGAAACAGCCTTCATTTATGTCCGCCGTCTGTTTGCTGGCGGTCATTTTTATTATTTTTGCCATCGGCATTGGCCTGCTGAATTACCCGGTCGAGTTCACCTTAATCTGCATCACCATCGTCACCAGCCTCTATGCCGGGATGTATGGCGGCCACTGGAGTGAAGTGATGGCGGTGCTGGTCGGCAAAATTAAAGATGCGGTGCCCGCGATTTTGCTGCTGCTCTCCATCGGGATGCTGATTGGCTGCTGGATGGTCTCCGGCACCATTCCGCAGATGGTGTTTTACGGCCTGGCGATCATTAACCCGGCGTATTTGTACCTCACCGCGTTCCTCGTCACCGTGTGTATTTCGACGTTTACCGGCACCTCGTGGGGAACGGCGGGCACCATTGGCGTGGCGCTGATGGCAGTGGCCTCGGCGATGGACGTTTCGCTGCCAATCACCGCTGGCGCAGTGATTTCGGGGGCATATTTTGGCGACAAACTCTCGCCGCTGTCGGATACCACCAATATGGCGGCCATCGCCGCCGGAGCGGATTTATACCAGAGCATCCGCAATATGCTCTACACCGCGCTTCCCGCTTTTGGCTGCGCATGCATCGGCTTTTATCTGCTCGGCAACCATCTCGATGGGGGTAACAGCAGCCAGTTGGCCACCATTGAGGTCATGAAATCGTCTCTGTCTTCGCTGTTTTGGCTCAACCCGCTGCTGCTTTCCCCGGCGCTCCTGGTATTTGTTGGCGCGCTCAAAAAATGGGATTCGGTGCTGGTTCTGGTGGCGTCTGCGCTGTCGGGGATTTTGCTGGCGGTTCTGTTTCAGAATATCGCAATGGCCGATATCATCAGCGCCGCGATTAACGGCTTTAAATCGAGCATGCTACCGGAATTACAGGCGCTGTCGATGGACGAGTCCACGGCGAAAAATATCAACGTGCTACTGAATCGCGGGGGCATGTATTCGATGGTGAGCCCGATAGTGGTGATGCTGTGCGCGTTTATCTTCGCCTCGGCGCTCGACGTCTCCGGCGCGCTGGCGGTTATCCTGCGCAGCCTGGTGAAAAAGCTCAACACCATCACCAGAACCATTCTGGCAACGATGTTTACCAGCTCGCTTCTGGTGGCCTGTACCGGCAATGCAGTGATCAGCTTCTTTATCGTCAAAAGCATGTATGACCCGTGTTACAAGGAGAAAAAACTCCATATGGTCAATATGTCGAGGGCGATGGAATCAGGCGCGACGCTGCTGGAAGGGTTGTTCCCGTGGACAATTTCCGGGATGTTTATGGCGAAAACGCTTGGCGTGGCGACGCTGGATTATGCGCCATTTGTCCTGTTTAACCTGGCCTGTCTGCTAATGGCAATTGTGTATGCCATCCTCCCGCGCTGGACTCACTTCGGCACCCGATTTGAAACGGCGGTTGTACAGTAGCGTCAACGAGGAAACGAGGAATAGAACGGAAAGGGCAAGGTGCATCTTGCCCTGTTCGTTTATTTCGACTGCAACATCTTCATCGTGGCGTCGATATCAATCTCATCTTCCGAGAAGATGTGCGTCGTTCCCTGGAAAGTGGTGATAACCAGCTTTTTCAGGGTGCGCATTTCGCCTGGTTTTGGCGCCGCTTTCGGGCGAATGTTGTGCATCAGTGCGCCAACCGACAGCACCGCGTTCTCTTTATCAATCCCGACTTCAGCAGGCACTTCTTCGTTGAAGGAGAGGAACGATTTAATCGCCGTGAGCTTGATACGCTCGCCCGCGATATAAATGTATTTGCTCTCAGGATCGACCTTCACGGCGAACGCCGAGGGGCCTTTATTGTTGGTGGTTGGCTCGAACGTCACCGTGGCGTCTTTCTTAATCAGCTCAGGGTTCGAGACCTTAATCACATGAAAATAGCGGTTCTCGCCGTTTTCATCTTTGATAAAACCGAAACCTTTGTCTTCAAACCAGGTTGTGATTGTCCCGCGCATCGCCATTACCACCTAATAAATCGTTAAACATGTCAAAAATTGCAGCGCGCAGTTTAATGCAGAATCCCTGCGCCGACCATGTCTTTAGTTTAAGTCTGAACGATTATTCGCCAGCGCGCCAGACAACAGGCGGGGAATTAACGCGGAGTGAGGAAGAGTAAAAAAAAGGGGCGCCTTCCAAGCGGAGTCGCCCCGATGACTATGATGACGGTTTTAAATCGCCTGGGTGAATGTCCGTGAAATCACATCCTGCTGCTGCTCGCGGGTCAGTGCGTTAAATCGCACCGCATAACCGGAGACGCGAATCGTCAGGTTCGGGTAATTGTCCGGGTGTTCAATGGCGTCCATCAACATGTCGCGGTTCATCACGTTGACGTTCAGATGCTGCCCGCCTTCAATGCGCTCCTCATGATGGAAATAGCCGTCGAGCAGCCCGACGAGGTTGGTTTTGCGACTGCCCTCTTCCTTACCGAGCGCTGCGGGGACTATCGAGAAGGTGTAGGAAATGCCGTCTTTGGCATAGGTGAACGGCAGTTTTGCCACTGACGTCAGCGAGGCCACCGCGCCTTTGCGATCGCGGCCGTGCATGGGGTTCGCGCCCGGCGCAAACGGCGTCCCACCCCGACGTCCGTCCGGCGTGTTGCCGGTTTTCTGCCCGTACACCACGTTAGAGGTGATGGTCAGCACCGACTGAGTCGGCACCGCATTGCGGTAGGTTGGCAGCGCGCTAATCTTCTTCATAAAGCGCTCTACCAAATCGCAGGCAATGTCGTCCACGCGGTCGTCGTTGTTGCCGTACTGCGGGTAGTCGCCTTCGATAACGAAGTCCACCGCCAGGCCGTTGTGGTCACGAACCGGGCTCACTTTCGCGTACTTAATCGCCGACAGCGAATCCGCCGCCACTGACAAGCCGGCGATCCCGCAGGCCATGGTGCGATAAACATCGCGGTCGTGCAGCGCCATCAGCGAGGCCTCATAGCTATATTTATCATGCATATAGTGAATGAGATTCAGCGCGCTGATGTACTGTGTCGCCAGCCAGTCCATAAAGTGGTCGAGGCTGCTCATGACGGTGTCGTAATCCAGCACGTCGTCCATCAGCGGGGCCGTTTTCGGCCCGACCTGGATTTTGAGCTTCTCGTCCACGCCACCGTTAATCGCATACAACAGCGTTTTTGCCAGGTTGGCACGCGCGCCAAAGAACTGCATCTGCTTACCGATCACCATCGGGCTGACACAGCAGGCAATCGCATAGTCATCGCTGTCGAAATCGCTGCGCATCAGATCGTCGTTTTCATACTGCAATGAAGAGGTGACGATAGACATCTGCGCGGCGTATTTCTTGAAGGCAATCGGCAGCGCTTCCGACCACAGAATGGTCAGGTTCGGCTCCGGCGCGGGCCCCATGGTGTGCAGGGTATGCAAGTAGCGGAAAGCAGTTTTAGTCACCAGCGTGCGGCCATCAAGACCCATGCCGCCAATCACTTCGGTGGCCCAGATAGGGTCGCCGGAGAACAGCGTGTCGAACTCCGGCGTGCGCAGGAAACGCACCATCCGGATCTTCATAATGAAGTGATCGACCAGCTCCTGGGCCTCTTTCTCATTCAGGCGACCGGCCTGCTTATCGCGTTCAATGTAAATATCGAGGAACGCGGTGGTGCGGCCGAGCGACATCGCGCCGCCGTTCTGCGATTTCACCGCTGCCAGATAAGCAAAATAGACCCACTGCACCGCCTCCTGCGCGGTCTGCGCCGGGCGGGAAATGTCATAGCCATATTTGGCGGCCATTTCCTGAATCTGTAATAGTGCGCGCCGGTGTTCAGACAGTTCTTCACGCAGGCGAATGGTGGCTTCCAGATCTTCGCCACGCTCCATCGCGCCCTGCAAACCAGCAAACTGCAGTTCACGTTCGCGCACCAGATACGTAATGCCGTACAGCGCCACGCGGCGATAGTCGCCGATGATGCGCCCGCGCCCGTAACCGTCCGGCAAACCGGTCAGCACGCCCGATTTACGGCAGCGCATCATTTCCGGGGAATAGACGTCAAACACGCCCTGGTTATGGGTTTTACGCAGCGACGTGAACTGGTATTCAAACTGCGCATCCATTTCACGGCCGTAAGCGTCGAACGAGCTTTTGATCATGTTGATGCCACCAAACGGATGCAGCGCACGCTTGAGCGGTTTGTCAGTCTGCAAGCCGACTATTTTTTCCAGCGGCTGGTCGATGTAGCCCGCGTCATGGGCGGTGATGGTGGTTGCGACGTTGGTATCAAAATCCACCGGCGCATGGGTGGCGTTTTCCTGGCGAATGCCCGCCATCACCTTTTCCCACAGCGCCGTAGTGGCCGGCGTGGCGTCAGCGAGAAAAGATTCATCGCCTTCGTAAGGGGTGTAGTTTTGCTGAATAAAATCACGAACGTTAATACTGTGCTTCCATTCCATGCCGTTAAATCCCTGCCAGGCATCGGTATAATGCATATCGTTTATGTCGATATTAACCTTCATTTCTGAGCTCTCTGTTATTCAACTTTCTATTTCAGGAAAGTGCGTATTCAGCAGAGAAATTCATTTCCCCTAACTGAATGGCATCGAGTGCAATCATCTTTTCTTCATTGGTCGGAATAACGGCGCAGGCGACCGCCGAATTTGCGCCGGAAATAATCCGTTCCTCGCTTCCACGCAGGGCGTTTTTATCTTCGTCCAGCGTCAGGGAAAACACCTGCAAATGCGCCATCACCAGTTGGCGAATTAACGTGGAGTTTTCGCCGATCCCGCCGGTAAAAATAATGCCGTCGAGGCGGTGTAATGAAGCAGCGTGTCCGGCAATATGGCGCGCGATGCGATGCACAAAAGTCTGAATGGCGAGCCGGGCGTGAGTGTGCCCGTCGTGCCACGCCTTTTCGAGCGTGCGCATATCCGACGAAAGCCCGGAAATGCCCAGCAACCCGGACTCCTTATTCACGACCCGCTCCAGATCACTGAAGCTTTGCCCGGTCTGTTCGGCAATCCACGCCATCGCACCGAAATCGACGTCGCCGCAGCGGGTGCCCATCATTAGCCCTTCCAGCGGCGTCATGCCCATTGAGGTATCCACGCTGCGCCCGTTACGAACCGCGCAAATCGACGCGCCGTTCCCCAGGTGCGCAATCACCAGCCCGGAATCCTCTTCATTCAGGCCCAGCAGGGTATGCGCCTGCTGGCTGACATAGCGATGCGAGGTGCCGTGAAAGCCGTAGCGACGCACGCCCAGCGCTTCAAAATAGTGCCACGGCAGACCGTACAGATACGCGTGCGGCTCCAGCGTCTGGTGGAAACTGGTGTCAAACACCGCCACCTGTTGCACACCGGGGAACAAACGCTGCGCCGCCTCCACGCCGCTGAGGTTGGCGTAGTTGTGCAACGGTGCCAGCGGCGAGACTTCACGGATTTGGGCAATAACCTCGTCGGTAATCCGCACCGATTCGCTGAAAATACTGCCGCCGTGGGCGATACGGTGGCCAATTAAGGCCACGCTGTCGATCAGGGCGCGTTTTTCCAGTTCGCTGGCAATCGCCTGCAACGCACATTCGTAGGTTGGGTAAGCCAGCGTCGCAGGCTCACCTCCGTTCACCGTGAGGGCTGCGCCTTCATTATTGATGCCGTCCGCGAGGCCGGTCAGCAATACGTCCTGGCTTAGTGCATCCAGTACCGAAAACTTAATCGATGAGGATCCACAGTTAATGACCAGCACTACCGGAAATTCAATCATTTACGACTCCATCATCCTTGATCAGAACAGCTTATAAACGATGTTCAGAATGGTCAGGAAACCAATGGCGGTGACAAAAATGTTGTCCGCCTTCCCTTTGAATTTCGCCAGCGCCGGGACTTTACGAATCGCGAACATCGGCAGCAGGCACAGCAGCGAGGCGATAATCGGCGCGCCCATCGCTTCAATCAAATCGAGGATATTCGGGTTGGCGTATGCCACCACCCAGGTCGAGCCCATGATGAAAATCATGCTCAGGGTGTTCAGTTTGCGGCTGGTGATTTTGGTCTTGTCGCCTTTGTAACCGAACTTAAGGATCAGCCCGTTCAGCCCTTCCAGGGTACCGAGGTAGTGGCCGAAGAAGGATTTGAAGATAGCGACCAGTGCGATAATCGATGCGCCGTATTCCAGCACGGTGGCGAACGTGGTTTTCTGTCCGGTCATCGACGCGAAGTGGTTCGCGAGGTAGGAGAGCACCGGAATGTTCTGCGCTTTGGCTTCCACCATGTTTGCCGGCGAGAGCGTGAACAGGCAGCTAAAGGCGAAGAACATCACCACCGCGACCATCAGCATACTGGCGCGACCGATGATTTTGGAACACTTCTTCTCGGTGTAATCACGGCCAAACTCCCCTTCGTACTCTTCGCGCTTGGAGACCACAAAAGAGGACACAATCGGCGAGAAGTTGAAGGAGAACACCATGATAGAAATACCCAGCCACACGGTCACCAGAATGCCGTCGTGTCCGGTCAAGGCGATATCGCTGAGGTTAACCTGGTCAATCACCGCGGAGTTCCAGTAAGGGATCAGCGACAGCGAAATCAGCACCAGACAGGCAATAAACGGAAACACCAGGAAACTCATCACCTTGACCATCAGGTCTTTGCCGAACCAGATAATGAACGCCATCACCAACAGCAGGAACAGCGCCACCAGGCCACGGTTGAGCGGCACCAGTTGAAGCTGGTTTTCCCAGAAGGTCATGAAGGTGTTGGTTATCGTGACCCCGTAAATCCACAGCAGCGGGCAAATCGCAAAGAAGTAAAGGAAGGTAATGACGACGCCGCCGGTTTTGCCGAAGTGTTCTTCGACGGTTTCGGTGATGTTGCCGGACGGATTGCTCCCCGAAAGACACAACCGCGCCAGCGCCCGGTGACAGTAAAAGGCAATCGGATACGCCAGCACCAGCATCAGTAAAATTGGGATCAGGCCACCGTAACCGGCACGGATTGGGAAAAACAGCACCCCTGCCCCGATAGCGGTGCCAAACAGACCCAGCGTCCAGGTGGTGTCAGATTTGCGCCAGGCCGACGCTTTGTCGGTACTGGCAATGAGGGTTTCTGCATTGCTCATAGTCGTTTCCTTTTCAAAAGAAATTAAGCGTCAACTAAACCAGTAATTTGCGACACGCGGGACAGGTCGATATTGCCGCCAGAAATGATGCTGACGGTTTTGCGCCCACGAATATGTTCATCAAGTTTGCCGCTGAGTAGCGCCGCCGAGGCCAGCGCGCCCGCGCCTTCGGTAATGACTTTATTGCGCTGGATGAGCGCCACCATGCTGCGGCGAATGTCGTCTTCGCTGACCAGCACAATGTCGTCCACCAGTTCGCGCACGATTTCAAAGGTCAGAATGCCTGGGCGGGAGACGTCGCAACCGTCCGCCAGCGTGGCGCAAGTGCGGTGGTTGGTGATCTCCCCGGCGCGGAACGAGGCCGCCATACCGTGTACGTTTTCGGACTGCACGCCGATGATGCGGATGGTCGGGTTAATGGATTTAATTGCCGTGGCGATCCCCGCAATCAGGCCGCCGCCGCCGATCGGTACAATCACGTTATCGACGTCGTACAGATCCTGGAGGATCTCAAGCCCGATGGTGCCCTGCCCGGCGATAACCATTTTGTCGTCATACGGCGGGATGAAAATGCGCCCTTCCATTTCGACGATTTCGCTGGCGCGGGCGATGGTGTCGTTAAAGCTGTCACCGTGCAGCACCACTTCGGCGGAATAATCCGTGGTGGCTGCGACCTTCGATTTCGGCGCACTGCGCGGCATCACCACTTTGCCGTCGATGCCAAGCATCGCACAGGAGAGCGATACGCCCTGCGCGTGGTTCCCGGCGGAGCATGCCACGATGCCTTTGCGTTTTTCCGCGTCGGTCAAAGAACTTAATTTGTTAAATGCGCCACGGATTTTAAATGAGCCGGTGCGCTGCATATTTTCGAACTTGAGGTATATTTCGCCTTTGCAGCATTCGCTCAAATAATTAGAACGTGGCATCCCTGTTTTATATATTTTACCGATCAGACGTTTTTGCGCCATTTGAATATCATCAAGGGTGACGGGCAGATCGTATGTAATATGCATTTTATCCTCTTCTCAGGAATAAAAATAAAGGGGGGGCAGAGCCTGTCTTCCAGCGCTCCAGAGTTAGTAATAATAAAAATTTAAATCAGGCTAATTCGGCGAATTCTTTTCGCTTGCGACAATTATGCAGTGAATATTGTTTTGCCAGTTCGACTAATACTGAGGCGGATTTTTTAATTCGATAATTCTTTGACCAGATGGCAGCATAGCGCGCCACCGGCAGCACGTCTTCGACGGGCAGCGTAATAAACTGGTTTGAACCAAACGGGGCGGTCATGTCACACGGTATGACGGTCAGGAAATTGGCATTCAGAACCAGGTTGTAGATGGTGACGACGGAGTCGGTTTTAACGATGTTCTCGGTGCTGATGTGGTGTTTTTCGAAGGTGGTGAGCAGCTCTTTATAGAATCCCATATCGGTTTGCGGCAGGACCCACTGTTCGTTTTGCAACGCATCCAGCGTGGTCATGCCGGTGCATGTTCGGGATTTACTGGCCACCAGCACGAACTCGGATTCAAACAGCGGCTCGACGTGCAGATCCTGAAGCTGCATTTCATCGCTAAGGGTGCCGATGGCAAAATCCAGTCGCCCATCACGCAGCGCCGGGAGGAACGATGCCAGCTGTGCTTCGTACATCGACACCTGCGCCTTCGGGAATACCTCTTTGAATTTCTTCATCATGCTGGAAAGAAAGGTAAAGCCAATCAGCGACGGGAACCCGAAGGAAACGTCCACCACATGGCTACAGCTCAGGCTGTTAATCTCGCTCACCATGTTTTTCATTTCACGGGTGATGGACTCGGAATAGGAGAGTAAAACCTGGCCGGCACTGGTGAGCGTCACGCCGGTATTTTTCCGGACCATCAGCTCAATGCCAAAATAGGATTCGATGTCATTGATCGTTTTACTGACCGCAGGCTGGGTTAAACCAAGCTGTTTCGCCGCTGAGCCGATAGAGCCACTTCTGATGACTTCCTGAAAAACCACCAGCTGCTGCGTTTTCGGTAAAATGATATTTTCCATCTTATTCACCCTTAATTTCCATTTCGCGGTGAATTCTAGGCAATATAACCCCTTGGGGTATGTGCGATTACTCACAGTTTGCCAGAAACCGTTTTTACACAACCCGACAAAATACAAAAAATCGTTATAATTCATATCGTTGATTATTTTTAATCTGCATTTAGAGTGATTTCCATCAATGAATAAGAAGGGTATAAATTTATTTTATGGCGATAAAACATGACGTTCATGGTTATATTCCCCGCTTGCTTAAGGTTAACTTTCAATCAATTAGCGAGCAGGAAACAATCATTCATTAATCAATTATTTTTGTATTTATCAACATAAGCTATAATGTCACACGTAAATAAAGGTTAAATTCAGATCAGGTTCGCACTATTATGTTAATCACAGCGCCGCAGCAATGTTTTGTTATCATTACCTAAGCTTGCTCTTAACATGCGATTAGAAATTAGAACATATTTACAACACTGCCTTTTCCCGTAAATTCAGGCTAATATTTTACATAACCTGACATTCCTAAGCATAAGAATGAACTCAATTATGCCATGGCAGTCTTTTGTGCTCCATGTCGCATATTGAACATCTTGCAGCTTTCGGCGTGAGCGCAGGTTACCGGATTATTTTTAAACAACACTCGGATTGTCGTATTAATGACCAGACAGCTAAGATCGGGCTTATCCTTCCTAATTTCTCCGCTTTCGCGCGGGTGGAGTCAGTATGTTTGATTCAAAAATGGCGGACCTACGACAGGGGCGATGGAAAAAACGTCTTCCGCTGCTGGTCTTAAAAGGCGCACGCAGCGGTAATCCTTATGATTACTACGAGGTGCATCTGGTTGATGTCGACCGTAATCGCTATCAACTGGTGGGTTACAAGCATCGCACCGTGACACTTGCCCGCTGGGATTATGACGTGGGGCGCTATCTCGACGAGCAGCGCATCAGCGTGGCGGAACTCGACGCTATGCAGGCAGAAATTATCCATCACCGCAGCTACGGGCCGGTGAGTTTCTCCGGCATTCTTGGCTTCAACTTTAGCTATCGCACCCGTTTCGCCTATATCAAAACCCTGTTTAGCCGGGGCAAGGGCAAACTGGTGTCGACGTTTTTCGCCAATAAAGAACTGAAAAGCCGTGACCGCATCGCCCTGCTTAATCTGCTGGTGAATGAATACATTCAGCAGCGCCCATCGCGGCTCCACGCTGGCGTGCTGATCGATGAAGTGATCGAAATGCTGTACGGCAAGCTCTGGTACAAGCACATTCGCAATGAAGAGTTTCGCCGCAAAGTGAGACTGCTGCTGAAATCGCTGGTTATCACAGGGGATTTGGCGCAGAAAGATGACCGCTATTACGTGCAGCCGCAGTCCGTCGCGACGATCGTCGAATTTGAAAAAGAAGAGCGCCGCGTCAAGCAGCAGGACAAAATGCAGCGCAATTTCGTGCGCCTGATGATTGTCATCACCGCCTCTACGGCGCTGATCACCCTTGCGCTGCTCGGGCTGGCGGGTGTGGTCGATTTGCATAAAGTCTGGGACACCCTCAGCGACCTTAATCCATTCAGCGTCCTGATGAAGCTGATTTAACGCCGCTTCCTCTAATTATCTCTCCTGCCTCACCCACTGATAAACAGGTACCCGGCGAAGGGTACCTGTCAGCGTATCGAACGCGTCCACTTCATCGGTGGAAATCTTCATGCCGGACTTTCTCAGGGTAGAAACATCCGCGGCGATACGCTGCATGCCAAACCAAAACAGGCCATCCAGCGCCGTAACCGGTAAACCAGCCTCCAGCGCCAGTCTCAGACGTTCGCGCGGGGCTTTCACCTGTTTCGCAATATTCTGATAGGAGGCTGTCGTGACATTTCCCGACTCAACCCGGCGTATGCGGTTGGAGAAACGGTAGCGGAACGTTTCCGGCACGTGGCTGAGATCGGCTTTGAGGCTATAAACGCAACCATAGCGGTTATCGCTGATGGTGACGGGTTTACGGCTGAGTTGCAGCTCAGCACGCAAACGGTCGATAAACTGCGGCGCGCGGATCAGTTGCAGGCGAAAAGGCAGCTCAAAACTGGTGACATAGTCCACGTTAAGCAAGGCCAGCCGCAAACGCGCCTCACTGCCCGCTTTTTCCTGTCGACACTCTTCAAGCACTTCAGCCCATTGCTGCGTCAGCCGTGGCGATTCATCCACTTGCGTAAACTGGTATTTTTCAATTTCATAATCGATGCGTGCTGCCATGGATATTTCCTTACCCGCATACCCTCAATTTTCACTCACTTTACCGCATAAAACTTCCCCTGCGCTACGGCGCACAGGTGCGCAGCGTCCCGGATGGCTCTGCGCTGGCGTTTCGTCGGAGTGTTGAAGGGGGCAAAGCGGGCAGGTGTTAAAAGTCGGGTATTAAAGCACAGGCCCGGTGAGCGAAACGCCACCGGGTAAAAAACGTCACTGATTGAAATCAGTCGCGCGTCTGAACCCAGAATGCGTGGATCAGACCCGGAATATAACCGAGCAGCGTCAGCACGATGTTAAGGATAAACGCCCAGCCAAATCCTTTACCCAGCAAAACGCCCAACGGTGGGATGAGAATGGTAAAAACGATGCGCCAGAAACCCATAAAAACTCCATGCAATTAGTCATGATAAAAAAGAGATACATCTCTAAGCGTAGCCATTGTCGCCCGTCCTGGCATTTTCACCCATCGCGTTTACCCTCTTTTACCTTTTTAACCCTGCGTGCGCTAAGGTATAACGACAGGCAATAAAAAAGGAGAACACAATGTATTCTGTTGGCGATCTGGTACAACCCAAAATGGGCGGCCCCAAAATGAAAATCATCGAAATTCACGGCGACCAAATTGTGGCTGTTGCTGCAAGCGATGAACAGGGGGAGAAATATACCCTGAAAGCGGTAGATGTTGCTCCCTACCATGAAGAAGGCGACTTTGGCGTCTGCTAAATAAAAACGGTGAGGGAAACCTCACCGCCATCGTTGTTAACGCTTCAATCTTAAATCAGAAAATCATTAAGCGATTTACCGTTAGCCACCGCCTGAGCGATCGGCTTCGGCATTCTGCCCTGACCAGTCCAGGTTTTCTGCTCACCGTTGAAATCAGTGAAACGGTATTTTGCCGGGCGAGCCGCACGTTTTTTGCTGGTGCCTGTTGGCGCCGCAAGGTCACCCACCAGGTCATCCGGGGAGATGCCTTCGGATTTCATAAGTTCAAGCCAGGTATTGATTTTTTCCTGTTTCTCGGCCAAATTTTCGCGCAGACTTTCTTCTTCGCTACGTTTTTCTTCAGTCACGATCCTGAATTTTTCCAGCATCTCTTCAAGCACGTCAATGGAGAATTCACGCGTCATGGCGCGCAGGGTACGAATATTATTAAGTTTCTGTAACAGAGTTGACATATATTATTTAAATTCCTTTCCACTGGCTAAAAATTGTTACTACGGGAACGATTGTATTATATGAGTGGATTATTTACCACCGCTGCACAGGTCTCTTTATCTCATAGTGATATTATCAATATATATATTTAACGATAACAGCCCAGGAATACTTTCATATATCCGTAAACATTTAACGGTGACGACTGAATAAATACTGTTAATTTTATCTGTAGGCATGCCTGACGGAAGGAAAACTCTTTCTTTACTGTCAGGCGATTAGCCCAGCCCACAACTGAACAAGAAACTGAATAAACACCCACTTAAGATGAATAGAAAAACCACAGCACACCCAGAATAAACCACTGCAAAAATTAACATAATAAGCAATAAACGCTGAATAAATTTTGGATGATGCCACAGGATAAAATTTTGCTCGCTCAACCAGCGCCACTGAAACAGCCTTGCCGAAAAATACAATTAACATATTGAAAAGTAACAACAAAAACAACATCAGCAACAAAAATAGCGTTATGCAATGAAAACCTCTCCACGCAGAGTATTTTATTAACAAAACGCGTATAAATAAAAATTTTGAGCTAGTTGTTACTTTCAATCCAGATAGATATTCTATTCCGGAAAGCAGAGCCAACCCAAAGCACTGTTCATAACGCTAAAAGCCCGTTTTTACCTCTTTCTTCAAGGAGCATACTGATGTTCTCTGCGCAGTCTCGCCTGCGTCATGCGGCAGCAGACACTTTCGCCATGGTGGTCTACTGTTCCGTCGTGAACATGTTAATTGAAATCTTTCTCTCCGGTATGAGCTTTGAGCAGTCACTTTCTTCGCGTCTGGTGGCTATCCCGGTCAACATTTTAATTGCATGGCCATACGGTTTTTACCGTGACTGGATGATGCGCTATACCCGCCGATTGAGCCCGTCAAAATGGATGAAAAACCTCGCCGACGTCGTAGCCTACGTGACGTTTCAGTCGCCGGTGTATGTTTTGATTTTACTGTCGGTGGGCGCAGACTGGCATCAGATTGCCGCTGCGGTAAGTTCTAACATCGTGGTGTCGATGATGATGGGCGCCGTTTACGGCTATTTCCTCGATTATTGCCGCCGTTTGTTTCGCGTCAGTCAGTACGCCTGACGCTGATATACTCGAAACAATTCACATTGCAGGCAGACGGCAACCCTGCGTGTCCCGGGAGCTTACTCAAGTAAGTGGCTGGGGTGAGCTGGTATAGCCAACGCACATGCGGCTTGAAGTATCACGAGTATAAATGCCACGACTGGCCAGACTGCCAGTCGTAGGCTTATAACCCGTCGCCAAAAAGTCCATTCAGAAAACGCTCAAGCGCAATGCGAGAGCTGAAGCCGTGCGGTATTCCATAATGCTGTTGCGCATCGCCGCCTAAATAAAGCGGAAACTGTTGATAATGGTCGCAGGTTTTAATATCAGAAGCCGGGTCCGCCAGCATATTGCTGCGCTCTTTAAGGGCCGGATGAATGATAAGCGCCGTTCTGCCCATCCTCGCTTCGCGATTCACATAGACATAATTATCGCCACGGCGGTAGCCGTAAATTTTCTGCGTCACGTCGTCCATCGTGAAACCGACTTTTTCAAGAACGCGCGCTACCTCATCAGGTCGTAAATACATAGTGTTTCCTCGTTATCCTGTACAGCCACGCCACCTTACAGTATTCAGCATTAGCATCGCTTTCAGAAAAATCCATAAACGGCTTAATAAGGCGTGATTCATCTCAGAGGAATGAAATCTGTCCTAGACTTAAAGTCACCGTTAATCAGGGGAGGATCCCATGTTCAACAGACCTAATCGCAACGATGTAGATGATGGCGTTCAGGATATTCAAAACGATGTAAGCCAACTGGCCGACTCCCTGGAAGAGGTGCTAAAGTCCTGGGGCAGCGATGCCAAAGACGAATCGGATAACGCCCAGCGCAAAGCCAAAGCATTGCTGCGTGAAACCCGCGCCAGGATGCATGGTCGCACTCGCGTCCAACAGGCAGCGTGCGATGCTGTAGGATGTGCGGACAGCTTTATTCGTGATAAACCGTGGCAAACTGTGGGTGCCGCCGCTGCGGTCGGTATCTTTATTGGCGCGTTACTGAGCATGCGTCGATAATTAGCGCTTCGTGCTGATAATAAATATGCGTCCGCCCCGGCAGGCTTCTGGTCTGCCGGGGTTTTTATTTTATCGCCTGGTAGAGCATTTTCGCCTGCTGCTGCGCCATCGCCAGACTTGAGATATTGGTGAAGCTCATCAACAACCCCGATTCACCTTGGCTGTTGAGCCGCCAGTCGCTTAATGCCTGAACCGCAAGCCGGGCCTGACGCCCGCGGCGGGCAAGTTCGTGACAGTCCCCGTCTACGCTCATCACCAACTGAATACCCCCCTGCTGCGACACAACGCGAAACCCCTGCTCCGCCAGCGCCTGCTCCAGCCACTGACGTCGCTGGGCATAGTGTTGACGCATCTTTTTCAGATGTCGCCAGAAATGCCCTTCGCGCATGAAATCCGCCATCGTTTGCTGCCACAACAGCGGCACGCCGCACGCCGCCAGCGACGCCTGCTGACGAAATGCGTCCACCTGTGGCAGCGGCACCACCAGCCAGGCGGTGCGCAGGGCGGGAAACATCGATTTGCTGAACGTTCCGGCGTAAATCACCCGCTGCGGTGCATCCAGGCTTTTAATCGGTGGTAGCGGTTTACCCTGATAGCGAAATTCGCTGTCGTAGTCATCTTCGATTACCCACGCTTCCCGGTGCGCGGCCCAGTCCAATAGCTGATGGCGGCGCGGGAGTGACAGCGCTACGCCCAGCGGGCTCTGATGCGCGGGCGTCAGCAGCGCAAAACGCGCATCCGGTGCCAGCCGCAGTCCTTCATCAATACGCATGCCTTCGCCATCCACCGGCACCGGACAATACGCGATGCCCTGACGGGCGATCAACGGGCGGATCAGCGGAAAACCAGGGTCCTCCAGCCAGATTTTATCCCCCGGATGGCCGAGCGTGTTGAGGATCAGCGCCATCGACGCCGCATAGCCCGTGGTGATAAACACCTGTTCCGGCAGACACTCGATGCTTCGGGAAAAACGCAGGTATTCGACAATCGCACTGCGCAGCGCCATTTCGCCACACACATCGCCGAGCGCCAGATCGAAGCGCGTCTGAGTGCGCAGCCGCCGCCCCATCACCCGCGCCCACTGCGCACGCGGGAACAGATCCAGGGCGGGTAGCCCCATCTGAAACGGTTGCGGCTCCGGCTGCTCGCCGCCGTACCACATCGGTTCCGGCGCGGCGGGCCCTGGCATCACGCCTGCACTGACAAACGTTCCTGCCTGCCCGCGTCGCTCCAGCCAACCCTGCGCCACAAGCTCACCGTAGGCGGCTTCCACCGTGGCGCGCGAGACGCCAAGTTCCTGGGCGTAGACCCGGCTGGCAGGCAGCCGTTTGCCCGGCTCAAGTTCGCCCTGCTCAATGGCGGCTTTAAGCTGGCGGGAAATTTGCTGGTAGCGTGGTCCACGGGAGATGTCATTCATGGTCTGGTTTTTCACTCAAAAGATGGCTCTCTTTAGCAGACCATTATAGTGCTAAAGTTCTGCCATCGTTAAGAGGAGAAACCCAATGACCACATTACGTCAGCCGTACTATGAACTGAGCCCTGAAGTCTATGCCGCCTTTGTGCAAGCAAGTAAAGCGCTTGAGCGCAGCGAACTGGATCTGTCGTTGATTGAACTGGTGTATCTGCGCGTATCGCAGATTAACGGCTGTGCTTTCTGCCTGGAAATGCACAGTAAAGCGCTACGCAAACAGGGCGTTGAGCAGGTGAAGCTGGACGCGCTCGCCGGCTGGCGCGTGAGTCAGCAGTTCTCCGACCGTGAGCGTGCGGCGCTGGCCTGGGCGGAAGATGTGACCGACATTGCCCGCACCCGTGCAGAAGATGCGGTTTATGAACCGCTGCTGGCATATTTCAGCGCGAAAGAAATCAGCGAATTGACCTTTGCCATCAGCCTGATGAATGCCTTTAACCGTCTCGCCGTCAGTATGCGCATGTAATTTCAGTCAAAAAACCTCGCCCTCGCTACGCTCGTTAGCGGGGGCAAATCAATTCAAAATAACTATATATTGTATGGTTGAAGTTTTTATTAACTACATCTAGTATTCCTTTTGAAGAGACACCCACACAACCGACGCTAACTTTCGCGCCGCTTTGTCATTTTAAACGGAAATACGAATCATGCGCATTACTATTTACACTCGAAACGATTGCGTTCAATGCCACGCCACTAAACGTGCGATGGAATCCCGGGGCTTTGAGTTTGAGATGGTGAACATTGACCTCGATCCTGCCGCCGCTGACACCCTGCGCGAACAAGGATTCCGCTCTCTGCCGGTGGTTTTCGCCGGGGAAGAAAGCTGGTCAGGCTTCCGCCCGGACATGATCAACCGCCTGCGCCCTGAGGCGACCGCGGCTCGCGCATGAGCACCCTCGTCTACTTCTCCAGTAGTTCCGAAAATACGCTGCGTTTTATCGAGCGTTTAGGGCTGCCCGCAGTGCGCATTCCGCTTAACGAGCGGGAGCGCATTCAGGTAGACGAGCCGTACATTCTGGTGGTGCCAAGCTACGGCGGTGGCGGTACGGCAGGCGCCGTGCCTCGCCAGGTGATCCGTTTTTTAAATGACCCGCATAATCGCGCGCTGATCCGCGGCGTGATTGCGTCGGGAAACCGAAACTTTGGCGAGGCCTACGCCCGCGCCGGAGACGTGATTGCGCAGAAATGTGACGTGCCTTATCTCTACCGTTTTGAGCTGATGGGCACCCCGCGCGATATCGATAATGTGCGAAAAGGAGTGAGCGAATTTTGGCAACGACAACCGCAGAACGTGTGACCCACAGCACCCCGGACTACCATGCGCTGAACGCGATGCTGAACCTGTACGACAAAGCGGGCCGTATTCAGTTTGAAAAAGATGCCGAGGCGGTGAGCGCTTTCATGGAAAGCCACGTCAGACCGCAAACCCGCACCTTTGCCAATCAGGACACGCGGCTCGACTGGCTGGTTGCCGAAGGGTATTACGATGCTCGCACGCTTGCCCGCTTCGATCGCGCCTTTGTGGTGGACCTGTTCGCGCACGCGCACGCCAGCGGCTTTCGCTTCAAAACATTCCTCGGCGCGTGGAAGTATTACACCAGCTACACCCTGAAATCCTTCGACGGCAAACAGTTTCTCGAACACTTTGAAGACCGGGTGGTGATGGTTGCGCTGAGCCTGGCGCAAGGCGATGAAGCCCTCGCCCGTCAGCTCGTCGATGAAATGCTTTCCGGACGTTTTCAGCCCGCCACTCCGACGTTCCTCAACGGCGGCAAACAGCAGCGCGGCGAACTGGTATCCTGTTTCCTGCTGCGTATTGAAGACAATATGGAGTCGATTGGCCGCGCGGTGAATTCGGCGCTGCAGCTCTCCAAACGCGGCGGCGGCGTGGCATTTTTACTCTCCAACCTGCGAGAGTCCGGGGCGCCGATTAAGCGCATTGAAAATCAGTCCTCCGGCGTGATTCCGGTGATGAAGATGCTGGAAGATGCGTTCTCTTACGCCAATCAGCTAGGGGCGCGTCAGGGCGCCGGTGCGGTTTATCTGCATGCGCATCACCCGGATATCCTGCGTTTTCTGGATACCAAACGCGAAAACGCCGACGAAAAAATTCGCATCAAAACGCTGTCGCTCGGCGTGGTGATCCCGGATGTGACCTTCCAGTTAGCGAAAGAAAACGCGCAGATGGCGCTGTTTTCGCCGTATGACGTGGAGCGCCTGTACGGCAAACCGTTCGGGGATGTCGCCATTAGCGAGATGTACGACGAACTGCTCGCCAACGACCAGGTACGTAAAACGTACATTAACGCCCGTGATTTCTTCCAGACACTGGCCGAAATTCAGTTCGAATCCGGCTATCCGTACATCATGTACGAAGATACCGTGAACCGCGCCAACCCGATTGCCGGGCGCATCAACATGAGCAACCTGTGCTCTGAAATCTTGCAGGTTAACAGCGCCTCGAGCTTCGATGAAAATCTGGATTACGCCCATACCGGGCATGATATCTCCTGCAACTTAGGCTCGCTGAACATCGCGCTGGCGATGGATTCCGCTGACTTCGGCCTGACGGTGGAAACGGCAATCCGCGGCCTGACGGCGGTGTCGGACATGAGCCACATTCGCTCGGTGCCGTCAGTCGAAGCCGGAAATGCCGCGTCGCACGCTATTGGTCTCGGGCAGATGAACCTGCACGGTTATCTGGCGCGGGAAGGCATTGCTTACGGCAGCCCGGAAGGACTGGATTTCACCAACCTCTATTTCTACACCGTGACGTGGCACGCGCTGCATACCTCGATGAAACTGGCGCGTGAGCGCAACCAGCGTTTTGCCGGATTTGCCGATTCGCGCTACGCCAGCGGAGCGTATTTCCGCCAGTATCTTGAGAATGACTGGCAGCCGAAAACCGAGAAAGTCCGTACGCTGTTTGCAAAGGCGGGCATCACCCTGCCCACGCGTGAGATGTGGCAACAGCTGCGTGAAGACGTGATGCAGCACGGGATTTATAACCAGAATCTACAGGCCGTGCCGCCGACCGGGTCGATTTCCTATATCAATCACGCGACGTCGAGCATTCACCCGATCGTGTCCAAAATTGAAATTCGCAAGGAAGGCAAAACCGGCCGCGTTTACTATCCCGCGCCGTTTATGACTAACGACAACCTGGCGCTGTATCAGGACGCTTACGAAATCGGGCCGGAGAAAATCATCGATACCTACGCCGAAGCGACGAAACACGTCGATCAGGGGCTGTCGCTGACGCTGTTCTTCCCCGATACCGCTACAACGCGCGACATCAATAAAGCGCAGATTTACGCCTGGAAGAAAGGCATCAAGACGCTGTATTACATTCGCCTGCGCCAGCTCGCGCTGGAAGGCACTGAAATTGAAGGCTGCGTGTCGTGCGCGCTGTAAGGAGAAAAGGATGAACCGTTTATCACGCGTCAGCGCCGTTAACTGGAACAAGATTGAGGACGATAAGGACCTGGAGGTCTGGAGCCGTTTGACCAGCAACTTCTGGCTGCCGGAAAAAGTACCACTGTCGAACGACATTCCGGCGTGGCAGTCGCTGAGTCACGCCGAGCAGCAGCTGACCATCCGCGTATTCACTGGACTGACGCTGCTCGACACCATTCAGAATACCGTTGGCGCGCCGTCGCTGATGCCGGATGCGCTGACGCCACACGAAGAAGCGGTGATGTCGAATATCAGCTTTATGGAAGCCGTCCATGCCCGCTCGTACAGCTCGATTTTCTCCACGCTGTGCCAGACCAAAGACGTGGACGCGGCCTACGCCTGGAGCGAAGAAAACGCGCCGCTGCAGCGCAAAGCACAGCTGATGCTGGAACACTACGCCGCCGATGCGCCGCTGAAGAAAAAAATTGCCAGCGTTTTTCTGGAATCCTTCCTGTTCTATTCCGGCTTCTGGCTACCGATGTATTTCTCCAGCCGTGGCAAGCTGACCAATACCGCAGATCTTATTCGTTTGATTATTCGAGACGAAGCGGTTCACGGATATTACATCGGATATAAATTCCAGAAAGGCCTGGAAAAAGTCAGCGCCGAAGAGCAGCAGGCGCTGAAAGATTTCGCCCTTGAACTGCTGTTGGATTTGTACGACAACGAACTCGCCTATACCGACGCGTTGTACGCTGGCACCGGTTGGGAAGACGATGTAAAAGCGTTCCTTTGCTACAACGCCAACAAGGCGCTGATGAATCTGGGCTATGAAGCGCTGTTCCCGGCGGAAATGGCAGACGTGAACCCGGCGATCCTGGCCGCGCTGTCGCCGAACGCCGACGAAAACCATGACTTCTTCTCCGGTTCTGGCTCTTCCTATGTGATGGGGAAAGCGGTCGAAACCGAGGACGAAGACTGGAATTTCTAATCCTCTTCATATTTCAAGTTGCAGGTGCGTTGGCTGCATGCGTGCCCCCCTGTCACTTACTTTAGTAAGCTCCAGGGGATTTGCGCATTGGCCGCCCGCCTGCAACTCGAACTATTTAGAGGATTAAGCCATATTTATAATGCAGTTATTTATAATCCTATCATTTCACCCCCAATTTCCCTCGCAGTAACAAAAAATATCAGCAAATTTCATGGGTGCTCAGCCCTTATATCATGGGGGCATCGCGCCTGTTGGCGCCGGAAATGCCCGCGTCATTAGGACATTGAGGGTTGTCTCAGATTCTGAGTATGTTAGGGTAGATCCGGTCAATTATTTTCATCAGGTAGCATATCGACATAATTAAATAACAGGAATCAGTTTATTGCATGGCAATTAAATTAGAAGTTAAGAATCTTTATAAAATATTTGGCGAGCATCCGCAACGCGCATTCAAATATATTGAAAAAGGTCATTCGAAAGAACAAATTCTTGAGAAGACCGGGTTGTCACTTGGCGTTATGGACGCCAGTCTGGCCATTGAAGAAGGCGAGATTTTTGTCATCATGGGGTTATCCGGCTCCGGTAAATCCACCATGGTACGCCTTCTCAATCGCCTGATTGAACCCACCCGCGGTCAGGTTCTCATCGACGGTATTGATATTGCGAAAATATCCGATGCTGAGCTCCGTGAGGTGCGCAGAAAGAAAATTGCGATGGTCTTCCAGTCATTTGCGCTTATGCCGCATATGAACGTCCTGGATAATACGGCCTTCGGAATGGAATTAGCGGGCGTGCCACCGCAAGAGCGTCATGAAAAAGCCCTGGACGCGCTTCGTCAGGTGGGTCTCGAAAATTATGCTCACGGTTATCCGGATGAATTATCCGGGGGGATGCGCCAGCGCGTGGGTCTCGCCCGTGCATTAGCCATTAACCCTGACATCTTATTAATGGATGAAGCGTTCTCCGCGCTCGACCCTTTAATTCGTACCGAAATGCAGGACGAGCTGGTGAAATTACAGGCCCGTCATCAGCGCACCGTTGTCTTTATTTCCCACGATCTCGACGAAGCCATGCGCATCGGCGACCGTATTGCCATTATGCAAAACGGCCGAGTGGTACAGGTCGGTACACCGGATGAAATTCTGAATAATCCGGCCAATGACTATGTGCGCACCTTCTTCCGTGGCGTGGATATCAGCCAGGTGTTTAGCGCCAAAGACATTGCGCGCCGTAACCCAAAAGGGCTGCTGCGTAAAACGCCGGGCTTTGGCCCACGCTCTGCGATTAAGCTGTTGCAAGATGAAGACCGCGAATATGGCTATGTCGTTGAACGCGGTAATAAATTTGTCGGTATTGTTTCCATTGATTCTCTGAAGGCCGCGCTGGCCGAGGGCCTGGGCATAGACGCTGCGCTGCTGGATGCGCCACTGCCTCTTGACGCTCAGACCGCGCTTAGCGAGTTGCTCTCTCACGTTGGTCAGGCACCGTGCGCGGTACCGGTCATCGACGAAGAACAACAGTACGTGGGCATCATCTCCAAGAGCATGCTGCTACAGGCTTTAGATCGCGAGGGAACAAACAATGGCTGATCAATCGAATCCGTGGGCAACCACACCGGCGGCCGATAGCGCCGCACAATCAGGCGCTGCGCCATCTGCCGACGCCTGGGGCACGCCTGCTTCTACTCCGCCTGCAAATGGCGGCGGCGCAGACTGGCTGCATAGCGCGCCTGCGCCAAAAGCAGAACACTTCGATATTCTGGACCCGTTCCATAAGACACTGATCCCACTCGATAGCTGGGTAACCAGCGGGATTGACTGGATAGTGGTGCATTTCCGTCCCGTGTTCCAGGGCATTCGTGTACCCGTGGATTACATTCTGGGTGGCTTCCAGCAGCTGTTGCTGGGTATGCCCGCGCCGGTGGCAATTGCGGTCTTTGCCCTGATTGCCTGGCAGATTGGCGGCGCCGGAATGGGTATCGCCTCACTGATTTCACTGATTTTGATTGGTGCAATTGGCGCGTGGTCTCAGGCGATGGTGACCCTCGCGCTGGTACTGACCGCCCTGTTGTTCTGCATCGTTATCGGCCTGCCGCTTGGCATTTGGCTGGCGCGTAGTCCGCGTGCGTCGAAGATAATCCGGCCGCTGCTCGATGCGATGCAGACGACACCCGCGTTCGTGTATCTGGTGCCTATCGTGATGCTGTTCGGTATCGGTAACGTGCCGGGCGTGGTGGTGACCATCATCTTTGCCCTGCCGCCGATTGTGCGTCTGACTATCCTCGGGATTAACCAGGTGCCAGCCGATCTTATCGAAGCGTCGCGCTCGTTTGGTGCCAGCCCGCGCCAGATGCTGTTCAAAGTGCAGCTGCCGCTGGCGATGCCGACCATTATGGCTGGTGTGAACCAGACCCTGATGCTAGCGCTGTCGATGGTGGTTATCGCCTCGATGATTGCCGTAGGTGGTCTGGGACAAATGGTTCTGCGCGGTATCGGCCGACTCGATATGGGTCTGGCGACCGTCGGCGGGGTGGGGATCGTTATCCTCGCGATTATTCTCGACCGTCTGACTCAGGCTGCTGGCCGTGATTCCCGTAGTCGCGGCAACCGTCGCTGGTACACCACTGGCCCAGTAGGCCTGGTGACTCGCTTCTTCATCAAGTAATTCTGCATTTCCCGGCAGCCCTGCCTGCCGGGTCCACTCCCTGATACTTATAAAGGAACAACAATGCGAAATAGCGTAATTTTTGCCACTGCGTTTGCCACCCTTGTCTCCGGTAGCGCGTTTGCCGCTGACCTGCCAGGCAAAGGCATTACCGTTCAGCCGGTACAGAGCACCATTTCCGAAGAGACCTTCCAGACCCTGCTGGTTAGCCGTGCGCTGGAGAAACTGGGTTACACCGTCAGCAAACCGAGCGAAGTGGATTACAACGTCGGCTATACCTCGATTGCCTCCGGAGATGCGACCTTTACCGCCGTGAACTGGAAACCGCTGCATGACGATATGTATACCGCAGCCGGTGGCGATAAGAAGTTTTATCGTGAAGGTGTGTACGTGACCGGTGCCGCGCAGGGTTATCTGATGGATAAGAAAACCGCTGAGAAGTACCACATCACCAAAATCGATCAGCTGAAAGATCCGAAGCTTGCCAAAATCTTCGATACTAACGGCGACGGTAAAGCAGACCTGACCGGTTGTACGCCGGGCTGGGGTTGTGAAGCGGTAATTAATCATCAGATTGACGCGTACGGCCTGAGCAATACCGTGGTGCATAACCAGGGTAACTACGCGGCCATGATGGCCGATACGATTACACGCTTTAAAGAAGGCAAACCGGTGCTGTATTACACCTGGACGCCATACTGGGTGAGCGATGTGCTGAAGCCGGGCAAAGACGTGGTGTGGCTGCAGGTGCCGTTCTCCGCAATGCCGGGCGAGCAGAAAGATATCGACACCAAGCTGCCGAACGGTGCCAATTATGGTTTCCCGGTGAACACCATGCATATCGTGGCCAACAAAGCCTGGGCCGAGAAAAACCCGGCGGCGGCGAAGCTGTTCGCGCTGATGAAACTGCCTATCTCTGATATCAACGCCGAAAACGCGATGATGCACGAAGGTCATTCGTCAGAAGCCGATATCCAGGGTCATGTGGACGGTTGGATTTCAGCTCACCAGCAGCAGTTTGACGGCTGGGTGAAAGAAGCGATGGCTGCGCAGAAGTAAGCACGTTCTCAGGCCCGGCAGCACTCTGCTTGCCGGGCCTGGATTTCCACTCACCGCACTATCCGACATCCTTCATTTTCCTTCTCCCCGCACTTATTGGTTATCATTGCTTACCTGCAAAATAATCACTTAAAGAACAATGACCAAAAAATCTCATGAGCTTAGCCCGGCGCTGATTGCGCTGATGTCCGTCGCAACCGGCCTTGCTGTGGCCAGTAATTACTATGCCCAACCACTGCTGGACACCATTGCCCGCGCCTTTTCTCTGAGCGCAGGACAAGCCGGTTTTATCGTCACCGCCGCACAACTGGGCTACGCCGCCGGGCTGCTGTTCCTGGTGCCACTGGGCGATATGTTTGAGCGCCGAACCTTAATCGTTAGCATGACGTTACTGGCGGCGGGCGGAATGCTCATTACCGCCTCCAGCCAGTCTCTTGCGATGATGATCCTCGGCACCGCCCTGACCGGCCTGTTTTCGGTGGTGGCGCAAATTCTGGTCCCGCTAGCCGCGACGCTCGCCAGTCCGGATAAACGCGGAAAAGTGGTCGGCACCATCATGAGCGGGTTACTGCTCGGCATTTTGCTGGCGCGAACCGTCGCCGGGCTGCTGGCCAGTCTCGGCGGCTGGCGCACCGTGTATTGGGTGGCGTCGGTATTAATGGTGCTGATGGCATTCGCCCTGTGGCGCGGCTTGCCGAAAGTGAAAACGGAAACGCATCTGAATTACCCGCAGCTGCTGCGTTCCGTATTCAGCTTGTTTAAGCACGATAAACTCCTGCGCACCCGCGCGCTGCTCGGCTGTCTGACCTTCGCTAACTTCAGCATTCTCTGGACCTCGATGGCATTTCTGCTGGCGGGCGCACCATTCCACTTTTCGGAAGGCATGATTGGCCTGTTTGGCCTGGCGGGTGCTGCCGGGGCGCTGGGCGCTCGTCCGGCAGGTGGTCTGGCGGACAAAGGCAAATCACATCTCACCACCACTACCGGGCTGGTGCTGCTTCTGCTCTCCTGGCTGGCTATCTGGTTTGGACACGCCTCGGTGCTGGCGTTGATTGTCGGCATTCTGGTGCTGGACCTCACCGTGCAGGGCGTACACATCACCAACCAGACGGTGATTTACCGCGTGCAGCCAGAAGCACGTAATCGTCTTACCGCAGGCTATATGACCAGCTACTTCATCGGCGGAGCTGCCGGGTCGCTGATTTCGGCATTTGCGTGGCAGCACTGGGGCTGGGCGGGCGTTTGCCTCGCCGGGATGACAATGGCCGCACTGAACCTGCTGGTATGGTGGCGAGGTTTTCACCGACAAGAAGCCGTTGTCTGAAAAGTCTCTACATTCAGGGCCTTATTCCCGCGTTGGGGTTTAAGCACATCCCCTGGTCTGTTAAGGTTATCTACCTGATTAGCCGGGCAACTGTTTCAAGGGTAAATAATTCATCCACGCACTGAAACCTCCCGGACACTGGCGGCGTGTACCTTTGCCGCCGGTCTCAATTTTTTGATTTATTTGCTCCATCGTATGAATTCGTCAGATTAATTCATTTACATTATTTGTCACCGTCGTTACTATATCGGCTGTAATTAATGAGGTTATGCCCAAATGGATAGTTCGTTTACGCCCATTGAACAAATGCTAAAGTTTCGCGCCAGCCGCTATGAAGATTTCCCGTACCAGGAAATCCTTCTGACTCGCCTGTGCATGCACATGCAAGGGAAGTTGCTGGAAAACCGCAATAAGATGCTGAAAGCTCAGGGTATCAACGAGACATTATTTATGGCGTTAATCACGCTGGAGTCTCAGGAAAACCACAGTATTCAGCCGTCAGAACTGAGCTGCGCACTGGGTTCTTCACGTACGAACGCCACCCGTATTGCTGATGAACTGGAAAAACGCGGCTGGATTGAACGCCGTGAAAGCGACAATGACCGTCGCTGCCTGCATCTGCAACTCACCGAGAAAGGACATCAGTTCCTGCGCGAAGTGTTACCGCCGCAGCACAACTGCCTGCACCAGCTCTGGTCTTCTTTAAGCGTCACCGAAAAAGAGAGCCTCGAGCAAATCACCCGAAAACTCCTGACCCGTCTCGACCAGATGGATGAGGATGGCGTGGTCCTGGAAGGGCTTCGCTAAGCGTGTGAATCGCTCAGTTTCCTGATTTCAAAAATAAAACCGACAGGCCAGCAGCGAAATCTGCTGGCCTTTCTGACAAAAGGTCGGCTTAGCCGATGTGAAATAATAAGATCGTGGAGAAAAACATGAGCGCGAATGCGGAGACTCAAACCCCGCAGCAACCGGCCACCAAGAAAGGTAAACGTAAAGGTGCCCTTCTTCTGCTGACCTTGCTCTTTATTGTTATTGCCGTGGCATATGGGATTTATTGGTTTTTAGTACTGCGTCATTATGAAGATACCGATGATGCATACGTGGCAGGGAACCAGGTTCAAATCATGGCACAGGTGTCGGGCAGCGTGACGAAAGTCTGGGCTGATAACACCGACTTCGTGCAAAAAGGCGATGTGCTGGTCACCCTCGACCAGACCGATGCGCAGCAGGCGTTTGAACGTGCACAGACGGGGCTTGCCTCCAGCGTGCGTCAGACCCGCCAGATGATGATCAATAGCAAGCAATTACAGGCCAGCATCGACGTCAAAAAAACAGCACTGGCGCAGGTGCAGACCGACCTTAACCGTCGTATTCCGCTGGGCACCGCGAACCTGATTGGTCGCGAAGAGCTGCAGCACGCCCGTGATGCCGTGGCCAGTGCACAGGCTGAACTGAATGTGACTATTCAGCAGTTTAATGCCAACCAGGCCATGATTCTGGGGACCAAACTGGAAGACCAGCCAGCGGTGAAACAGGCAGCGACCGAAGTACGTAACGCGTGGCTTGCGCTGGAACGTACCAAAATCGTTAGCCCGATGACCGGCTACGTCTCTCGCCGTGCGGTTCAGCCAGGCGCGCAGATTAGCCCAACCACTCCGCTGATGGCGGTGGTTCCGGCAACCAATCTATGGATCGATGCTAACTTTAAAGAAACCCAGCTGGCGCATATGCGTATTGGCCAGCCTGTGACCGTTATCAGCGATATCTACGGCGATGACGTGAAGTACACCGGGAAAGTAGTGGGTCTGGATATGGGGACCGGCAGTGCCTTCTCCTTGCTTCCGGCGCAGAACGCCACCGGAAACTGGATCAAAGTGGTTCAGCGTCTGCCGGTTCGCGTAGAGCTGGACGAAAAACAGCTGGCTCAGCATCCGCTGCGTATTGGGCTGTCTACGCTGGTGAAGGTGGATACCTCCAACCGCGACGGTGAAATGCTGGCGAATCAGACGCGTCACACGCCTGCTTATGAAAGTAATGCACGTGAAATTAGCCTTGATCCTGTGAATAAGCTGATCAACACCATCGTGCAGGCCAACGCCAACTAATTCCGGGGTGAACGTAATGCAACAGCAAAAACCGCTGGAAGGCGCGCAGTTGGTCATTATGACCATTGCGCTGTCTCTGGCGACGTTCATGCAGGTGCTGGACTCGACGATTGCTAACGTGGCGATCCCCACCATTGCTGGTAACCTTGGCTCATCGCTGAGTCAGGGAACGTGGGTTATTACCTCGTTCGGGGTGGCGAACGCCATTTCCATTCCGATTACCGGCTGGCTGGCAAAACGTGTGGGCGAGGTAAAACTGTTTACCTGGTCCACCATCGCCTTCGTTATCGCCTCCTGGGCGTGTGGCGTGTCGAGCAGCCTGACGATGCTGATTTTCTTCCGCGTCATTCAGGGTATCGTTGCCGGTCCGCTGATCCCGCTTTCGCAGAGTCTGCTGTTAAACAACTACCCGCCAGCAAAACGCGCCGTGGCGCTGGCGTTGTGGTCGATGACAGTTATCGTTGCACCGATTTGCGGCCCAATCCTCGGCGGTTATATCAGTGACAACTATCACTGGGGTTGGATCTTCTTCATCAACGTGCCGATTGGTGCGGTGGTGGTGCTGTTAACCCTGCAAAGCCTGCGCGGACGCGAAACCCGAACCGAACATCGCCGCATTGATGCCATTGGCCTGGCGCTTCTGGTGGTCGGGATTGGCAGTCTGCAGGTCATGCTCGATCGCGGGAAAGAGCTCGACTGGTTTAACTCTACCGAAGTCATTGTCCTGACCATCGTCGCGGTGGTGGCGATAAGCTTCTTGATTGTCTGGGAGCTAACGGACGAGAACCCGATAGTCGATCTCTCGCTCTTCAAATCGCGAAACTTTACCATCGGCTGTTTATGTATCAGCCTGGCCTATATGCTCTACTTCGGCGCGATCGTTTTGCTGCCGCAGCTGCTGCAGGAGGTATATGGCTACACGGCCACCTGGGCGGGTCTGGCATCGGCGCCGGTGGGAATATTACCCGTTATTCTGTCGCCGATTATCGGCCGCTTTGCGCATAAGATAGATATGCGCCGGCTGGTGACCTTCAGCTTCATTATGTACGCGGTGTGCTTCTACTGGCGTGCGTATACCTTCGAACCGGGAATGGACTTTGGCGCATCGGCGTGGCCACAGTTTATACAGGGCTTCGCGGTGGCGTGCTTCTTTATGCCACTGACCACCATCACCCTTTCCGGCCTTGGGCCAGAGCGGATGGCGGCGGCATCGAGCCTGTCGAACTTTACCCGTACGCTGGCGGGCTCTATCGGTACGTCAATAACGACCACCATGTGGAGTAACCGTGAAGCGCTACATCACGCACAGCTGACCGAGTCGGTGAATCCTTTTAACCCGAATGCGCAGCAGATGTACGGCCAGCTTCAGGATTTAGGGATGTCGGAGCAGCAGGCCTCCGGCTGGCTGGCACAGCAGATCACCAACCAGGGATTGATCATTTCCGCGAACGAAATCTTCTGGATGTCAGCGGGGATCTTCATCGTACTTCTGGGGCTCATCTGGCTCGCCAGACCGCCGTTTGGCGCAGGTGGTGGTGGCGGTGGTGCGCACTAACGTATCGTGAATAACAGGACCCTCCTTTTACAGAGGGTCTTTTTTTGTCCATTTCTCGCAAGACTCTGTCACATCCGCTAAAGCGCTGCACCCTGCTCTTCCGTCAGGATTAAACCCACGACAAGAGGAGAATCCCATGCTGAACAACCCCGCTGAAAAATATCGCCCCTGGCCCGTTTTATCCTTACCGGACCGCCACTGGCCGGACAACGCGCTGACTCATGCCCCGCGCTGGTTATCAACGGATTTGCGCGACGGGAACCAGGCTCTCGCCGAGCCGATGGACGCCGAACGCAAGTTGCAGTTCTGGGATTTACTGCTGCGCTGCGGCTTTAAAGAAATTGAAGTAGCATTTCCGTCCGCATCGCAAACGGACTTCAATTTTGTCCGCCAGCTGATTGAGGAGAAACGCATTCCGGAAAACGTCACAATCCAGGTCTTAACCCAGGCGCGTGAAGATCTTATCCTGCGCACCTTCGAGTCGCTACGTGGGGCGCACCGGGCGACGGTCCACCTCTATAACGCCACTGCCCCATTGTTTCGCCGTCTGGTATTTGGCATGGAAAAAGCACAAATAGTGGAACTGGCGACACGCTCCACGCGCCTTATTCGTCAGCATTGCGAGGCCCAGCCGGACACCCTTTGGCAATATGAGTATTCGCCGGAAACATTCTGCTTTACCGAGCCTGAGTTCGCGCTGGAAATTTGTGAAGCCGTGGTGGCTGTTTGGGAACCCTCCGCCAGCCGACCGATGATCATCAACCTTCCCGCGACGGTGGAAGTGAATACCCCCAACGTGTATGCCGATCAGATTGAATACTTCTGCCGTCACTTCTCGCGCCGCGATGATGTGTGTATTAGCGTGCATCCGCATAACGATCGTGGAACCGGCGTCGCAAGCGCCGAGCTGGCGGTAATGGCCGGAGCTGACCGCGTGGAAGGATGTCTGTTTGGCAACGGTGAGCGCACGGGCAACGTTTGTCTGGTGACACTGGCGATGAACCTTTACAGCCAGGGCGTTTCGCCGGGGCTGGATTTCAGCGAGATGAAACAGGTCGTTGAGGTAGTAGAGAGCTGTAATCAGCTGCCGGTTCATCCGCGTCATCCGTGGGCCGGAAGCCTGGCTTACACCGCATTCTCCGGCTCGCATCAGGATGCTATCAAGAAAGGCTTTGATGCACGTAAGCCCGACGAACACTGGGAAATGCCCTATCTGCCAGTCGATCCGCAGGATATCGGCTGTAGCTATGAGGCGGTTATCCGCGTGAACAGTCAGTCAGGAAAAAGCGGTAGCGCATGGCTTATCGAGCAGAATCACGGCCTGACGTTGCCGCGGGCGTTGCAGCAGGATTTCAGCCAGCATGTACAGCGTGAAACCGACGCTCACGGCCGGGAAATGACTCACAATGCACTGTGGCGGCTGTTCCGTTCCCGCTACGGCCTGATCACACAGCCGGCCCTGCAGCTGAAAGATTATAAGAGCGAGAGTCAGCACAACGGCGAGCTGTTATTGCAGGCGACGCTGCTGATTAATGGGGAGAGCTGGCACTTGCAGGGTAGAGGCAATGGTCTGCTTTCGGCGGCAGTCAATGGCCTGACGCGTTTGCACAAGCAGACGCTGGTAATTAAGGACTATCACGAACACACGCTGGGAGAACGTAGCGACAGCCGATCGGTGGCCTATATTCGCTGTCTGTCAGCAGATGGCAGCAGCCAGTGGGGTGTCGGCATCGACAGCGATATTTCACGGGCATCACTTCAGGCGCTGCTCAACGCCGTCGGCGCGCGGTCCTAATCGCTATAAAAATACTCGCTGGGTGACGTGCCCATCACCCGGCGAAACATGGCGGTGAATGCGCTATGGCTGCCATACCCGAGGTCGAGAGCCACTCTGAGTACCGATTGCCCCTGGGCCAGCCGCACCAGCGCTTCCATTAATCGGGCGCGCCTAACCCACTCACTCCAGGTCAACGCCGTCTGCTGCTGAAAATGACGGTTAAGAGTGCGCTCACTCATATTGGCCACGCTTGCCGCCCGGCGGCTGTCCCACCCGTCGGCAGGGCTTTGCCGCATCTTCTGACACAGCGCGCGCAGAGCAACGTCCTGCGGCTCCGGTAGGCCAAAAGGTAGCACCTGCATGCCGCGGATCTCATCGAGGATCAACTCATAGATCCTTTCTTCGCGGCTGCCCGGCGCATACTTTTCGGCAAGATTTAGTGAAGCAACGATAAGCTCCCGCAGCAACGGCGAGATCTGCACAATCTGGCAGGTCGCGGGCAGAAACGCGCGGGCCAGCGGATCGATAAACAACGTGCGGGCCGCCACGTGTCCAGTCGTGCGCAGCGCGTGGGGCGTGCCAGCAGGCAGCCAGACGCCGCGCCCCGGCGGCACTACCCAGCATCCTTCCTGCGTATCTACCCGAACAACACCGCTCAGAATATGCAGCAGCTGGGCACAGTCGTGCTGATGCCAGGGTTCACTATCGCCGTGCGCATAGTCATGGGCAAAGGGAACAAGCGGGCGATGGATGAAGGAGAACGTTAGGGTTGTGGTCATTGGCGCAATCGCGGTGGCAGGCCTGAGAGGAAGATAAAAAACCCGGCGCATTAGGCCGGGTATCTAAAGAGAATACTAGATGTGCAGTTCCTGCAGCTTCTCTTTTGGCAGCGCCAGCTCATCATTACTGTTCACACGAACACCGCGGTCAATGATATGACGGGCGATTTCCTGTGCTTCTTCCAGCGAGTGCATGGTGTACGTCCCGCACTGATAGACGTTCAGCTCAGGGATCTGGTTCTGCTCTTTCACCTTCAGCACGTCGGCCATCGCCGCTTTCCATGCTTCGGCTACGCGGGATTCGTCCGGCGTGCCAATCAGGCTCATGTAGAAGCCGGTGCGGCAGCCCATTGGGGAAATGTCGATGATTTCCACGCCGTTGCCGTTGAGATGATCGCGCATGAAGCCCGCGAACAGGTGCTCAAGAGTATGAATGCCGCGCTCTGGCATCACTTCTTTGTTCGGTACGCAGAAGCGCAGATCAAAGACGGTGATTTCATCGCCGTGTGGCGTGTGCATGGATTTCGCTACACGAACAGCAGGGGCTTCCATTCGGGTATGGTCGACAGTGAAGCTATCTAATAACGGCATTTTGTCTCCTCCGAACTCTTCTCATCCCTTGTGCCATAAGGGCTACGCGGAAAATATTACGAAGAGTATTTTTTTTGAAATTAACTGAACTCTTTGTTCGCAGGCGAGTCTTACTCTATGAAAGACGCGCATTTGTTATCATCATCCCTGTATTCAGAGATGAAATTTTGGCCACATTACTGTGGCCTTTTTCTTTTCTGTCAGGCGTGACGCGCGACCAGCTCGGAGAACGGCTCTGTATCCGCCTCTTCAGTCTGACGCTGACGTGCTAACGAAGCTTCACGCTCCGCTTCAAAATCCGCTTCGCTCAAAATCTCCAGCGGTTCTTCACGCAGCATTTTACGATATTCATCGCCCAGCGCTTTGCCGGTGCCACCAATGCCACTCTCAAGCATAGAACGCAAAATACGTGCTGAGAACGTTAATTCCGGATTATCAAAGCTTGCGACCAGCTCGTCACACACCTTCTGATACGCTTCGCCGCCTTCGATGCCGTCCAGCGTCTGCGCCACTCGACGCAAATCAGCAAACAGGTCTTTGCCGACCTGAGCCAGCGGGAACTGTGCTGTTTCACAGCCAATGCCCAGCGTCAGACCCGGTTTACGACCTTCCAGAATCACACGATTCCAGTTAGTGCGAGTACACAACAGCTCATCGCTGCTCATTTCTGGCGCATCTGCCAGCACGCACCAGACCATGAACAGGTCGAGGAAGCGAACCTGCTGCTCGTCCACACCAATTGGCGAGAACGGGTTGATGTCCAGCGAACGCACTTCGATATATTCAATACCGCCACGCAGTAGCGCATCCGACGGCGTTTCACCGCTGCGAGTGACGCGTTTTGGACGAATCGGCGCGTACAGTTCATTCTCAATCTGCAAAATGTTGCTGTTAATCTGCAGATAGTGACCGTCTTTTGCCAGACCAATTTTGGCGTACTCTTCTGACGGCGTTTTGATCGCCCGCTTCAATCCTGCCACATACTCGTGGAGATCGTTAAACGTAATTCCGAGATTACTTTGCGACTTATTGGTATAACCCAGATCGCTCAAACGCAGAGACGTCGCGTACGGCAGGTAATACATGCCGCCCTCGGTTTTCTCAAACGGCAGCGTGGTCGGTTTGCCCTGCAAGAACGATGAGCAAATGGCCGGAGAAGCCCCGAACAGATACGGGATCACCCAACCAAAGCGGTAGTAGTTGCGGATCAGGCGGAAATAGCCAGCAGAGATAGCCTCTGTGCCGTCTTCCTTGCCTTCTATGCCACACTTTGCCTGCCAGAACGCCATCGGCAGCGAGAAGTTGTAATGCACGCCGGAGATGGTCTGCATCAGCGCACCGTAACGGTTTTTCAGCCCTTCACGGTACAGCGTTTTCAGACGACCCACGTTAGAGGTGCCGTACTGTGCCAGCTCGATATCCTGGCCTGGCGCGATATAGCATGGCATGCTCAGTGGCCACATGCGCTCGTCGCCGATATGGCGTGCGGTGTGTCGATGCACGTCACGCAGCAGCGTCAGCATGTGGTCAATGTCGCCATCTACCGGAGTGATAAACTCCAGCAATGCTTCGGCAAAGTCAGTTGTAATCCATTTATGGGTCAGTGCTGAACCCAGTTCTACCGGGTGACCCGTTGTTGCCAATGAGCCATCAGCATTAACGCGCAGCGTTTCGCGCTCAAGACCGCGTTGGATCCCCTGAACTGCCTGAGGATTTTTTTCCAGCCAGGTCAGCGCCTGTGATACGTCCGGGATCAAATTGACCTCCCGCCTGTCGAAATCATTTTATTAAGCATAATTGTAATGGTTGACGATTAAAGGTCACAATCAATCCAATTAGTGCCACCACGTCATACCCTGAAGCGTCGCTGCGGCGATAGCCACATAGCGCAACGCCTTGCCAAGGCATAAGAAAAAAAGCACCGGTCCCCAGGAAAGACGCATCCATCCTGCCAGGACACACAGTAAATCGCCGATAACCGGCATCCAGCTAAGTAATAGTGTGGCCGCGCCATAACGTCTTAGCCAGCCCATCGCTTTCTCCCGCCAACGCGAATTATCACGCTGCGGAAATAAACGCCCAAGAATAACGTTAGTTACCCCTCCAAGGCTATTACCCATTGTTGCTATTAATACGAGTAACCACGGATGGCTGACGCCCGCTATCAGCATGCCTATCAGGACAACTTCTGAATTTCCGGGTAACAGCGTGGCGCTCAGAAAACTACTGGCAAAAAGCGATAACAGTGGGAGCGCGTCACTCACAGCAAACGCACGTCCACAATATCCATACCCGCACTTTTCGCCGCCTGAATACCAAAATCGGCATCCTCAAACACCACGCATTGCTGCGCAGGGACGCCCATCAGTTCTGCACACAGCAAAAACGTATCCGGCGCTGGCTTATGATGAGAGACATGATCGGCAGCAACCACCGCGGTGAAGTACTGGCGCAGGCCCAAATGATTGAGCAACGCTTCCGCCATTGCACTTTCACTGCCGGTGCCAACCGCCATCGGACGGCGGCCGTGCCACTCTTTGACAACGTCAATTAGCGGCAACGGGCGCACGGTATCCAACAGAATCGCTTTCACGGCGTCCGTTTTCTCACGTGCCAACTGATGGGGATCGAGAGTGGCCTGATTCAGCTCAATGACCGCCTGAGCAATGTGCCAGGTCGGTGAACCGTTTAAGGCAGCCATGGCGTGTTCATCAAATCGCATTCCGTATCGCCCGAGAACGTCTCGCCACGCTATAAGATGAGTGGGTTCGGTATCAAGGATGGTGCCATCCATGTCGAAAATCAGCCCTGCATAGCGCTCGTACATCATGTTCTCACTCACCGGATATCGAAACGTTACTTTAACGTAAAACGTCACTGTTTGTCGCTGCCCGCTGAAGACAACAAAGGCACCTGACGGTGCCTTTTATCCGTATTTTCAGACGTTACTTGACCTGCATGTCATTCTCAACAATGCGAACACCGGTCACGTTGCGGGTTATCTCCACCGCACGGTTGGCAACCTTCTGCGATGAGACGAATCCACTCAGCTGAACGCGCCCTTTAAAGGTCACTACGCTGATTTCTGAGGATTTAACGTCTTTATCGTTGAACAGTGCGGATTTCACTTTGGTGGTCACCACGGTGTCATCGATATAGCCGCCAGTGCTTTCCTTCGTGGAAGAACCTGCACACCCGGCCAGGGACACGCTAACGATAAGAGCTGCACAACATGCAGAGACAGCTTTGAACCATTTCATGGATTTCTCTCCTTGCTACCTTAAAACAGATTAATCACAGATATAAATTAGCCTGAAAGAGGAAAGATGCCAATAGTAAACAAACGGTTAAAGAATTGTCTGGAAAGTTCATGACAAAGTGATATGCGAGAGAACAAAGAGAATGTGTAACAAATGTGAGTATTTAATGCTGGGGGAGGGATTCAAAAAGAATGGTGCATCTGGGAGGATTACTCGCCGAAGGCTCGCCCTTTCGGGCCGTTGCTAAAGCAACGTTATCCTCTCTGGTGCCCGCTGAGAAAGTAACTTTCTCAGGAGTACTATCATCGCTGATAGCCAAGAGAATATGGTGCATCCGGGAGGATTCGAACCTCCGACCGCTCGGTTCGTAGCCGAGTACTCTATCCAGCTGAGCTACGGATGCATCGGAATTACTAAGGTACTGCTGACTCAATGTCACTCATCATGCCACAACACTGATGAAGATGGTGCATCCGGGAGGATTACTCGCCGAAGGCTCGCCCTTCTGGGCCGTTACTAAAGCAACGTTATTTTCCCTGCACCACTGAGAATGAGAGTTTCTCTGGCATACCGTCATCACTGACGGTCAGGAAAATATGGTGCATCCGGGAGGATTCGAACCTCCGACCGCTCGGTTCGTAGCCGAGTACTCTATCCAGCTGAGCTACGGATGCAAATGGCGGTGAGGCGGGGATTCGAACCCCGGATGCAGCTTTTGACCGCATACTCCCTTAGCAGGGGAGCGCCTTCAGCCTCTCGGCCACCTCACCATACGCCTCTTACGAGTGCTTCGAATAACTCGTTAGAGCTCATCGTCGCTGCGTGGCGCACATATTACTTTCTGGGACTTATAAGTCAAACAATTTTTCCAGACCTTTTATTGTTTGCACACTTCCCGTTCAATTAGCCTGCAAAAACGGCAAAAAGAGCGATTAATCAACACAAAGAGTCAGCGATAACCCGATGAATATCAGACGGGCAGCAAGGGCTTTCAGCAAAAAACAGGTGATGGATTCAGGGCAAAAACGAAAAACGAAGCGGAAAAACGGAGAAAGCGAGAGGTTGCGTCTCACCGGGCAGTGAGACGCGGGAATATTAGTAACTGGACTGCTGTGATTTTTCAGCCTGGATACGCTGGTAGATCTCTTCACGATGGACAGAGACTTCTTTAGGGGCGTTTACGCCGATGCGTACCTGGTTGCCCTTCACCCCTAAAACTGTCACGGTGACCTCATCTCCAATCATGAGGGTTTCACCAACTCGACGAGTCAGAATCAGCATTCTTTGCTCCTTGAAAGATTAAAAGAGTCGGGTCTCTTGTATCCCGGCATTATCCATCACATAACGCCAAAAAGTAAGCGATGACAAACACGTAAACGTGTAAGCAGTCACGGCATTACATTCTGTTAAACGTAAGTTTAGCCGATTTACACAATTTCAACCTGACTTTATCGTTGTCAGTCTTGCTATTGCAAGGCGCTAAAACCGCATGGTTAAAGCGCCCGCCGCGTTTATTGTTATTACAGTTTTGCGCTGACCCAGTCTTTTACGCTGGCCAGTGCGGCCGGGAGAGCCGCTGCATCCGTACCACCGGCTTGCGCCATATCAGGACGACCGCCCCCTTTGCCGCCCACCTGCTGAGCGACCATACCAATCAGTTCCCCTGCCTTCACACGGTCAGTCACATCCTTAGAGACTCCCGCAATCAGAGAAACCTTATCGTCTGCGACCGTAGCCAGTACCACAATTGTAGAACCCAACTGGTTCTTCAGATCGTCGACCATAGTACGCAGCATCTTCGGTTCAACGCCAGTAAGTTCACTCACCAGCAGTTTCACGCCATTGATTTCTTCAGCTTTGCTGGAGAGGTTTGCACTCTCCTGCGCGGCAGCCAGCTCTTTCAGTTGCTGCAGCTCTTTTTCCAGCTGACGGGTGCGTTCAAGGACAGAACGGACCTTTTCAGTCAGGTTATGGCTGTCGCCTTTAACCAAATGCGCTACATCGTCAAGCACATCGCTCTGCGCATGCAGAGTGGCAATCGCACCTTCACCGGTCACCGCTTCGATACGACGCACGCCTGCCGCAGTACCGGATTCAGAAGTGATACGGAACAGGCCGATATCGCCAGTACGTTTAGCATGTGTACCGCCGCACAACTCGGTAGAGAAATCACCCATGCTGAGGACGCGCACCCGCTCATCATATTTCTCGCCGAACAGCGCCATTGCGCCTTTCGCTTTCGCGTCTTCCAGTTCCATGACGTTGGTTTCGATAGGCAGGTTGCGACGGATCTGGGCATTAACCAGGTCCTCTACCGCGCGGATCTCTTCCGGTTTCATGGCTTCGGAATGTGAGAAGTCAAAGCGCAGCGCTTTGTCATTCACCAGGGAACCTTTCTGCGCAACGTGGGTGCCGAGCACCTGGCGCAGCGCCGCGTGCATCAGGTGCGTCGCGGAGTGGTTCAGCAGAATACGAGCCCGGCGAGCTTCATCCACGTCAGCCTGTACCGCGTCGCCCACTTTCAGGGAACCGCTGTTGAGCGTGCCGAGATGACCAATGGCCTGGCCGTATTTCTGCGTGTCGCTGACGCTGAAGGCACAGCCTGCGCCTTTCAGTTCGCCTTTATCACCGACCTGGCCGCCAGATTCTGCATAGAATGGCGTCTGGTCCAGAACGACAACCGCATTCTGACCCGCAGCGATAGCGTCAACGGCTTTACCGTCTACGAACAGCGCGGTCACTTTCGCGTTCAGCTCCAGATGGTCGTAACCTTTAAATTCAGAAGCGCCGTCAACGCGGATCATCGCGTTGTAGTCTGCGCCAAAACCGCTGGATTCACGCGCACGACGGCGCTGCTCTTCCATTGCGGCTTCGAAGCCTGCTTCATCAACTTTGAGGTTACGCTCACGGCAAACGTCCGCCGTCAGGTCAACCGGGAAGCCGTAGGTGTCATACAGACGGAAAGCGGTTTCGCCATCCAGCGTATCGCCTTTCAGCTTCGACAATTCTTCGTCCAGTAGAGCCAGACCACGCTCAAGCGTACGGGCAAACTGCTCTTCTTCGGTTTTCAGCACCTGCTCAACCTGAGCCTGCTGCTGCTTCAGTTCTTCGCCTGCAGAACCCATCACACCGACCAACGGGCCAACCAGTTTCCAGAAGAAGCTCTCTTTTGCACCAAGCATGTTACCGTGACGAACAGCGCGACGAATGATACGTCGCAGCACGTAGCCACGGTTTTCATTCGACGGGATAACGCCATCGGTAATCAGGAACGCACATGAACGAATGTGGTCCGCGATCACGCGCAGAGATTTGTTGCTGAGATCAGTCGCACCGGTCTCTTTCGCCACGGACTGAATCAGGGTGCGGAACAGGTCAATGTCATAGTTGGAGTTCACGTGCTGCAGCACAGCCGCGATACGTTCCAGGCCCATACCGGTATCAACAGACGGCTTCGGCAGTGGTTCCATCGTGCCATCGGCCTGACGGTTGAACTGCATGAAGACGATGTTCCAGATCTCAATGTAACGGTCGCCGTCTTCTTCCGGACTTCCCGGAGGGCCGCCCCAAATGTGATCGCCGTGATCGAAGAAGATTTCGGTACACGGACCACACGGACCGGTGTCACCCATCTGCCAGAAGTTATCTGAGGCATACGGCGCACCTTTGTTGTCGCCGATACGGATAATACGTTCACGCGGAACGCCCACTTCGTTGGCCCAGATGTCGAATGCTTCGTCATCGGTTTCATACACGGTGACCCACAGACGCTCTTTTGGCAGCGCAAACCAGTTCTCACCGGTCAGCAGCTCCCAGGCGTACTGGATAGCATCATGTTTGAAGTAGTCGCCGAAGCTGAAGTTGCCCAGCATTTCAAAGAAAGTATGGTGACGCGCAGTGTAACCGACGTTTTCCAGATCGTTGTGCTTACCGCCCGCACGTACGCAGCGCTGCGAAGTAGTCGCGCGGGAATAATTACGCTTGTCGAGACCAAGGAACACGTCCTTGAACTGGTTCATCCCGGCGTTGGTAAACAGCAGAGTCGGGTCGTTGTTTGGCACCAGGGAGCTGCTAGCAACTACCTGATGTCCCTTGCTATGGAAAAAGTCGAGAAACGCCTGACGGATCTCAGCGGTGCTCTTGCTCATAATTATCCTGGAATCACGCTAACGGATTGTTGCAGGCCGCAACTGAACAGTTTTTACACAGTCAGGCGACCTGGCGGAAAAAGTGGGAATAAGATAAGTTTTCTTGGGAGGGAAGTAAAATACCGAGTGACTCAGTCGGCAAAATTTCGCCAAATTTGCTGGATATCTTCCATAAGATAACCCCGGTTAAGTAGAAATCTCTGCACCTTCACTTTTTCGGCAAAAACAGTGGGAAGAGGTTCACCGTATTTTCGCTGCGCCTGCTCACGGGCAAGTTCCATCCAGTCAATTTCACACTCATACATGGCCTGATCGATATCCGTTCGGCCAATGCCTTTTTGGTTCAATTCCTGGCGAATGCGCGCCGGACCATAACCCTTGCGACCACGGCTGGCGATGAACTGTCGGGTGAAGCGTGCATCATCCAGATAGTTGCTTTCTATACACCAGGCAACGACCTTATCCACCTCTTCCGGCGGTGCGTCGATGGGTTCCGGCCCCTTTTTGGTCAGCACTGGCGCCACCAGCTTTCGCCGTAGCTCTTTTTCACTGTGATCGCGCATTGCCAGGATGCGAATCGCCCTGTCCAGCAGACGGGCATAAGCGGAACGACGCGGTGAGCTTTCAGTCATATCTGGCCCTTAATAACTGCAAAATTTGAGCGGGATGAAAAAGCAAAAGGGCCGCATCAGCAGCCCTTTATCATTTCAACAGTGATACCCGTCATACTTCAAGTTGTGGCTGCCGTGGCGTGCCTGTAACTCGCATTATTTAGGATAAATCAGAAATCTTCTTTGGTTTCTTCAACGCTGTTGTCATCAACGGTGAAAGCCGGCTTGTCATCCTGATTGCTCAGCAGCAGCTCGCGTACTTTCTTCTCGATTTCTTTCGCCGCAACCGGGTTCTCTTTCAGCCAGGAGATAGCGTTCGCTTTACCCTGACCAATTTTGTCGCCGTTGTAGCTATACCATGCGCCCGCTTTCTCGATCAGCTTCTCTTTCACGCCGAGGTCAACGATCTCGCCAAAGAAGTTAATGCCTTCACCGTAGAGGATCTGGAATTCAGCCTGTTTGAACGGTGCCGCGATTTTGTTTTTCACGACTTTCACGCGGGTTTCGCTGCCGATTACGTTATCGCCATCTTTCACCGCGCCGATGCGACGGATATCAAGACGTACAGAAGCATAGAATTTCAGTGCGTTACCGCCGGTGGTGGTTTCCGGGTTACCGAACATCACACCGATTTTCATACGGATCTGGTTGATGAAGATAAGCAGCGTGTTGGACTGCTTCAGGTTACCGGCCAGCTTACGCATCGCCTGGCTCATCATACGTGCCGCGAGACCCATGTGAGAGTCACCGATTTCACCTTCGATTTCCGCTTTCGGCGTCAGCGCCGCAACGGAGTCGACGATGATGACATCAACCGCACCAGAACGGGCCAGCGCGTCACAGATTTCCAGCGCCTGCTCACCGGTGTCCGGCTGAGAACACAGCAGGTTGTCGATATCGACACCCAGTTTGCGTGCATAGACCGGGTCCAGCGCGTGCTCCGCATCGATAAACGCACAGGTTTTGCCTTCACGCTGTGCTGCAGCAACGACCTGCAGGGTCAGCGTGGTTTTACCGGAAGATTCTGGTCCGTAAATTTCAACAATACGACCCATCGGCAGGCCGCCAGCCCCCAGAGCGATATCCAGAGAAAGCGAGCCGGTGGAGATGGTTTCCACGTCCATGGAACGGTCTTCACCCAGGCGCATGATAGAGCCTTTACCGAATTGTTTTTCGATCTGGCCGAGTGCTGCCGCCAACGCTTTCTGTTTGTTTTCGTCGATAGCCATTATTGCTCCTGTCCGGGTGTTACCGCGTAAATTCTGTTTCGTTGAGGCAATTATACTGTATGGTCATACAGTATCAAGTGTTTTGTAGAAATTGTTGCCACAGCAGTTGCAAGGCATAAGCCGTAGCCTGACGGCGCACGGCTTCGCGGTCTCCTGCGAAGCATTCCTGGTAAGTAAAGCCTTGTCCATTCGCACAGGCCAGGCCAAACCATACCGTGCCAACAGGCTTTTCTTTGCTGCCACCATCGGGCCCGGCGATGCCGCTCACGGAGAGCGCATAGGTGGCGCGTGCCGCGCGCAGTGCACCAATCGCCATTTCGACCACCACCGGTTCACTGACCGCACCATGGTTCAATAATGTCTCTTCGCGCACGCCAATCATCTGGGATTTCGCTTCGTTGCTGTAGGTGACAAACCCCCGTTCAAACCAGGCTGAACTGCCCGATATATCGGTCAGAACTTTGGCAATCCAGCCCCCGGTGCAGGATTCCGCCGTGGTGACGGTCGCCCCCTGCGCCTTCAGCGCCAGTCCAACTTCTTCGCTGAAGGCCATCAATTCACTGTCGGTCATCATCATCGCTCGCCGCCTGAAAAAGATGTTCAACAAGATACCATTTTCTTTCGCAGGAGGGAGATGAGGTGACAATTTTACGAGGACGCTTCAGAAAAATCGTGCAGCGCCCCGGGCTACCGGAGCGCTTATCAGAATTACTTCATACTATTGGCGAGAGATTCCACATTATGACGCAGCATTTTGACGTAGCTGTCAGCGACACCGCCTGGTTTCGACAGCGCCTCAGGATAGAGTTCGCCGCCAGGCTGTGCACCGGTTGCCGTCGCAATTTGTTTTACCAGACGCGGATCGAGCTGGTTCTCCATAAACCAGGTATGCACGCCATCGGCTTTAATCTGATTGATGAGCGCGCCAACCTGTGCCGCGCTGGCTTCACTTTCTGACGACAGCCCCTGAGGCGCCATGAACGTCACACCGTAAGCCCGACCGAAATAACCAAACGCGTCGTGACTGGTCAGCACTTTACGCTTTGCGAGTGGAATAGCGTTGAAACGAGCCTTCGCCCAACCGTCAACTTCCTGCAACTGAGCGATGTATTTCTGCCCGCTGGCATTGAGAGCGGCTTCATCCTGCGGGTCCGCTTTCACCAGCCCCGCCAGAATATTTTGTGCATACAGCGCCCCGTTGGCCGCACTGTTCCACGCATGTGGGTCAGTCACGGTTTTACCGTCTTCATCCAGCGTTTGCGTTTTCACCCCTTCCGACGCCACGACCAGCTTGCCTTTAAACCCTGACGCCTTCACCAGCCTGTCCAGCCAGCCTTCAAGCCCAAGACCGTTGACCACCACCACGTCGGCCTTGCTCAACAGCACACTGTCTTTGGGCGAAGGCTCGAAGGTGTGCGGATCGCCATCCGGCCCGACCAGCGTATCGACGTGGACGTGCTCACCCCCAACCTGCTGAACCATGTCGCCGAGCACTGAAAAGCTCGTCACCACGTTCAGCGTTTTCGCCATTGCGCCCTGCGAAAGCGCCCCCAGCGCAAGCGCCAGAATCAATCCCGTTCTTTTCATCATTTCCCCTTGCGTTAAAAAAGCGCTCGCAGGCTGAAAGCCAGCCGGCTGCGCGTGCCAAAAAATATCGAAATGAAAAACAGTCCGCTGGCGGTCAGCACGATTGACGGCCCTGCAGGTAAATTGGCCGACCACGACAGGCTTAAGCCGAGCCAGGCGCAGAACGCGCCGCTGACCGCCGCGAACAGTAAAATACCGGGCAGGGTTTGCGCCCAGCAGCGCGCGGCGATGGCGGGTAGCATCATGACACCGACCGCCATCAGCGTGCCGAGCACCTGAAAGCCCGCCACCAGGTTGATAACCAGCAGCGCCAGAAACAGCCCGTGCAACAGCGGCGGCAAACGGCGGTCATTGACTTCCAGCCACGCGCTGTCAAAGGCCTCACTGACCAGCCCGCGATAAAGCAACGCCATGACCACCAGTGTCAGGCTGGCTACGCCGGAGACAAACAGCGCCGCATCGTTGTCGACCGCCAGAATCGAACCAAACAGTAGATGCAGTAGATCTACGCTAGAGCCGCGCAGGGACACGAGGGTGACGCCCAGCGCCAGCGAGCCGAGGTAGAATCCGGCAAAGCTGGCATCCTCCTTTAGCGGCGTGCGGCGACTGACCCAACCGGCAACCAGCGCGACAGCAATCCCGGCAATAAACCCACCGATAGTCATCGCCAGCAGCGACATTCCGCTCAGCAGATACCCCACCGCGACGCCGGGTAAAATCGCGTGAGACAGCGCATCGCCCATCAGGCTCATCCGGCGCAGTAAGAGGAAAACGCCGAGCATCGTGGTACTGACCGACAGCGCCAGGCACACAACCAGCGCGCGACGCATAAAGCCAAATTCGATAAAAGGCTGAAAGAAGGTGTGCCAGATCATGCTCGCCTCTCGTGGTCGAAGGCCGCCAGAATGGTGGGCGTGTTACCCCAGCGAGCGTGCTGTGATTCCAGCAACAGTGTTTCCGGAAAGTGACGGGCCACGCGGAGATTGTCGTGCAGCACGGCGAGCACGGTTTGCCCTTCGCGATGCATTTCAAGAATCAGCTCCATGAGCACCTGGCTGGTTGCTTCATCGATTCCGGTGAACGGTTCATCCAGCATCACCAGCGGCGCCTGCTGAACCAGCACTCTTGCGAACAGCATCCGCTGAAACTGGCCGCCGGAAAGCGCTTCAATGGGCGACGTACCAAGCGATGAGAGCCCTACCCTTTCCAGTGCCGAGGCAATTCTGCGGCGCATTTCAGCATTGAGACCGCGAAACAGCGAAACGCGCGGCCATGCGCCCTGGCTCACCACGTCATAGACGCTCAACGGAAATTGCGATTCCAGCGCGTGACGCTGTGCCAGCCAGCCAATCACCGGGCGCGGTCCATGCCAGCGCAGCTTCCCGCTGACCGGAGGAATAAATCCCGCCAGCGTTTTCAATAATGTGGATTTACCGCAGCCGTTAACACCGACGATCGCCGTCAGCGAACCGGTCTCAATCGTGCCGCAGAGCGTGGGGGTAATAGCCAGGCGATCGTAACCCGCCACCAGATGGTCGAGTTCAATCATGGGAGTGCCACCGCCCAGCAGGTCGCCAGCCACAGCATGGCCAGTACAACCAGAGCCAAAGCCAGCCGCAGCAGGCCGGAGGCGTTAAAAAGGGAAAAGGGAATCATCGCCAACCTCAATTATGTTATAACATAACAATAATGAGATTAACGAAAGTTGTAAATCTGCGTCTGACGTTGGGCCTGTATCGAAATGTTTCAGACACCCCTCCCGCAGGAGGGGATATCGGCAGGATTACTGCTGAGCGCGCGCCGCTGCCACTGCCTGACCAAGCTGCCAGACTGCCATTGCGTAGTGCGTACTGTGGTTGTAGCGGGTGATGGTGTAGAAGTTCGGCAAGCCGTACCAGTACTCATACCCGGTGCCCACGTCGAGGCGTAACAGGCTCGCCTGCTGGTGATCACCCAGCGACTGAGTCGGCGACAATCCTGCGGCTGAAAGCTGTGAAACACTGTAGTTCGTTTTGAAACCGTTATCCAGGCCTGGCGCCTGGCCCGCGGCTGGCACCGCAACCAGATCGCCCTTCACCCAGCCATGCTGTTTGAAGTAGTTGGCTACGCTGCCGATCGCATCGTCCGGATCCCACAGATTGATGTGGCCGTCGCCGTTGAAGTCCACGGCGTACTGCTTATAGGACGACGGCATAAACTGACCGTAGCCCATCGCACCAGCAAACGAGCCTTTCAGATCCAGCGGATCGTCCTGCTCGTCGCGCGCCATCAACAGGAAGGTTTCCAGCTCACCGGAGAAGTACTTCGCCCGACGCGGATAGTTGAATGACAGCGTCGCCAGCGCATCCAGAATGCGGGTTTTGCCCATCACGCGACCCCAGCGGGTTTCAACGCCGATAATGCCAATGATAATTTCCGGTGGTACGCCGTACACCTGCCAGGCGCGGGTCAGTGCGTCCTGATGTTCATTCCAGAACATGACGCCGTTTTGCACATTGTCCGGGGTAATAAACTGTTTGCGATAGCGCAGCCAGGCGCCGTTTGGTCCGGTAGGAACCTGCGCCGTCGGTGCCTGACGGTCCATCAGACGCAGAACGTAATCAAGACGTTTGGCCTGAGAGAGAATTTCATGCAGTTGTTGGCGGTCAAAGCCATGCTTACTGACCATCGAATCGATGAACTGATTCGCCGCCGCGTTGTTGGCGAAGTCGCCGCCCATCAGGGTCGTATTATGCTGCGGCTCCAACAGGAACCCGCCAGAGGTATTCGCCGTGGTCGGCGCTTCGGCGGTTTTCGGTTTGCTGCTACAGGCAGCAACCAGCACGCAGAGCGGGAGTAAGGTCAGGTAACGACGCTTCAACATGTGACATCCATTTAGCTAATTCGGCAGAGATAAATATGGTAAAGCATCCCTGACCTCACAAGGAAGCGCTACCTGAGGTTAAAAAAAATCTTTCTTCAGTTTCTCTCTCACCTCACACAAACTTTCAAAATGATCATTTTATCTTTCATTGTGAGATCTACTTAACACTTAAAAACCTTTCAAAGTGATTATTATTGGCATCGGTTAAATAATAAAAATTCACAGGAGAGAAGAATGATAGAAATCATTACCCACGGCGCCGAGTGGTTCATCGGGCTTTTTCAGAAAGGTGGAGAAGTCTTTACCGGGATGGTGACCGGTATTCTGCCTCTGCTGATAAGCCTGCTGGTTATCATGAACGCCTTAATTAACTTTATCGGCCAGCAACGCATTGAACGATTTGCTCAACGCTGCGCAGGCAATCCGGTCTCCCGCTACCTTATCCTGCCCTGTATCGGCACCTTTGTTTTTTGTAACCCGATGACGTTAAGCCTTGGCCGTTTTATGCCCGAGAAGTACAAACCGAGCTACTACGCCGCCGCGTCCTATAGCTGCCACTCAATGAACGGCCTGTTCCCGCACATCAATCCGGGCGAGCTGTTTGTCTACCTCGGCGTTGCCAACGGCCTGACCACACTCGGCCTGCCGCTGGGACCGCTGGCGGTCAGTTATCTGCTGGTCGGTCTTTTCACCAATTTCTTCCGCGGTTGGGTAACCGATCTGACGACGGCCATTTTCGAGAAAAAAATGGGCATTCAGCTTGAGCAAAGCGTTCGACTTTCAGGAGCCATCGTATGACGCGCATTCGGATTGAAAAAGGCGAAGGCGGCTGGGGCGGCCCGCTGGAACTCGACGCCGTTGAAGGGAAAAAAATCGTCTACATCACCGCAGGCACCCGCCCGGCGATTGTCGATAAACTGAGTAAACTCACCGGCTGGGAAGCGGTGGACGGCTTTAAAGAAGGGGAGCCCCCCGAGTCAGAAATCGGTGTGGCGGTGATCGACTGCGGAGGCACGCTGCGCTGCGGCCTTTATCCCAAACGTCGGATCCCGACCGTCAATATTCACTCGACGGGGAAATCCGGGCCGCTGGCACAGCACATCGTCGAAGACATTTATGTCTCTGGCGTCAAAGAGAACAACATCAGCCTGGTTGACGGAATAACGCCACAAAAAGGCGGCCCTCGCGAGTATGACTCCCGCAAAAAAATCACCGAACAAAGTGACGGCTTGCTGGCAAAAGTCGGTATGGGAATGGGCTCTGCCGTGGCTGTGCTGTTCCAGTCCGGGCGCGACACCATCGACACGGTGCTGAAAACCATCCTGCCGTTTATGGCGTTTGTTTCGGCGCTGATCGGCATCATCATGGCCTCCGGGCTGGGTGACTGGATAGCGCACGGCCTTGCCCCGCTCGCCAGCCATCCGTTAGGCCTGGTGACGCTGGCGCTGATTTGCTCCTTCCCGTTACTGTCGCCTTTTCTCGGCCCAGGGGCCGTTATCGCCCAGGTGATAGGCGTACTGATTGGGGTGCAGATAGGTCTGGGCAACATTCCCCCGCATCTCGCCCTGCCCGCCCTGTTTGCCATTAATGCACAGGCGGCCTGTGACTTTATCCCGGTGGGTCTCTCCCTTGCGGAAGCGCGACAGGACACGGTTCGCGTTGGTGTGCCTTCGGTGCTGGTAAGTCGTTTCCTGACCGGCGCCCCGACGGTGCTAATTGCCTGGTTCGTTTCCGGATTTATTTACCAATAAGAGGTGCCCCTGATGACCGTGATTTACCAGACCACCATTACCCGCATCGGCCAGAGCGCGCCCGACGCGTTGAGCGACAAGATGCTCATCACCTTTCGCGAAGGCGCCCCGGCGGATATCGAAGAGTTTTGTTTTATTCACTGCCACGGCGAGCTGAAAGGCGCATTGCGGCCCGGCAGTCAGCTTGCGCTTGACGACGTGTGCTACCCGGTCACCGCTGTTGGCGATGTGGCCGAGCAGAACCTACGTGAGCTGGGACATATCACCCTGCGTTTTGATGGACAGACCGAAGCCGAGTATCCCGGGACGGTGCACGTTACCGGCCCCGTACCCGAGGCGCTTCACACTGGCTGCACAGTAAAATTCGTTGTGTAATTTAAGGAGAAAATCATGAATCAGGTTGCCATTGTCATTGGCGGAGGACAAACCTTAGGGGAGTTTCTTTGCCGTGGGCTTGCTACTGAAGGCTATCGCGTCGCGGTGGTGGATATTCAAAGTGAAAAAGCGGCGCGGGTCGCTGCGGTCATCAACCAGGAATTTGGTGAAGGGATAGCGTACGGATTTGGCGCGGATGCCACTAGCGAACAGAGCGTGATGGCGCTTGCCCGCGGTGTGGACGAGATCTTTGGCCGCGCCGATCTACTGGTCTATAGCGCAGGCATTGCCAAAGCCGCGTTTATCAGCGACTTCGCTCTGGGTGATTTCGACCGCTCTTTGCAGGTGAACCTGGTGGGCTATTTCCTCTGTGCTCGCGAGTTTTCACGGCTGATGATCCGGGACGGCATTCAGGGGCGCATCATTCAGATCAATTCAAAATCGGGCAAAGTGGGCAGCAAACACAACTCTGGTTACAGCGCGGCAAAATTTGGCGGCGTGGGGCTGACGCAGTCCCTGGCGCTGGATCTGGCGGAATACGGAATAACCGTACATGCGCTGATGCTGGGCAACCTGCTGAAATCGCCGATGTTCCAGTCATTGCTACCCCAGTACGCCACCAAGCTTGGCCTCAACACGGACGAAGTGGAGCAGTATTATATTGATAAAGTGCCGCTCAAACGCGGCTGCGACTATCAGGATGTGCTCAATATGCTGCTGTTTTACGCCAGCCCGAAAGCGTCTTACTGCACTGGACAGTCCATCAACGTGACCGGCGGGCAGGTGATGTTCTAAGTTGCCATGCCCGGTGGCGCTTCGCTTAACGGGTCTACACGCTCAACCGTAGGCCGGATAAGCAGAGCGCCATCCGGCAATCACCAGGAAGATAAATATGATAACCACCCTCATTACCCTCGCCATTATCGCCTGGCTGAGCCAACTCATCCTCGGCGGCTGGCAAATTCATCAGTTCAACCGTGAGTTTGATGCACTGTGCCAAAAAGGCCGGGTCGGCATCGGACGCTCCGGTGGACGTTTCAAGCCCCGTGTAGTGATAGCTATCGCCCTGGATGAGCACAACCGGGTGTGCGATTCGTTGATGCTTCGGGGCCTGACGATTTTCGCCCGGCCGGTGAAAATTCCGGCCATCAACGGTACACCGTTACAAAAATTGCAGCCTGATGTGATCTTTCCCCATGATCCACGCTGTCAGAATGCACTATCATTAGCGCTTAATCTGAAACATGGATAATTTCGTTGTGAACGTTATAAGCTTGCGAAATTATCATTTCGCAACTTAAGGAACACATCGCCAATGAAACCACGTCAGCGGCAAGCTGCCATTATTGAGCATCTGCAAAAGCAGGGAAAAAGCTCAGTAGAGGAACTCGCCCACCACTTTGACACCACCGGTACCACGATACGCAAAGACCTGGTTCTACTCGAAAATGCCGGGGCGGTGATCCGAACCTACGGCGGGGTGATGCTCAACAAGGATGAGGCCGATCCGCCTATCGATCATAAAACGCTGATCAACACCCATCAGAAAGCGTTGATTGCCGAAGCCGCGGTTAAATTTGTCCATGACGGCGACTCGATTATTCTCGATGCGGGCAGTACGGTACTGCAGATGATCCCGATGCTGAGCCACTTTAATAACATCACCGTGATGACCAATAGCCTGCATATCGTCAATGCGCTGTCCGAAGTCGATAACGAACAAACCATCCTGATGCCCGGTGGCACGTTCCGCAAAAAATCCGCCTCCTTCCACGGCCAGTTGGCCGAAAACGCTTTCGAGCATTTCAGCTTTGATAAACTGTTTATGGGCACCGACGGAATCGATCTCAACGCGGGTGTGACCACCTTTAACGAAGTATTCAGCGTCAGTAAGGCGATGTGTAACGCCGCCCGTGAAGTGATCCTGATGGCGGATTCGTCAAAGTTTGGCCGCAAAAGCCCCAATATCGTCTGTAGCCTTGAAAGCGTTGATAAGCTGATTACAGACGCAGGTATCGATCCGGCGTTCAAAAAAGCACTGGAAGAGAAAGGCATCAACGTCATCGTAACGGGGGAAAAAGATGAGTGACTTTCTGATTAACGCAGGCCGTCAGACGCTGAGGCTGGAACTCGAGGAAGCGAGCCGCCTGCCGGACCGACTTGGCGATGATTTTGTTCGCGCCGCAAACACCCTTATTCAAAGCGAAGGCAAAGTGATTGTCTCCGGAATTGGCAAATCCGGGCATATCGGCAAAAAAATTGCCGCCACGCTTGCCAGCACCGGCACGCCTGCTTTTTTTGTGCATCCGGCAGAAGCCCTGCATGGCGATCTGGGGATGATCGAAAGCCGTGACGTGATGCTGTTTATTTCCTACTCCGGCTCGGCCAAAGAGCTCGATCTGATCATCCCACGCTTACAGGAAAAATCGGTCGCGCTGCTGGCGATGACTGGCAAAACCCGCTCACCACTGGCGCTGGCCGCAAAAGCCACTCTGGATATTTCGGTCGAACGCGAAGCCTGCCCGATGCATCTCGCCCCGACTTCCAGCAGCGTCAACACCCTAATGATGGGTGACGCCCTGGCGATGGCAGTGATGCAGGCGCGTGGCTTTAACGAAGAGGATTTTGCGCGTTCCCACCCGGCGGGTGCGTTAGGCGCGCGTTTGCTGAATAAAGTGCATCACCTGATGCGTACGGGCGATGCCATCCCGCAGGTCAAACTCACCACCAGCGTGATGGACGCGATGCTGGAGCTGAGCCGCACCGGGCTTGGGCTGGTTGTGGTGTGCGATGAAAACAGTCGGGTGCAAGGCGTGTTTACCGATGGCGACCTGCGTCGCTGGCTGGTCGGCGGCGGCACACTGGCGGAAAAAGTTGCAGAAGCCATGACCCGGGGGGGCGTCACGCTGAATGCACAAAGCCGCGCGGTTGAGGCCAAAGAAGTGCTGATGAAGCGTAAAATCGCCGCCGCACCGGTGGTCGACGATTGCGGTCTGCTGTGCGGGGCGATCAACCTGCAGGATTTCTATCAGGCCGGTATTCTTTAATCCTTCAGCCCCAGTCGTTTCGCCAGCCGGTGCAGGTTGGCGACGTCCAGCGACAATGCGCGGGCTGTCGCGGCCCAGTTGTTCTGCTGGCTTTCCAGCGCCTGCATAATCGCCTGACGTTGAAACGCGTCGGTGGCCTCCCGTAAATTCACCGCTTCCGTCTGCATTTCACGCGGTTGTACAACGGAAACAGGTTCGCAGTGAATAGCAAAATGTTGCGGTTTTAGCGTGACGTCGGCGCCATCGCTGGCCGCGCGCGCCAACACCACTGCCCGATGGATGGCATGTTCCAGCTCACGCACATTACCGGGCCAACGATACGACGCTAAATGCGCGCGGGCTGCTGCGCTAAGAATGACGCTGCTCAGCCCCATTCGAGCCCGGCACTGCTCGCAAAAATAGCCCGCCAGTAGAATGACGTCTTCATCGCGCTCGCGGAGTGGCGGCACGTAAAGCGGGAACACGCTTAAACGGTGGAACAGATCCGCGCGAAAACGCCCGGCCAATACCTCTTCGCGTAGATCGCGGTTAGTTGCCGCCAGTACGCGCACATTAACCCGCAGACTGCGGTCATCGCCGACTCGCTGGATATCACCATACTGCAATACCCGCAGCAGCTTGGCCTGCAATGACAAAGATAGCTCACCGATTTCATCGAGGAACAGCGTACCGTTATCCGCGATTTCAAATTTTCCGCTGCGATGGCTGATAGCCCCGGTAAACGCACCCTTCACATGCCCGAACAGCTCGCTTTCCGCCACGCTTTCCGGTAACGCCGCGCAGTTGAGATACACCAGCGGGTTCGCCGCACGCGATGATTGCTGATGAATCGCCTTCGCCACCAGCTCTTTCCCGGTGCCGGTTTCACCGCCGATCAGCACATTAAGATCGGACGCCGCGACGATCTCTATCTCTTTTTGCAGCTGTACCACCGGAGCCGAGAGACCAATCATCTCCTGCGCACCTGTCGTCGCGTCGCCACTGACGTTGGTCATCAACACATTCTGGCTTTCCAGCCGGGCAATCAGCAGCGCGTTATTCAGCGCCCCGGAAACCAGTGCTGCAATCAGGCGCAGTTCTTCGTCGCTGTGGCTGTCGAATTGATGAGCATCCATGCCATCAAGGGTTAACGCGCCAATCAGATTTTGCCCGGCGAACAGCGGCAGACCGAGACAGGCGTGAACCTTCAGGCTTTCCTGCCCAGGAATCAGCCCGTCGTAAGGGTCCGGCAACGTGCTGTCTGCGGGAAAACGCACGATATCGCCAGCACGGGCAATCGCCTCCAGTCGAGGGTGGGCCTGTAACGCAAACCGGCGGCCCAGTACGTCTTTCGCCAGGCCGTCAATTGCCAGCGGAATGAACTGATGTGCCTCGTAGCGCAACAACGCCGAGGCGTCACAGCCCAACAGCTCGCGCAGAGTGATGATAAGCCTCGAAAAACGGTCCGGATGACCAATGTCGCTTTGCAATTCGATGGCTATTTTCGCCAGCGCTTCGGTAGAAAAACTCATGCCTGCCTCATTGTCATTATGACTGTCATTATTGTCTTTTTGACCCACTAAAGAATAGTCATTATGACAAACACTCACAACACTCAAACTTAAAAACCATTAATTATCAACAAAATAAAAACTGGCACGCAACTTGATATAGCCCATTAACGATTTGAACCAGAAGAGTGATTGAGGACGTTATGGCTATTCACGTTAAAAACAATATTCATTGGGTTGGGCAACGCGATTGGGAAGTGCGTGATTTTCACGGCACCGAATACAAAACTCTGCGCGGCAGTAGCTACAACAGTTATCTGATCCGCGAAGAGAAAAATGTGCTGATTGACACCGTCGATCATAAGTTCAGCCGCGAGTTCGTGCAGAACCTGCGGGCGGAGATCGATCTCGCCGATATCGACTACATCATCATCAACCACGCGGAAGAGGATCATGCCGGTGCGCTAACCGAGCTGATGGCATCCATTCCGGACACGCCGATTTATTGCACCGCCAACGCTATCGATTCGATTAACGGCCATCACCATCACCCGGAGTGGAATTTCAACGTCGTTAAAACAGGCGATTCGCTGGATCTGGGCAACGGCAAACAGCTGATTTTCGTGGAAACCCCGATGCTGCACTGGCCCGACAGCATGATGACCTACGTGACCGGCGACGCGGTGCTGTTTAGCAACGACGCTTTTGGTCAGCACTATTGCGACGAACACCTGTTCAATGACGAAGTGGATCAGGCTGAACTTTTCGAACAGTGCCAGCGCTACTACGCCAACATTCTGACGCCGTTCAGCCGCCTGGTAACGCCAAAAATCACCGAGATCCTCGGTTTCAACCTGCCGGTAGAGATGATTGCCACCTCTCACGGCGTGGTGTGGCGCGATAATCCGACACAAATTGTCGAGCTGTATCTGAAATGGGCGGCGGATTATCAGGAAGACCGCATCACGATTTTCTACGATACCATGTCCAACAACACCCGCATGATGGCGGATGCCATCGCCCAGGGCATTAACGAGGTCGACCCGCGCGTGGCGGTGAAGATTTTTAACGTCTCCCGCAGCGATAAAAACGACGTGCTGACCAACGTCTTCCGTTCCAAAGGCGTGCTGGCGGGCACTTCGACCATGAACAACGTGATGATGCCGAAAATTGCCGGGCTGGTTGAAGAACTGACCGGGCTACGTTTTCGCAACAAACGCGCCAGCGCTTTTGGCTCACACGGCTGGAGCGGCGGCGCGGTGGACCGACTTTCTACCCGCTTGCAGGACGCGGGTTTTGACATGTCGCTGAGCCTGAAAGCCAAGTGGCGTCCCGATCTCGACGCTCTGGAAATCTGCCGCGAGCACGGTCGCGAAATCGCCCGTCAGTGGGCGCTCACGCCGATTTCGTTACCCGTAGCGGTGAATGTAGCGAGCGAGTCGCAGCCTGCCGAATGCACCGTCGATTCCGGGCCTGCCATGCAGTGCAGCGTTTGCCAGTGGATTTACGACCCGGCACAAGGCGAGCCGAATCAGGATGTCGCCCCAGGCACGCCGTGGAGCGAAGTCCCGGACAGTTTCCTGTGCCCGGAATGCTCGCTCGGTAAAGAGGTGTTCGACGTACTGGCGACGGAGGCAAAATGACTCACGGGATTGTCATCATCGGTTCAGGTTTTGCGGCTCGTCAGTTGGTCAAAAGCATCCGCAAACAAGACGCGCAGGTGCCACTGACGCTGATTGCCGCCGACAGTATGGATGAATATAACAAACCGGATCTCAGCCACGTCATCAGCCAGAACCAGCGCGCCGCAGACCTGACGCTCCAGACGGCGGGCGAGTTTGCCGAGCAGTACAATCTGTGTCTGTTTCCGAACACCTGGGTGGCGGATATCGACGCCGCCGCGCGGGTAGTGAAAAGCAGTGACCAGAGCTGGCCGTACGACAAACTGGTGCTGGCGACGGGAGCCACGCCGTTTGTCCCGCCGGTACCGGGCCACGAGTTGATGCTCACACTCAACAGCCAGCAGGAGTATGGCGCGGCACAAAGGGTGCTGCACGATGCCAGGCGCGTGCTGATTGTCGGCGCAGGCCTTATCGGCAGTGAACTGGCGATGGATTTTTGTCGGGCGGGGAAAGCGGTTAGCGTGGTGGACAACGCCGCGAGCATCCTGGCCTCCCTGATGCCGCCCGAAGTCAGCAGTCGTCTTCAACATCAGCTGACCGATATGGGCGTTCATCTACTGCTGAAAAGCCAGCTTCAGGGGCTGGAGAAAACCCGCACCGGGATCCGTGCCTGCTTTGATCGCGAGCGGGTACTTGAGGTGGATGCCGTCATTGCTGCTACGGGTCTGCTCCCGGAAACCACGCTTGCATGCCGCGCAGGTGTTGAAATCCACCGTGGCGTGGTGGTCGATGGAACGCTGCAAACCAGCAACCCGGCCATTTACGCCCTCGGCGACTGCGCAGAAATCAACGGTCGAGTGCTGCCGTTCCTCCAGCCGACACTGCTGAGCGCGCTGACCCTGGCAAAAATCCTGCTGGGTCAGGCTGCAAACCTGACGCTGCCGCCGATGCTGGTCAAAGTGAAAACGCCGGACCTGCCACTGCATTTAGCGGGCGATACGCGTCATCCGGATCTACGCTGGACGCTCAATACCACTCCCGATGGAATGATTGCGCAAGGGTTTGATAGCGAGGAGAAGCTGCGGGCGTTTGTGGTCAGCGAAGGGAAGATGAAGCAGGCGTTCGCGCTACTGAAACAGATCCACGCCTGAATAAAAAATGCCGGGCCTGATTTGGCCCGGCACCGTTTGCCTTACACGCTCAGTGCGTCATACCCGCGCCAGCGATACACCGCCAGAGAGACTATCCAGCAGGCGATAAACAGCCCGATAACGATGAATCCGGCATTGCCGAGATTATCATTCAGCGCACCGACCCAGTTCCACAGCCCACCGCTAAAGCCAAATTTATCCATCAGCAGGCCCAGCGCTTCCAGGCCGCCGATAAACAGTGCCACCACCACCGACGTGCCGGTAATGGTCATGTTGTAGTACAGCTTGCGCTGAGGTTTGTTGAAGGCCCAGCCGTACGCCCCGACCATCAACACGTTATCAAGCGTATCCACCAGCGCCATGCCGCTGGCAAATAGCGCCGGGAAAATCATGATGCTCCAGATAGACATTCCGCTGGATGCGCTGGCGGCAGTGATCCCCAACACCCCAATTTCGGTGGCGGTATCAAAGCCGAGGCCAAACAAAAAACCGACCAGATACATGTGCCAGCTTTTGTCGATCAGGCGGAACGTCTTGCCGAACAGCCAGCTCATCATCCCGCCCGTTGCCACCGGATCACGGTTGAACGGCTTACCCTGTTTGAAAGCGCGGAAGCTGCGCCAGATGCCACGCAGAATAACCAGGTTGATAAAGGCCATCGCCAGCAGGAACAGTGATGAAACCGCGGTGCCAATCAGGCTACCGGTATCGTGAAACCAGCTCATGTGCTGCTGGAACGCTGTTGCGGTGGCTGCGATCGCCGCCGAAGCCAGCACCACAATGGAGGAATGGCCGAGCGAGAACCACGCGCCAACGCCGAACGGGCGTTTGCCCTGCTGCATCATTTTGCGCGTAACGGTATCAATTGCGGCGATATGATCGGCATCCACCGCATGGCGCAGGCCGTAGCCCCAAGCCAACAGGCTGGCGGCCATTAGCGCCCCACTCTCACCAAACACCTGCCACGCCCAGCACCACGCCAATAGATTGGCCATCATCAGCACGAAAACCAGTAGCGCTGCGCGCGGCTGTTGACGTAAAAGCCTAATCAGCATCATCCGTTCCCTTCCTCCTGGAGGCGGGCTGCGGCAATCACCGCCTGCCCATATGAAATTCCGCCGTCGCCCGCGGGCAAACGCTGCGGAAATAAAAGTGTAAAACCAGACAGATAAAAGCCCAGCCGCTCGCGCAACAGGCGGTTATGCAGCACGCCGCCGCCGAAAACCAGCGTGCGGAGACCGCGAATGCCCGCGTGATAGCGCATCATCTGCGCCAACCCACAGGCCAGCGCATCATGAAATGCCCAGGCCTTATCTGCTTCTGGCGCGGACCAGCTCAGCCACTGCGGCCAGAAAATCCGTAAATTCAGGGTGTTACCCTGAAAAAGAAGCGTCAGCGGATGGTCGAGACCCTCGCTTGTTCGTGCCAGCGCTTCCAGCCGGCACGCCGCTTCACCTTCATAACTTTGCTTATCCGGCGTGCAGCTCAGCGTGCTCGCAACCGCATCAAATAAACGCCCGCAGGAAGACGCCATCGGTGCATTGATCCCGCGTTCAATGGCGCGAGCCAGTGCGGCGACGGGGTGTGACTGCAACAGCGCGAGCGATTGCCAGTCCGGAACAAACGCCACGCACTGTGCGAGCAGGTTACGCCACGGCTGGCGAGCCGCCAGATCACCGCCGGGCAGCGCCACCACAGGCAGACCGCCGAGATGTTCACATTCCCGATAGTTCACCCGCAGGCATTCGCCGCCCCAGAGCGCCCCGTTTTCCCCCTGCCCTATGCCGTCGAGAGTCAGCGCGATAACATCACCACCGTCCAGCGGCCAGCCGTGTTCTGCCATGCAGGCCGCTGCGTGAGCGTGGTGATGCAGCACCCTGTCGCACGGAATATTCAGCGCCTCGCCCCACTGCACCGAGCGATAACCTGCGTGCGCATCCACCACCACGCGTTCCGGGGTAAACGCATATATTGACTGTATTAATGCCAGCGCACTGCGCCACTGCGCCTCCACGCCTTCTTCGCAAACGTCGCCCAGATGCTGGCTCAGTACCGCTTCTTGCCCGCGCACCAGACAAAAGGTGTTTTTCAAATCTGCGCCGTAACACAACAACGGCGGAACATCCGCGAAACCCGGCGGCAGCGGCAGCGCATCCGGCACGTAGCCACGCGCCCTGCGCAGCATTTCGCCGCTTTGCCGGACCACGGAATCATCCATACGCTGGACAATATCGCGGTTGTGCAGCAGGAAGCCGTCGGCTATCTCCGCCAAATCCACCAGGGCATCCTGATTCGAAATCGCGGGCGGTTTGCCGTTGAGGTTCCCCGAGGTCATGACCAGCGGACGTTGCAGCGACTGCATCAACAAATGCTGAATGGGGTTCGATGCCAGCATTACACCGATTTCATCCAGCCCGGGAGCGATGCCATCGCATATGCCGTCTACCGCGTTTTTCTTCACCAGAACAATCGGCGACGCCGGAGTGTTAAGCAATTTCCGTGCCTGTTCCGGCAGGAAACTCACCTGCGTTAGCATCACCGCCAGCGGTTTCGTCGGGCGTCGTTTGCGTTTGCGCAGCAGCGCCACCGCGGCGGCGTTTCCGGCATCACACACCAGATGAAAACCGCCAAGCCCTTTGACAGCCACAATGTTGCCCGCGGCCAGCATCCCGACCGCCGCCGCCAGCGCGTTTTCGCCCGTGGATTGTTCAGAGGATGCGTGCCAGCTCAGCTGCGGACCGCATTCTGCGCAGGCTACCGGCTGGGCGTGAAAACGGCGATCTGACGGGGCGCGATACTCTTTTTCGCAAGCCAGACAAAGCGGAAACGCCGCCATCACCGTGAAGGGGCGGTCATATGGCATTGCCTGAATAATGGTGAAGCGCGGGCCGCAGTGGGTGCAGTTGATAAACGGGTAGCGGTAGCGCCGGTTATGCGGGTCATTGAGCTCTGCAAGGCAGGCCGGACAGGTGGCGGCATCGGGCGCAATCTGCGTGCTCATGCGCCCGGTTCCGCTTTGCTGGATGGTAAAATCCTGTGGTAAATCAGGCCAGTGATACGGCGTGATTTCGGTGGCGTCAATGCGCGCCAAAATGGGGCAATGCACCTTAAGCTGCGCAGCGAAGCCGTTTTCTGCACCAACGAGGTGCACCAGCACGCCTTCTGCGTCATTGCTGACGTTTCCCTGACGATTTAGCCGCTGCGCCATTTGCCAGACAAACGGCCGAAACCCTACGCCCTGAACCCTACCTCGCAGGCGAATGACGACGCCGTTGATTGCCATCTCAGTACGCCAGAGCCGTTCGGCGACGTTTCTCCGCATTGAGCTTATCCAGCGCCGCACGGTCGATGCAGCTCAATGCAAATGTCGGACACACCGCCACGCAGGCCGGACCGTCGGCGCGGGTATGGCAGAGGTCACATTTGTTGGCTTCGGCTTTTTCCACTTTAACCTTCATGCCGAATCCGCTGGTGCGCACTACCGGGCGAACGACGACTTCCATCGCCCCGTAAGGGCAGGCCACGACGCAGGTTTTACAGCCGATGCAGCGTTCCTGCATCACATGCACGAAGCCGTTTTCACGGGCGATGGCCCCGTTAGGACAGACGTTGGCACACGGCGCGTCTTCGCACTGGCGACAGGCGGTCGCCGTAGAAAGGTTTACGCCTTTAACGACGTGAATACGGGGCAGGAACGTTTGTGGCGTCAGCGCCGCGCAGTCCTGATCTTGTTGATGGGCGACGGCGCAGGCCACTTCGCACGTACGGCAGCCAATACATTTGCTCGCTTCCGCGATGATGAAACGGTTCATCCACTTCTCCAGCCTTAAACGTTAAGGCCGGGGATATGCATTTTCCGCGCCATTATTAAAATGGCTATTTATCAATGCATTAAAACTTCAGACATCTGTCATCGACATTAATGACGACAACAGATGACGGGCATCAGGCGTGAGGACCAGCAATGACGGAATCGCGTAGCATCAGTTCGCCAGGAAAGGATTGTTGCAGATGAAATTCACCGCCGTCGAGCATACAAATCAAGCGGTTGATGGTCTCTTCGATCATCTCGGTTACCGGGATTTTGACACTGGACAGGGCCGGAACGATGTAAGGCGCGAGGGCAATATCGTCAAAGCCAATCACCGACACCTGCTCTGGCACGCGCCAACCCGCAGTACTGAGCCGCTTGATAGCCCCGATGGCCATATCGTCGTTGCTCGCCACCAGCGCACTGAACGTAATCCCGCGCGACAATAGCGTTTCGACACCTATCGCACCGGTAGCGGGCGTCCATTTGCCTTCCGCAATCCACGCATCTCGTACCGGAATGCCGTTGTGCTCCAGTGCCGTTTTGTAGCCCGCGAGGCGTTCAATCCCGGTCGGTGAATCCAGCGAGCCGGTAATGAACGCGATATCGCGATGACCCATCGCAATCAGCCGCTCAACCGCCGCCTGGCTGGAAGCTTTTTGATCCGACCACACGCAGTGGCTGGCGTTACCGCGCAGTCGGCGATTCAACACCATAATCGGCCGATCGTGATCGTGGATGATCGCGTCCATCTCATCCGGCGTCAGAAAGCGCGGGTAGATGATGATCGCGTCGCAGCGCAGATCGAGCAGATACTGGATCGCCGCCCGCTCCTCTTCCGCGCTGTGCTTGCCATCGGCCAGGATCAGCTGTCGGCCCTGATCTTCGGTCAGACGCGCGGCGTGAAACAGCAGTTCACTGAAGTAGACGCCGTGATACAGGGTGTTCGTCACCACCAGGCCCAGGGTCTGACTTTTTTTGGTCGCCAGATTGCGCGCCAGCAAATTCGGGCGATACCCGCTTTCGCCGATCGCCTGATACACGCGGTCTTTGGTTTCCTGGCTGACGTAGCCATTCCCCGACAGCACGCGGGATACGGTGGCTTTCGACACGCCAGCGCGCTTCGCCACTTCCAGCATCGTTGCCATGTTGCTCATCCCCGATTTTTCGATGGCCGAAAGTTTACTTCAGCCCAGCAGAGATTGCAGCGATTTGTCCACAGTCAAGCCCCCGCCCCGGAACCGGGTCGGAAAAAAGGAGCTGTATTTATATTTACCTCAGTTATTTACTTGAATCATTAATAATGAAATGTTTTTGTTTCTTCGTGCGCATCAATTAATTCCACACGCACTTTTTATCATTTTATATTGCCTGTTTATTGTTAACGGAGAATACTGCCAAACGATTCAACAAGCACACGACCACTCACATTACATTTATACATACGACTAATGAATAAGGAGCATTCATTTGGCTGGCTTAACTTATTTAACGATCAATGGTAAAAGGCAAGGGTTGATATCAGAAGGTTGCCTCACTCAGAGCTCACTCGGTAATAAAGCACTGATTGCGCACCAAAACCAAATTTTTATCTTTTCTCTCTCGCACTCCCTTTCACGGGAACAAAATGTCAACCATCACAACCTCACCATTATAAAACCTGTTGATAAGGCATCTCCACTACTCGCAAATGCCATTTCAGAAAATGAATCCTTGAGTTGCGAGTTCGAATTTTATCGTACTGCTAAAGCTGGATGCATGGAACGTTACTATCTAATAAAACTAACTGAGGCTCGGGTAGCGGACTTCCACCTGCATATTCCCCACAACGTTCATCACAATGGCGAAGAACCGCAGGAAAGCGTTTCCTTTTCCTACAGGTCAATCACCTGGGAACATTGCATTGCTGGGACCAGCGCCTACAGCATTTGGGACGACAGGGTTTTTTAACCTTTTATCCATTAATAGGGAGAAATGAGCATGCCTGTTTTTAAAGGAAAGCCCGCAACATGGGCCGATTCAGTAGGAGGCGTATTACGCGGTGAACAGCGGATTAACCAGTGGGTACCTGATCATCCATATATAAACAATCTCCCGCATATGGAAGAACTGCTGGCGAAAAACACTCAGCATTTCATGTTGCTGACGCTGAATGAAGTCAGAGACATTCTGAGCGATCTGACAGGCATGGCGGATGACTTTTTCTCTTATAAGCTGGGCGGGGGCAACATTAAGGATATCTGGGACGGTAAAAACACTTTCGGTAATTTCACCAGCTATTTTAACGAAGCGGAACAGCTGAAATTCAATTTAAAAGGACTCGGCATTAAGGCGATCGCCTGCAAATATGGTGCCGAAACCTATATCAAAATCACCGGCTATCCCAGCGTGCGGCGTATTCTGAATGGCACCCGTTATAAGGCAAGTCATCCACAATTACTGGAACTGGGTATTGGCTGGCGAGGCGTGGCGCATACTGTTGTAAAAGGGATAAAATTCTGTGTTTACTTTTCACTGGCCTTTCGCGCGATAGAGTTGATGTTTAAAGACGAGTACACCCTCGTGGATTTCTTTGGTGATGTGATTATGGATACGGCGAAGACGTTGGTTTCTGCTGTGGTAGCGGGTCTCGTTGCAGGCAGTTTAATCACTTCAGCCCCCATTGTGATTACTGCAGGTATCGTTATTGTAATTGGCATCACTCTAAATATAGAGTTAAATAATCTCGATTCAACATTTGGATGGTCCCTCCAATTGAAGAAAGCGCTTCGCGAGTCATTCGCTGAACAGCAAAAAATCAGAAGCTGGAATATAAACCATATGAATAATGCAAACAACCCATTCCATCCGCAATGGAAAATTTAAAAATTGAATAATAATCTAATCCTTCTACTAAAGCAGATTGGCGCATGTATTTCGGTCCTTTTCGTCATAACAATCCTATGCTCACTGATCTATTTTTCTCTCAATCTTCCATACAAAGACATAACATCACCATTTACTTATGGAGACTATTTTTGGTTTGATGGTAGACGCCTTTCACTGTTAACTGCTGTTCCATTTTTAATTTATATAATATACTTTACACTTATAACAAAAGTATCTAAAAAAAAGAAATGGCATGAGCTTAGTGAAATCATTGGTAGCATTCTATCAATACTTTCCGTGGCACTATTAGCATTGTTGAACATCTTCTTTTTATTTGTATATTTATACATTGCCATTTTCACCCAGTACAAACCCTGTGAAGACCCAAAACTCAAACATTACTTCGTCACCGATTACGCCATCTGCAAAACCATAGTTAACAATGAATTCAATTAATGAGCGTTAGAAAAATCAGATTTTGACTACCTAAACTGCCTGAGTGCGCCCATCAGGCGGTCACCCGCCAGCCACGAATTCCCCCTCACTCAAACTCGATCTAAATCACAAAAATAAAATAGATCCCACCTCACTCTTGTTTCACCAATCCAATCTCTTCATGATTTTGTGGAACCGGTTTCCTATACAAATTCTAATCACAATAAGATGGATTGACCCGATGCCGAAAAATTATGCCGCGCTGGCCCGCGATGTAGTAGCCGCACTGGGCGGCGTTAACAACATCACCGCCGCGACCCATTGCATGACACGACTGCGTTTTGTGCTTAACGACCCCACTCTCGCCGATGCCGCAACGCTGAAAGCCCTCAAAGGTGTACTCGGCGTGGTACGCAGCGATAACCAGTGCCAGGTGATCATCGGCAACACCGTTTCTCAGGCCTACAAAGAAGTGATGAATCTGTTGCCGGGTAACCTGCAACCCGCTGTGGAACAGGGGCCGCAGAAATTGACCCTGCGTCGAATCGGCGCGGGCATTCTGGATGCGCTGATCGGCACCATGTCGCCGCTGATCCCGGCGATCATCGGCGGTTCGATGGTGAAACTGCTGGCGATGGTGCTGGAGATGTCCGGTGTGCTTCCCAAAGGCGCGCCGACGTTGACTATTCTGACGGTGATTGGCGATGGCGCATTCTTCTTCCTGCCACTGATGGTCGCCGCATCTGCCGCGGTAAAATTCAAAACCAACATGTCGCTGGCGATTGCCATTGCAGGCGTGCTGGTGCATCCGAGCTTTATTGAGCTGATGGCGAAAGCCGCCCAGGGCGAACACGTTGAGTTCGCATTCATTCCGGTGACGGCGGTGAAATACACCTATACGGTGATTCCGGCGCTGGTGATGACCTGGTGCCTGTCCTATATCGAGGTCTGGGTCGATAAAATCACGCCCGCGGTCACAAAAAACTTCCTCAAGCCAATGCTGATTGTGCTGATTGCCGCTCCGCTGGCTATCCTGTTGATTGGCCCGATTGGCATCTGGATCGGCAGCGGCATTTCCGCAGTGGTGTATACCGTTCACGGCTATCTTGGCTGGCTGTCAGTGGCGATTATGGGCGCACTGTGGCCACTGCTGGTGATGACCGGGATGCACCGCGTATTCACCCCAACCATCATTCAGACCATTGCCACCACCGGCAAAGAAGCGATGGTGATGCCGTCTGAAATTGGTGCCAACCTGTCGCTCGGTGGCTCATCGCTGGCGGTGGCGTGGAAAACCAAAAACCCGGAACTGCGCCAGACGGCGCTGGCCGCAGCGGCTTCTGCGATTCTGGCTGGCATTTCAGAACCGGCGCTGTATGGCGTGGCGATTCGCCTGAAACGTCCACTGATTGCAAGCCTGATAAGCGGTTTCATCTGTGGTGCCATTGCGGGTATCGCAGGCCTGGCGAGTCATTCGATGGCCGCTCCTGGGCTGTTTACCAGCGTACAGTTCTTTGACCCCGCCAACCCGATGACCATCGTCTGGGTGTTTGGCGTGATGGCGCTCGCAGTCGTGCTCTCCTTCGTGCTGACGCTGCTGCTGGGCTTTGAAGATATTCCGGTGGAAGAAAACCCTGCTGTCGACGGTGCCGAACAGGCGCGCAAAGCGCAAGGCATCGCCGCAACCGTTCAACCCTTACAAGCGAGGTAACGCATGTTTCCGAAAGGATTTTTATGGGGCGGCGCTCTGGCCGCTAACCAGTCTGAAGGCGCGTATCTGGAAGGCGGAAAAGGCCTGACCACTGTCGACACTATCCCGCACGGCGCCAACCGTATGCCGGTTAAACTGGGACTCGACAAGCGCTTTACCTTACGCGAGGACGAATACTATCCGAGTCACCAGGCGATCGATTTTTATCATCGCTATAAAGAAGACATCGCGTTGATGGCGGAGATGGGCTTCACGGTGTTCCGCACCTCGATTGCCTGGGCGCGTCTGTACCCAAACGGCGACGAATTAACGCCAAATGAAGAAGGCATCGCGTTCTACCGCGACCTGTTCGCCGAGTGCAGAAAATACAATATTGAGCCGCTGGTCACCCTGTGCCATTTCGACGTGCCTATGCACCTGGTGAAGGAATACGGCTCGTGGCGTAACCGTAAAATGGTGGAATTTTTCACTCGCTACGCCCGCACCTGCTTTGAAGCCTTCGACGGCCAGGTAAAATACTGGCTGACCTTCAATGAAATCAACATCATGTTGCACAGCCCCTACTCCGGGGCCGGGCTGGTGTTTGAAGAGGGTGAGAATCAGGAGCAGGTGAAATATCAGGCCGCGCACCACGAGCTGATTGCCAGCGCGCTGGCAACGAAAATTGCCCATGAGGTAAACTCGCAAAATCAGGTCGGCTGTATGCTGGCGGGCGGTAATTTTTATCCGTATTCCTGCAAGCCGGAAGACGTGTGGATGGCGCTGGAAAAGGACCGCGAAAACCTGTTCTTTATCGACGTGCAGGCCCGTGGCGCATACCCGGCCTACTCGGCCCGCGTGTTCCGTGAGAAAGGCGTGACCATCGAGAAAGCGCCGGGCGATGATGAAATTCTGAAGAACACCGTCGATTTTGTGTCGTTCAGCTATTACGCGTCACGCTGCGCCTCCGCGGATATGAACAGCAATAACACCAACGCGGCCAACATCGTCAAATCGCTGAAAAACCCGCATATCAAGGCCAGTGAATGGGGCTGGGGTATCGACCCGCTAGGCCTGCGTATCACCATGAACATGATGTATGACCGCTATCAGAAACCACTGTTCCTGGTGGAAAACGGGCTTGGCGCGAAAGACGTGGTGGAACCCAACGGCGAGATTAACGATGACTATCGCATCAGCTATTTACGCGAGCATATCCAGGCAATGGGTGAAGCTATCAATGACGGTATTCCGGTGATGGGTTACACCACCTGGGGCTGTATCGATCTGGTGGCGGCGTCGACCGGTGAGATGAGCAAGCGCTACGGCTTCGTGTATGTCGACCGTGACGACGCCGGGAACGGCACGCTGGCGCGTTCGCGCAAGAAATCGTTCTGGTGGTATAAGAAAGTGATCGCCAGTAACGGTGAAGATTTAGCGTAAAACATTGCCCGGTGGCGATAATGCTTACCGGGCCGACGCCTCATTACAGCCGCTCAAACCCGCCGTCACCGACCCACCCTTCCAGCCGCTGATATACCACTTCCGTCGCCGCTTTCACTTTCTCGGTCATCGGATAATAGAAGCCAACAATATCCGGCTGAATTCCGAGGAATATCACCTCGCCTGCATCCTCTTTCAACTGTTCAATCAGATAGTTGAGGGGCATGTTGTGCGTCGTCATCAGGAACATTTCCGCAATATCGTCAGGATCGACAATCCGGATGTCACCCGGTTCCAGCCCCATCTCAGTGGCATCAACAATCAACAAGCACTCCGGCTTCATTTCGCGAATCGCCGCCACTTCCCTTTCCGGCGCGCTGCCACCGTCCAGCACCTGCCAGTCCCCTTTTGGCGCTGCGGCACACATTTCCGCGAGTAGCGGCCCGGCGCCGTCGTCGCCCATCATGCTGTTACCGACACACAGTAATACGTTGGACACGCTTTTCTCCCAATAAAAAATGGTCTGAATGAGCAAACTACCCATTGATATCAACGAATGATCCTAAGGGGGTATCTTATATTGCACGCAGTCCGCAAATACTGATCTCAAATAGCATTGCAGATACATCATGCAACGCGGCAATTTCCCGAAAACAGGCTGAAGTGATGAATGACGTAAAGACGTTGAATGGCAAGAAAATAAGAACCATTCCCATTACTAATACGGAGTGGAATAATCAATTGATTGCCATGATCAATTCTGGCGTTGCACCTGAATTACTGGAGTTCTTTCATCAACTAAAGGATGAACGTGACGAATACCGCATTTTGGTGGATATCACCAACTCGGTACTCGCACACCTTGACCGGGAAGGTCTGGTCAGCGCTATCGCCCAGGACATCCACCGTTTCTTCGCTATTCCCTGTGTGTCGATAGCCTTTTTTGATGGCGAATCGTCAGACGCGTTTCCGGTCACCGCCTGCGGCTGGCACGATGACAGCCACCACTACTGCCAGCAAAAATCCTACCCGCTGGTGCAGAGCATACTGAAAAATGTGCTGGATAACGGGCAGCCTCAGGCCGTGGCATTGCACGAAAATCAAAACGATCCCTTGTTGCAGGATTTATTCTCTGCCGGTATGCAAGCCGCGTTGCTGCTGCCGCTGACGTTTAATACCCATTCACCCGGAATATTAATTCTCGCCCATACCGAGGTCAGTGCCTTTACACCGGCGGTATGTTCATTACTCGGACAAATTGCTTCACGTATCAGCATCGCGGTAGATAATGCCAATGCCTGGAATGAAATCACCCGGCTAAAAGATTCGTTAAAACAAGAAAATATCTGGCTCAATGAACAAATCCAGAATGTCGAAAGCCTGAACGATATTATTTATCAGAGCACGGTAATGAAAAATCTGCTGCGTCAGGTGGAAATGGTCGCCATGAGTGACAGCACCGTGTTGTTACTGGGCGAAACCGGCACCGGTAAAGAACTTATCGCCCGCGCGATTCATAAACTCAGTCAGCGTACCAGCAAGCCACTGGTAAAAATGAACTGTGCGGCGATACCGGCAAGCCTGCTGGAAAGCGATCTCTTCGGTCATGAAAAAGGGGCGTTTACCGGCGCCACCAGTACTCACATCGGGCGATTTGAAATGGCCGATGGCGGCACGCTGTTCCTCGATGAAATAGGTGATATGCCGCTTGAACTTCAGCCAAAACTGCTGCGCGTGTTGCAGGAGCGTGAAGTGGAACGCCTCGGCGGCAGCAAAGTTATCCCGGTAAACGTCCGAATGATCGCTGCCACCAATCGCGATTTGCATCAAATGGTTCAGGATCGCGAATTTCGCAGCGATCTGTTTTACCGCCTGAACGTTTTCCCGATTGTGATCCCGCCGCTGCGTGAGCGGCCAGAAGATATCCCACTGCTCGCCATCGGGTTCACTCAGAAGCTGGCGGCGCGGATGAACAAAAATATCGATACCATTCCCGCCGCGTCACTTCAGGCGCTGTGCCAGTATCCGTGGCCGGGCAACGTGCGTGAATTGCAAAACGTGATTGAACGCGCGGTGATCCTCACCCAGGGCAACACGCTGAATTTGCAGCTCAACGATTTGAAAATACCATCGTCAACGGCGCAAGCAACCCGCGTTCAGGCCGCCACCATCAAACTGCCGCCAATGTTTAACCCGCAAACGCCGGAAACGGATGAGGGAGAACGGGAACGGATAATCCAGGCATTGCGGGAAACCAACGGGATTGTCGCGGGGCCAAAAGGGGCGGCGCAGAAACTGGGGCTGAAGCGAACGACGCTGCTGTCGAGAATGCAGCGTCTGGGGATTAACACGCGGGATCTGTAACAGCCCCCCGCGCGGTGATCACGCAAGCTGGCGTTTGACGATCAGATAGATAGCCGGTTCACGTTCGATCTCAGCCAGCAGTTCAATCAACCGCAGGCTCCAGCTTTTATACGGCTCATCGCCGCTAAGGCTCAGCGGCGACAGCGCATTGGCCAGCAGCGACGTGTGCGTGGAATCAATGGTGATTTCCCCAAACGTCAGCAGGCCACGCAGCTTACGACGCGCATCCCCCACCGGCAGCTGTTTCAGCCATTCCGTGTAGCCTTCCAGCGGGCATTCCAGCTCCGTTTTCAGACAGTCGATCATGCCGACATGATGGCCGATCGCCAGCGAGTAATACATGACCTGTTGGCTTTCAGCGGGCATGTCTTCATCGCTGTCGACGAACTTCTGGCGCAGCGACCAGAACGTCACTTTTCCGATGTCGCTCACGCCATCACCTCCCCGGCAATCACCGCCATCAGCGTATTCACAATTTCCGTCAGCCGCGGATCGTTCTCTTTATGCAGCCAGACGGAGACATCATGCGCCGCCTGCTGCGGCTGCTTATGCTGAATGAGCGACAGTAGACTCAGGCTGATATCGCCGCCCTGCCGATAACCCGCCATTCTTCGCGCTTCACGCTCAACGGACACCCGCAACTGCAGCGGGACATCAGGCAGGATCAGCGCTGGCTTTTCACTTTCGCCCTGCACGTGTTCAACGCCTTTCAGCTTTTGCTCCAGCAAACCGAGCGCCACGGCAAACCCGTGGATCGTCGCCGCAGGCGTTGGCGGACAGCCGGGGATCCACACATCAACCGGCACGATAGTATCGCTGCCGCCCCAGACGCAGTAGAGATCGTGGAAAATCCCACCCCCGACGCCGCACGCCCCGTAGGAAATGCAGATTTTCGGATCCGGTGCCGATTCATAGGCGCGTAACGCCGGGACGCGCATCGCACGGGTCACCGCCCCGGTAAACAGCAAAATATCGGCATGACGCGGGGAAGCCACCACTTTGATACCAAAACGCTCGGCATCGAACACCGGGGTGATCGCTGAGAAAATCTCGATCTCGCATCCGTTGCAACCACCGCAGTCCACGCGATATACGTAAGCTGAACGCTTGATGTCTTTCAGCAGCGTCTGTTTCATGCGCGCCGCGTCGTCTGCCAGGGTTATCGGCTGGCTGGCGTGATGATTAAACTCGCTCATGGCTTTTCTCCGCACCGATTGAACTGAACATCTGCCGATCGTGCTGGCTCAACGTCCGCTGGCGTTTGCAGGCTGGGCAGGTCGTAAACTGCGCGCTCATGCCTGCCAGCGCCTCGTCGCTCATGCCGGACTGCCGCAGCAGCTCAACCGCATACTGCGCCGATTTCTCCGGGGTGTACGGCAGCTTGCATACATCACAGTGCTGCAAACGAAACACTGCTTTGACGTACAAATCAGCTTTGTTAGTCACCGCCAGTTCGAAATCATTGGTCAGGCGGATCGCTTTCGTCGGGCACACTTCTTCACAGCGACCGCAAAAAATGCAGCGCCCGATGAACAGCTGCCAGATCCGCTCGTTGCTTTCCGGATGCGTTTCCATCGTCAGCGCATTCGCCGGACACGCCATGGTGCACGCCGCGCAGGCGATACACTGTTGCGGGTCAAGCTCCGGCCTGCCGCGAAAATCGGGGCTGATGTCCAGCGGTGCAAACGGGTATTTAACCGTAGGTTCGCCCGCTTTCAGGATAGTTTTAAACAGTTTCAGCATCGTTTAATCCTTACTTGATCGGCGAGTGTTTACGCTCAATGCTATAGCGTTCGATCTCTTTATACGGCACGGTGGTGGACTTGCGTTTGCGAACATCCACCAGCGTGACGCGGTCGGTGCAGGAGTAGCAGGGATCGAGGCTACCGATGATCAGCGGCGCATCGGAAATGGTGTTCCCGCGCAGTATGTAGCGCAGCACCGGCCAGTTGGCGTAGGTCGCCGCGCGGCAACGCCAGCGGAACAGCTTCTGGTTGTCACCGAGCATGCTCCAGTGAACGTCTTCCCCGCGTGGAGCTTCCACGTAACCGAGCGCAAATTTGTTCGGCTGATAGGTGAAACCTTCGGTCAGCAGCGGGCCGTTGCCCATGGTATCCAGCGCGTATTCAATCATCGCTAGCGAGTCGAATGTCTCTTTCACGCGCACCATCACGCGGGAGAACACGTCGCCGCCATCATAGGCAAACAGGGTTTTCGGCAGATTGCCGTAATCGGAATACGGGTGGTCAAAACGCATATCGCGTTTGAAACCACTGCCGCGGATCAGCGGCCCAACCGGGCTGTAATCGCGCGCCACCTGGCGGTCGAGAATGCCGACCCCTTGCGTACGCTGGGCGATGTTCGGGGTGGACAACAGCATGTCGACCAGCTGCGTCACTTCTGCTCGCATCTCGCGCACCAGCTGGATGGTTTTAATTCGCTGCTCTTTTAGGATATCGCGACGGATGCCGCCAATCAGGTTCAGACCGTAGGTTTTACGCGAGCCGGTTAACAGCTCTGCCATTTGCATGGATTTTTCACGCACGCGGAAAAACTGCATGAAGCCGGTATCAAACCCGACAAAGTGGCTCGACAGCCCAATGTTCAGTAGGTGGCTGTGCAGGCGTTCCACTTCCAGCAGAATGGAACGAATAGTGTGCGCACGCTGTGGTACCACGATGCCCAGCGCATTTTCGACTGAGGTGGTGTAAGCCACGCTGTGCGCAAACCCGCAGATGCCGCACACGCGGTCGGACAGGAACGTCACTTCGTTGTAGCCCATGCGGGTTTCGGCCAGTTTTTCCATGCCGCGATGCACGTAGAACAATCGGTAGTCGGCATCGACAATGGTTTCGCCGTCAACGAACAGGCGGAAGTGGCCCGGTTCATCCGAGGTAATGTGCATCGGGCCAATCGGCACCACGCGCGCTTTGCTGTCGCCGTCGTTGATGAACGGATAGGTTTCCGTTTCTGTGGTCGGCGCCGGGCGCTGGCGATAGTCCATGGCATCTTTGCGCAGCGGGTACATTTCGTCAGGCCAGTCATCCGGCAGCACCAGGCGACGCTCGTCCGGCAGACCAATCGGTTTCAGGCCATACATATCGCGAATTTCACGCTCGCCCCACACCGCCGCAGGTACGCGTGGGGTCACGGACGGAAACTCAAGCGAGTGATCGACCAGGCCTTTTACCACCACCCAGCACTTCTCGCCTTCTTCCATCGACATCGCGTAGTAGACCGCGAAGTGACCATTGAGCGTGCGCTCATCATTGCCAAACAGCACCGGCAGCCAGCCGCCGCAGCCGTAATAGAGAAATTCAACGATTTCCGGCAGATGGCCAATTTTGACGGTGATCGTCACCTGATCGTTAGTCTGTCGCTCTTCTTCAAGCACCGCGCCGGGGAATTTTTCCCGTACCGCCGCCAGATAACCCAAACCGCGTACATCGCCCTGCGCGAGGCCGTTCATATATTGTTGATAACTCACTTCGTTTCTCCAGCGCACTCGCGGGTGCAAAGACTGTGGTTAGCGGCTGCGGCAGTTTTACCCGCCCACGGCCACTGAAATTCTTGCTGCGGGGACTGATGCATTACAATCGACGCGGCATTTTCCAGCAGGCGGCTGACCGGCTGCGGAATGTGGGTGCCCATCACCAGCATCAGCACCAGCAAAATGGCCATCGGTAAAGTCGTCAGCAGACCCAGCTCGCCACGGCTGGTCGCTTCCGGCGCGCTGCCGAACAGCAGACAGGCGATCATGCGAACCAGCCCACCCAGCACGACGGTTAACAACAGCAGCAGGCCAATTGTCAGCCAGATATGTCCGGCGGCCAGACCTGCCGTTACCACCATAAACTCACTCAGGAAGACGTTGAATGGCGGCATTCCGCCGAGCGCCAGCGCGCCAGCAGCCAGCAGCACCGCGCTGAACGGCATCAGTTTAAGCATGCCGCGCACCACGCCGAGGTCGCGGGTACCGTACTTCAACAGCACGTTACCGGAACCGCAAAACAGCAGCGTTTTCGCCAGGCTGTGATTGAGCGTATGCAGCAGCGCCGCCAACACGCCAAGCGGACCACCGATACCAAGCGCCACGGCGATGAGCCCCATGTTTTCCACGCTGGAATAAGCCAGAAGCCGTTTCACGTCCTGCTGAACCAGAATGAAAAATGCCGCCACCGCGACGGACAGCAGGCCGAATATCACCAGCAGCGTGTTGGTGAACGAGGAGCCAATCGACTGGGTGATGATGATATGGAAGCGGATAATCACCAGCAGCGCACAGTTGAGCAGCACGGCTGACAGCAAGGCGCTGGTTGGGCTCGGCGCTTCACTGTGGGCGTCCGGCAGCCAGGCATGCATCGGGAACAGCCCAGTTTTGGTACCAAAGCCAATCAGCACGAACACAAACGCCAGATGCATCAGCGTCGGGTCAAGCTGACTGGCGTGTTTCAGCACTTCACTCCAGAAAATAGCGTTGTGTGGATCCGGCATGAAACTAGCGGCATTGGCGTACACCAAAATGGTGCCGAACAGACCGAACGCCACGCCAACGGTACAAATGATGATGTACTTCCACGCCGCTTCCAAAGACGAGCGCTGACCGTAAATTCCCACCAGAAATGCTGAGCTGAGCGTGGTGGCTTCAATCGCCGCCCACATCACAATCAGGTTGTTACTGGTCACAACCAGCATCATGGTGAACAAAAACAGGTGGAAGAAGCCGTAGTAGTTGCACAGCGTGGTGACGGAAATCTCGCCTTCGTCGACCTCGTGGCGCATATAGCCCATCGAGTAGAGGCCGGTAAGAAAACCGATAATCCCGAGGATCGCCAGAAACAGCGCACTCAGACTGTCGAGATGCAGCCACAGATTGGGGGAGAACATCTCGCCCTGGCGATAAACCAGCGCCACGGCATACAGTGTCACCCCTAACAGCGTAACAATGCCCACGCCGTGTAGCAGCGTGACCGCCACACGGGAGGCCGCGCCGAAACGCTGGCAGGCAAACGCCAGCAGCGAAAGCACCAGCGGCGTCAGCAGTAACAAGGTGAAAATTGCAGAATGACTCATTGTGTTATCCCTTCAGCGCCGTCAGTTGATTGACATCCAGCGTGCCGAGCGTGCGCCAGATTTTTCTCACCAGCAGCACCATGACGATCACCGCGAAAATCGCGTCGGTGGCGATCCCAATCTCCACCAGCTCCGGCGCTTTATTCGCCAGCAGCGCCAGCACCAGATGCGACCCGTTTTCCATCAGGCAGTAACCAAACACCTGCTTAAGAATGTTGCGTTGGGTCACGATGCACAGCAGCCCCAACAGGAAGTGGCCGAGCGCCACCGCCAGTGCGGGCTTCAACCCTTGCAGCAGCGGAAGCTGTACCGGGCGCACCACCAGCCAGCACAGCACCACAATCACTGCGGCGGCCAGCATCAGCAGAACCGGGCTAATCAGGCTGGCATCGGCCTGTGGGTCGTTGAGCTTGCGCAGCGCAAACCCCATTATCAGCGGCACCAGAATGACTTTGGTCAGCAGCGCACTGAAGGACCACATCAACAGTTGTTCCGAATCCAGCGTGCGCGAGAGGGTGAAGAAAATCAGCACCAGCACCAGCGATTGCAGGGCGTAGCACCAGCAGGCTCCGCGCGGATGCTTCGCACCAATCACCAGCAGCGACGTCACCATCATCAGCCCGGCGAGATTATTTACGAGTAAGGCTCCGGTCATCGTCGTCTCCTTAATTAAGCCACATCGCGGCAATCACGCTGGAAACCAGCGACATGATTACCAGCACGACCAAAACAGCACGCATCGCCCACGGAAGCGGCGCCATCTGCGCCACTTCCGGGCTCTGCTCCCCTGGGACTACGCGACCAAACCAGTAAATCAACCAGGCAAAACTTGCTACCGATTCCACCAGCGCCAGCACCATTACCGGGATCAGCTCCCAGTGTTCAGTTGAGAGCGTGAAGCCCGCGGCAAAGACCGGGAATTTACTGAAGAAGCCGTTGAACGGCGGCACACCGGCAATCGCCAGCGCGGCCACGCAGAAACCGATGCCGAGCAGTGGCGACTTGCTCATCACCCCACGCAGCTTCGGCAGCAAGCGGGTCCCGCAGCTGTAGCTGAACGCACCCGCCACCAGGAAGAACAGGCTTTTGGCAAAGGCATGGTTGAAGATGTAGGCAATGCCGCCGTCGAGGGCCTGTTTTGAGCCCAGCGCCGCCATCGATAACGCAAGGAACATCCACGCCAGTTGGGTAATGGTTGACCACGCCAGCAGGCGTTTCATATCCTTCTGCGGCAGGTACATCAGGAAGCCGTACACCATCGTAATGGTTGCCATCACGATGCCCACCCAGCCAATCACGTGCGGTACGTTGCCGCCTTCCAGAATGGCGCGGGCAAAGATGTAAACGCCCACTTTCACCATCGACGCGGCATGTAAGTAAGCACTGACTGGGGTCGGGGCTTCCATCGCATCCGGCAGCCAGGCCTGCATCGGCAGCTGGGCAGATTTACCCCAGGCTGCGAACAGGATCCCGCCGTAAACGATGTAGCTGGCGCTGCCCTGCAACTGGCTTAACGCACTCAGTGCGAAGGTACCGGTGTTGATGAACAGCGTCGCCGCGGCGAGATACAACCCGAGAGATGCCACATGGGTAATCAGCAGCGCTTTCATCGCTGAACGTTGCGATTTCTGCGTCTGGTAATAGCCAATCAGCGCCCAGGAACAGCCGCCGGTAATTTCGAAGAACAGCAGCTGACCGAGCAGCGTGGACGACAGCACCAGCCCCGCCATCGCGCCAATAAAAATCAGCAGGAAGGCGTAGTAGCGGTTATCTCCGTCGTGCGGATGTTCGCGGTTGCCCGTCGTCAGATAGCCCGTGGAATACAGGCTCACCAACAGGCCGAGGAACACCACCGCAAATGCAATCAGGGTGCTTATCCGGTCAACGGTGAAACCAAACAGCGCCACGCCGTGATAGCTCACCAGCGTATAAGTGGTGTCGGTTTTGCCACCTGCGAGGAACTGCCAGCCCAGCACCACGGTGCCAAGCGTGGCCAGCAACGCAAATACGGTGCAGATATTTTTCGCCTGTTGCTTCGGCGCACAGGCCGTCAGCAGCGCGCCGACGAACGGCACCAGCAGGGTCGTCAGAGCGATATTTTCCATCATTTCACTGGGCTCCTTACAGACCGGTAAAGTAGAAGACGAAGCCCAGCGCCGCGACGCCAAACCCAAGCCAGGTCACGTGATGCGTCAGCAGGAAGCGTCCGCGCGCCAGCGAGTTTTCCACCAGCGATGCCAGCACGAATACCACCAGCAGCTTGATGACCATCACGACCAGCGCCAGCAACAGCGCGGTCGGGCTAAGGCTCACGGCCTTGCCAAACGGAATAAACACTGCGAGGAACATTTCGGCGACGACCACCTGCTTGAGGCCAATCCCCCACTTCACCAGCGCGAAATCAGAACCGGAATATTCGGTCAGCGGCCCTTCCTGGAGTTCCTGCTCGGCTTCGGCGACGTCGAACGGGATTTTGCCCATCTCGATAAACGACGCGAACCCGCAGGCCAGGAAAGCCATGAAGATTGCCAGCGGCGAACTCCAGCCGTGAGCCAGCGCCGCGCTGATGGTGCCGATGTTGGTTGAGCCAACAATCAGCGCCACGACCAGCAGGCCGAGCAGCAGGATCGGCTCCACCAAAATACCGAGCGTGAGTTCACGGCTGGCTCCAATCCCCGCGAAGGAACTGCTGCTGTCGAGCCCGGAAAGGGCAAAGAAGAAACGGAACAACGCGAACAGGTACAGCAGAGTGATTAAATCCCCTGCCCCGCCGAACGGTGAGGTGGCGGTAAAAACGGGCAGCGCCATCGCCACCAGTAGCATGCTGCTGAGCAGCACCCACGGCATCAGGCGGAACATCGCCCCGGACTGATCCGGGCCGACCGGCTGGCGTTTCAGCAGCTTGACGAGGTCACGATAGTCCTGAAGAATGCCAGGCCCGCGACGAGAGTGCATACGCGCACGGATCTGGCGGGAAATGCCGGTCATCAGCGGCGTCAACGCCAGCAGAATGACCGCCTGACACACGGCGAACAGCCCCATGCCCCACGCAGGCGTTTGTTGGATTAACATCTCATTCTCCTCACAGAGCCACGGTCAATAACAGAACCACCAGCGCCACCACCACATACAGGCAGTAAAGGCGGAAGTCCCCGCTCTGCATTCGCTGAATGCCCGCACCGGCGCGCTGAACAAGGCGCACCAGCGGCCAGATAATACGGTCGTCCCAGAACGGCTCGACCGCCGCCGCACCCTCGGTGACTTTGGTCAGGCTGCGGCTTAACGCGTCAGAAGGATCGAGCTGTTTGCGCATCCGGTACAGCGGGGCAAACATCACGCGCAGCGGCTGAGTGAAGCTCCCCGCGGAGGCAGACATCGCCTCTTCCCAGGCGTAACCACAGGCCCACGGCTGGCCACGACGGCGGAATGGCCCGCGTGCGCCACGCAGCACCCACCATACCGCCAGCGGCAGTAACGGCAGGCCCAGCAATAGCAGGAAGGTCATGGCCGGAGAGAACATCGCCTGAGCGCTGTCACCCGGTTGCAGAAGGGTGTTATTGGTGACAATCACATCTGAGGTGTGCGTCAGCGAAGTCGCCACCTGCGTCAGTACCGGTGCGACAACGGACGCGCCGATGCCAAGCGCCACGCACAGCAGCGCCATCACGATCATCGCGGCGGTCATCGGCCAGGGTACTTCGCGCGCGTGCTCCGCCTGCTCACTGCGGGCGCCGCCGCAGAAGCTGATACCGTAGACTTTGACGAAGCACATTGCCGCCAGCGCGCCGGTAATCGCCAGCATGACCATCGCAACCGGCCCGGCAAGACGCATGGCAAAATCGCCGTCATGGCTCATGGTGAACAGTGACTGGTAGGTAAACCATTCGCTGACGAAGCCGTTCAGCGGAGGCAGTGCGGAAATGGACATACAGCCAATCAGGAAAGCGGTGCCGGTGAGCGGCATCAACTTGGCGAGGCCGCCCATTTTTTCCATATCACGGGTGTGAACGCGGAAAATCACCGCCCCCGCGCCGAGGAACAGCAACCCTTTAAATAGCGCGTGGTTGAGCAAATGGAACAGTGCGCCAAGCAGGCCAATGGTCGCCAGCAGCGGATGGTGCGTTGCGATGCCGACCATGCCGACGCCAACCCCCATCAGGATGATGCCGATGTTCTCCACGGTGTGCCACGCCAGCAGGCGCTTGATATCGTGTTCGGCCAGCGCGTACAGCACGCCAAGCACCGACGACACCGCACCAAACGCCAGCACCACCAGCCCCCACCAGCTTTCGGTCGCCCCAAGCAGGTCGATCCCGACTTTGATAATGCCGAAGATACCGATTTTGACCATCACCCCAGACATCAGCGCGGACGCATGAGACGGGGCCGCCGGGTGCGCTCGCGGCAGCCAGCTGTGCAGTGGCAGCATCCCTGCCTTCGCCCCAAAGCCGAGGAATGCGAGAATAAACACCACCGACGCCAGGCCTGCGGAAAGATGCACATGACGGAAGGATTCAAACTCCAGACTGCCGCTTTCACGCCACATCAGGAAGAAGGCCACCATGATCAGCACCGACCCGGCATGCGCGATAAAGAAGTACAGCAGCCCGGCCTTGATTGACTCTTCGCTCTGATCGGCGATGACCAAAAACCACGAGGCCAGCGACATCATTTCGAACAGGATGATGAACCAGAAGCCGTTGTCCATCACCACCAGCCCGACCATCGAGGCGATAAACAGGTTCATAAAGAACCCCATCGACGCCGCGCCTTTGCCGAGATATTCCTGCATATAAGAGAGCGAATAGAGGGCGCAGAGCATCACCAGCAGTGAAATCACCGTCACCATAAATGCTGCCAGGCTGTCGATGCGCACGCTAAACGCCGCGAACGGGAACGGCCCCGCCGCACTCCAGTTCAGCACTTCACCGCTGAACAACACCGGCAGTGCGCTGCACAGGCCAAGCAAACCACCGAGCATCGCACTGATGCCCGCCACGCGAATGGCCAGCCCTTCGTTTTTTTGCAGCAGCAAAGACACCACGCCGCCTGCAACGTACAAGGCCAGCGACCACATCAGTAATTGCAGTGAATCCATTAGTTTTGCTCCCCTGCAAAGTTCACCTGACCCGGCAAGGTCTCCGGCATCGACAGCGCGGTTTGCGACCGACGCTGTTTCGCCTGAGCCTCAATGGACTGCGGCTCAATCAGGTGCAGTGCTTTTGTCGGACAGGAATGCACGCACGCCGGGCCTTCCGGCAGGAAATGGCACAGGTCGCATTTCACGGCGATGGTGCGCATCCCCGCATTCCAGCTCAAAAACGGATGCATGCTGTCCGGGCTGACCGGCACATCGCTGAGCAATGACGCCGGAACGTAGTGTTCAAACTGCGCGGGCATATTTAGCGGCGTACTGCCCGCAGGCGTAATCGCCCCGAACGGACACACCAGACCACAGAGTTTGCAGCCGATGCACAGGCTTTCGTTTATCTGGACGCTGTCGTCCTCAAGGGCAATAGCATTGACCGGACACACCCGTTTGCAGGGCGCATCTTCGCAATGACGACATAACACTGGGGCCGTGTCGTCACCGGTGCGCGCCATCGTGAGTCTCGGGTGCTGCTGTAGCCCCTGAGCTTTATGGACATCGGAGCAGGCCGCGAGGCAGGTATTGCATCCGATGCACCACTGAGGATCCGCAATCACAAAGCGGTTCATGGTTATTCCTCTGAAGCGGAAGAAAATTATCCGGCTTGTATAGCAATTTGCGTGCCATCTCACTATTCATCTATTAAACAATAAGTTATACATCACCCCTCCCCTTCAGCGACTGTCATCGTCAGCGTGACGACGATTGTGACGATCGACGTTTACTGTGCCATTCGACCTCACCGTCATTTGTGGCGACATGCCGTCACTATTGTCATTCCAGATCTGTCATTCAGTGATTTATCGATAAAAATCAACAAAATGAATAATGGCCTGTTTTTTGCTTAGGGAAGCGAAGTCCAGAATTAACGGGAAATGTTATGCACGAAATCACCCTTTGCCAGCGGGCGCTGGAAATTGTCGAGCAGCAAGCGCTCGCCAACGATGCCAGCCGCGTGACGGCGGTCTGGCTGAAGGTCGGGGCCTTTTCCTGCGTGGAGCCCTCATCCCTGAGTTTCTGCTTTGAGCTGGTGTGTCGCGGCACGCTGGCGGAAGGCTGCCAGCTGCACATTGAAGAACAATCTGCGCAGTGCTGGTGCCCGGAATGTCAGATGGACATCAAACTTATCTCGCAACACGTTCGCCGCTGCCCACAGTGCGGCAGCGACCGGTTACGTATTGTCGCTGATGACGGATTTCAGATTCAGCGCATCGAAGTCATTGAGGAATAAGGTATGTGTACAACCTGTGGCTGCGCGGACGGCAATCGCTATATAGAAGGCGACGAGCACAATCCGCATTCGGCCTTTCGCGGTGCGCCGTTTGCGCCTTCCTCGCGCCCGACGCTCACGATTACCGGCATCACGCCAGAATTCAGCCCACAGCAGTCTACGCAGGGCGATTTGCACTACGGACACGGTGAAGCGGGCACGCACGCCCCGGGCATCAGCCAACGCAAAATGCTGGAAGTGGAAATCGATGTGCTGGAGAAAAATAACCGGCTGGCGGCCCGCAATAGGGCGCAATTTGCCGCGCGTGAACTGCTGGTGCTGAATCTGGTTTCCAGTCCCGGCTCCGGTAAAACGACGCTGCTGACTGAAACGCTGACCCGCCTTAACGGCAACGTACCCTGCGCGGTTATCGAAGGTGACCAGCAAACGGTGAATGACGCCGCCCGCATTCGCGCCACCGGCACCCCAGCGATTCAGGTCAATACCGGCAAAGGCTGCCATCTCGATGCGAAGATGATTGCCGACGCCGCCCTGCGCCTGCAGTTGAAAGATAACGGAATTCTGTTTATCGAAAACGTCGGCAACCTGGTGTGCCCGGCCAGTTTCGATCTTGGCGAGCGGCATAAAGTGGCGGTGCTCTCCGTCACCGAAGGCGAGGACAAACCGCTGAAGTATCCGCAAATGTTTGCCGCCGCGTCCCTGCTGCTACTGAACAAAATCGACCTGCTGCCGTATCTGCAATTCGACGTCGAAAAGTGCCTGAGCTATGCGCGAGAAGTAAACCCTGCCATTGAGGTTATCCTGATATCCGCCACCAGCGGAGAAGGCATGGACACATGGCTCACGTGGCTGGAGACGCAGCGATGTGCATAGGCGTTCCGGGACAAATTTGCGCTATCGACGGGAACCTGGCGAAGGTCGATGTCTGCGGAATTCAGCGCGATGTGGACCTGACGCTGGTCGGCGTCACCGATGAACAGGGCCAGTCACGCATGGGCCAGTGGGTGCTGGTGCACGTCGGTTTCGCCATGAGCGTGATTGATGAGCACGAAGCCCGCGAGACGCTGGCCGCGTTGCAAAACATGTTCGAAGTCGAACCCGACGTCGGCGCGCTGATGTGGGGCGAGGATAGGTGATGCGTTTTGTTGATGAATACCGCGCGCCTGAGCAGGTAATGCAGCTTATCGCGAACCTGAAAACTCGCGCCCCGCTTCTTTCCTGTACGCGTGAAAAACCGCTGCGGATCATGGAAGTCTGCGGTGGGCACACTCACGCTATTTTCCGCTTTGGCCTCGACCAGCTTTTGCCGGACAACATCGAGTTTATTCACGGCCCGGGATGCCCGGTCTGCGTGCTGCCGATGGACAGAATCGACACCTGTATCGATATCGCCAGCCACCCTGAGGTCATTTTTTGCACCTTTGGCGATGCGATGCGCGTGCCGGGAAAAAACGGCTCGCTGACCCAGGCCAAAGCGCGCGGGGCTGATATCCGCATCGTCTATTCACCGATGGATGCCCTACGCCTGGCGACGGAAAATCCCGGGCGCAAAGTGGTCTTTTTCGGTCTCGGTTTTGAAACCACCATGCCCGCTACGGCGATCACTTTGCAGCAGGCAAAGGCGCAGAACCTGACCAATTTTTTCTTCTTTTGCCAGCACATTACATTGATTCCCACCTTGCGCAGCCTGCTTGAGCAGCCCGACAACAGCATTGACGCCTTCCTGGCTCCGGGCCATGTCAGCATGGTGATTGGTACGCACAGCTACGATTTTATTGCCGATCATTATCAGCGCCCGTTAGTGGTTGCCGGTTTTGAGCCGGTCGATCTGTTGCAGGGTGTCAACATGCTGGTGGAACAGAAAATCGCGGGTGAAAGCCTCGTCGAGAACCAGTATCGCCGCGTGGTGCCGGATGCGGGCAACGCCCTGGCACAGACGGCCATTGCCAACGTTTTTGCCGTCAACGGGGACAGCGAATGGCGCGGTCTCGGGGTCATTGCCGAATCGGGCGTGAAATTAATGCCGGAGTACCAGCGCTTTGACGCCGAAGCCCATTTCCAGCCGCCGCCGCGTCAGGTATGCGATGACCCGCACGCCCGCTGTGGCGAGGTGCTCACCGGTCGCTGCAAGCCGCATCAATGCCCGCTGTTTGGCAAAATCTGCAATCCACAAAGTGCGTTTGGCGCGCTGATGGTGTCCTCCGAAGGCGCCTGCGCGGCGTGGTATCAGTACCGAAGTCAGGAAGGTGAACAATGAAAACCGTACAAATAGCCCACGGCAGCGGCGGCCAGGCGATGCAGCAACTGATTAACGATTTGTTCATGCAGGCATTCGATAACCCGTGGCTGGCAGAACAAGAAGATCAGGCCCGTTTATCACTCGCGTCGCTCACCGCCAGCGGTGACCGGCTGGCCTTTTCCACCGACAGCTACGTTATAGACCCGTTATTCTTCCCCGGCGGGGATATCGGCAAGCTGGCGATTTGCGGCACCGCCAATGACGTCGCCGTCAGCGGAGCTATTCCGCGCTACCTTTCCTGCGGTTTTATCCTCGAAGAGGGACTGGAGATGGCGGTTCTGGAAAAGGTCGTCAACAGCATGGCGCTGACGGCAAAAGCCGCCGACATCGCCATCGTCACCGGTGACACCAAAGTGGTGCCGCGCGGTGCTGCGGACAAACTGTTCATCAACACCGCCGGGCTGGGTGCCATTCCGGCTGATGTTCATTGGGGCGCGCAGCAGCTCGCGCCAGGCGACGTGCTGCTGGTCAGCGGCACCCTCGGCGATCATGGCGCAGCCATTCTCAACCTGCGAGAACAACTGGGGCTGGATGGCGATTTGCGCAGCGACTGCGCGGTTTTGACGCCGTTGATTCAGACCCTGCGAGGCATTCCCGGTGTGAAGGCATTGCGTGATGCGACTCGGGGCGGCGTGAATGCGGTAGCCCATGAATTTGCAGCCGCCAGCGGCTGTGGTGTGATGTTGCATGAGGCCAATCTGCCGGTGAAATCAGCCGTCCGCGGCGTGTGTGAACTGCTCGGGCTTGATGCCCTGAACTTCGCCAACGAAGGCAAGCTGGTGACAGGCGTGTCCGCAGACGCTGCTGAGCGCGTACTCTCCACGCTACGCTCGCACCCATTAGGCTGTGATGCCGCCATCATCGGCGAAATTACCGAGCGCCGCGGCGTGCACCTGACCGGACTTTACGGCGTCCGTCGCACGTTAGATTTACCTCATGCCGAACCGCTGCCGCGGATCTGCTAACGCTATTTTCGCGCCAGCGGCGCATTGTAGGTAAGCACTATGTCATCAACAGCGATGAGCGATCTCGGCCAGCAGGGCCTGCTCGATATTACCCGGTCTTTGCTGCAACAGCGCGATCTGTCCGGTGTTTGCGAAGCATTGACACAGTTGATCAAACAGGCCGGGCTTGCCGAACGCGTAGCTATTTTGCTGTGGCAGCCCGGAAATCAGCGCGTGAGTTATCACGCCAGCGCCACCTGTGCGCCCGGTAAAAGCGGCGAAGAAAACCTGCTGGCGCAGGGCCCCCTTCACCGGCTATTGACCCGGCCAGATGCGCTCAACTGCGACTATCAGGAATTTTGTGCCGCCTGGCCGACGCTGACGAATAACCCTCTTTATCCTGAATTTGGTCGCTATGTCCTGCTCCCGCTGGCGCAGGAAGGTCGCATTGTAGGTGGCTGCGAGTTTATCCGCGACAACGACGCCGCGTGGAGCGAGAAAGAATTTCAGCGCCTGCAAACATTGACTCAGCTGGTGGCAATCGTCACCGAACAGTTCCTGACCCGCCTTAGCCGCAGCGCCGATCGCCAGCAGCTTCGCCTTGAACGGGATAATTTCCGCATTCTGGTCGATATCACCAACGCAGTACTGTCGCGGCTTAACATTGACGAACTGGTCAGCGAAGTGGCAAAGGCCCTTCACGATCATTTCCACATCGATGCGATTAGCGTGGTGCTCCGCAGCCCGCAGCCGGGCAAGCTCGACGTATACACCAGCCATTATCTGGACGGTGAAGCGCCACTGCATGATGTCGCTGAAGTGGATGAACGCGGTACGCTGAGTGAGCAAATCTTTAAAAATCAGCAAATGATGCTGCTGACGCTGGCCAATCTGAATCAGCTGCCGCAGGGGGATCGCCAGCTGTTTTCCCTGTGGGGAAATGAGCTACAAAGCCTGTGCCTGCTGCCACTGATGTCTGGCTCCACGACGCTCGGCGTGCTGAAACTGGCCCAGCGTAACGAACAGGTTTTCACTGCCAGCAATCTTCGTCTGCTGCGCCAGATTGCCGGACGGGTGTCGATTGCGGTCGATAATGCGCTGGCGTATCAGGAAATCCAGCGTCTGAAAGAGCGCCTGGCGGATGAAAACAAAGTGCTCACCGAACAGCTCAATACGCTGGATAACGATTTTGGCGAGATTATCGGGCGCAGCGATGCGATGCTTACCGTGCTGCGTCAGGTGGAAATGGTGGCACAAAGCGACAGCACGGTGCTTATTCTCGGTGAAACCGGTACGGGTAAAGAGCTGATTGCGCGCGCCATTCACCATCTGAGCCATCGTCGTGAACAGCGGATGATCAAAATGAACTGCGCCGCAATGCCCGCTGGATTGCTGGAAAGCGACCTGTTCGGCCATTCGCGCGGGGCATTTACCGGGGCGAGCACGCCACGCATCGGACGTTTCGAACTGGCAGACAAAAGCTCGCTGTTTCTTGATGAGGTCGGCGACATGCCGCTTGAGCTTCAGCCGAAGCTACTGCGCGTTTTACAGGATCAAGAATTTGAGCGCCTCGGCAGTCACACGCTTATCCGCACCGATGTGCGCCTGATTGCCGCCACTAATCGCGATTTGCGTCAGATGGTAGAAGACCGGGAATGTCGCAGCGACCTTTATTATCGCCTGAACGTCTTTCCTGTCCAGCTGCCGCCACTGCGTGAGCGTCCGGATGACATTCCGCTGCTGGCAAAGGCTTTTACCAGCAAAATTGCCCGCCGTCTTGGCCGTCAGATTGACAGCATTCCGGCGCACACGCTGCGCACGCTGAGTGAAATGCCATGGCCGGGGAACGTACGTGAACTCGAGAATGTCATTGAACGCGCTGTTTTACTGACGTCGGGTCACGTGCTGCAATTTTCACTGCCAGAAATGCTGTATCGCCCTACAGCACAACTCGTCAATCAGGGTGAACTGCCGCAGGAAGGTGAAGATGAAACGCAGCAGATCGTTCGCATACTGAAAGAAACCAACGGTGTGGTGGCCGGGCCGAAAGGTGCGGCTCAACGGTTGGGCCTCAAACGAACCACGCTGCTGTCACGCATGAAGCGCCTGGGGATCGATAAAGACACATTGGTGTAAACCGGCAGGAAAAGCGATAAAGCCAGGACACGCGCAAAGGAGGCGGTTTACCCGTATCAGCACGCCACTCGCTTAGCGGTAAATTTCGACGCGACTTCTCCTGCGACGAGTTTCTTATTTCTTCGGTCGGTATTTTTCCGGTAGCTCAGGCACCGCGCGCTTATCATCAATCAGATGCAGGACAGTCAGCAACGGATGCCGCCACAGCATGCGTGGCCCCGCCCAGCGCATAATCTGCTTCATCTCCTCCCGCTTAGCGGGCTGATAGCAATGCACCGGGCATTGCTTGCAGGCCGCTTTTTCTTCACCAAAGACACATTTGTCGAGCCGTTTTTCGGCGTAGGCATTCAGCGCCGCGTAGTGCTCTGGCGCTGAAATGGCCTGCGGACAGCGTTTTGCATAGAGCGCAATCATCCGACGAATCGTCAGTTTCTCTCTGCGAATACGGCTTCCTGACATGGTGCTTCCTCAAATCATAAGATGCATGAATAATACCCTTTTAGATAGGGGGATTCCAGGCAAGCAGTGAGGCTGAGTCCAAAAAGAGACCCAAACGGTTCTGGACAAAAAATGAGCAAAGTATATTATTTGCGCACTTTCCGGGAGGAGTCCGGTCCATTATTCGTAAGGATTTTTTCGCTCTTTTAAAGACTTTCTCTTTTATGCATTTATCTAAAACTTTCTTTGCTCTCGTTTTGTGTACCACCACAATTATTTCTGGCCATGCATTCGCTTTTAACATGCCATCAGAGTTGACCACTTTAAATAATCAGAGCCTGACCCAGAAAATATCTGCACCGACGTCAGAAAATATAAAATCAAAAATCCTTGCTCAATATTCTCGCTGGAAAGGAACACGCTATCATTTTGGTGGCGCATCTCATCGGGGAATCGACTGTTCCGCGCTGATGCAGGCTGTTTTTCAGGGATCAATGAACATGAGTCTGCCCCGCACCACCGGCGAGCAAATTAATCATGGTTTTCATATTGCTCAGAATGAGCTGAAACCTGGCGACCTGGTGTTTTTTAAAACCTCAAAAGCTACCCGCCATGTCGGCGTCTATGTGGGAAATAATGAATTCATCCACGCGTCGAAAATAAAAGGGGTGACGATTTCAAGTCTCGCTAATAATTACTGGCAAGCTCATTACGAAACCGCTCGTCGTATTACCGCAAATGCCTAAAGAAAACCCCGGTGATGTCAGCACATCACCGGGGTTTTTTCACCGCTTACGTCAACAGGCGTATCACTTCCGCCATTCCTCTGCTGAGGATTTTGTCCGGGCGCATCACGAACGCCAGCTGACGATGCAGAACGGGCATCAGCGAATGAACCTCTAATCCTTGGCTGTCGATTACATTCTCAACCGCCATCCAGTCACCGTGGGAATGCTGTAGGGCACGGGCCAGACAGGTGCACGACTGCTCGATGTGATCTCAGGGCAGCGCCTGACGCCCGCACGCCTGGCCGTCATTACATCGTTACTGATCCCGCTGTGTTTTCTGCTCGCGTTGACCGCCAACTATGCTCCTGTCGTCATCGCGGGGTTTGCCCTCGGATACGGCGCGGTCAACGGATTGATGACAGTTGTGAAAGCCACGCTGGCGCTCGCGAAATGCATCCGGTTACGTGGACAGTTTTCCGAACGGCTATCCAGTAATGCATGAAACGACCACACCGTTTCATTTTCTCAGGAAGGCAGTGCGCACTTTGCATTTTTTCCATCATCAAGATGCTGGACTGATCTCCCATTCTTTTTATACTGCGCCACAGACGGCAAAGGAGAGAATGGCGATGAATCTTCCCAACGCATTAGGGGTAAATACAGTAAAAACAGCGCGTCAGATTAAAGTGAGCTACGTCAGAAAACGCCATCAGGACCCAAAAACTGGACGCACGCGTCATTACAGTCGTCATCCAAGTCTGGTGCTCAGCGGTAACTGGCTTGAAAAGGCTGGATTCCCCACAGGGGTGAGTGCCTCCGTGAGCGTGCAGCATGGACAACTGATTCTGAAGCCACTGTATTCAGCAGTTACGCTTCCCATTGAGACTTAAAGCATGTCATTTTTTGTTGAAGTTCCAGGCCCACTGTCAGCGCAGTTTTTACTGCGAGAAAGCTGCTGTTCATGCGACAATAGCGCCATCTTACGCGCATGAAAAATGCCTGAATACTATTGTTTTTCAACGAAATGGACATCATAACTCCATGACCACACTTGAAAATTTCGAAGCCCACACCCCCATGATGCATTGGTGTTTTCATACTGTTTTTTAAGGATTTTTTTTAGTTATAAACTGAAAAGTTATATTTTAGCCTATATATTTATCATCATCTCATTTGACCGCATTTCATCATTTAATAGGAGAGATGACCTCCTTCATGTGAGCACTGCTCTGATTTTGGGTCAGGGTCACAGCCAACTGAACGGTCCGCTGTGTGCCAAAAGCGGAAGTTGAGAGGTTTTGGCAAGCTCTCGTATCGTGGCAAAATTTTAGCGAGAGCTTTACCCCCCCCGATAGCAACTGATTTAGTTGCCTACGATGTGTGTGTTTATCTGATGTTGGTCAAATTTTTATCGAAGAAAATAAGCACGGAACAGATCCAATGACCAAACACCCATGTCCTTAAACCTCCTCACAAAATCTAACACCTCCGCCATATCATAGAAACCAGAACCGCAATATCATTTTAATCCTTAAAAACAGATAGTTAGAAAAAAAACATCATGATCTACTCTTATCGTTCCGTTCAAATTTAGTAACCACAGGAAAAAACGTCTAAAATTTAACCATCTTAAAACTAAATGACAAACTCAAAACAGGAGATAGAATGATAAATAATAAAGGTCTCCTTCAAAAAATCCCAGTAGCTCAGTACCTTAGGATGTCAACAGATCATCAGCAGTATTCTCTCCATAATCAAGCAGACTTCATAGCAAAGTTTGCCGAGAAGCATAATATGGAAATCCTGCACACCTACGATGATGCCGGGAAAAGCGGAGTATCAATAGCCGGTAGAGACTCATTGAAAAAGCTGGTATACGATGTTATGGAGGGCATCATAAGCATACAGGCAATTTTACTCTACGATGTAAGCCGATTCGGACGTTTTCAGGAAACTGACGAAGCGGCCTACTACACTCACCTATTTAGGATGCATGGCGTTGAGCTGATATTCTGTGCAGAACCTTTGCCGACAAAAGAGTTCCCTCTGGAAGCCTCAGTCATGCTAAATCTGAGGAGAGCTGCGGCAGCAAGTTTAAGTAAAAACATTTCTGATAAAGTATTTCTCGGGCAAGCAAATCTAATCAGACATGGGTATCACCAAGGAGGAATAGCCGGATATGGATTACGTAGAATCTTAATTGATGAGAAAGGGAATATAAAAGAAATTCTTTCTTTCGGCAAACGCAAAAGTATACAAACTGATAGAGTAATACTTGCTCCTGGCCCAGCAAAAGAGGTAAGAATAGTAAATTTAATTTATGATATGTTTATAGAACAATACATTCCAGAGTTTCTTATTGCAGACAAACTAAATAGAAATGGAACACCTGCCGAAAATGGCACTCTATGGACTCGCGGGAAGATTCACACAATACTTACAAATGAGAAGTACATAGGAAATAATGTTTATAACAGAACATCTAGCAAACTAAAAACAAAAACAGTTAAAAATCCCAAAGAGGAGTGGGTTAGGTGCAATAAAGCTTATAAGAAAGTTGTAAGTATCAAGAAATTTTTGAAAGCACAAGAGATCATCCAGGCTCGTTCTAAAAACATGACAAATGAGGAACTTCTTGAATATTTAAGGCTAAAACTACAGGAAAAGGGGAAATTATCAGGTGTAATTATTGATGAAGATGATTTTGGTCCTTCATCATCAATCTACAAAAGCCGATTTGGTGGGTTGATTCGAGCATACCAATTGATAGAGTTCAAGCCTGAACATGACTACACCTATCTTGAGATTAATAATCATTTAAGAGTTTTTTATTCTAAGTTAATTGAAATATTCAAAACTGAAATTGAGAATTGCAATTGTAAGATAGAATATGAGCCTAACACACAAGAATTTATAATAAATAACAATATGTCCGTTTCCGTGATCATATGTAAATGTAAGAAACTAAAATCAGGGAGACTTCGCTGGAAAATACGGCTAGAACCCAATCATATTCCAGACATAACCATAGTTATCAGAATGGATAGCGAGAACAAGCTGCCAGTAGATTATTTCATTTTACCAAAGTTAGATTTTAATTTCACTAGATTGATTATTAAAGAAAACAATCCTGCATTGTTTGAATTGTATAGATATAACGATATTGATTTATTTTACCGCCTATTAAAGAGAATACAAATAAGGAAACAATATGCAGCCTAGAACATTCCCACATCAAATAGTAATGATCGGTATAGATCAAATAAAAATCATAAACCCACGCTCTCGTAATAAATTCATTCATGATGGAATAAAAGAGAGTATAAATAAAAGAGGATTAAGTAAACCTGTCACTGTGAGGCGTATAGAGGATCCTTTATATTCATATGCACTTGTATGCGGCCAAGGAAGAATAGAAGCCATATTAGGGCTAGGGGAATCCTTAGTGCCAGCAATCATTCGAGACATCAGCGAAGAAGATGCTTATATCATGAGCCTTGCTGAAAACATAGTTAGAAGAAAACCTCGCTCAAATGAGCTCCTTGAAGTAGTAAGAACAATGAATAAAAAAGGGTTAAGTGACAGTGAAATAGCAGAAATACTCGGCTACTCAGGAAGCTGGGTTTCTTACATAAGAAAATTATTGGAAAAAGGGGAACATAAATTACTGAGTGCAGCAGATAGAGGTGAAATTCCACTTTATCTAGCTGTAGAGTTTTCTAAATGCAATAATGAAGAATCTCAGATGTTATTAGTAGATGCATATGAAAAAAAACTAATTAAAACAAAAGACATACAAAAGGTAAGAGGTATTCTTAACCAACGACAAGAAGGAAGAAAAGGAAATAGTATAATTTCTTTCTCGCAAAAGAAAGACAGCAAGAGGATGACTACGGATGAACTAATGAAAATGTATAAAAGCGTGATAAATGAACATAGATCTATCTTAGAACACTCTGATTTTATAAAAGAAAAGCTGACAGTAATAAACGAAATATTTACGAAATTGCTGCAACATGATTCGTTTATAAAATTAGCATATGAAGAAAAATTGGTAGAGATACCTAATCATATTCTTGCTGCAATAGATGGAGATAACAAAAATGATTAAGCAAAGTTTTTCAAATGAATTTATACATTTAGATGTGTATAAATTAACACCTTCAAAACCTCTTATCCATAATATTAAGGACTCAATTAAATATCAGCAGATAAAAACATCTATTGCAGAGTTTGAATTGGTTGAACCGATATTGGTATACTTCGATAAAAAAGAGAATGAAATTCGAATTCTAGACGGACATTTAAGAATTGAAGCAATGAGAGAATTAGGAATTGAAAAAGCTACATGTATAGTATCAACTTTAGATGATACATTCACTCCCAACAAACATGTCAATCATATGAACCCTATACAAGAATATAAAATGATAAAAAAGGCTTTAACTAAAGTTTCTGTTGAAAAGCTAAGTGCTGTGCTGGGAATCTCCGTTGATAATATTATAGGGAAAACAAATCTTTTGACCGGGATAGACCCTATAGTTATTTCTCTCTTATCAGACAAACCTGTCCCTAGAACTACATTTTCCATTTTGAGAAAGATGAAGCCAATCAGACAAATTGAAGCAGTTGAATCAATGATAGGCTTTGATAACTACTCTCGAGGGTTGGCTGTATCGATGCTTGATAACACTCCGGGGCATTTGCTAGTAAAAGAAATAAAACAACCTCTTAAAAACAATCAAGCCAAACAAGCAATACTACGTCTTGAAAGAGAAATGACTGTAACCAAAGAGGAAACTAGCAAGATAAAAAATGAATATGGGGCGAATACTCTAAAGTTTTCGATCGCCAGATCCTATATTGATTCTTTGCTGTTAAGCCCTAAAATACTCCACTGGTTTCTTGAAAATGAGCCACAATACCTTACTGAACTCAAGAATATATCGAAGATAAATTCAATAGATGATATTAATCATAAAACAAATGAAGATCTATAGAGTGCGTTAGAAATTCTGTGTCATTCCAGTAATATACTTCCGAAAAGGAATAGCACATGTCCCAGCCTTTCGATTTTAACAAACCACTCAACGCTCTCCACTCCGGTCAAGCGTTAACAGGAAAGGATGGTATCTTAACCCAGTTAATCAAACAGTTAACGGAAGCTGCTCTGACCGCTGAACTTGACTCTCATCTCGTTGCTGATGTAGAGGCAAACCGTAAAAACGGCACTAGCTAAAAGACCATTTAAGCGACGACCGACAGTTTCGAACTCGCCACTCCACGCGATCGCAACGGGACTTTCGAGCCTCAACTGTGGAAGAAGCACTAGACCTCGCTGGCGGGCGAGATCGAACAGAAGACTATTCGACTGTTCGCTCATGGTAATCCCCCCGAAATCTGCTCCTCGCTCAAAGCTGCCCCTCACTCTCCACTACGGCAACTGTGTGCCATTAACGGACGCTGATTACTCCAAAAAAATCCTAAGCTAGAAAAGGGCCGCAATCTCAGAAAAATTACGGCCCTTACATAACTACTATTTGTTCAGCCTGTCTCTGGATAAGGTATTCACCTCTGAGAGGTGACTTTGAACAACATTATTTATTCGCGATTATCAGTGGCTTTTCGTCACCTGTGGCAGTTTCCATTCATTATCCATGACGGCATCTTTCGGCTGATACATACGGAATAGCAGATAGAAGTTGCCTTCAGGTGCAGGGAACCAATTGGCATTCGGGTCGGTCGGTTTTGTGTGGCTCAGTGAGATGGTCAGCCCATTCCCGGGAGGTAAACATGGTCTGGCAAAAGTGTAGCGGTATTAGGCGCTAATCAAATGGACACCTCCCCACAAAGGCTTCAGTGAGCCATACTGTAAGTGCAAACCAACAGCAATATGAAGAGGTGTCCCATGGAACAAATTATCGGAATTGATCTGGCAAAGCGAGTTTTTCAGGTGAATATCGTATCTGCGCAGGGTGAGAAGAAGGCGAATAAAATGATCACCCGTGAAAAATTAACGGCGTTTATTGCTCAGCAGCCTCCGTCCCGTATTGTGATGGAAGCGTGCGGTAGTGCAAATTACTGGTCACGCCAGTTCAGACAATACGGACATGAAGTTAAACAAATCAGCCCCCAGTATGTTGCCCCCTTCAGAATGGGCAGTAAAAATGACAAAAATGACGCCGCTGCCATTGTGGAAGCTGACAGCCGTCCGGGAATGCGTTATGTGCCGGAGAAATCCAGTGAGCAGCAGGATATTCAGTGTCTGCACCGGGTTCGCCAGCGGTTGATGAAAAATAAAACCGCTCTGATTAATCAGATTCGTGGGCTGGGTCTGGAATACGGTATCGCCATACCGGAAGGAGCTCATAAAATTATGACCTGCCTGCCGGATTATCTGGAGGATGCGGAAAATGAGCTCACCACGCTCAGCCGGGAGCTGTTCCACGAGATGTTGCAGGAACTCCGGGACAATCAGCAGCGGATTAAAGCGCTGGATCTGCGTCTTGCACTTATCAGCCAGCAAAATGAGGATACCCTCAGACTGGAAAGCATACCTGGTATCGGGCAATTGGGCGCTTCTGCTCTGACGGTGGCTCTGGGCGACAGCGCTGATTTTCAGAATGGTCGGCATTTTCCAGCTATCTGGGGCTGGTTCCGAAGGAGCACAGCAGTGGTGGTAAAGTCAGACTACTCGGGATAACAAAACGTGGAGATGGTTATCTGCGAGGAGTACTTATTCATGGCGCCCGCTCGGTGGTTTATCGGGTCATCAACCTTCCGGAAGAACGGTGCGGAGGTCTCCAGCGATGGCTGAAAGGTATTATTGCCCGAAGTGGCGTAAACAAAGCTGTAGTGGCGCTGGCTAACAAAATGCCCGAATAGCGTGGGCGCTGATAAACCGGAAAACAGAGTATATCGTTAAGTAACTAACTGATTTTAATAAGTCCAAAGAGTTGATGTACTGACAGGTAGAACCGACTCTCTGTAAACCTGGCAAATAGCTTGGCTGTAACAAGCCATGGCGCTAATGAGGGCAGAGAGTGCGGATGTTCATCAGGGCTCATGAAGCCGGATATATGTATGCGGCTACATTGTCAGAAAAAGATCTGTCCGTGCTTGCATCGGGGAGGTGTCCATATAGCTATTTAGGGGGGCTTGGTATGAAGAGCTTTGCATCAGGTCCTCTGTGGTTCACAGGTATGCCGCTCTCTATATGGGGCGGGAGTATGGCAATTGTATTCATTGGATTGCAGACATGGCTGCTGCGTAATGCAGGAAATGCCGCACAGCCAGCTGTCGGCCATTTACGTTGCAATTTTCAATGCAGCGATTGGCATCGGCGCACTTGCCGGAGGGCAGATATTCGCTGTCGTCGGTCTTCAGAACATGGTCTTGCTGGCTGCGTGTGTCATCATGTGCAGCATCGCTTTTGTATCAAGGCTGAAAAGCCCCGGAAGATAAAGTGAATCCTCACAACGTGTTCCTCTAAATACCCGCCCCATAAAAAAGGCAGTGCCCCAAAGGACACTGTCTGTTATTCCATCAGAACTACCCTACTCGATTATTTCTTTTTGCCTTTCGCTTTTACGGTGGCATTTTCAATCGTTTTGACGGCTTTGGCCGCAGGCGTCGCTACCTTGGCCCCGGTCGCCTGAACGAACATTTGATAATACTCTTCTGACAGTTTGCGTATCGCTTTACCGATATTGGCATAGTCATATTCATTCAGGTTGGCCAGCGAAACGCGCCATGATGGGTCGGTGGTGCCGAACCCTTTACCTGGCAGCAGGATAACCCCCGTCTCTTCGGCAAGACGGAACAAGGCCTGATTCGGTTTCATCTGGCTTATCATCCACTGGGTAAAATCTTTCCCGTACATTTCTTCGGTCAGGTCTTGCAGATCCAGCAAGTGGTAATAACGTACTGAGTTGGCGTCATACGGCATTGGCAGACCCAGCTCGCGGTACAGCGCTTCTTTACGGCGCAGTACGATACGTTTCATTTCGTCTTTGTAAGCATCCGGCTCATCCATCAGACAGAACAGAGAGAACAGCGTCATCTGCGCCTGGATTGGCGTTGAGAGCCCTGCGGTGTGGTTCAGCGCGACGGTACGGCTATCCGCCACCAGACGGTCAATAAACTTCAGGCTACGTGGCGTGGTGGTGATGGAAGAATAGCGTTTATCCAGCTGCTTCTGTTTGGCCTCTGGCAACGCCACGATCGCCTCATCAATGATGTTGTTTTCGTGGGTCGCCACAATCCCCATACGCCACCCCGTTGCACCGAAGTATTTGGAGAAGGAGTACACCAGGATAGTGTTGTAAGGGCAAATAGCAAACAGCGAAACAAAGTTATCGGCAAACGTGGCGTAAACATCGTCCGTCAGGATGATCAGGTCTGGACGTTTTTTCACGATTTCGGCGATATAACGCAGCGTATCGTCGTCAATTTTAACCGATGGCGGGTTGCTAGGGTTGACCAGGAAGAAGGCTTTAACCTTCGGATCCAGCAGCTTATCCAGCTCTTCGCGCGTGTACTGCCAGTTGTTCGACTGCGGCGCGTCGATATGGATAGTTTTGAGGTTGTAGTCACTCAGCTCAGGGATCTCAATATATGGCGTGAAGATCGGCATGCCGAGCGCAATCGTATCGCCCTCATTGATGACATGGTTCGATTTCAGGCTGGCGAACAGATAGGTCATCGCCGCGGTACCGCCTTCCAGCGCATACATATCGAATTTGCCCACGAAAGGATAATTACCAATCATTTCTTTGTGGATGTACTTGCCGACAATCTCTTCGCTCATCGTCAGCATGCGGTCCGGCACCGGGTAGTTACAGCCCAGGATCGCTTCACACATCTCGTAGATGAAATCGCCCGCATTCAGCCCCATCTGGTCGCGGATATACGACACGGCGGACTCAATAAAACGCACTCCAGGAACCGTTTCATGCTGTTTGGCGAACAGTTCGAAGCGTGCCTCGATCCCTTCGCGCTGAGGGAATCCACCAACATGTTCCATGTACCGGTAAGAACGTTCGGCTTCGGTCATCGCAAACAGGCCAAACTGGAAGAAGCCATGGCGTGGTGTCGTTGCGAGGAAGTTCGGGTTCCCACGGCCTGCATTTAACATCAACTGATTGCTTTGAACGGCACGCTGCATCAGTGCATCTTTCAGTTCAAAAGGGCTTAATAACGCGAGTTTTTCCGAATCGCTAAAATCCATGTCACTACTCCTTACTGAATCATTAACAGATTAAATTGCCAGCCCGCGGTGCTAGGGGCTGGCGACCTTGTATGACGAGACGTCTTTAAACCAATGCGATCACCAGCGGCCCCAGCAATGTCAAAAAGACGTTGGCGAGGGCGTAAGTGATGGCAAAAGGAACGGTTGGGACTGAGTTTTCAGCTTTATCAAGAATTTCACCAAAGGCAGGGTTAGCACTGCGCGTACCACTCAGCGCCCCGGCAAAAATGGCGGTGTTGTTGTAGCGAAGGACATAGCGGCCAAACAACATGGTGAGGATTAACGGCAGGATCGTCACCACGACACCGATAATGAGAAGTTTCAGACCCTGACTCTCGACGGTTTGTACCGCTTGCAGGCCAGAAGAAATCCCCACTACGACCACAAACGCAGCCAGGCCCAGATCTTTCAGGATTTGTACGGCACCAGAAGGCATATAACCGAACGACTGACGACGAGAACGGAACCAACCGAACAACAAGCCAGACAGCAATGCGCCGCCGCCACTGCCGAGGGTCAGTGGAATAGAACCGATTTTTGCGGTGAGCATACCGACCAATAGACCGACCACCAGACCTGCCCCCATATAAACGAAGTCTGTCTTGGCACTCGGCACAATGGCATGGCCGACCAGGTCTACTACGCGTTTAACGTCATTCTCCGCGCCAAACACGGTGACCATATCGCCCAACGCCAGCTCAGTTTCCGGCTCCAGCGGCAAAATTTTACCCTGACGCGAAATCTGCGAGACATACACGCCGTGACGCACATCGTGTGCCACTTCCGCCCGAATCTCGCCAAACGCCCTTTTATCGAGCGTCTTGTTGGTGATCACCACATCCCGGCGCTGCATGGTCAATTCCATGCCTTCTTCGTCGTGCATCTCCTTGCCTAATTTATCGGCAACGGAGACCACTGCGTTACGACGCCCCACCACCAGCACGATATCGCCAGGCAGTAACTGCATATCTGGGCTCGGCTCGAGAATTTGCTTATCGCGCTTAACACGCTCAATGGTGATAGGCACCTCGGTGTTGTTTTCGAGCGCCTGGACGGAAGTCGCGGTGCTGGCAGGTAACTTGAAAATCCTGCCCACTAAATCAGGTGCAGCCGCTTCCTGACCTGGTCCAAAAACATTTGCCCCGGCCTGAATTTCGTTCTCGGCTTTCAGAGCATCTTCTTTAATGCTTCGGCCCATAAATTTAGGCAGAAGGTTCACACACACCAGAATGGCGCCGAATGATCCGAACACGTAGGTCACGGCGTAGCCAATGGCCACATTCCCTTGCAGGCGCTGAACCTCATCGGCCCCGAGGCCCAATTTGGTAATTGCGTCACCCGCCGTACCAATGATCGCTGACTGGGTCAGAGCTCCCGCAGCAACCCCGGCGGCCAGACCTTTATCCAGATCAAACCAACGGGCTAACACCACCACAGTGAGCAGGCCGGTGACAGCAAGAACAACAGCGAGAACGATCTCTTTAATGGATTGTTTACCCAGTGAACGGAAGAAATCTGGTCCGCTCTCATACCCCACGGCATAAATAAACAGGGCAAACATCACGGATTTCACTTCGGGATCAATTTGAACCCCGACCTGGCTAACTAACACGGCCACCAGTAACGAGCCTGCTACCCCACCTAACTGAAACTTCCCAAATTTAATCTTGCCGATGTAATACCCGGCAGCGATCGAGAAGAACAGTGCGATCTCGGGAGACTTTTGAAACAAATCGTGCAACCAGTTCATGGGTTAACCTCAGTTACATAGAAAAATAGTCCTGACACCATTAAGGCTGGAGCGAACTCGCCAGCCCGACAATCAACGGCCCCATCAATGGCAGCACGACGTTCGAAATTGCATAGGTGATGGTATAACCCAGCAGGGGGGTAGAGTTTCCACACGCATTCTGAATCGCACTCAGTGCCGGTGTACTGCACTGTTGCCCGGCGATAGCGCCTAATAAAACGGGTGGGCTGAGTTTTAGCCAGAAATGACCGACCATCAGGGAGATCGAGGCGGGAATGATCGCAATAGCGACCCCAAGGACAGGCAAGGTGAAGCCGTATTGCTCAATCAGCGCCAGCGCCTGTGGTCCAGACGACAGGCCGACACCGGCAATGAACCCGGCCAGGCCGAGGTCTTTAAGCAGCGACAGTGCATCTGAATTGACCGTATGTAAGTCGGCGCGTCGGGCGTGATACCAGCCGAGAATCAAGCCGACTACCAGCACGCCGCCACCGGTACCGGCGGAGAAAGGAATGCCGCCAATTTTAAGAGTAAAACCGCCCAGAATGGTGCCCACTGCAATCGCCACCCCGGCGATGCCGAGATTGCTGGCCAGTTTGTCTGGCAGCAGCTTACCAATCACACCCAGCTGCGGGGCTGACGTGCGACCACCGCCGGTACTTGCGTCGTAAACCTGCAAGATATCGTGTTTCTGCATCAGCGTGCCGGGCAGCGCGGGCAAAGTGGCATCGCCCCGCTGAATGGAGGCGACATGCACCCCTGGAGGTAACGTCAGGGTCTGAAGCGGCTGGTTAAACATCGCGGGTGCAAGGAGGACAACCTTGTAAGTATCAAGCGCAACGCTCAGCGACGTGGTATCGGGCATTTCCCTGCCAAGCATCTTCGAGATATCAATCATTGACCCGCGATAGCCCACCACCAGTACTTCATCGCCACGGCGTAGCTTGAGCCCCGGCGACAATGCCACCTGCCGCCCATGGCGTTGGACGCGGATAATACTGCTTTGCTGTCCCAGTTTTGTCAGGATCGAGGAAACGGTATACCCTGCTCCCCCTTCAACAATGTAAGCGCGCCCGACGACGGCAGGCAGAGCAGAAACCCCTTCGGTTTCAATGCGTCCGCCCATGATCACCCACAGTTTATCGGCCTCTTTGCGCAAATTAATACGCAGGAGAAGCGGAAACAGTTGGCTGGTAACAATCACGATAGTGATCAGGCCGCAGATATAGGTAATGGAATACGCCGTCACCACATTACCCTGCAATCGAATGATTTCGTGGGCAGGCAGGTCGAGACGCGAAATCGCATCCGTCGCGGTACCCACCACGGCTGACTCGGTCGCGGCCCCGGCCATCATCCCTGCCGCGGTACCGGGGTCCAGCTGCATAACGACAGTAGCGGCCAGCACCAGAGCCAGCACCGCCACCACTTCAATCAGGCAAAAAATGCCCAACTGCAGGCCTCTGGCGTTCAGATTGGCAAAGAACTGTGGGCCGCCGCTGTAACCCAAAGCGAAGATAAACAACATAAAAAACACATTCTTAATCCCCGACTCTACCGGAATATTCAGCTGTCCAATCAACAAGGCTGCGATGAGGGTGCCGCAGACGCCACCGAGCTGAATTGGCCCAAGGCGTATTTGACCAATCCCATAGCCAAATGTCAGGGCCAGAAAAATCGCCAGTCCTGGAGTCGTCTGCAACGCATGTGTGACGTCGGCGATCAAAGTACCCAACATTCTGTATCCCCGGTCATTGAGTGAAACCTAACGCAACGCATAATGGCCTGGTCATCAGCGATGCCCAATAATCCATTACTTTATTTATCCATAATAAAATCAGGGGAATTACACCCCATTAGAAAATGCCAGCCGAGACCTGATGAAACCTTTTCATCAGAAAGAGAGACTGTTTTTGAAAATATAGCAGACAATTCAACCATCAACAGATCAATGTAGAATGCAAGGGAGACCAGCACGGTCTCCACATTGACAATATATTTTCTTTGTTATACCTCTGCTTTCGACGGTTTCGCCGTGTAGACAGCCTGCTGGTTATTGCTAAAGAGTTAACAACAATGCCTTTTTAATTAATCAGCCGCCCTAAAGATCCAAGCCCCCCCTAAAAAGGCTGATTATTAGCATGAACATTTCAGTTTCAACAGTGTTATCACATACAAAACATTAAAAATTCATAATAAAAATCTGGTTATCTTCACTTCTTTGGATGAAATGATAAGGAGTGAAAAGGTCCTTAAACAACCGTTTCATTTCGGAAAACGCAATTTAACCAGTGAAAGCAACCTGCCAGAAATAAGGAGGGGCGGAAGCAACGAAGCGGCAGAACAATAACCATTACAAATTACAGGGGTAAGCATCCTCTACATTTCATGCATCTTATTTTTGTGGGCAGGGTGAATTAATTATTTGGATATTCCGAAAAGAATCCTTATATAAAGACCGTACGTAAAATCGCCGACGCCGAAGACAAAGATTACATCATTTAAGATGGCGACGCGGTGAACATCCTGTTCAACATGGAAACCATACGTTGGAGTTACGTTGAAGCGTATCCGGAAATGAAATTATAATACATCGTGGAAATGATGAATCGCCAAGGTTAATATCGATTAATTGATGACTTCGACAAGAGGAATGTCCGTAGTTCGCTCACAGTGGACTTCATGATCGTGCTTCCAGTCCGCTCCGTGCCAGGAGCGGACTGGAAGCAAGTCGAAGCAGGATATCTCGGAGGCTCTTCTTGACAAATGAAATGCATAATCACATGTAAACTCAGGCGGGATTTCAACATTAAAGCAGTATCTTCCTCTGGAGAACCCGGATGTTTACTCATATGCGTATTGCCAAACCCGTCACCAATCTTGAAAGGTCTTTTCTGATGTACAGCCAGGGGTTGGGTCTACATAAAATTGCTGAATTCAACGATCATGAGGGTTTCAATGGAATAATGTTAGGGCGGGGAGACTTAGATTGGCACATAGAGTTCACCTTTTGCCAAAACCATCCAGTTCAACCTTTGCACACAGAAGAGGATTTACTCGTTCTTTATTACTCTGAAGAAAAAGAATGGGGACGTGCCTGCGAAAGGATGATCGACGCTGGCTTTAGAATGACAAAGTCATTCAATCCTTACTGGGATGCCAACGGAAGGACATTTGTTGACCTCGACGGATATAGGGTGGTTATCCAAAACAAGGCGTGGGTATAATCCCAATAAATATTGCAATATTGCCACCATCATACTGCAAGCTAAACATCCGCTGCTCGCTCATAGCTGCCTGAAGTCAATATTGGGCAGTTCAGTGCTAGGTACGGACACCATACGGAATAGCGACGGCTGCAACCTTCTCAGCGGCTACCGCCTGCCGCTTGCTCTTCACCAACCAATCAGCATAAAAGGCGTAGTAATCGGCAAAAGCACCAGCTGAAGGATCGATCGGGCGGCGTTAACTTCGATATTACGACGCGTATGCCCAGATCCCCGATTAAGACGGGCTTTCATCGTGCGGTTGGTACGGTAACAGCGTGTCATTTCTTGTTCCTTCTATAGTGATAGACCAGCGCGGCGATACGGGGGATGTAGTGGGGCTTTAAGTTTCTTGTCGTCCATAATTTGCCTGTCTTCGTTAATGAAGTTAACTTATCAAAAACAGGCAGAGAGACAATTTTCATTACAAACTCCCGGGCCATGCCATGGTTTTCATCTCTGTTTTAAAACTGTTTCGCAATGAAGAACAAATCCGATACAGCATTAACCCAGCAATCAGTATTTCAGTGCAAGTCGCAGATATGGATGTTTCCAGTCCTTAGTAATATTAATTTTTCTACAACTAACAAATCCATCATGCTCCAGAGCGCAGACGCCTTCATGCGAAATCACAAAATCATACACCGCTTTGCTCTCCAGCCCCTGAATCATATGTGCAAGCAACTTACGGCGCATTTGCAACGTTTGCCATCTTTTGCCATCCTCGTTATAAGTACAGTTAAAGTTTTGTCCCACCGCATTTCTCACATAAAGCCCATACTCCCGATTATTCCTCCCCGTAGACAAATAATAATCGACCAAAACATCGAGGTCTTTACATAATGGCTTCATTAGTTCTTTCCAGCGTTCTAGCACCCTTCTCGCTTTTTTCTCTCCAAGCTTTATAGACAATTTTTTGTATATAGTTGATTTGGGCGACAAGCTGACTTGCCCACAATTGAAGATTGTAGAGAATCTGATTTCTTTCACAGACTCCTCTCCTATCTTAAGATTATTACAAATATACCAGGTTCCTAAACTGGCCAGATTTGAATCTGATAACGATAGATTACTTAACTCACTTCTTAAAATTTCAAGCTGACAACTCTTAATATCATAATTATACCCATATGAAAGGCAAGTACGCTTCATTTCAGAAGGAAGGTATTGATAGCCGGTTCCGACCTCAAAAGACCTGCCACCCAGCATTGCTGTTTTATAAGACTGTTGATACTTTATAATAAATGGAGCTTCACTTACTAACTCTGCACCAACCTTCATAATGTGAGATATGAAGTTATAATAATAACCCATATTCTTGATGGTCGGATGCTGATTACAATATTCTCTGAGAGCATCAATGTTAATGCAGATACTTTCCATGTTTCTATATACTTTTTTAACCGTATCCCTGAATACCCGGTCCTTAACTATCCTCTCAGAAACATGGTGCTTTGCCCTACACTGACCTGTTCGCGCAGTAACAATTAATTTTTCTAACGATTTCGGTTCACTACGTTTGCCATGGATGTTCGTCAGGTAAGCGTATCGGTCGCACTGTAATAGGTATTCACCCCGATCATTGGGAAATAGTTTCTGCAAAAAATCCTTCGACAAAGCAAATTGCCGACATTTTTTAATGTAGATATTTTTTGAAACTATCTTTATTATTCCTCTTTTGTATATTTCCTCTAGCGCCCGTTGAAACGGTAGGTCCCGTGATTGCCTGAAAACTTCAGGAGCAACGTCTATTCCTAATTCATAAGGGAAAGGAACAGAATGTGTCCATTTATCATCACCCTTAAAACTCGACTTCCTCTCAGTTCGTTTACTGACGGTTGCGCTACAAATAAGATGCTGCAAGAATACTGCAATCGCGGAATAATATCGATATTTAGAACGATTGTCTCTACAACCTCGCAGCGGGATACTGAAGACCAGTTGTTTAAATTCCTTCAATGTCTTTTCTGTCACAAGTATGTTATTTTTTGTGCAATATGCTTTCATACTTACCCCCGTATAAAACAAAGTTGCTCTTAAATACTCAGCAACTATGAATTACGTTGAAATGCATTTTTTGATAGCTAATTAAAAAAGGTAAGTTCTGGTATAATCATGGAAAATCTTAAGTAATGTATATCTGGAAAGGGATGGAAGATGATTTCCCGTGAATAACTCTGAAATGTCACACCTGGCATTCACCAGATTATAGCCACATAGCAATATACATATCATAACATGCACCTCACAGCACCTTGGTGCAACATATAATAACCATCACAAACTTTTTTCCGCTTTAATATATTAAATTCAGAAAGAAGTTCGTAAGGAATTTCGTAACTCCAATACCTTATTGTCAATAATAAAAAAGGAGAGCAGACAATGCCAACATCTGCTCTCCAGCGCCTATTTTAACTATATGGATTCAGGACCTTATTTTTCAACTAAAACCCCTAACCTTTTCACACATTCACCCCACCATTCCCATATCTCATCCCTGTCAAACAATTGCACTTCATGTTTTTTAATTATACTTTCAATCTTCCTTGAAATCCTTTGTTTTTTTACCCCACCAAGGGTGAATTCTTTATAGGCCTTAATGGTGTTGTTTTTGGGCTTATTCCAAATAGATTTATATACATTCAGATGTGCTTCCAGTTTTGTTGAATATACTTGCAGATATTCAAAAGGGTTGGGCATCAGGTCCAACTTCTTCAGCATTAATGCTTTTTTGCGCTTACTTCCGGGTTTAGCACATGGCCTGACACGGGCTTCAATACGTAAAAATGAAGGATATTTATCGATGTCAATATCCAGGAATTCACTATCATCATTAAAGTGCAGGCCTGAACCATTGATATCTACTTTCTCATAGACTCCCATATGCCTCGGAGACCTGAGGCTGCCCAGGCGGATACCAGGTAATCCATCGACTGTGTTATAACTGTTATATTCCGACACTCCACGGGCTCCCCAAATATAATCTTTTAACTTGCACCCATAGAGATCTAACGCAACATCCACCTGTGTTACCCATGCAGTACCTAGCAGTGGGATAAGACGACCATTGAGCCGTTGATTAAGCCAGTTAATAAAGTTATCCATGCCTTTCCCTGTCATATATTGAGGCCGAAGGTCAAGCCGAATAGCTCCTGTATTTTTACGGGATGGTTTAAAGCTGATATGTGCCAACATATTCGATCCTTTACTAATAGTAAAAAACATCTTATACGGATTATTCGGCCTGGTACGTTTAATGCTACCTACTTTGTATTTACGCCACGTACTTTTCGGCATAATCATGAACTTTCTGGATAAGTAATCATACTGTTCAGTTTCAGACATAACATCCAGAACGATGCTAAGTTTATCGACCCTCATCTTCATTTCGTGACCATCATTACTGAAACCAATCTCCAGGGATTTACAACGTTCTATATTTTTCTTATTTAAGCGCATGATTTAACTCCTCACCGGTAAGGAATAGAGGAGGTATGTAGATATCAACCCTCTATTCCTATCTTATAATGTGCATATAACGGGCTATTAGATATCAACCCTCTATTCCTATCTTATAATGTGCATATAACGGGCTATTAGAAGGAGCAGCACTGCTGCCCCTTCTCCGGTTATGCTTTTTTCAGATTTTCGATGTGGTGCTCTACTTCATCTAAACGCCAGGCAACGCGCCGCAATCCGATTTTCACTGGTGCAGGCATCATCCCTACCTTGATTTGCCGGTACAATGTTGCCCGTGAAACTGGGTAGATCGTCAAAAGCTCTTTGATGGAGATCAGTTGTACGTTTTTCATGGGAAAACCCTCTGGTACGTATGCTCGTTGCATACGGCACCAATTACGAACAACGTTTTTATCCATTTTTTTCTTAAAATACATGACTGATCGTCAGATCTGAACGTCAGATCTGATCGTCATGTAATAGCAAATCTGAACATCAAGCCCGGCACCAAAAATCTGAAGATCAGATCTCTGTCATAAATCTGATCGTCAGAAGCCACACCCAACGTCTCCTCGGCTACTCTTAATGTGTAGGTCAAAACTGATGCTCATTTTTTCATCATCATCATATAGAGAACCAGAGAAAGATGTGGGCGGGAACTGTGCGCCCCCATCGTTATGTTTACTTGGTACAAACAGGAGACATTATGGTTACGAAACCCAAGAGTGCTGCACCGCAACAAAAGAAAAGTACTGGCATGGCCCCTAAAGTAAAAAAAACAGATAAAAAACATAACGATGTAATAGAGGAAAAAAAGCCAATAGCAGGTATTAGTGAAGATACAGAAAAGGTTGCAATACGGAGAAAAAACGTGGGCTATCAACATACTCGACAGGAGAAACTCAATCAACTTGGCACGCACAAAATAACAGCAAGGTTAAATGACGCTGATTACGAAAAGCTCGGTGATCTGATTGAATACATGAACCATCCCAGACCTAAAAAAAATGAACATCAGCTGATAGAAAAATACTCCGAACTCCTGTCTTATTTGTTAATAATGGTACACAAGTCACGTATACTTTCACCTGAAAGTGAACAAGCAAAAGAATTATATCGATTACACAAGGTAGTCAACGACCTCAAATATAATAAAGCCCATACAAACAATGAGATCATAGAAATAATGAAAAATAAAAATGAGATCAGACCAAAGTCAGTATTTACGGATAATAACATGTATGATTGGAACGATAATATCATTGAACTCCTTCTTGACATTGAAAAGCTAAAAATAAAAATCCATAAATTAGATAAATTAGATCAGTAACACTTCAGTTGCTGGCTTGCCATCATCTGGATTTCACTGCTACGTCTGTCATACAACGCGGTGGTGCTGATATCGCTGTGCCCCGCCAGTTGACGCACGATATTGATATCAGCCCCCTGCTCCAGTAATCGTGTAATAAACGTTCTGCGCAAATCATGAGGCGTGAAGGGCTGCAGCTCAGCAATATTACCAAGTTGAAAGAGTATCGCGGTAATCCCCGCTGAACTGAGCGCCTGCTCCCTCAGCTTGCCATTTCGATAGAGGCCAGTGAACAGCTCTCCCCGACTGGGCCGAACGTCACACCACGCCAGTAATGCAATGGCAACTGCAGTATTCACCGCAATTTGTCGGTACTTACGTCCCTTTCCCTGGCGAACCGTCAGTACATGCGTCACGGAACAAAAATCTTCAATGCGTAAAGCCGCCAGCTCCCCCACCCGCAGACCTGCGCCACATAATGTCAGCACAATGGCCCTGTCCCTTTTTTGTCGTAATGGCTGCGGATGTTCGCTGGCGGCGTCTATCAGCAACTTCACCTCCGCCTGACTCAACGCCCTTCCCTTATGGCCACTGTCACCTTTCACTCGTTTCACTGACCTGATACGTCCAAGCGAATCCGCATCAAGTACCTGCAAATTGAATGCAGTCTGGGCAATCCCTTTCAGCGCCGCCAGCGCCATGTTCACTGTCGCAATCGCATAATCCTGATCCAGCAACCTCACCCTCACCTTTGACACATGCTCATAACGTAACTGTGACCAGTCATACGTCGCCGCCTTCTTACCGGTATGCAGGATTGCAGCACTGTGATTAAGCAAACTCAGCATGCTCTTTCGTCCACTGGCAGCCAGCCCGTTGAGGTAGACATCAACAATACTGACGTCATGTTGCTTTGCCGCTAATTTCAGTCGTGCCATGATAAATCCCATTAATGCATATTAAATAAAGTTACTTTCAAACCAGTCCTAGCTCTGCCATAGAAACCGTCTGATCACCCGCCACGATAAAATGGTCAAGTACGCTGACATCAATTAACGCCAGTGCCTCCCTGATTTTCACCGTGACATCTTTGTCCGCCTGGCTTGGGCTGGGGTCTGCACTGGGATGGTTATGAACCAGGATGACGGCCGCCGCATGATGGCTAATAACCGCCTTCACTATTTCACGGGGATAAACCATGGTTTGATTAAGCGTCCCCTGGAACAGTTCCTCATAAGCCAGCACCCTGTACTGTGTGTCCAGCATGAGGATGCCAAACACCTCCCTGTCGTTCTGGCTCAGCTGGAACAGGAAATAATCACGGACATCCTGTGGTGATTTCAGCTTAACCCCTTGCCTGACATGTCGGGCCAGAATGTGCCTCGCCTGGGCAATAATTGCGCGTTCTTCAGCATTCACTGGATATCCTCACTACGCTCAATGAAATAGATGGCTTCCGGATAAAGATGGTAAGCACCTTCTCTGCGTCGCAATGAATAACGCGTTCGCTTTATTCTGGTGTAATCCCAGCTGTCGTAAAAATGGAGATACTCATTATCAATATGTGTGATGACGGACCAGTGATACTGGTCACTAATCAGTATTGCCCCGTCCTCATGGCTTGTGAGAAAGGCCTGACAATCTTTAAGTATTTGTTCCGTCTGCTGCGTACGCTGCATCCTGAATGGCTGACTAATGGTAATGGGATATTTGCTGTACCGGGCTTTTTTCAGGCACTTTAGTAATATGTCCATTTGTGATGAGTTCATGCCACTGGTTAAGCATTCAATAACAGGCCAGTGTTGGTCATAATATTGCACCAGTGTTTTAAAAAGAGGTTTTCGCTTTATACGGTTGCCATAGAGCCAGTGCATCATATTCACAACACTATAAAAGCCGCACAGATTATCCAGATCACCTTGTTGTGATGCATTAAAAACTTTTCGTTCCATAATTGAGCCACATCATTGAAACTCATGACGTCATGATAATAGTAATTCCGCGCGCATTATTTCTTGTTTAAACGGTCGAGATCTGCTGTATCACTATGATACGGTTACCGCGTATATCCCCACCTTCCAGTACTGGATGAAGTTCCTTTGCCAGAGCTCAAATAATTCACCGCCTTCCTCGGCATCAATGTCACCCATGATATAATGCCATATATAACCCATTGACCATGATACATCGAACTCTTTTTCCAGTTCTGGATACACTCGACCCATATAGCTAAAGTCAGTCAGATAATCAAAATGCCATTCATTATTTCGACGTACCAGTCTGATTTCAACCGGATGGAACCCACCATTTTCAGCGGAGTATTGTTGATCACGAAAGTTGAGTGTCACATCTGTCTTCATTGAATCAATAACCCCTGATAACGTCATCTCTTCATACAATATATTGATAAACGCTGCACTAATGGGCACATTAATATTGGATTGATGAATAATCATTTTAGTATTCACGCTACACTTTCCAGGTAATTTCACATGGCGCTATCAATAATTATTTATTCACATAATTTTAATTTGGACATGCACATAAAGAATATTAATAGCATTGATATGCTGGTATATATATAAACTCAACCAGCCAGCGTAATAAACACTATCAATAAATAATGAGCAATGCAAATAATTTCACAAAGAAACTATTTGCACTGTATTTTATAAAACCGTATTTTTAGCAGACTTGTGAGGGATATTTTATTTATTTTGTATCATCTGATAAATCGACAGAAACCTGCTCCAGTACTATTTTCAGCATTTTTTCACGCGAGGCAGGTTTCATTGTCTTGAAAAGCTGTATCCAGAGATTCAGTTGCTCATTTTCAATAGAAGACGCAGCCTGCTGTCCTCCACGTTCACTCTTCAACATCATCCCCGCCGCACTGATATGATACTCGAAACCTTTATGACCGGTTCTCTTCCTTTTGATCTCAGGATGTATTTCAGCCAGCTTCTCCAGCCGTATACGGGCACCCCGCGCCGTTGAAGGCATCCCCTTCATTCCAGTAAATGCCTGAGCAGTCAACCATTGCGAGGGATCTGTAAAGTCTACTTTGGTAGCGGCCTGCAATGTACGTTCGGTCATATTTCTTCCCATAAAATCACACGGAATATCAATGCGTTGGTTAAATGGTCACAAAAAAACACAAAGGAAATATTGAAAAGTTCCCTTTATTCCCTTTTAATGTTTAAGTACTAAGTCCATGGAGTTAATACCGTGAATAACCGAATAGCATCGCAAAAAAAACAAACTATGGGAACCCTGGAGGACTGGCATCGTGCTGATATCGTGGCTGCGCTACGTAAACGGGGAATGAGTCTGGCACAGCTATCTCGTGATCATGGGTTAGCCTCCAGGACATTAAACAATGCCTTTGAACGTCACTATCCCAAGGCAGAAAGCCTGATAGCACAGGCGCTGGAAATGTCCCCGGAACAGTTATGGCCAAGCAGGTATTCGGGTAAAACGTTGAGCAAATTGTTGCCCGGTGATCGCGATAAATAACAGAGACGAGTCAGCCTTAACCATAAGCAAGTGAGTGTTGCGAACGTACCTGGCTCATTCGGAAGTGAGGTCTTTGTTAACGCAGAACGCCACACAAAAGGAATTAAAACAATACTTCCCATTAGTCTTTTTAAGTATCTTTTAAGTGAATCAAGTCCGGGGCCAAGGAAGGAACATTGAGCAGAACACCGATAAATGAAGAGTCTGCTGGGCATGCAGCCGCTGTCCTGGTCGTTAAACGTTAAGCATCAGACTGGCCAGATTGCAGGTTACAACAAAAGCGCCATGAGTGCCTGCTGGCGTGTCGTACATTTTTTATGTGTCACAGAAAACCAGATGTGCAACAGGGACGTTATTATCAGCCTCTATTACAGGCATCGGCAGGTGTCATAAATTTTCAGCATCAGATATCGCTTGTGTTTATGCCACACCATACACAGACATCCCATATTGGGATGGTCTTATATATCAAACTTTGATAAGCAGGGTTAAATGAGCCATGAAAAAATTACTTTATGTACTACCTATATTTCTTTTGGCGGGATGTGGTGATAAAGCACCAAAATGCAGCGGTGAGGATTCAATTGGTGTTGTTAAACAAATCTTAACACGCGAGTACCTGCAGAAAGGACTAATAAAACTCACTGAGGTTAATGTGCTGGCTATCCGCACCATAGGTGTTGATAAAGAGGTTGATATCTCTCATTGTGCTGCCAGTGTGTCAATGAAAGATGACGCTGATCGTGAATATCAAAAGGACATAACCTATGACACGCAGTATACGGATGATAAGTCACAAATTTATGTCACGATTAACTGAGTGCAGGAGAAAATCATGTCACTGAAAAACAATTTGCAGAATAATGATAATAATGGTTCAAAAGAACACGATAGCGGTGATCCATTCCAGAATAAGTTAAGAAATGGTGGCTTTGGACTTACGAAAACATTTTGGCTGTACTGGTTTTTACCCGTACTGGCTCTTGAGATTCTTGACCCTATTATCAATGAACATCATGTAAGTAGGATTTTACAATATTCTATACTAGCCTTGAGTTTTTTCATAATACCTTGTATTAAGAACACGACAGGTAAGAAGGCCTGGCGAATAATGGCAATATTATTTGTTATTTTTTACTTGATTCTGGATGCATTTGCATTATATCTGTTTCCTTTTTGATGCCTATGACGGTGTTCATTAAAACCATCATAGATATCACCGTCAAACAAATTATAAGGGTTTAAAGATGAAAAATGCGATACTTATACTACTCTTTCTATCATCCACCTCCTCTGCGACAGAGCTTCATCGCATCGCAGACCTGAATCAGAAAAAGGTGACTGATAACGCTGTCATATCCACGAAGGGTCACTGGAACAATTTAAATATAACGCTAAATGGCACCACAGATCCGAATGATGTTAATGCCGCAATGTATGGTACATGTAATGTTGACATGGACAAGTCTGCCTACAGTCATTCCGTCAAAAAGTCGGATGAAGGGAATGATATTCATGAATACAACTATACTGCTGACCAGTGTAAAGCAAAAGTAGAGATCATTGACATGAATAAACAAGAGGCCCGGGTTACATTGTCAGATCAATGCCAGGTTTACTGCGGGGTCCAGGGTGATATTCATTCACTGGATGGTTACTACCGTCAGTAACGCCCTGGGAGAAGCTGTTATTTTCTCATGGTTGCATCTGGGGGCGCCGCCCCCTTTGCTCAGGATACCGAATGCCTGATTTTATGATATCCATGCTATACAGCAATAAAGAACGGAAAGGTCTGACATCTCGGATAATACATGAACATAAATATCTGGAGAAATATACTTCGTACTCAACATTCTATCAGAACCAGAATGCATATGACTTTTACAAAGAAAAACCATTATATGATATCGAACATAACGCGCCTCCATATTTTGTATTTGTTAGAACAACGGACACTCTATATCCTCAATATGATAATGAAGATTGTTTTGAGGTGACAGTTTTAGATACAAACAGAAAACAACTGGTATTCTGCTTTCTCTGCTTTGTTGAGGGATTAAGTATTTGTCCTGTTACATGGTTTACACCAGAATTTAAGTCTGTAAGCCCTTATCTGCATAATCTTCTGGATTTATTTTTTGAGGATTTAATGAAAACATATGTTCTACGCATAGATCATCGACAGGGATATTCAGCTCATACTTATTTCTGGTTGAAACGGGTGCGTTACCTGTCAGAACAAGGTCATCAATTGTTCTTATGCAACAGGAGGTCTCATGCTCGCACACTCATTCACCCCAATAATATTAATCCACATCATATGAACCGAAAGAAAACTAACTATTACTATTTAGTCGTGAACAAAAACTATCATTTAGCAGTGCCACGGTAATCCCTCCATTTTTAACGGAGGTGATAAGTAGAATCAGTTCATGCGCTGAATATGCTGCATCGGCGTGAAGCCATTCAGTGCCATATTCGGACGTTCATGATTATAAAACCATTGCCACTGCGTGGCATAGCCCTGCAATTCGTCCAGTGAGCTAAGCGGACGGCTTCCCGTTTTCTGCTGCAAACAGGATTACTGTCATCCGGTATCAACTAATAGCGCATACGAATGCACACTAGCACCACTTTTTGCCTTGTACAAGAACACGCGTATCAAACCCGAGAATAAAACTAACATTTCATTGACAATTATCC
>NZ_JALIGC010000031.1:0-130710 GCF_024764775.1 Scandinavium manionii | reverse complement strand
TACGATGAACCCCGAACACGTGGCAGAGAGAGGCCACTGGATAACGCGCCCTGAGTTTCCCGATTAACGAGAACTGTTCAGGGAGTCTGACATCAAGAGCGCGGTAGCCTTTTTTAATATTTCGTTTTCAATTTCAATACGTTGAAGATTTTTCTTTAGCTCACGTATTTCGATTTGTTCCGGGGTTATTGGAGAGGCGTTTGACGTTTTGCCCTGCCGTTCATCACGCAGCTGTTTTACCCATTTCGTCATCGTAGAAAGGCCAACGTCCATGGCCTTCGCTGCCTGAGCGGCAGTGTAATTTTGATCGACAACCAACTGGGCTGACTCACGTCTGAATTCAGGACTAAAATTTTTTCTTTTCATTGGTGCACCTGTGTTGTTCTGAGGTGAGCATATCACCTCTGTTCAGGTGGCCAAATTCAGTGTGCCACTACACAACACCTCCCGCTCTGTCTCCGTCAATTCCACTTCTACGGCTTCCTTGGTCTTGTTCTGGGTGATGCGCAATACCTTGCTTCCAATGTCCAGTTCGTCCCATCTCCATGACCGAAGGTCAACACCGCGAAGCTGTGTTTCAACACCTATAAGGAAGAGATCCGCCACTGTCTGGCTCTTCTTCGCGATTTCTTCCACTACCATCTTCACCGGATCGGCGCTCTCCAGCCCGTCTGTACGCTTTGCACCTTTGCTGATTGCCATTCTTACACCTCCTTAATCTGTCTCGATGAAAATTAATATTGATAAAAAACAGATAGATAACAAGATTATTTTATATGTATTTACATAAATGTCTTATTGGAGGCATTTCAAAGGTATTAAGTGACATTAAACGCGATTAAAGCCGATTTAGGGGGCGCGGTTGCTTGAGATGCTTAACGCGATCTGAGTGACGTACCCAATTCTCACGCTAGCCAGCATCAAATATCTAAGATGTTAATTTATAATGATTTTATTTCATCATCGCTTGTTTCATGGAAAATTATTTTGTCAACTTATTTATTTTCACCGTGGCTTTTAGCCCCAGGAATAGCCGAAAAAAGGCGATGAAATCGAGGTTTATTATAAGTGATTGTTTCTGCTGATAGATGAATAGGACAGATAACGCAAAGTTATTTATTCGATTAGATGGGGTAATTAGCTAGCATTTATTATATGCGCTCATTAATTGAGAGGGGCAGAAGGTCGGCTTTGTGCCAGGCGCGGAATTTAGTCTCTCTGAATGGACTCAAGTCCATGGAAAATGGATAAGGTTATTAATGTGATATAACTTATTGATTTAATTTGGTGTTTTTGTTCATGGGGCATCCCGCTAGAAAACGGGTAGACACTTTTTTGTGAACTTAGGCCCAAATTTTAACGAGGCAGGTTGCGTTAATCGTGTGGTCGGGAGTAAATTTCAAGCAGGTTGAACATAGTTGTACATAGACAAGTATACCTGTCATTGTTTGGATCCTTAAACATTGACACCTATTATGAGGTCAAGTGTTATGTCTTTGAATTCTAGACTCGAACCCGAACTCATTCTCCTGAATGAGGCCCCCTTAGACAGAAACATCCTTTTCAATTCTGTCAGTAAGTTATTGCTTTCAAAAAACTATGTAGAACAGAGTTACCCAGAGGCATTGATCGCCCGGGAAGAAAATCACCCCACGGCAATGCAACTGGAAAAAATGGGGGTCGCGATCCCCCATGTCGATGTTGAGCATGTCCGGGAAGAGAAACTGGTTGTGGTCACCTGCCCTGAAGGGATCGTATTTAATCAGGCAGAGGATCCCGACTCCACCATGAAGGTGAATGTCATTTTCTTTTTACTGCTTAAAGAAAAAGATGCGCATCTGGAATTTCTGATGAAACTCATTTCGCTTTTTCAGCGCAGTAATGAAATGGATCAAATCCTTTGGGCGAAATCAAAGAATGACGTTATGGAACTTTTGTCAAAGAATCTTTATTAAAAATCCTAAGCGTGAATTTTTTCTTACCTCATTACCCTAATTAATATCTGGAGTCTGAAATGAACAAAAAAATCATCTTCGCTTGTACTAGTGGTATTGCAACTTCTGCGGTAGCAACTGAAAAAGTGGTTCAGTACTGCAAAACTCAGGGGATTAACGTTGAACCGATGCAGTCGAATATTGGCACTATTGGTAAACAGGATGGCATGGCTGATTTAATTATCGTGACATCAGCGGTTAAAACGGAACTGAAGACACCCGTTCTTAATGGCCTTCCTCTGCTGACTGGATTTGGCGAAGAAGAGTTACTGGAAAAAATCGTAGCCATCCTTAAACAATAAAGGTACGCAAGATGGATAAAGTATTTTCCGCTGTCCAGTATATTCTGGGACTCGGTCCGACTGTCATGTTGCCGATAATTATATTTATCATGGCAATGTGTCTTCAGACAGGTTTTAGCCGGGCAATACGCTCGGCGCTGACCATCGGCATGGGTTTCATCGGTATCTTTCTGGTCTTTGGCTTACTGGTCGACAGTCTGGGGCCAGCAGCCAAGGAAATGGTCAGCCACACTGGAATCGATTTGCCGGTTGTAGACCTGGGCTGGACTCCGCTGGCAGCCATTGCATGGGCTTCTCAGATCGCGCCGTTTGTTGTGCCAATGACTATCGGTATTAACGTGTTGATGCTAACCCTGAACTGGACCAAGACGGTTGATATTGACGTCTGGAACTTCTGGCATTTCTCGATGGTCGGCGCCATGGTTTACGGGGTAACCGGTAATTTCTTCTTTGGTTTGCTGATTTCAGGTGTCACCGCAGCGATCACGTTTGTGATGGCTGACTGGTGTGCCCCGATGATTCAGAAGTATTTCAATCTACCGGGTATTTCGCTGCCAACGCTGTCATCGGTTATTTTCTTCCCGATCGGAGTATTGGGAAATATGGTGCTTGATAAAGTCCCTGGCATTAACAAACTGAATGCCGATCCAGATCAGATCCAGAAGCGTTTTGGTGTCTTTGGCGAGCCGATGATGTTAGGGGTCATTCTGGGGGCGGGGATTGGTCTGCTGGCAGAATATGATCTCAAAGGTGTTCTTAACCTGGCGATGAGCCTTGGTGCGGTGATGCTGATTATGCCTCGCATGGTTAAGTTGCTGATGGAAGGTTTACTTCCATTGTCAGACGCTGTGCGTAGTTTCCTTAAAAAACGTTATCCTGATCGCCACGACTTATACATTGGACTGGACATCGCGGTTGCGGTGGGGCATCCGTCAGTATTGTCCACTGCGCTTCTGCTGATCCCGGTAGCTGTATTGCTCTCGGTAGTTCTGCCGGGTAACCGCTTGCTGCCACTGGGTGACCTGGCGAACATCTGGGTACCGATTTCCATGGTAGTGCTGGCTTGTCGTGGCAATATTGTCAGAGCGTTTATCATTGGTATTCCATGTCTGGCAGTGAATCTGTATGTGGCTTCAGCTGCAGCGCCGATTCTGACGAAAATTGCCCGGGATATGAATTTCCCAGTGAAAACTGGCGGTGAAATTTCCAGCCTGCTGGATGGCGGTAACCCGTATCGTTTCTGGGCAGTCAAAATCTTTGAAGGAAATAGTATTGCCCTGGTGCTTATTCCTATCATCTTCCTGCTGTGTCTGTGGCTATATCGTGTTACTAAAAAACAGCTGAAAGCAGAAGAGTCAGCAGAAAATGAAGTCGCTTCGGCAGATATTCCAGTAGCAAAATAATCCTGTCTATTCAGAAGCAGAGAGATCTGCTTCTGAATTAAACAAACGTAGTCCCTTGCAAAAAGGGGAGAGAGATGTATACGATCGGAATCGATATTGGCACGACCAATTGTAAGGTGTGTTTGTTTACAATTCCTTCTCTGGAATTAATTAATCATTATAGTTTTGAAACGCCCAAAATTGAGGACGGAGAAAATACTGATTTTGATGTTGACCTCATCTGGGACGGGGTAATTTATGGTCTCAAAACGATAACGAATCATCTGGATAATGCTGAGCAAATCAGCGCAGTGGCGGTTGCCAGTGTGGGAGAATCCGGTGTCCTGCTTGATAATAATGATAATGTAGTTGGCCCAGCACTAACCTGGTATGACACGCGTCCCAAACAGCAGTTGGAAAATATTATTTCCGCTATGGATATTGAACATATCTATGAAATAACCGGCATTCCTGCACATTCCAATTACAGCGTCAATAAAATTAAGTGGTTGCAGGATAATAACAGTAATGCCCGTGAAGGCTGTAAATGGTTATGCCTTGCGGAATTCATTGCCTTCAAATTATCCGGCGTGAAACGCTCAGAATATTCTCTGGCATCACGGACGATGGCATTAAACATCGCTGAGATGAACTGGGATGAACAGCTCATGCATGCGGCTGAGCTTTCTCCATCTTTGTTCAGTCCGCTGGTCCAGGCCGGCGTAGCGATTGGTACCGTTACGTCTGATGTTTCTGAACGGACCGGATTGACAATGGTTACCCGTGTCGCCATTGCAGGGCATGATCATATGTGCGGTTCCGTGGCTGTCGGGCTGAGTAGTGAAGATCAGATCCTGAATTCCACAGGGACGACCGAAGGATTACTGGTGGTGACCGAAGCGGTCAATAACACCGGACGTTTTTTCCGCGCCAGAGTATCAAATGGCGTGCATGTCCTTCCGGGGCTTCATTCCCTTTATGCCTCACTGCCTTCTGCAGGGTATGCCATTGAATGGTTCAGAAACCTATTTGAACTCGATATGCCTGGATTCCTGCGAATGGTGGATACGCTGCGTAACGAGCGAGACATGGCTATGGCCAGTGCGCTTGACGGCATCTTCATTCCCCATCTGCGGGGTAGTGGCCCTCCGGACAGAAATACCTGCTCCCGGGCATTAATTTACGGTCTTGATGATAAGTCCCGACCGGAGGATGTTCTGCGCTTTGTGTTCCAGGGATTGTGTTTTGAACTTCGCAATCTGCTGGATTTATACGAAACGCTGACAGGGAATAATTATCCGGTTGTGAATGTGATTGGAGCTGCCTGCAAAAACCCATACTGGTTACAGCTTAAGGCAAATATTCTTAATCGGGAAATCGTGGCATGTAATGTTAATGAGGCCGTGAGCAAAGGGGCCGCCATGCTGGCAGCGAAAGCTGTCGGCGTGGAAGTGGAGTGTCTGCCCGGAACAAGTGAAGAACAGACAAGATGCTACCTGCCGGAGAGTGATGCCGTGACTCACTATCAGGCAATTTACACTCAAGTCTACAAACCGCTTTATGAATCCAAGATGCGTACTGAGCGTCTCTGCAATGGAGTTAACTGATGAAAGCCAGCGTTTACTACAGTAAAAATGATATCCGATATGAAGATGTTGAGGAGCCAGAAATTGGCGACGGTGACATGCTCATCAAAATGCATTCCTGTGGTCTGTGCGGTACTGACATTCATAAAGCGCAGCACCAGACGGTGACCGGCCCGATTATCCTCGGCCATGAAGTGTCGGGGGAAGTGGTGAAAGTTGGCAAGGATGTTACCCGCTACCGGGTTGGTGAGCGTGTGGTAACCGCCATTCATGTTCCCTGCTTTAACTGCCATTACTGTGATCGGGGATTCTTCACCCTATGCGATCAGTTCAAGAAAACAAATCTGGAACCCGGCGGGTTCAGTGAGTTTATTCGTATCCCGCGCCAGCACGTTGAACATCTGACGCACCGAATTATTGACAGTCTTGACTGGGACCGAGCGGCAATGATTGAGCCTGTCGCCTGCTGCTTACATGGACTGAAATCTTCCAATATTCACCCAAAGGATACGGTACTTGTTCTGGGCTCCGGTACCATTGGCCTAGTCAGTGCTCAACTGGCGGCACTGAAAGGCGCCTCTACCGTGATTGTTTCCGACCTTTCCCGGTTCAAGCGTGAACTGGCGCTAAAGGTGGGGGTAACCCACGCGATCGACCCGGCAAATGAAGATGTTGAAACCCGTGTAGCAGAAATCACGCAGGGGAAAGGGCCTGATGTGGTGATCATTGCTGCAGGGGTCTCGTCCCTGGTTACTCAAGCAGTCAATGTTGTACGCCGCGGGGGGAGAATTGTTGTGTTCTCGCCATTTGATAAAAACCCGGTGGTGGAAATTGATGCTGGCAGACTGTTCCGGGATGAAATTTCAATAGTCGGCACCTATTCATTGACCCCTTATGACATGAAGGAAGCGATTGAGATTGTGGAAAAAAACAAAATCCTTACGAAGGACATGATCACTCATACCTGGCCACTGTCTCGGATGGCTGAAGCGATTGATTTTGCTTCCAATCCAGATAATGACGTACTGAAAGTCATCATTAAATCTGACGTATAAAGGGTGTGCCCCCGTTTTCTGTGCGGGGGCCCTCTGCAGCATGGGGCACGGTGCCGTACGAGCATCAGTATGTGGGGCTGAAACTGTGAAGTTGGTCATATAGTTTAATTTTTGAAAACGCTGTATTATCAAGAGTTGTTCATACTTGTATACAGATGATCCACACAGGAGAAGTATCACATGAGTACCATACTGCAAGACTCTGAAATTCCTTTATATATGCAAGTTTCTGAGTGGGTTCGCGGAAAAATTTATAAAGGCGAACTGAGCAAAGGAGACAGGATTCCCTCTGAAAATCAGATCATGGAAATCCTACAGGTCAGTCGTGGCACGGTAAAGAAAGGTGTCACCATGCTGGTAAATGAGGGTTTGCTGGTTCAGGTCCAGGGAAAGGGGACCTTCGTAAAAAAAGAGAATATCTCTTACTCACTGGGGGAAGGGTTGCTTTCTTTTGCGGAGTCGCTTGAAAGTCAGCACTTATCTTTTACAACTGAGGTGATTGACTCCTATATCGAGAAGGCCTCAAAAGGAGTGGCGGAAAAGTTGCAGATCGATCCCGGCACACCCATTTTTTTCCTTAAACGGATCCGCAGTGTGGATGGGGAAAGGGTCATGTTAATTGAAAACAGAATCAATATGTCACTGTGTCCGGGAATAACCGAGGTTGATTTTAATAAGCACAACCTGTTTCAGACCGTCGAAGACATGACGGGACGAAAAATTGAATACTCTGAAAGTCGCTATGCCGCGAAAATTGTGGGTAGCGAACGGGGACACTATCTGGAAGTGAATGAAGAAGCACCGGTGCTTCATCTGGAACAACTGGTTTTCCTCGATAATCATATGCCATTTGATTTTGGCAATGTCTGGCTGAAATCAGATAAATATTATTTGGGTACAGTACTTCAACGAAGAAAGAGGTAAATATCATGCCATTAGTAAACGGTAATATCCTGCTCGATCGTATCCGTGAAAAACGTGTCCTGGCGGGTGCTTTTAACACCACTAACCTGGAAACCACTATCTCGATTCTGGACGCGATTGAGCGTTCAGGATTGCCTAACTTTATTCAGATAGCACCGACAAACGCAAAACTGTCGGGTTATGACTATATCTATGAAATCGTGCGTAAACGCGCTGCGACCATGGATGTGCCGGTCAGTCTCCATCTTGATCATGGTAAAGAGCTGGATGATGTTAAGCGAGCTGTTCGTGCAGGCTTCACATCAGTGATGATTGACGGTGCAGAGTTGCCCTATGAAGAAAATATTGCGTTTACTAAAGAAGCCGTAGATTTTTGTAAATCGTTTGGCGTACCTGTAGAAGCGGAGCTTGGCGCGATTCTGGGTAAAGAAGATGACCACGTCAGTGAGGCTGACTGTAAGACGGATGTTAATCAGGTGCGTCGTTTTGTGGAAGAGACCGGATGTAGCATGTTGGCAGTTTCCGTCGGCAACGTTCACGGCCTGGAAGATATTCCGCGCATTGATATCCCTTTATTACAAGAGATTGCTAAAGTATGTCCGTGCCCGCTGGTTATTCATGGGGGGTCCGGGATCGATGAAGCTATCATCCGCAGTTTTGTGAAATATAATGTCGTGAAACTTAATATTGCCAGCGATTTGCGTAAGGCATTTATTACTACCGTAGGCCAGGCCTGGACTAAAAATAACAACGAAGCGAACCTGGCAAAAGTAATGTCGGGAGCGAAAGATGCGGTGGAAGCTGACGTCTACAGTAAAATTCTGATGATGAACAAGGCCTCCTGATATATCTTTTGTTTTTATTCGGCAATCAGAGTTGGATATAAAAATGATTCGAGAAAATATTCGTGTTGTAAATGGAACAGGCCTGCACGCACGTCCTGCTGCCACATTTATTAAAACACTAAAAAAATATGAGTCTTCTGTTACGCTTATCAATGATGGCAAAGAGACCGTTATTAAAGGACTGATGAGTGTATTGGGGGCCGGGGTTAAAGGAAAGTCCAGTATAGAGATAATCTGCGAAGGGCCTGACGAGCAGATTCTGATGGATGAAATTAAAGGGTTATTTGCCAGCGGCTTTGGCGAGAAAGAAGAATAATCCATTTTATTCCCTGGACGTTATATATCCTAGATTGGTCTTTATTTATCCCTGAAAGGGAGGTAATACTGTGGCTCAAAAATGGTTACAACGAATCTTACTTGTCAATGATGACGGTATTGACGCGCCGGGAATTAAATTGCTTGAAGATGTGGCACAACAGCTTGCCGATGAAGTCTGGATAGTGGCGCCTGCAACTGATAAAAGCGGCGTGGCTAACTCTGTTAGCCTCAGAGAACCGGTTCGAGTGGAACAACGGGGGGAGCGTCGATATGCCGTGCACGGTACTCCGGCTGATTGTGTCACTATGGCAGTCCAGCATTTGATGAAAGAGCAACTTCCGCAACTGGTACTGTCAGGCATTAACAATGGTTCCAATATCGGTTTTGAAACCGTGCTTTCTGGTACCGTCGGAGCGGCCATCACTGGCCTCTTGCTCGGCGTTCCGTCGGTCGCCCTGAGTCAGGACAAGCGACCTGAAGATGCGGTTAACTGGCGAACCGCAGAAACATTTTGCCTACCCTTACTGGATACGTTAATCAGTCGAGGATTACCAACTGATTGTTGCCTTAGCATTAATTTTCCTGACCTGCCTGCGGACAAGATTAAGGGAATTAAAGCCACGCGTCAGGGAATTGGCAAAGTGAAAGGATTACAGGTTATTCCCACAACAGACCCACACGGAGAAAATTATTACTGGATCCGTGTGGAACATGGGGTCGCCGAGTTTCCTGAATATAGTGAGGCAGGGGCGGTTTCAGAAGGATATATCTCTGTCACGCCTTTATTATTTGAGAGAACGGCCACGGAAAGCTGGCATCAGCTTTCCGTGGATCTGAGTTCGTCGCACTAAACCCTGACATAGCGGGTGTGTTTGTCGCCCTTGTGAGGGCGACATTTTTTCACATTCGTGTTTTCAATCCTGATGCCGAAGAATGAGGTTACGATGAAGGCACTGAATCTGTATGGTGTACAGGATGTCCGCTTTGAAGATGTGCGGAAACCTGAAATTGAAAATGCAAATGATGTTCTAATTAAAGTCCATACGGCAGGTATATGTGGTTCTGATATATCGCGCTTTGGTAAAATCGGATCATATAACCCCGGTCTGACCTGGGGGCATGAGTTTTCCGGTACCGTGGAGAGCACGGGGAGTGGGGTGACATCGGTCAGGAAAGGCGACCGTGTCACAGCCTGTAACTGTTTTCCCTGCTTCCTCTGTGATTACTGTCAACAGGGCAATTATGCCCGGTGCACAGACCTGAAGGTGTTGGGTGGTCATAAAAGTGGCGCATTTGCTGAATATATCCGGATGCCGGCTGAGAACGTCCTCAAATTACCCGACTCGATGGACTTCGCGACCGCAAGCTTTATTGAGCCATCCAGTGTGGTTGTGCATGGCATGCGGCAGGTCGATATCAAACCGGGGAGCAGCGTGGCCATTGTCGGGTGCGGTACTATCGGCTTACTGGCCGTTCAATGGGCAAAAATCTGCGGTGCGGGGGACGTATTTGCTTTTGATACCGACGAAGCAAAACTCGCGGTCGCGACGAAAACAGGGGCAACGGCAACCTTCTGCGTCAAAGATGAAAACTATTTATCCCGGTTCCATGAAATCACTTATGACAAAGGTGCTGATATCGTTTTTGAATCATCCGGTAATGCAGCAGGAATCGGCTCCTCCCTGCTTCTGGCGGCGAAAGGCGGAGTGGTGGTTCTAATGGGCATCCCTTACGGTGATGTCGCTTTACCCCGGTTGAATTTTGAAAAAATTGTGCGTAATGAACTTAAAGTCATTGGGTCCTGGAACTCAATTTCTGCACCGTTTCCTGGAAAAGAATGGCAGACATCTATCCATTATCTCAGTTCTGGAAAGGTTAATGTATCTCCATTGATTAGCCGGCAGGTGCGAATGGAAGATGTTCCATCACTTTTGCCGGAGCTTTATAACCGAAAAACGTTTTTCGTTAAGGTCCTGATCAACGTCGAAGCGTTGTCCTGAGGAACATTGATTAACAGAAATACACACAGCATATTAATTAATAACAATTATTGAGCCAGTGATTGTTATCTCCGCTACTCAATGGGCACACCACGCAAATTAAGCCCCGTTCGGATTAACCGAGACCAGTTCGACAAAATCTGCCAAATTCAGGAAGAAGAATGCCAGTCAGCGGAAAACGGGTGACGCTTCCCTGACCTGACCGGCAGCAAATGTGGGCTGAGTCGTGGGGGATAAGCGAAGCGAATCCCCACTAACTGGCGTGTCTCTTTTGGCTTCAGGCCTTCGGGAAGATCCAGACGTGTTTTTCCGGCAGCGCCAGATGACAATTTTTCGGATCGAGTACCTCGTTACCGTACGCCCGAATAACAAAATCATCGCCCACCGTGCGGAACAGATATTCCCAACGATCGCCCAGATACATGCTGGTCAACAGCGGTAACTCAAGCTGATTGTCACCCGGGCCATCAACGATTGCCACGCGTTCCACACGGATAACGGCGGTACCTTCTTGCCCGATTTGTACCCCTTCACCGGCAAGTCCCCACAGCACCCAACCGCGGCCTTCGATCCGCGCTTTGCCGTCGCGCATTTCCGTGACTTTGCCATTCAGGCGGTTATTGCTGCCCATGAACTCAGCGGTAAACAGCGTTTTCGGCGAGCCGTACATCTCCTGCGGCGTGCCCTGTTGTTCAATTTTTCCGTTATTGAGCAGCAGGATCCTATCGGAAATCGCCATCGCCTCATTCTGGTCGTGCGTCACCATCAGCGCGGATAAGCCGAGTTTGATGATCAACTCACGCAGGAACACGCGGGCCTCTTCGCGCAGTTTGGCGTCCAGGTTTGAAAGCGGTTCATCCAGCAGGATCACCGGCGGGTTGTAGACCAGCGCCCGACCAATTGCCACGCGCTGCTGTTGTCCCCCGGAAAGCTGATGCGGATGGCGTTTACCAAGATGCCCCAGCCCGAGCTGATCCAGCACGTCTTGCACCCGCTGGTTAATTTCTTTGGCGGGCACTTTGCGCAACTTCAACGGATAGGCCACGTTTTCAAACACGGTTTTGTGCGGCCAAAGGGCATATGACTGAAACACCAGCCCAAGATTGCGCTCTTCCGCCGGAACTTCACTGCGCGGCGTGCCATCGTACACTTTGTTGCTGCCGATGGTGATAGAGCCTTGAGTGGGTTTTTCCAGCCCGGCAACCGCGCGCAGTAATGTGGTTTTACCGCTGCCGGACGGGCCGAGCAGGGAAACCACTTCACCGCGTTTCAGGTTCATGGCCACGCCTTTTAATACCGGATTGTCGCCGTAGGTTAAATGCAGGTTCTCGACCGATAATTCAATCATGTAATTTGACTCCAAAACGAAGGGCAATTCCCAGGCCTACGACCACCAGCAGAATGTTGATAAACGACAGCGCCGCCACGATATCAATCGCGCCCGCCGCCCACAGGGAAACCAGCATCGAGCCGATGGTTTCGGTGCCCGGCGACAGCAGATACACCCCGGTTGAATATTCGCGCTCAAAAATCAGGAACATCAGCAGCCACGAGCCAATCAGGCCATAGCGGGCGAGCGGAATAGTGACGTGGCGGGTAATTTGCCCGCGGGTGGCTCCGGCGCTGCGGGCGGCTTCTTCCAGCTCCGGCCCTACCTGCAACAGCGTAGAGGAAATCAACCGCAGCCCGTACGCCATCCACACCACCGTGTACGCCAGCCAGACGCTAAAAATGGTGCTGCGCAACGACCGTAGCCAGACAATCAGGTTATCGCGCAGCCACTGCGACCACGGCATCCCTGAAAGCCAGCCGGATTTGAGCGCGTTATCGAGCCACATCGGCAGAAACAGGAACATCCACAGGAACGCGAGCCCGGCGAGCAGACCGGGAACCGCCCGTGGAACCAGCACGCTGTAATCGAGGAAGCGGGTGGTGTTGTCCGGTTTTCGGTGCATAGCGATGCCGACAAACAGATAACAGCCCACCGCCAGCGCGCCGCCAAAGACGCCAATCGCCATCGAGTTGACGATGGCCCGCAGCAGGTTCGGCTGCGCCCAGATGGTGCGGAATGTGTCGAGCGAAAGCTCATTCCAGATGGACACGCCCACGCCCCAGTTGGAGATAAAGGCACGCAGGATAACGCCCAGCAGCGGTACGCCAATGGTCACTGTCAGCCAGAAAGCCACGACGGCACCGGCAACCCAGCGCCATTTACCCAACGGCAACGCGCGCGCCTGCGAGGCTTTCCCTTTCACGGTCACAAAACGGTTGGCGGTGCGCATCAACCGGCGCTGCAACATCACCAGCGGAATAGTGATGCAAATCAGCACCACGGCGACCGCCGCCATCAGATGATAGGACGGCGTACCGAGTTTGTTGGTGAGCTGGTACAGATAGGTCGCCAGCACCATATTGCCTTCCGGATCGCCCAGTACCAGCATCAGCCCGAACACTTCCAGCCCGAGGAAAAACAGCAGCACGATGGCATACAGAATCGACGGTCTCACCATCGGCAAGCTCACGGAGGTCATCACCTGCAACGGCGATGCCCCGGCGATACGCGCGGCTTCTTCCACATCGGAACCGACGCTGCGCAACGCCGAGGAGATGTACAAATAGGCGTGCGGCACGTGCGTCAGACCGGCAATGACCACGATGCTCGACATGTCGTAGATGTTCCATGGCACGAAGCCAATCAGCGATTGCGCCCACAGCGAGAAAAAGCCCACCGGACCGGCGGCCACCACGTAGCCAAAGCCCAGCACCATCGGCGAAACGAAGATAGGCACGAGGATCAGCGGCTCAATCAGGCGTCTGCCGGGTAAATCGGTGCGCACCATCAGGAACGCCAGCACCCCGCCGAGCGGTATCGCGATAACCACCAGGCCGAACGCCAGAATAAAGCCGCTCTTGAGCGCTTTGTAGAAATCAGGATCGGTGAAAATAAAGCCAAAGGATTCAAGGCTCCACTCCTTTGACGGCGAGAAGAATGGAGCGGAAAGGAAACTTTGTATCACGATGAACGACAGCGGGGTGTAGATAACCAGCGCGGTTATCAACACCACAATGCCACGCGGCAGGCTTTGCCACTTTCTGCGTAATGCATTCATACGACTTCCCTTAGATGTCGGATGGTGCTCACGCTTATCCGACCTACGAATTGCTGTTGTAGGGGGAATAGGCGAAACGCCATCCCCCATTTCATGCCACTATTTTGCGGCAGCGGTGCGCCACTGCTTGATGTAATCCAGACGTTTTTTCGGCTGCAGGTATTCCAGCAAAGATTCATCAACCGGGATTGGTTTCAGCGCTTTGCCCAATATTTTGGTCATGCCGTCGATGTCGTTTTTCCCTTCGATATCGTTGCGGATAGACGGAATGTCGGCCTGATTCGCCAGAATGCTCTGCCCTTTTTCAGACAGCACATAGTCCAGCCACAGCCTGGCGGCATTGCTGTTTTGCGCCTGTTGGCTGATGAAGGAAACGCGCGACAGCACCAGGGTGTAATCTTTCGGATAGGAAATCCCCAGTGATGGATCCGTTTTGGCACGTGCTTCTGCGTAGGAACCCAGAATATTGAAACCGACCAGGTTTTCGCCCGAGGAGACCCTTTCCATCATCGTGCCCGTCGAGGACTGCACGGCGAGGCCGCCTTTGGCTACGTCAGCCAGGGTTTTGAAATAGTTTGGATCGGCTTTGGAATCCTGTACCGAGAGCATAAAGCCGAGGCCGGATTTCTCGATATCGTAGGTAGTGACTTTGCCTTTAAATTTGTCGGTCTGGCTGGCGATGAGCTTTGCCAGCGCCGCGTGAGAGTCCGGGACTTCGTTGGCCGGGATCAGCCGTTTGTTATAGATAAAGACCACCGGCTCGTAGGTCGTGCCGTAGGCTTTATTTTTCCACACCGCCCATTTCGGCAGCTGACTCTGTTCAGGCGAGGCATACTCCTGGGCGTAATCGGTGGCGAGTTTGAGCGCCGTATCCATCGATGAGCTCCAGACCACGTCGCCACTGCCGCCGCCTGCGGCCTGTTCGCTGATAAAACGGTTGTACAGTTCGGTACTGTTCATATCGTTATATTCAACTTTAATGCCCGGATAGGTCGCTTCAAAACCTTTAATCAGCGGCCCGGCGGCTTTGGTATCAGTGGTGGAATAGATAACCACTTTGCCTTCTTTCGTCGCGGCATCAACGACTTTCTGATAGTCAGCCGGATAGCCCTGCGGCAGGGCTGAGAACGCGGAGGATGAAATGAAAACTGCGGCAGAGATCAGAGAAAAACGGAATGTGTTCGACATTGCAGTTAACCTTTTAGTTACATTTGAGGAACCAAAAGTCAACATAGCCTAATGCGTTCAGCAGGCAATAGGGGAAGGCCTTCTCTCTGCCCGAAGTGTGATTTCTGGCATTTTTTAAGCAATAAACACCATTAAAACCACGAAAAGAGCGTGAGCCTTAGCTTGTTTACGCGTTACTACCGGGCCAAAACGCAGGCGTAGCTGTTCACTGACCCTGCCCCGCAAATAGCCTGCGTGACCACTTACAAACTCGAATGTTAGAAAAGTGTAGGAATAACTCGATAAGCCAATCTGCGTGTCTCTGAACGTTGTAACATCGCGTTAGATACACTTAATGGGATTGTTATGTTTTTAGTACGCACCATGATTTACATTCTTCTTGCTGCTGTTCTGGCAAGTGCTGTGTTGTTCGGTTTGTGGCTCGATGTGCATGTTTTGCAAGATAAACTCGGCGAGATATCCGTAACCGAAACACTTCAAGCAGGAATGCTTGCGGCGATAATAGTCATTCACTTCAAGTTGGTTAATGACTCCGCATTCATGCGTAATTGTAATCTCCTGATCGGTGGTTTTTTCCTTGCGATGCTGATTCGGGAACTCGATGGTTTATTCGATCTCATCTCTCACGGTAGCTGGGTATGGTTTGCTTTATTCTCCTCCATCATTGTGATTGCTTACACAGCAAGACATCCTCGCAGGACATTGGCTGAACTTTCACGCTATCCGCTTACGCCTTACTACGGAATGATGATTTCCGGGTTGCTATGTATTTTAGTCTTTTCAAGATTGTTCGGTATGCACTCGCTATGGGAATCGGCGCTCGGAGATGAGTATCTTCGGGTGGTGAAAAACATGGTTGAAGAAGGCGCTGAGTCGTTCGGTTATACGTTGTGCCTGACAGCAAGCATCGCTTATTACTTCTACCAGCTTAGAGCAGAGCGTAGTTTGAACGAGCAACCACCAACGGTCTCATAGAAAACAGGGGACATTGCGCCCCCTGTTGTCATTTCTTTAAGCGATACGCCCGCCAACCACTAACAGTTTTTAAATCGCACATGATGCGCGCAGCGAATCTGTGAACGCCGAATGAGATAGAAAAACGACGTTTTCTGTCGGGCATGATGACGACATTTTCGCGATATCATTCTTGAGTTTTGATGTTGCCACATTGTTAATTTTTGCGTAATCTCCACGCTTTCGGAGACGTAAAAATGTCCGTCACAGATTCCCTCCTCGCATTCACTTTCGCCGCAGCGTTATTAACGCTGACCCCCGGGCTTGATACTGCATTAATTCTACGAACGTCGGTTGCCGAAGGCGGCAAAAAAGCCGTCCATGCGGCGCTGGGCATCGATCTGGGCTGCTTTATCTGGGGGGCTCTGGTGGCGTTTGGCCTTGGCGCGTTGCTGGCGGTGTCGGAGCTGGCATATACGGTGCTGAAATGGTGCGGAGCAGCATATCTGTGCTGGCTGGGTATTCAGCTGCTGCTGCGCCCGCGACAGCGTTTTACCTTGCAGGTTGAAGGCGATGTGCGCAGTAGTAACTGGTTTTTGCGCGGAATGTTGGGCAATGTGCTGAACCCAAAGATGGGCGTGTTTTACGTCTCGTTTCTGCCGCAGTTCATTCCTGTCGGGCACTCGCCGATTGTCTGGACCTTCCTGCTGGTCTCAATTCACGTCTGTCTGGGGACATTGTGGTCGCTGACGCTGATTGTGGCATCGGGCTATGCGGCAGATGTGCTAAAAAAACAGGCGGTGGTGAAATGGATGGATCGCGCAACCGGCGCCGCGTTCCTGCTGTTCGCGGCGCGTCTGGTGCTCAGTAAGCGCTAACCCAACGCCAGCCTAGCGCTACCGTTGCACCGATGATGGTGACAATCGCCGCAAGGTGCATCAGGAAATCTTCCGGGTGCAGATGCACCGGATGGCAGAACGTCAGCAGCGCGAGCGCCATCGCCGCCACGCCGGTGCCGGATAGCGCCAGGCTGCGCAGCGGATTTAACGTGCGGGTCCTGCGCAGATAGCCAATGACCAGCGCTACCATCGGCACGCTGACCGTGACCATAAATGTGTAGCAGTGGGTATCATGCAGGCTGCTGGCGGACAACGGCGGGTGGCCAATATTCACCAGTACCGACCCCAGCCACACCATCGCCAGCACCATCAGCCAGCGCATATTCAGCGGGCGGCGTCCGGCAATACTCAGAGTGAACGCCGCATTGATCGCCAGCAAGCCAAAGGTAAACGCCAGCCCCAGTTGCGTCATCGCCCACGCCGCACCCGGCTGCGACCAGTCGGTGGCGGTGCGCTGAAGCAACAGGCTCGCCAGGGCACCCGTGGGCAGGGCCAGCAGTACCCAACTCACCACGCGCCAGCGTACCGGCAGAGTGCGTTTTATGGGGGCCGCGCTTCGGCTGAGTTTTTCGATTAACGCCTCATGACTGTCCATGATGGGCTCCATAACGACGAAGATTGTTCAACGCCCGGTGTAGCAGCGATTTGACCGCGCCGACCGTCAGATTATTGGCCTGAGCGGCTTCGGCGAGGCTCATTTCCTGTAAATGCACATCTTCCACCAGCTGACGCTGGCGCGCGGGCAGCTGGTTTAAAAATCCGTCCAGCTCCTCGCCGACGTCCAGCATCTCAGCCTTGAGGGCCAGTGCGTTGTCGGGCACGTTCAGCGTTGCCTCATCCTCAACCACTTCCCTTCGGTCGCGGCGTCCGCGACGGCGCAGGGCATCAATGGCGCGGGCCTGAGAAATCGCCATCAGCCAGGGCAGAAAAGGGCTGGCGGGATCGTAGGTATGCCGAATCCGGTGCAGAGTGAGCAGCACGTCCTGAATCACGTCTTCGGTCAGCACCTCGTCGTCCACCTGTTTGCGGACTATCGCGCGAATGACCGGCACCAGCGTCTGCAACAGCTGCGTATACGCCTGCCGGTCACCTGCCTGGGCGCGCGCCATAAACGCAGGCCACGCATCGCGCGGGACTTCCACCTTACCCATATTCCGCCTTGCTGCTTGACGCCGGAACGGTCTGGCGCGCCGCTGCTGCGGAGATCACGCCTTTTTCCCGGCCGCCTGATTAAGGGCGTTGACCACAATGCTCGGGGTCAACACCTGAGGCAACACTTTCGGTGCGCCGCCGTCGGCAGGATATACCACGTACATCGGCAATCCGCCCTGACCGAACTGGCTGAGCGCGTCATCGACATCAGCATTAAACTTAGTCGAATCTGCCACCATATACAGCGTGCCGGTGCGCGCCAGTGCCTCTTTCACGGCCTGGGTCGACAGCGAGGTTTTATCGTTCACTTGACAGGTGATGCACCACGACGCGGTAAAGTTAACGAAAATGGCTTTACCGTGCCCCCGCTGATCCGCCACGGTTTGCGGCGTCCATTTGATTGGCGCGGTGCTGACGGTGGTTTCGACGGATTCAACTGGCTTCATCACGCCCGGGAGCGGCAGCAGAATCGCAACCAGCAGCGCGACAGTGACGGCGTACATCACCCGATAACCGCGTCCGGCGAGATGCCGACGCTGGGCAATCCCGTACAGCCAGGCGGCGAAACTCAGCACCACCGAACCAGCCAGCAGAGTGCCGAGCGCCGTAGTACCAGCCTGTTGCGCCAACACCCACACCAGCCACGCAAACGCCCCCAGCATCGGGAACGCTAACGCATGTTTGAGGGTGTTCATCCACGCCCCAGGGCGCGGCAGACGTTTGGCCAGCGCCGGGAACAGTGAAATCAGCGTAAACGGCGCGGCAAACCCCAGCGCCAGCGCAAAGAATATCGCCAGGGAAACGACCGGAGGTTGAACCAGCGCGTAGCCGATAGCGCTCGCCATGAATGGGGCCGAGCACGGCGTGGCGACGATGATCGCCAGTGCACCGGTCAGCGCCGAGCGCATAAACGCCCCGCGTCCGAGGGAAATTTCCCCCGCGCGCTGGAGCGATAAGCCGACTTCAAACACGCCGAGCAGGTTCAGCGCCGCACCGAGAATGACCAACGCCAGCAGGGCAATCACCAGCGGCGACTGAAGCTGAAAGCCCCAGCCAACCGCCGCGCCACCGGCCCGCGCCGCCAGTAATATTCCGGCCAGCATCATCATGGTGACGATGACCCCGAGCAGGAAGCCGAGGCCCTCGCGGCGGGCGCTGGAAAGATCGCCGTCATGGCGGATCAGGCCGAACGCCTTTAGCGAAATCACCGGAAATACGCACGGCATAAAGTTGAGAATAATGCCGCCTAAAAAGGCGGCGAACAGGGCGGTTAGCATAGCGCGTCTCTATTTGCTTTCAGGAGTGCCAGCGCTCAGGAGTGCGACTGGGCGTACTGTTTCACCGCATCCATGGTTTTCTGGATGTGGGCGTCCGGGTTACGGTCGGTGTAGCTCAGCAGGATTTTTCCGTCCGGCGCAATGACAAACGAAGTGCGGTCAGACAGCGTTTTACCGCCCATTTGCATTTGCGTCTGGTACTCCGCGGCGACTTTCGCGCCCGGATCGGCGGCGACCGCAAATTTGTTACGGCATTCCAGCTGGGAGAATTTCCCGACCTGATCGACGTTCCCGGCGGTGACACCAATCACCGTCGCGCCCAGCTTTTTAAAATCATCGGTAGCTTCAGCGAAATCATGGGCTTCCAGCGTACAGCCTTTGGTGAATGCCGCCGGGAAGAAGTAGAGCACCACCGGGCCTTTTTGCAGGGCCTGCTGCAGTGAGAAGGTCAGCGGTTTACCCGCCAGCGCACCTTGCAGCTGGAAAGTGGGCGCCTGAGCACCCGCCGGTAGAGCGGCGTCAGCGTTGAACGCCATCAGCGAAAGGCCAAAGGCCGCGGCGGCGGTCAGCAGAGATAAGCGATGTTTTACAGCAATCATGGTCAGCTCCAGTCACGTAAGGGAAAAGGTCTTCTCCTACAGTTCGCCGGAGGTGATGAAAAAGTTACGCTGGCGTAAAAAAATAGTGGGCGAGGGCGTTGGGATGCGGAAATAAACGTGTGCCGTCGGCATGTAAACCAGACGGCACAACGGGGGGAGTGACTTAGTGCTGCGCTGCCTGTGGCAGGTTATTCAGCACGTCCAGCGCCTCTGACCGCAGCGTGAGCGCGGCGGCGGCAAGGTTCTCATTCAGATGACCGAGTGAGGACGTGCCTGGGATCAGCAGGATGTTTGGCGAACGTTGTAGCAGCCAGGCTAGCGCGACCTGCATTGGCGTGGCATCGAGGCTGGCCGCAATGTCGTTGATTTCCTGAGATTGCAGCGGTGAGAAACCACCGAGCGGGAAGAACGGGACGTAGGCAATGTTCTTCGTCGCAAGGCTGTCGATCAGTGCGTCATCGTGACGGTTCGCCACGTTATAGAAATTTTGCACGCAGGCGATGTCGGTCATTTTCATGCCGTCTTCCACCTGTTTTGCGGTGACGTTGCTCAGACCGATATGGCGAATCAGGCCACGGTCTTTCAGTTTAATCAGCGTTTCCAGCGGTTCTTCCAGTGAACCTTCTGCCGGGCCATGCACGCTAATCATGCTGCGCAGGTTGACCACGTCCAGCACATCCAGACCGAGGTTACGCAGGTTGTCTTCGACTGCCTGAGTCAGCTCCGGCGCAGACAGTGCGGGCAGCCAGTTCCCTTGTTCATCACGACGGGCGCTGACTTTGGTCACGATGGTCAATTCCTGCGGATAGGGATGCAGCGCTTTTTTGATCAGCTGATTGGTCACGTGCGGGCCGTAGAAATCGGAGGTATCAATGTGGTTCACGCCTGCGTCGATCGCAGCCTGCAGGACTTTTACCGCCATCTCAGGGTCTTTCGGCGGGCCAAACACACCCGGACCGGCGAGCTGCATCGCACCGTAACCCAAACGCCAAATTTCGCGATTGCCAAGAGTAAAGCTGCCGGACTGTTTAACGCTGGACATATTAGTTTCCTCATTATGGCTTTAGCGGTTAAGTGTAAACCGATTGCCTGAGGAAAGTGGGTAAGAAAGTTTAACGGAATGTGCGGCAGTCACCTGCCGCATCAGAGATTAGCCGAAGAACATCACCGAGACGCAGAGTAAACCGACAATCAGGGTGATAAAGCTGCCGACCGAGCGATACGGTTTTAGGGCCGGGATCAGGTACGTGGAGAGCGTTGGCATGATGAACAGGATCATCGCAATCAGCGGGCCACTGATGGCATAAATCATCGAGATGGCATTCGGATTAATGCAGCACACCACGAAGGTCAGGGTAGACACCAGCAGAATCGAGGTCGCGCGGTTGAAGGCGCGGCTTTTACGAATGCCCGCCTGGTTCAGCGTCGCCCGCACGATTTCACTCGCTCCTTCAATCACGCCAAAATAGGTACCGAGGAATGATTTCGACATCGCCACGATAGCCACAATAATGCCGGATACCGCCAGCCAGTGCGGTGCCGCAGGCATCATTGCCAGCGCGGAAAGAATGGTCACACCCTCGTTTTTGGCGTTGGTGATGTAGCCTTCCGGAATCGCCAGCAGGCAGCTGATTACGAAGAACAGCACGCTCAGGCAGATGATGAGATAGGCAACCCGCATAATTTTTTTGCATTTATCCATTGCCTCATCGCCGAACTTTTCGCGTCTGTCGATGGCGAATGTCGAGATAATTGGCGTATGGCTAAAAGCGAAAACCATCACGGGGATTGAGATCCACACCTGGTGCAGCGTGTGTGGGGTGAACGTCAGTTGGCCGCTGAACATCGCCGGTTGCCAGGAACTGGTCAGATACAGCGACAGGAACAGGAAGTAGCCAATCAACGGGAATACCAGGAAACCCATCACTTTTAGCGTCGCGTGGCGGCCCATCAGGAAAATCAGATTCAGCACCAGCACCACCGCCAGACTCACCAGCATCCGCACCCCGAGCGTCACCGTTATATGCTGAGCCAGCTGTTCGGTGAGGGAGTTAGTAATGGCGACCGCATAAATCAGCACCACCACGAAGAAGGCGATGAAATACAGGGCAGTGATCAGATTGCCAATTTTCTTGCCGTAGTAGTGGTTCACCGCACCGGTGATCCCGATGTTGGCTGGCAGGTTAGCGGAGAGAATAAAGCGACACAGCGCGCGGTGCGGCCAGTAGGTTAATGGCCACGCGACCAGGGCCGTAATCAGGAGCACCATTGCCCCTGCGGAGCCTAACTGAATCGGTAGAAACAAGGTGCCCGCACCCACCGCAGTACCATATAACGCGAAACTCCACAGAGTTTCGTCTTTTGACCATAGTTTTGACATTTTTTGAATATTTAAACCGGATAACTAAAAAACAGCGGCGAGTTTACCTTATTTCAACCAGGGCGGGGGAGGGAGAATTGGGGTTAGTTATTCAAGGTAAAATGAATGTTATATGACGGTCATTTTCTTTGTGATAAAACTCACTTTTTTTAAACAATTACGATAATTGTTGATAACAACGCTCTACTATAGCGCTGATTATTTGCGCTGAGGTCGGGATGAAAGATGTCGTTATCGTAGGTGCAGTTCGAACGCCGATTGGTTGCTTCCAGGGCGCATTGTCGTGCTTTACGGCCGTTGAACTGGGAAGTGTGGTGGTGAAAGCGCTGGTGGAACGTACCGGACTGGATCCCATGGAAGTGGATGAAGTGATCCTCGGACAGGTGCTGACGGCAGGCGCCGGGCAAAACCCTGCGCGCCAGTCCGCAATTAAAGGCGGCCTGCCCAATACCGTTTCTGCGATAACCATCAACGACGTTTGCGGCTCGGGGCTGAAGGCGCTGCATCTTGCGACCCAGGCCATTCAGTGCGGCGAAGCCGATGTAGTCATTGCAGGTGGCCAGGAGAACATGAGCCGCGCGCCGCACGTGTTAACCGACAGTCGCACCGGTGCGCGTCTGGGCAACAGCCAACTTATCGACAGCCTGGTCCACGATGGGTTGTGGGATGCATTCAACGACTATCATATGGGTGTGACGGCGGAAAACCTGGCGCGTGAATACGGTATTTCACGCGAGCTGCAAGACGCCTGGGCGCTCAGCTCACAGCAGAAGGCACGCCGGGCGATTGATTCCGGGCGTTTCCGCGATGAAATTGTGCCGGTGGTAAATCTGCAGAAAAACGGTCTGGCTCAGGTGGTGGATACCGATGAGCAGCCGCGCACCGACGCCAGCGCCGAAGGGCTGGCGCGCTTGATGCCGGCGTTCGACACACTCGGCTCGGTCACTGCGGGCAACGCATCGTCCATTAACGACGGCGCGGCGGCGGTGATGATGATGAGTGAATCCAAAGCGATGGCGCTTAATCTGCCGATTCTGGCGCGGATCCGCGCGTTCGCCAGCGTCGGCGTTGACCCAGCGTTAATGGGCATTGCCCCGGTTTACGCCACGCGTCGTTGCCTGGATCGCGTGGGCTGGCAGTTGAACGACGTTGATCTGATTGAAGCCAACGAAGCTTTTGCCGCGCAGGCGATTTCGGTCGGCAAAGTGCTGGAGTGGGATGAAAAACGCGTCAACGTCAACGGCGGGGCGATTGCGTTGGGCCATCCGATTGGCGCATCCGGCTGTCGTATTCTGGTGTCGCTGGTGCATGAGATGATCAAGCGTGATGCCCGCAAAGGGCTGGCCACGCTGTGCATTGGCGGCGGGCAGGGTGTGGCGTTGGCCGTCGAGCGCGAATAGCGTCTCCTTTATTGATTGCCCGGTGGCGCTCCGCTAACCGGGCCAACGACTTTCCTCTTCTGTACACATCTTTGTTTTTACACTCTCTTTCTTTAATGCGTGCGATCTCTTTTAAAGATTGCATAACGTAATGTTTTTAAATCAATTTACTAATTTCGTGTTGCTGGCTATTCGCCCGTAACGTGATCGCATTTGCATTTCTGGTATTTTAATGCAGAAAAAATGAAACGCTGTTTTATTTGCAATTGAAAAGACTCTGGCAGAGGATTAAGATGACCTCAACGGAAAAGCAAAACCGCTTTTCAAAATGAATCACTTTTGCTGGAGGTTAACGTGGACATCAGACAAAGCATCCACAGCGCGCACGCCAAAACCCTCGATACCCAAGGGCTGCGCAACGAATTTTTAGTTGAACAAGTATTTGTCGCGGATGAATACACGATGGTTTACAGCCACATCGATCGCATCATCGTGGGCGGGATTATGCCGGTGGCGAAGACCGTCTCCGTCGGTGGCGAAGTGGGCAAGCAGCTGGGTGTTAGCTATTTCCTCGAACGCCGTGAACTGGGTGTGATTAACATTGGCGGGCCTGGCACTATCACGGTCGACGGCAAGTGCTACGAAATCGGCCATCGCGATGCGCTGTACGTCGGTAAGGGGGCGAAAGAAGTGGTGTTCGCCAGCGTCGATTCGGTAAAACCGGCGAAGTTTTACTATAACTGCGCGCCAGCACACAGCACCTTCCCGACCAAAAAAGTGACCCCTGCCGATGTGGCACCGGTGACGCTCGGCGATAACCTCACCAGTAACCGTCGCACGATCAATAAATACTTTGTACCGGACGTTCTGGAAACCTGTCAGCTCAGCATGGGCCTGACCGAACTGGACCCGGGCAATCTGTGGAATACCATGCCGTGCCATACCCATGAACGTCGGATGGAAGTCTATTTCTATTTCAACATGGCCGATGACGCCTGCGTGTTCCACATGATGGGACAGCCACAGGAGACGCGGCATATCGTGATGCACAACGAACAGGCGGTGATTTCACCGAGCTGGTCTATTCACTCAGGCGTGGGCACTCAGGCTTATACATTCATCTGGGGTATGGTTGGCGAAAACCAGGTCTTCGATGATATGGACCACGTTGCTGTGAAGGATCTGCGCTAGGTCGCGGACAGCCAATAAACTTGCCTGTCTGAAACAGGCGCGAAATGATAAGGACTTACTATGATTCTCGACACATTCTCACTGGCAGGCAAAGTCGCGGTAGTCACCGGCTGTGACACTGGTTTAGGGCAGGGCATGGCGATTGGTCTGGCAGAAGCGGGCTGCGATATCGTCGGTATTAACATCGTCGAGCCGACTGAAACGATGGAGCAAGTCACCGCCCGCGGTCGTCGCTTCCTGAGCCTGACCGCCGATCTACGTAATATCGACGGCATTCCTCAGCTGCTGGAGCGCGCGGTGACCGAGTTTGGTCATATCGATATTCTGGTTAATAACGCCGGTTTGATTCGTCGTCAGGACGCGATTGAGTTCAGCGAGAAAGACTGGGATGACGTCATGAACCTGAACATCAAAGCCGTGTTCTTCATGGCGCAGGCAGCGGCGAAGCACTTCATCAGCCAGGGTAACGGCGGCAAAATTATCAACATCGCCTCAATGCTCTCTTTCCAGGGCGGGATCCGTGTGCCGTCTTACACCGCATCGAAAAGCGGCGTGATGGGCGTCACTCGTCTGCTGGCTAACGAATGGGCAAAACACGGGATCAACGTGAATGCGATTGCGCCAGGTTACATGGCGACCAACAACACTCAAATGCTGCGTGCCGATGAACAGCGCAGTGCCGAAATCCTCGACCGTATCCCTGCGGGCCGTTGGGGTTTGCCATCTGATCTGATGGGCCCGGTCGTCTTCCTGGCCTCCAGCGCCTCAGACTACATCAACGGTTATACCGTTGCGGTAGATGGCGGCTGGCTGGCGCGATAATCTCTCAGATTTTGAATGATAGCCCCACTGAATAGTGGGGTTTTTCGTATATTCACACGATAAATGCAATGGGCGTAAATCGACGGTGCGAATTTATACGCATTTTTATTGACAACAAGGGTCTGATTTTTGCGCACAGAGCTATGTGCATTAAAACAAGTAGCGGTATTAATCAACTACGTATTTGCGTAGGTATTCTCCGGGGCACGGAAAACAAAGCGCCAGTGCCTGGCTTGCCCCTGTGTAGTGTGCAATAGCGGATTTTCTGAAATTAAATGTTTTCAGAAAATTCTTGAGGGGATATATTGGAGCGAAATTACCTCCCTACGCAACGACCCGTACACTATGTCAACTATGGATATTAAACCGCAATCGGACGCTATTATTCCTTTCCCCCGTCCTGACAATGGGCATGAAATCGATCTCCTGGCGCTAGTAGACATCCTATGGCGCGCGAAAAAACGCATTCTGGGAACCGTCTTCAGTTTTGCGCTGATGGCGCTGGCGATTAGCTTCTGTGTGCCTCAAAAATGGACCAGCAGCGCGGTGATCACCTCGGCTGAGCGTACCCAACTGGTTCCGCTCAACACGCTTCTCGCCACGCTGAAGGTGCTGAACGTGGATATCAGCGTCGACAGCGCCAGTATTTTTAATCTCTTCATCAAGAAATTTAACTCTTCCGTAATGCTGGAAGAGTTCGTGAAATCATCACCGCAACTGATGAGCCAGTTCGACGGTGTCGACGTTGAACCCGCGGAGCTGTATCGCGCTGTGGTGGCGGTTTCTGAGAAAATGAAAGCCGTAGATGATGCGAGCAATAAGAAAGAACCCACGACGCCGTATCATACCTGGACGCTCTCTTTTACCGGTCCGCAGCCTGAAGAAACGCAAAGTATTCTGGCTGGCTACATGAAGTTCGTCGCGGATAAAGTGGTCAAACAGACCATGTCGAATATCAACGAAACCGTGGCGATGAAAATCCAGGTCGAAAAACAGCGTCTGGAGTTGGATCGCGCGAAGCTGGAATATGAAAAAGAGACCAAAATAAAACGTCTCAATTATTCTTTGCAGGTGGCAAAAGCGGCGGGAATTAATAAACCCGTGTACAGCAATGGCCAGACGATAAAAGACGATCCGGATTTCTCAGTGACCCTCGGCACCGACGGGATCAATAAGAAGCTGGAAATCGAAAAAGCCATGAGCGATGTCTCCGAGCTGAATGCCGAAATTCTTAACCGCGACTATCGCTTAAAAAAAATTGAGCAGCTGAATATTCAGAACGTTCAGTTCCCTGTCGTCAATTATCAGCTGTCACCGTCTTTGCCGGTGAAAAAAGATGGCCCAGGAAAATCGCTGATCGTACTGCTGGCGGCTCTGCTGGGCGGGATGATTGGCTGTGGCGTGGTGCTGTTCCAGCACGCTCGTGAATCTCGTCTGGCGCCACGGCTACTTGAGGAAAAAACGGCATAAGCGCGCGTTTTTCCCGGGTAAAAAAATCAGCAAAAAGAGAAGGGTAACCTTCTCTTTTTTATGACAGAAAATCTTCACGTATTGGCGTGAAGGTATCGAGCAGCACACCGGCTTTCAGGCACACGCAGCCGTGCATTATGTGGGGCTGTTTGTAGAGCGTATCCCCGGCGCGGACAATCTGCGTTTCATCGCCAATAGTAAATTCAAATTCGCCGGACAGCACGGTGGTCAGTTGCTCATGAGGATGATTGTGCATCGGCCCTACGGCCCCGGTCTCAAAATGCACTTCTACCGCCATCATTTTGCCACCGTGGGCCAGGATCCGACGGCTCACGCCGCTGCCCAAATCTTCCAGTATGGTGTCTTTATGCTGTACAAACATAGTCTGAACCTCAGAGTGAAACATTGTTTCATTCAACTTATCGCAGCCAGCCAGAAATGAAAACTTATGCGTGGAGAAGTGGAAAGTTGATCACAACTCTGTTTCACTGTCGAAAACACTGAAAAAGGAGATTCCATGAAAACGATTGGCCTGCTTGGCGGTATGAGCTGGGAATCGACGATCCCTTACTATCGTCTGATTAATGAAGGGATCAAGCAGCGCCTGGGCGGCCTGCATTCGGCGAAGATCCTCATGCACAGCGTTGATTTTCAGGAAATAGAAACCTGCCAGTCATCGGGTCAATGGGATAAAGCGGGCGAGATCCTCGCTGAAGCGGCGGCAAATCTGGAAAGCATTGGCGCCGAAGGCATCGTGCTTTGTACCAATACCATGCACAAAGTGGCCTCACACATCGAGCTACGCTGCGGCGTACCGTTTTTGCATATCGCTGATGCCACCGGGCGTGCGATTGAAAAACAGGGCGTTAAAAACGTGGCGCTGTTGGGCACGCGCTACACCATGGAACAGGATTTCTATCGAGGACGCCTCGAACAGGCATTTTCGCTGAACACGATTATTCCCGATGCCGACGAGCGCGCGCGTATTAACCAGATAATCTTTGAAGAGCTGTGCCTGGGTCAATTCACCGAGGTGTCACGCGCATACTATTTACAGGTGATTGAACGTTTGGTCGGTGAGGGCGCTGAAGGCGTCATCTTTGGCTGTACCGAAATTGGTCTGCTGGTGCCGACAGAACGCAGCCCCATTCCCGTGTTTGATACTGCGGCGTTGCACGCCTCCGACGCCGTTGACTTTATCCTTTCCTGACGCGGTTGAGCATCTCCTCCAACGGCGTGACCAGCGACGGCATGCCGTTTTGCAGGTGCGTGATAAACGCATCGACAAGCGCTGAGCCCGGTCGGTGCAGTGGACGAATCAGGCTGACGGTGAAGGGGACATCCACGCTGAATCGGCGGATCGCGATGCCACTGTTGTCTCCACCGTAGGCATAGTCCAGCGCGGTAAACGGGTTGACGACGGAAATCCCTGTGCCCGCCCGCACCATCGCGCAAATGGATGCCGCGCTGTGGGTTTCTACTACCATCCGCCGGTGCACGCCGTGTTCGGTAAACAGGCCGTCGAGCAACTGGCGATAGCTGTCCGTTCTGGACAGGCTGATGTAATTCTGGCCTTCAAAATCCTGCGGCGTGAGAACGGTTTTCTGGGCTAACGGATGCGCCGCAGGCAGCACGCATACTTCATTCATACTCAACAGCGGCGTACGTTCGGTGCCCGGCGGCGTGTGCAATGTTTCTGTCAGCCCTAAATCGTGGCGCTGAGCCGATAGCCACTCCTCCAGCAACGGCGACTCTTGGGGGACAATTTGCAGGCTGACATCCGGGTAGCGAGCGAGAAATGGCTGCAACAACGCCGGGAGAAAAGACTGCGAAAATACCGGCAGACACACCACCGATAGCTCGCCCTGACGAAATTCCCGCAGGCTTTCCGCGGTGCTGAGAATTCTGTCCAGCCCGTACCACGAGCGTTGCACCTCTTCGAATAGCCGCAGCCCCTGCACCGTCGGGTGCAAACGTCCACGGTTGCGCTCAAACAGTTTTAGGCCCAGCACTTTCTCAAGCCTGGCAAGCTCCCGGCTGACGGTTGGCTGAGAGGTGTGCAGCATCGCCGCGGCTTCCGTCAGGTTGCCAGTGGTCATCACCGCATGAAAAATTTCGATGTGGCGCAAATTTACGGCGGGCATGGTAATTCCTTTCATGACGTTATCTATACCCGTCGCCCTTCAAGTTGCAGGGGTGTTGGCTGCTCTCATTCACCCGAATCACTTACTTGAGTAAGCTCATCGGGATTCATTCGATTGCCGCCTACCTGCATCTTGAAGTTACTTGGGTCTATATCAATTTTGCATGAAGTCTGGATAAAACGATATTTTTTATTCGACAAGCGCTGTGGCGTAATCGGTTAAAAGCAAATACACCGGAGTTCACCATGCCACGCCCACTGAATACGACTGAAACTGACCTCAATGCCGAGAACCTGCTGCGCCTGCCTGCCGAGTTTGGCTGTCCGGTGTGGGTTTATGATGCGGAGATTATCCGCCAGCAAATTGCGCAGTTGAGCCAGTTCGACGTGGTGCGCTTTGCGCAGAAAGCCTGCTCCAATATCCACATCCTGCGCCTGATGCGTGAGCAGGGCGTGAAGGTGGATTCCGTTTCATTGGGTGAAATCGAACGAGCGCTGGCGGCGGGATACGATCCTGAATCACACCCGGACGATATCGTGTTCACTGCCGATATGATTGACAACGCGACGCTCGCCCGCGTAGCTGAGCTGAAAATTCCGGTGAACGCCGGTTCGGTGGATATGCTGGCGCAGCTCGGGGACGTTTCGCCGGGGCATCGCGTATGGCTGCGTGTGAACCCGGGCTTTGGCCACGGTCACAGCCAGAAAACGAACACCGGCGGCGAAAACAGCAAGCACGGCATCTGGTACAGCGACCTGCCGGATGCGCTGGAAGTCATTCAGCGTTATCAACTGACGTTGGTGGGCATTCACATGCACATCGGCTCCGGGGTGGACTATGGTCATCTTGAGCAAGTGTGCGGCGCGATGGTGCGTCAGGTTGTTGAGTTTGGGCAGGATCTGGAAGCCATCTCAGCTGGCGGCGGCCTGTCGATCCCTTATCGTTACGACGATGAGACCATCGATACCCAGCACTATTTCGGTCTGTGGAATGCTGCCCGCGAGCAAATCGCTAAACATCTTGGTCACCCGGTGAAACTGGAAATCGAGCCGGGGCGTTTCCTGGTGGCGGAATCCGGCGTGCTGGTGGCGCAGGTGCGTAGCGTGAAAAACATGGGCAGTCGTCATTTTGTGCTGATTGACGCAGGCTTTAACGATTTGATGCGTCCATCGATGTATGGCAGCTATCACCATATTTCCGCTCTGGCGGCGGACGGTCGCGATTTGTCGCAGGCTGAGAAGGTTGAAACGGTGGTGGCAGGCCCGCTGTGTGAATCCGGCGACGTATTTACCCAGCAGGAGGGCGGGAAAGTGGAAACGCGTGAACTGCCGCAGGTGGTACCGGGAGATTATCTGGTGCTGCATGACACCGGGGCGTACGGCGCGTCGATGTCTTCCAACTACAACAGCCGCCCGCTGTTGCCGGAAGTGCTGTACGACAACGGCAGCGCGCGGCTTATCCGTCGTCGTCAGTCCATTCAGGAACTGCTGGCGCTGGAACTGTTCTGATAAAACGGGCCAGTTGTGACCGAGTCGCGCAGCACCAGTTTTCCGGTGAACGGCGGCAGGGTTTCGATAGGCAAATTGTTGGCGAGTTTAATTGCCTGATCGATAGCGGTGGTTATCATGTTGTCGATAGGCAAATAGACCGTTGAAAGCCCCGGCTCAAGCCATTTTGCGCTGGGGGCATCATCAAATCCGAACAGAGAAATATCCTGCGGAATTCGTAAGCCCGCCTGATGCAGCGCCTTCGATGCCCCTAACGCCATATCATCGTTACAGGCAAACAGCGCGCTGAACGTCGCGTTTTCCTCCAGCAACTGCAGGCACAGCTCGTAGCCGCGCGTCATCCCCGAATCTCCGTATTTCACTTTGTCAGGATCCCAGGCAATGCCGTGCTTTTCCAGCGCGCTGCGGTAGCCTTGCAAGCGTGCTTTACCGGTTGGCGTATGAATTGGCACGGTAATACAGGCGATATCGCGATGGCCCTGAGAAATCAGGTATTCCACTGCCTGAAATGCGGCCTCCTGCTGCTCGAAGAACACGCAGCGATCGCGGGCCTGGCTCAGGTCGCGGTTGATAACCACCACCGGCATGTCGATGGAGTTAATCAGCTTCATGATTGCCTTTTCGCTCATAAAGCGGGTGTAGAGCACAATGGCGTCACACTGGCGGTCGGCGAGCATTTGCACCGCCTGTTCTTCACGTTCTGGCGTGTCGTGGCCATCGGTGACGATAAGCTGTTTACCGTGAGTTTCCGTCTGACGCGAGGCCTGTTGCAGCAAACGTCCGAAGTAAAAACCATCAAACGTCGAGACCACCAGGCCGATGCTGTTACTGGTGCGATTCGCCAACGAGCGCGCCAAAAAATTAGGGCGATACCCCAGTTCTTCCATGGCTTTATACACCTGCTTACGGGTGCTTTCTTTTACCTGACCTGTGCCGTTCAGTACGCGGGAAACGGTCGCTTTTGACACGCCAGCGCGTAGTGAGACATCCAGCATTGTTGCCATTGTTGATTCCTGATACGCCATGATGGTTGCAGTTTATCACAGACATTCAGGGGCATATCGTCTGCGTTCGTTACAAATAACCATCGCGATCACGCTTTTGACAGCGTTTCGCTGAAATATCCCTGCCAAAAACTGCGTGGTATGCCAATGCTGTGAATTGGTATTTATTTGGAATGCCACATCGCTCTGTGAGACCTCAGTCACAGAACTTTGTCCAACACCTCGCTATTTTTGGTATGCCAAATGGACCAAGGCTGTAAACCCATTTTGATAAAAGCCCACATTTGAGGTATCACCTTTATGGCATTTCAGGAAAAGCTCATCGATTCTCTGGGAAGTTTCGCCACAAAATTCAATAGCTACCGCTATATCATGGCGATTAAATCTTCCTTTATAACCCTCATGCCGGTGATCATCGTCGGCGCCTTTTCAGTACTGATTTCCAATATGGTGCTGGACCCGAAAAACGGTCTCGCCAGCTTCCAGTCCCTGTCATTCCTGGCGGCACTCAAGCCGATAACGGGGGCTATAAACTACGCCACGCTTAATTTTCTCAACATCGGCGCGGTGTTTTTAATCGGCATCGAACTGGGCCGTATCAACGGTATCAAAACGTTGTTCCCCGGCCTGCTGGCGGTGATTTGCTTTATTTGTGTGACGCCGACCACCGTAGAAATGATGGTCGACGGGCAAATGCATCAAGTGAAAGACGTTCTGCTGCGTCAGTTCTCTGACACCCGCAGCCTGTTCCTCGGCATGTTCATCGCGATTCTGTCGGTAGAAATCTACTGCTGGCTGGAAAAACGCCCGGGCCTGAAGATCAAAATGCCGGATACCGTGCCGCCGAACGTTTCGGCGTCGTTTTCAGCGCTGATCCCGGCGATCATCACCACCACCGTGATTGCCACCTTTGGTTTCGTTTTCCATCAACTGACCGGTATGTATCTTTATGATGCGGTGTATCAGGTGGTGCAGCAGCCGCTGGAACGCGTGATGCAAAGCCTGCCAGGTATTCTGCTGCTGATGTTTGTCGCCCAGCTGTTTTGGGTGATCGGCATTCACGGCAATCAGATGATTAAGCCTATCCGCGAGCCGCTTTTGTTAGGGGCGATCACCGTCAACATGAGTGCGTTCGAGCAGGGCAAAGAGGTGCCAAACATCATCACCATGCCGTTCTGGGATGTGTACATGAGCATCGGCGGGTCCGGCCTGACCATTGGCCTGCTAATTGCGGTGATGATTGCCAGCAAACGCAAAGAGATGAAGGAAATCGCCAAGCTGTCGATGGGCCCCGGCCTGTTCAACATTAACGAACCGGTAATTTTCGGCATGCCGATTATGCTCAACCCGATCCTGGCGATCCCGTTCATTATCACTCCGCTGGTGACCGGCTCCATTGGCTATTTCGCTACCGCCGCGGGGTTCGCCGGCAAAGCCGTCGTGATGGTGCCATGGACCACGCCGCCGTTGATCAACGCCTGGCTGTCCACCGCCGGTTCCATGGGCGCGGTCATTACCCAGCTGATTTGTATTGTCACCTCGATCATTATTTATCTGCCGTTCGTGAAAATCGCCTCCCGCCGTGCCGAACAGGCGCAGTTACAGGCGCAACAGGCCACCGAGAACGCATGAGGACGCCATGAGCCAGAAAACAGTTACTATCCCACAGGATTTCATTCTCGGCGCTGCGGCTTCCGCATGGCAAACGGAAGGCTGGAGCGGCAAAAAAGAGGGCCAGGATTCCTGGCCAGACCTTTGGTACAAAAACGACAGGCATGTCTGGCACGACGGCTACGGCCCGGCGGTCGCCACCGATTTCATCAACCGTTTTCGTGAAGATGTGGCGCTGATGAAACAGGCTGGGCTGACCCACTATCGCACCTCGATTAACTGGTCGCGCTTCCTCATCGATTATGAAAATGTCACCGTTGATGAAGAGTATGCCTCTTATTACGATGCGCTGTTTGAGGAGCTGAACGCCAACGGCATCACGCCGATGATTTGCCTCGAGCACTATGAGCTGCCGGGCTATTTGCTGGAAACGTATGGCGGATGGGCGTCGAAAAAAGTGGTCGACCTTTTTGTGGGCTACGTCGAAAAAGTCTTCGAACGCTATCATCATAAAGTGACGCGCTGGTTTACCTTCAACGAACCGATTGTGGTGCAAACGCGGGTCTATCTCGACGCGCTGCGTTGGCCGTACGAGCAAAATACCGGCACCTGGATGCAGTGGAATCACCACAAAGTGTTGGCGACGGCGCGGGTGGTGAAACTGTTCCGTGAGAAAGGCTATCGCGGCAGCGTAGGCTGTATCCTGAATCCGGAAGTGACGTACCCGCGTTCGCGAGCGATGCACGATGTGCGTGCCGCTGAGCGCTATGACTTGTTCTACAACCGGGTGTTTCTTGACCCGATGGTGAAAGGCGAGTATCCGCCTGAACTGCTCACGCTGCTGGAGCAGCACCATGTGGCGTGGGATCACACTGAGGAAGAGCTGGAGATTATCCGCGCTAACACCGTCGACGAGCTGGGGATCAACCTCTATTACCCACATCGTGTCAAAGCACCGTCGCGCGCGTGGCATCCGGAAACCCCATTCCATCCGGCGTATTACTATGAGCCGTTTGAACTGCCGGGGCGGCGGATGAACAAATCGCGCGGCTGGGAAATCTACCCGCAAATCGTGTACGACATGGCGATGCGTATCAAAGATGAGTACCGCAATATTCCGTGGTTCGTGGCGGAAAGCGGGATGGGTATTGAAAACGAAGGCCAGTTCCGCAACAGCGATGGCGTGATTGAAGACGACTACCGCATCAATTTCATTAGCGAACACCTCTGGCAGACGCTGCGGGCAAAACAGGACGGTGCCAACTGTCACGGCTACATGCTGTGGGCGTTTACCGACAACGTTTCACCAATGAATGCCTTCAAAAATCGCTATGGGCTGATTGAAATTGACCTCGCCAACAACCGGGCGCGGCGTGCGAAAAAATCAGCGAGCTGGTTCCGCAAGCTGCGTGATTCCCGATCGCTCACGCTAAATATCGACGATGAACTGAAATAGCGGCGCTCCTGCAGTTGCATGAATTTTGCTACTATAGCCGCCGGTCAGACCGTCAGGAGCGGCGGTCTGTGCATCCACCCGCAAGCAGACACAGGTGATATTGTGGAAAAGGCCGCTGTTCCGCCGGAAAAAAAACCTTACCAGGAAATTGGTGAAGACTTACGTGCCCAGATTATGCAGGGCCTGTACCCGGTGGGTTCCCGGCTGCCGCCCGAGCGTAACATTGCGGAAAAGTATGGCGTCAGCCGGACTATCGTGCGTGAAGCGCTGCTGATGCTGGAGTTGCAGGGAACCGTTGATATTCGCCAGGGGTCGGGCGTGTACGTAATGCGTATTCCGCAGGAAAACGACAGCGAAGAAGAGCAGATGCTGAACAGCGACGTCGGGCCGTTTGAGATTTTGCAGGCGCGTCAGCTACTTGAAAGCAACATTGCGGCTTTCGCCGCGAAAATGGCCACCCGGGCTGACATCGACAATCTCAAGCGGATTATCGAGCAGGAACAGCGCGCGATTGCGGCTAACGACACCACCCAGGACAACAGTAAAATGTTCCACCTGGTGCTGGCTGGCGCGACGCAAAACCAGATGCTGCTGACCACCGTTGAGAAAATCTGGCTGCAAATGGACAGCAGCCCGCTGTGGCAACAGTTCAACGTGCATATTGCCAGCCGCGCCTACCGCCTGAAATGGCTCGGCGACAGGCAAACCATTCTGGCGGCGCTGCGCCGTCGCGACGTAATGGGTGCCTGGCAGGCAACGTGGCAGCACCTCGAGAATGTGAAAAACAGCCTGTTGGAACTCTCTGACGAGGATGCGCCCGATTTCGACGGCTATCTGTTTGAATCTGTACCCATTTTTCAGGGGAAATTGATGTGAAAGTCCAGCCGCTGCATGACGTACCGCAGCACAGCCGCCAGGTCATCGACTGGCTCTGGCAGGCGTTTGGTGGCGTGGCAATGCCGCGCGAGTTTTTCGCCAGTATCATTGAGCACAGTCAGACGCCCGATGCGCTGCCGCTCACCTTTGTGCTGACCGACGGCGACACGCTGTTGGCGACGGTGGGTTTATGGCGCTGCGACCTGATCAGCCGTCAGGATCTTTTCCCATGGATGGCGGCGCTGTACGTCGATGAATCGGTGCGAGGGCAGGGCATTGCGGGCAGGTTGCAGTCGCATGTGATTGATTACGCGCGTGGCAAAGGCTATTCGCAGCTGCATCTCTATTCGGCGTGTCGTGATTTCTACGAGCGTTTTGGCTGGCAGTACATCGGTGATGGCATTGAGTATCCGGCCACCACCGTGCATCTGTATCGCTACGAGCTTTGAGTTTCCACTGGTGAAATCACTGAATGACGGCGCACCAGCGTCGGGCTGAACAGGTGGGTGATTTCCGGCAGGGGGCGTTTATCAGCCAGCGCCAGCGCCAGTTCTGCGGCCTGAGTCGCCATGGTGACGATCGGATAGCGTACGGTGGTCAGGCGCGGCCGCACATAGCGTGAAATCAGCACGTCATCGAATCCAATCAGCGAAATTTCCCCCGGAACATCAATGCCGTTGTCATTCAGCACGCCCATCGCTCCCGCGGCCATCGAGTCGTTATAGCAGGCGACAGCAGTAAAGTTTTTGCCGCGGCCCAGTAGTTCGGTCATCGCTTGTTCGCCGCCGCTTTCATCCGGCTCGCCGAACGTCACCAGCCGCTCATTGCACGGTAAACCGCTCTCTTTCAGCGCATCGTAATAGCCCTGCAAACGGTCTTCGGCGTCGGAAATAGCGTGGTTAGAACAGAGATAGCCAATTCGCGTATGACCTTGTTGGATCAAATGACGGGTGGCGAGCCAGGCGCCGTAACGATCGTCGAGCGCCACGCAGCGCTTTTCGAAACCGGGCACGATCCGGTTGATCAATACCATGCCAGGGATCTGTTTCATCAGTCCAATCAGTTCTTCATCGGGCAGTACTTTGGCATGTACAACCAGCGCCGCGCAGCGATGGCGAATCAATTGCTCTATGGCCTGGCGCTCTTTTTTCTCGTTATGGTAGCCATTGCCAATTAACAGGAAGTTACCGGTGTGATACGCCACCTGTTCAACGGCTTTTACCATCGCACCAAAGAAGGGATCGGACACATCGCCTACCACCAGACCGACGGTTTCCGTCGACTGCTGCGCCAGCGCGCGTGCGTTGGCGTTTGGATGATAGCTGAGCGTTTCCATGGCGGAAAATACTGCCTGACGCGAGGCATCGCTGGCTTTGGGAGAGTTATTGATAACCCGGGAAACGGTGGCAACAGAAACACCTGCCATCCGGGCCACATCCTTTATTGTCGCCATAACATGCCTTTTAAGAGGGAAAACGGTTACACCTGTTCAGTGTTACGGAAAATCCAGTGTTGTTCAAGGTTAAGCGCGGGCCGTCTGCTGCAAATGTGATGCGAAAGGGCGTATGGCGTGAAAAGTTACACAGCACGTCACTGGCAATTGAAAATGGAAAAGATGAATCCAAACCTTTAGTTACACTTTGCGATTAGCTGTTGCGATTGATCGCTGGAGGATTCATCAATCTGATTGATACTCTGATTATCCCAGAGGTATTGATAGGTGAAGTCGACCCTTAGGGGAAGGCCACTTGATTACACCAACCTGCGCAGATGCGCAGGTTTTTTTTGCCCTAAATTTCATATCTGTAACAGTAACCGATGTTCGTAACACATCGTTGCACTTCGGCTCATTCCTTTGCGTTTTCCCGGTGGCGAGCTTTGCGCGCAAAAGCCACAATCAAAGTCCCAGAGGTATTGATTGGTGAGAATTTTTTAGTACGATTTTCGTACTTCTCTACTTGCACCGACCTGCGCAGATGCGCAGGTTTTTTTTACCCAAAATTCAGCCCCCTCCTGCTTTCCTGTCGCATCTCATGTACCCTGCAAAAAGTGATTTTTTGCAAAATGGAGTTGATATGCTGTTGGGCTTTTTTCGATTTCTTTTCAGAGTGATGTTTCGGGTTAAAGTCACAGGAAATGCGGCTGCTTTGCGTCAGCCGAAGGTGCTTATCACGCCGAACCATGTCTCTTTTATTGACGGCATTTTACTGGCGCTGTTTTTACCCGTGCGTCCGGTATTTGCGGTCTATACCTCTATCAGCCAGAAGTGGTTTATGCGCTGGCTGGCACCGCTGATTGATTTTGTGCCGTTGGACCCGACCAAACCGATGTCTATCAAGCATCTGGTGCGTCTGGTTGAGCAAGGGCGCCCGGTGGTGATTTTCCCGGAAGGGCGCATTTCCATCACCGGCTCGTTGATGAAAATCTACGATGGCGCGGGCTTTGTGGCGGCAAAGTCGCAGGCGGTAGTGGTCCCGATTCGTATTGAAGGTGCGGAACTGACGTTTGCCAGCCGACTGAAAGGTCTGGTGAAACGCCGCTTCTTCCCGCAAATCCATCTGCATATTTTGCCCCCGACGTCACTGCCGATGCCGGAAGCGCCGCGTGCGCGCGATCGTCGTAAAATCGCCGGGGAAATGCTGCATCAAATCATGATGGAAGCCCGCATGGCGGTGCGTCCGCGTGAAACGCTCTATGAAGCGCTGCTGACTGCCCAGCATCGCTATGGCGACAGAAAACCGTGCATAGAAGACATCAATTTCCAGCCGGATAACTACCGCAAGCTGCTGACCAAAACGCTGTTCGTGGCGCGTATTCTGGAAAAATACAGCGCCAAGGGCGAGAAAATTGGGCTGATGTTACCGAATGCCGGGATCAGCGCGGCGGTGATTTTCGGGGCCATTGCCCGCGGGCGTATCCCGGCAATGATGAACTACACCGCTGGCATCAAAGGGCTTTCCAGCGCGATTACCGCGGCAGAAATCAAAACCATATTTACCTCCCGACAGTTCCTCGATAAAGGGAAACTGTGGCATCTGCCGGAGCAACTGACCCAGGTGCGCTGGGTGTTTCTGGAAGATTTAAAAGGCGACGTGACGCTGACTGACAAGCTGTGGATCTTCGGCCATCTGCTGGCCCCGCATCTTGCGCAGGTAAAACAGCAACCGGAAGACGCGGCGATGGTGCTCTTTACTTCGGGTTCAGAAGGTCATCCGAAGGGCGTGGTGCACAGCCATAAAAGCATTCTGGCCAACGTCGAGCAGATTAAAACTATCGCCGACTTCACCGCCCGCGACCGCTTTATGTCGGCGCTACCACTGTTCCACTCTTTCGGCCTGACCGTGGGGCTGTTTACGCCACTGCTGACAGGGGCGGAGGTGTTCTTGTATCCAAGCCCGCTGCATTATCGCATTGTGCCGGAGCTGGTCTACGATCGTAACTGTACGGTGCTATTCGGAACGTCCACGTTCCTTGGCCACTACGCGCGTTTTGCCAATCCGTATGATTTCCATAAAGTGCGTTACGTGGTCGCCGGTGCCGAAAAGCTCCAGGACAGCACGAAGCAAATCTGGCAGGACAAATTTGGCCTGCGCATTCTGGAAGGCTACGGCGTAACCGAGTGCGCACCGGTGGTGTCGATCAACGTGCCAATGGCGGCAAAACCGGGCACGGTTGGCCGCATTCTACCGGGCATGGATGCGCGACTGCTGGCGGTGCCGGGCATTGAAGAAGGCGGGCGTTTGCAGTTGAAAGGTCCGAACATCATGAACGGCTATCTGCGAGTGGAAAACCCCGGTGTACTGGAACAGCCGACGGCGGAAAATCATCTTGGCGAGCTGGAAAATGGCTGGTACGACACCGGCGATATCGTGCTGTTTGACGAGCAGGGCTACGTGAAAATTCAGGGTCGTGCCAAACGCTTCGCGAAAATCGCCGGAGAAATGGTATCGCTGGAAATGGTCGAGCAGCTCGCGCTGTCGGTATCGCCAGACAAGCTTCACGCCACGGTGATAAAGCAGGATGCGAGCAAAGGTGAAGCGCTGGTGCTGTTTACTACCGACACAGAACTGACGCGTGACAAACTGCAGCAGCAGGCACGGGCCAGCGGAATACCGGAACTTGCGGTGCCGCGTGATATCCGCTGTCTTAAACAGTTACCGCTTCTCGGCAGCGGCAAACCCGATTTTGTCGCCCTTAAAGAGCAGGTTGATCAGGTGGAAAAACCGAATGAGTGAGTCAGTGCACACTAACACTTCACTACGCTCGAAAGGGATGATGGCGGTGCTCTGCGCCCAGTTTCTGTCTGCCTTTGGCGATAATGCGCTGCTATTCGCCACCCTGGCGCTGATGAAGGAGCAATTCTACCCGGACTGGAGCCAGCCGGTTCTGCAAATGGTGTTTGTGGGCGCTTACATTCTTTTCGCGCCATTTGTCGGGCAGTTTGCCGACAGCTTCCCGAAAGGCCGGGTGATGATGGTCGCCAACGGTATGAAATTGATCGGCGCGGCGTCTATCTGCGTGGGTGTAAACCCGTTTATCGGGTACACGCTGGTGGGCGTGGGCGCGGCAGCCTATTCACCAGCGAAATATGGCATTCTTGGCGAGCTAACCACCGGTGACAAACTGGTTAAAGCTAACGGGATGATGGAATCTTCGACTATCGCCGCGATTTTGCTGGGCTCAGTCGCGGGTGGCGTGCTGGCCGACTGGCACGTGCTGGCGGCGCTGGGCGTATGTGCGCTGGTTTACGCTGGAGCGGTTGTCGCCAACCTGTTCATCACTCGTTTACCTGCGGCGAGAAGCGGGCAGTCCTGGCGTTTCAATGCCATGACCCGCAGTTTCTTCTCGGCCTGTAAAACGCTGTGGCACAGCCCTGAAACCCGTTTTTCGCTAGTGGGCACCAGCTTGTTCTGGGGCGCGGGCGTCACGCTGCGTTTCCTGTTGGTGCTGTGGGTGCCGGCTGCGCTGGGGATAACCGACAACGCGACGCCGACGTACCTGAATGCGATGGTTGCCGTCGGGATTGTGGTCGGTGCGGGGGCTGCGGCGAAACTGGTGACGCTGGAAACCGTGGCGCGCTGTATGCCTGCGGGCATTTTGATTGGTATTGCGGTGGTGATTTTTGCGCTACAGCACGCGCTGCTACCGGCGTACGTTCTGCTGTTGCTGCTGGGGATCTGCGGTGGCTTCTTCGTGGTGCCGCTGAATGCGTTGCTGCAGGAGCGCGGGAAACACACGGTGGGCGCGGGGAATGCGATAGCGGTGCAAAACCTCGGCGAAAACAGCGCGATGCTGATTATGCTCGGCCTTTACTCGCTGGCGGTGATGGTGGGGATTCCGGTGGTAGGCGTTGGGATTGGTTTCGGTACGCTGTTCGCGGTCGCGATTATCGTGCTGTGGGCCTGGAAAGGTAAGGTGTAGCTTCTCTCTCTAACCCTCTCCCGATGGGAGAGGGTATCAGGCCACACAATGTTTACGGTGCCGGGTAGGTATAGACCTTATGCACCGCGTCAATTTCTGCCAGAACCTCTTCGCTCAACTCAAGGTGCAGACTTTCCACGTTGGTTTTCAGCTGCTCCATGGTGGTCGCACCCAGCAGGGTGCTGGCGACGAACGGCTGACGACGCACGAAGGCTAACGCCATCTGAGCCGGATCGAGGTTATGACGTTTCGCGATATCCACATACGCCGCTACCGCTTTCTGCGACTGCTCGCTGCTGTAACGCGTAAAGCGGCTGAACAGCGTGTTGCGCGCTCCGGCCGGTTTCGCACCGTTCAGGTATTTTCCTGTCAGCGTACCGAAAGCCAGGCAGGAATACGCCAGCAACTCCACCCCTTCATACTGGCTCACTTCTGCCAGAGCCACTTCATAGCTGCGGTTCAGCAGGCTATATGGGTTCTGAATCGTGACGATACGCGGCAAGTCGTGTTTATCGGCAAGGTGCAGATAGCGCATCACGCCAAACGCGGTTTCGTTAGAGACGCCGATATAGCGGATTTTTCCCGCACGCTGGAATTCGGTCAGCGCTTCGAGAGTTTCCAGCAGGGTGATAACGGGCTGTGACTCCGTCCACTCGTAGCCAAGCTTACCGAAGCAGTTGGTCGCACGCTGAGGCCAGTGCACCTGATACAGGTCGAGATAGTCGGTTTGCAGACGAGTCAGGCTGTTATGCAGCGCATCGCGAATATTTTTGCGATCGAGCGCCTGGTTCGGGCGAATACCGCTGTCGTTATTGCGCGTTGGGCCGCTGACTTTTGAAGCCAGCACTATTTTTTCACGGTTGCCGTGCTTCGCCAGCCAGTTGCCGACGTAGGTTTCGGTCAGACCCTGCGTTTCCGGGCGCGGTGGTACGGGATACATCTCTGCTACGTCAATCAGGTTAATGCCCTGAGCAACGGCGTAATCGAGCTGTGTATGGGCGTCGGCTTCGCTGTTCTGTTCACCAAACGTCATAGTGCCCAACCCAAGAGTACTGATTTCCAGTGAGCTGTGGGGGATACGGTGATAGTGCATAGCCGTTTTCCTTTTTTTAAATCAACAACGTCAGGAAGGGCGCAACAGGCGTCCTGACAAAGGAACATAAACATGGCAGATGCGAGGAAAAAGCGGAAGTAAAAAATCAAAAAAGGCCAGACGAGCTGACCTGTATTCTTTTAGCGCTTAATGATTTGAGAAACATCGTCACGGTTGATCTGCATGCTGTTACCTTGCTGATCTTCGTAACTGATAAGGCCGGTGTCGTCATCCACTTCTGGTTTTCCATCCGTCAGAATCATTCGGCCATCTTTCGTTGCCATCACGTAGTCACTGCTGCAACCGGAAACGGCAAATGCCAGTCCCACTGCAGAAATCAAAACTGCCCATTTTTTCATCATTATTACCCCTTATATGACCGCAACTCATACCATTCTAGATATAACCCGGTAAGGAGTAAGTAAAAAGCAGTAAAATCTTAAAAAGATTGCGGGACAACCCTCATTTTGAAGGCTGTCCTTGAATTTAAAGCGGATTTTTTTTATTTCGCAGCAAATTGAGGCTCTCCACGGCAATGGAGAAAAACATCGCGAAATAGATATACCCCTTCGGTACATGAATAGAAAAACTTTCCAGCATTAATGTAAAGCCGACCAGGATAAGGAATGCCAGCGCCAGCATCTTGACCGACGGATGCCTGTCGACAAATTCGCCAATCGGACGTGCAGCAAACATCATCACGCCCACGGCAATCACCACTGCAGCCATCATAATGAACAGATGATCGGACAGACCCACCGCTGTAATAACCGAATCAAGGCTGAAGATAATGTCGAGCAGCATGATTTGAACGATAGCACCGAAGAATGAGTGGACGTTGGTTTTCAGCCCTTCTTCTTCGCCTTCAATCGATCCGTGGATCTCTTTGCTCGCTTTCCAGATAAGGAACAGGCCGCCAGCCAGTAGAATCAGATCGCGGGCTGAGAACGAGTGGTCGAAAAGCGTAAACAGCGGATTGGTCAGCCTGACGACCCAGGCGATTGACGCCAGCAGCGCCAGTCGCATTATCATCGCCGCAAACAGACCGATTCGGCGCGCGTGATTGCGCTGAGCCGTCGGCAGTTTAGCCACTACCAGAGAGAGAAAAATAATATTATCGATGCCCAGAACGATCTCAAGGATCGTCAGCGTCCCAAGCGCCATCCACGCGTTAGGATCGGTTACCCATGCAAACATTGTAAATCCTGCCAAAAACGAAAAGCGCAATTATAAGCCACGGACGGCCTCACCCCAAACGAATCATGTCAGAGCAGAAAATGCTGGGCCAGAAGGGCGGCGGTGAAATGCTTCTTCAGATAAAAACCACGTGGGAGAGTAAGAATAGGTTCGCCGTGTGTGCCGACTGCTTCCGTCAAGGCTTTACTGTTGGCTGCTTTCGGACGTAGCTGCAGCACTTCTCCGTGGCGAGCGGTAATGCGTTCCACCTGACCGAGCACAATCAAATCCATTAGCTCTTCCCAATCCATGCGCAGCTGATGCTCCTCTTCTACGCTCGGGCTCCACAGCAATGGCGCACCGACGTGGCGTTCAGCCAGCGGGATAGTGCGTTCGCCTTCGACTGGGATCCACATCACGCGCTTGAGTTTATGCCGGACATGGCTAGTTTCCCAGGTGACACCGCTGTTGCCGGTCAGCGGGGCGACGCAGACAAACGTGGTTTCCAGCGGACGGCCGTTGCGGTCGACGGGGATCGTTTTCAGCTCGACGCCCAGCGCGGCGAAATCCTGCTCGGGTTTACTCCCTGCGCTGGCACCCAGCCAAATTTCAAGCAGCACACCAATCCAGCCTTTATCCCGCTTTAAATCGGGCGGAATGGGCAGGTTTGCCATCGCCGCCAATTCACCCAGCGTATAACCCGCCAGCTGCTGCGCCTGAGCTAAAAGCTCGGCTTCAGACTGAGGGGATTGACGCAGGGGAGACAGCAGGGACATAACGGCACGCCTTTGGTTGAAAAGTGAGCGGGGTTTATCCCCATTGTGGAAAGAGTTTACCCGTTTCTGAATAACTACGCCAATATGATGATTTAATAGCGTTTTTTAATTGAAAAAAGCCAACATTTTTTGCGCTGCAAAATGTTTTCCCATTCTGGTCACTGACAATGAACAGGATCTTACACCCTGTTATCCACAGAAAAGTGGGATAACTGGGGAAAACCCTCACTACTGTTTCCATTTACAGGCTTGACGTGCGATGAAAATCCAATTTTCACACAAAAAGTGTTTAAGTTAGTGGCACAATCTGTGGATAAAAACGACGTTGTTCGATCTTTCATCAGTGCAAGGATTACCTATGTGATGATCGTCACGTTATGGCATATTTAATGAAAAGGAACTATTCTAAATAGATGAATAACATCATTTTATTTTAATGATAAAAAATGGTGTTTTTAAGACGAATCAAGGTTTTCCCATGGTAACTCGCGACTTCTTCACAACTCTATCCACAGAAAAAGTGAATAAAATGGTCCCGGGACGGTCCTATCTGTTTATAACTTTGATGATAGCTGTGAGTTATTCAATTGTTATCCGGTGTTATCGCCGCAAGAGAGTGGTTTACCGTTTCCAGCGAGTGTGAAACAATCATTCACATTGAAAATTGTTTTTAGAGGTAGTCCGGTGATTGATGACGATGGCTACCGCCCAAATGTTGGAATTGTAATCTGCAACCGCCTGGGCCAGGTAATGTGGGCCAGGCGTTACGGTCAACACTCCTGGCAATTCCCTCAAGGAGGGATAAACCCAGGCGAGTCCGCTGAGCAGGCGATGTATCGGGAATTGTTCGAAGAAGTGGGGTTAAGCCGTAAAGATGTGCGGATCCTGGCTTCTACCCGGAACTGGTTGCGTTACAAGTTACCGAAACGTTTGGTGCGTTGGGACACAAAGCCGGTTTGTATCGGCCAGAAACAAAAGTGGTTTCTCCTGCAGTTGATAGGCAACGATGATGATATCAACATGCAAACCAGCAGTACCCCGGAATTCGATGGTTGGCGCTGGGTAAGTTACTGGTACCCGGTGCGTCAGGTGGTGTCGTTTAAACGTGATGTCTACCGTCGGGTGATGAAGGAGTTTGCAGGCGTTGTGCTGGCGCTGACGGAAAGTACCCCCAAACCGCAGAACACCGCCCCTGCTTATCGACGTAAAAGAGGTTAAGCCACGCACATTATGCTCACCCGGTTGCGAGAAATAGTCGAGAAAGTGGCCAGTGCGCCCCGTGTGAACGAGGCGCTCGATATTCTGGTAACGGATATCTGTCAGGCAATGGAAACCGAAGTGTGTTCGGTTTATCTCGCTGACCATGACAGGCGCTGCTATTACCTGATGGCCACTCGCGGGCTGAAAAAGCCACGCGGCCGAACGATTACACTCGCCTTTGATGAAGGTGTCGTTGGCCTGGTGGGACGCCTCGCGGAGCCCATTAACCTCGCGGATGCGCAAAAGCATCCGAGCTTCAAATATATTCCTTCCGTAAAGGAAGAAAAGTACCGCGCATTTCTTGGCGTGCCGATCATCCAGCGTCGCCAACTGCTTGGCGTGCTGGTGGTTCAGCAGCGCGAACTGCGTCAGTTCGACGAAAGTGAAGAATCCTTCCTCGTCACGCTTGCCACTCAAATGGCGGCGATCCTCTCTCAGTCTCAGCTTACGGCGCTGTTTGGTCAGTACCGTCAAACGCGCATTCGCGCACTGGCGGCTGCATCCGGGGTGGCGATTGCTCAGGGCTGGATGGATTCTACACTGCCGTTGATGGAGCAGGTGTACGAAGCCTCAACGCTGGACACTGCGCTTGAGCGCGAACGTCTGACCGGTGCGTTGGAAGAGGCGGCTGGAGAATTTCGTCGTTACAGCAAGCGTTTTGCGGCCGGAGCCCAGAAAGAAACCGCGGCTATCTTTGATCTCTATTCACACCTGTTATCAGACGCGCGACTGCGCAAAGAGCTGTTCGCTGAAGTGGACAAAGGCTCGGTAGCAGAATGGGCGGTCAAAACCATCATCGAAAAATTTGCTGCGCAGTTCGCGGCCCTGAGTGATGGTTATCTTAAAGAGCGTGCGGGCGATCTCCGGGCGCTGGGTCAACGTCTGCTTTTCCATCTCGATGACTCTGTGCAGGGCCCAAACGCCTGGCCGGAGCGCTTCGTGCTGGTGGCTGATGAGCTTTCGGCGACCACGCTTGCCGAAGTGCCGCAGGACAGACTGACGGGCGTCGTGGTGCGCGACGGCGCAGCGAACTCTCATGCCGCCATTATGGTGCGCGCGTTGGGTATCCCGACGGTGATGGGCGCCGATATTCAGCCTTCGGTGCTGCATGGCCGAATGCTGGTGGTCGATGGCTATCGCGGTGAATTGCTGGTCGATCCCGAGCCGGTACTCCTGCAGGAATACCAACGGCTGGTGACCGAAGAAAATGAACTCAGCCGAATCGCGGAAGATGACGTTGATCGTCCGGCGCAGCTGAAAAGCGGCGAACGCGTGAAAGTAATGCTGAATGCCGGTTTAAGCCCAGAGCACGAAGAAAAGCTTGGTAGCCGCATCGATGGCATCGGGCTCTATCGCACTGAAATCCCGTTCATGCTGCAAAGCGGTTTCCCGTCAGAAGAAGAGCAGGTGGCCCAGTATCAGGGCATGTTGCAAATGTTCAACGACAAACCGGTGACACTGCGAACGCTGGACGTCGGGGCCGACAAACAACTGCCGTACATGCCCATCAGCGAAGAAAACCCATGTCTCGGTTGGCGCGGGATCCGCATCACGCTCGATCAGCCGGAGATCTTCCTGGTTCAGGTTCGCGCGATGCTGCGTGCCAATGCCGCGACGGGTAATCTCAGCATTTTGCTGCCGATGGTCACCAGTATTGATGAGGTCGATGAGGCAAAACGCCTGATTGAACGTGCTGGACGCGAAGTGGAAGAGATGATCGGCTACGAGATCCCGAAACCGCGGATCGGCGTGATGCTGGAAGTGCCATCAATGGTATTCATGTTGCCGCATCTGACTCGCCGCGTTGATTTCATCTCCGTGGGAACCAACGATCTGACGCAATATTTACTGGCGGTCGACAGGAACAATACCCGTGTAGCCAGCATGTACGATAGCCTGCACCCGGCGCTGCTTCGCGCACTGTCGATGATTGCTCAGGACGCCGAGCGCCTCGACATCGACTTGCGCGTATGCGGCGAAATGGCGGGTGACCCGATGTGCGTGACTATCCTGATTGGCCTGGGTTTCCGCCATCTGTCGATGAACGGACGCTCGGTGGCTCGCGTGAAATACTTGCTGCGTCACATCGAGCTGGAAGATGCGAAAAACCTGGCACAGCGCAGCCTGGATGCGCAACTTGCGACTGAAGTGCGCCATCAAGTGGCGGCATTCATGGAACGCCGGGGCCTTGGCGGCTTGATTCGCGGCGGCAGATAAACGTCAGTTCCCGGCGGCGCCTCTGCCTGCTGGCCCCGTGTTTATACATATCTTTTACATCTTTCAGCGCCTCCCAGCCGACTGCCTTGTGCTATCATTCGCACCTTTGGGGCAGTCTTCAGGCTGCACGTCTCTACCGCTGACCACTTTCGGCGGAATAACAAGCACTTGTGGTGACAGATGAATAGTGGTTATCTGCATTTCCCGGAATTTGATCCGGTGATTTTTTCCATTGGACCGGTTGCGCTTCACTGGTACGGACTGATGTATCTCGTCGGCTTTATCTTCGCAATGTGGTTGGCGTCTCGCAGGGCGAACCGACCGGGCAGCGGCTGGACGAAGAACGAAGTTGAAAACCTGCTGTACGCCGGATTCCTCGGGGTATTCCTCGGCGGGCGTATCGGCTATGTCCTGTTCTACAACATGCCGGTGTTCCTCAGCGATCCACTGTATCTGTTCCGTGTCTGGGATGGCGGCATGTCGTTCCATGGCGGCCTGATTGGCGTTATCGTCGTCATGATTGTCTTTGCCAGGCGCACGAAACGCACCTTCTTCCAGGTTGCTGACTTTATTGCACCATTGATCCCGTTTGGTCTCGGCGCTGGTCGTCTGGGCAACTTCATCAACGGTGAATTGTGGGGCCGCGTTGACCCTTCCTTCCATTACACCATGCTGTTCCCGGGCTCCCGTGCGGAAGACCTGGCGTTACTGCCGTCGCATCCTGAATGGCAGTCTCTGTTCGATCAGTACGGCGTGCTGCCGCGTCATGCATCGCAGCTTTACGAACTGGCGCTGGAAGGCGTGGTGCTGTTTATCATCCTCAACCTGTTTATCCGCAAGCCACGCCCGACGGGCTCTGTTTCAGGCCTGTTCCTGATTGGCTACGGTCTGTTCCGCATCATCGTCGAATTCTTCCGCCAGCCGGATGCGCAGTTCACCGGTGAGTGGGTGCAGTACATCAGCATGGGGCAGATCCTCTCCATTCCGATGGTTCTGGCAGGTATCATTATGATGGTTTGGGCGTATCGTCATCGCCCACAGCAACAAGTCTCCTGAGGAAGCATGAAACAGTATCTTGAACTGATGCAGAAGGTGCTCGACGAGGGCACCCCAAAAAATGACCGTACCGGTACCGGCACGCTATCAATTTTCGGCCACCAGATGCGCTTCAACTTGCAGGATGGTTTCCCGCTGGTGACGACCAAGCGCTGTCATTTACGCTCCATCATCCATGAGCTGTTGTGGTTCCTGAAAGGTGACACTAACGTTGCGTATCTGCATGAAAACAATGTCTCCATCTGGGATGAATGGGCAGACGATCAGGGAAACCTGGGCCCGGTATATGGTAAGCAATGGCGCGCATGGCCAACGCCAGATGGCCGCCATATTGACCAAATCACCACGGTCATCGAACAGCTGAAAAATGACCCCGACTCGCGTCGAATCATTGTGTCAGCCTGGAACGTCGGCGAGCTGGACAAAATGGCGCTGGCTCCGTGCCACGCGTTCTTCCAGTTCTACGTGGCAGACGGCAAGCTGTCATGCCAGTTGTATCAGCGTTCTTGCGATGTGTTCCTCGGCTTGCCGTTTAACATCGCAAGCTACGCGCTGTTGGTGCATATGGTGGCCCAGCAATGTGACCTCGAAGTCGGTGACTTCGTCTGGACCGGGGGCGACACGCACCTGTACAGCAATCACATGGACCAGACGCATCTGCAACTGAGCCGTGAGCCTCGCGCGCTGCCGAAGCTGGTTATCAAACGTAAGCCGGCGTCTATCTTCGATTATCAGTTCGATGATTTCGAGATTGAAGGCTACGACCCGCACCCCGGTATTAAAGCGCCTGTGGCGATTTAAATCACCTGAAATCAACCGGCCCACGTGGCCGGTTTTCATTTTCTGAAGCACTCTTCCTGTTTTTCTGTAACCCGCTGCAACCCGATAAATTTCCCCTGAACCATGCCCGTAAAACGCGGAATTCCCGTTCGCGTTGATTAACCTTCCACTGCATATTGCGGCCATGAAACGAGAACAGGGTTACACCCTTATTGAAATGCTGGTTGCGCTCTCGCTGATGATTATTCTCAGCGGTGGAGGGCTGTACGGCTGGCAGCGTTGGCAGCAGCAGCAGCGTCTATGGCAAACCGCAGGCCAGGTCAGAGATTATCTGGTCATGCTGCGTAACGATGCGAGCTGGCATCGTCGCGATCGCCTGCCTCGCTTACAGCGCGCGGAGGAAGGCTGGTGCCTGAATGCCCTGAGTGAAGAGGGGGCTGGCTGCGCAGCGCAAAGCGTTTATGTATTACGCCCACGTTGGCCGGAAGTGACACTTAGCGAGATGACGCCTGGTCTGGGTTTCTACGGTTTGCGAAGCACCGCCTGGCCCGGGCATATCACCCTCAAAAGCAGTGCAGGAAGTTGGAGTTTGATTGTCTCTGGCTGGGGACGCGTACGTTTATGTCAGGGAGGAAGCGACAAATCATGTCAGTAAATCAGCAGGGTTTTTCGTTAGTTGAAGTCCTGATAGCCATGGCGATTGGTAGCATCCTGCTGCTTGCGACGGCGCGTTTCTTACCTGCACTGCAAATGGCTACTCTACGACAGACCCAGCAACAGGTGCTTGAAGAGGAAATCTGGCAGCGCCTGTTTACCGTATCCCGGCATCTACAACGGGCCGGTTTTTGCCGGGGAGCCTGTAGTGGTGAAGCTGTGCTTATTGAAAATCAGTGCCTGCGGGTTCGTTGGGACAGCAATCTCAACGGTGTCTGGGAGGATGCCCCCGCAGCAAATTCTGACGTAACAGGTTTCAGGCTGAATAATGGCGCTCTGGAAACGCTGCGCGGCGCGACAGATTGCAACGCTAAAGGGTGGGACAAAATGACCGATCCCGATTTCCTTGTCATCGATGAGTTTAAGGTTCAGCGACATAACATTAGCGGGTTTTCGCCTGAGTTTGACGTGACTCTTTCCGCACATCTGAAGAGCCGTCCTACAGTTCAGGTGAGTGCCAGCCATAGCGTAACGGGGCACAATCTATGAACCGGGAAAAAGGGATGTCGTCACTCATGCTGGTGTTACTGATGCTCATCCTCGGCAGCCTGATGCTGCAAGGTATCAGCATTCAGCATCAGGCCCGTTTGTCGCAGGCAAGTCTGGAAAAACAGGCAATTCAGGACAGCATGGAAGCGGAGTCATTGCTTGAGTGGGGGCGCGTGTTTGCCTGGCCGCTGTCGCCGGTCTTGCAATGCCAGACCCTGCCTGGTTTCGCCGGGCGAGTGTGCTTACGGTTTTTCGCTGATGGTACCGCGTTGTTGATTGCCCGTTGCAGGGAGCAAATCCGGTGGCAAACGGCTTCAGTTAACGACAATTCCCTGCACGTTGACCGCAACGGCTGGAGTGATTTTTGTCCGCGCAAAGAGGCCTCACAATGCCAGAATCCTTGAATCGACAGCAGGGTTTTAGCCTGCCCGAAGTGCTGTTGAGTGTGGTGTTGATGATGATGGTGGTTACGGCGCTATCAGGTTTACACAGCCAGCTTGCTGTCGGTGGTGCGCAGTTGAGTTTGTATCAACAACTTTGGCGCGAAGGATGGAACCACAGCCAGTTCCATACCGCCGCGATGCCCGAAGGCTGGCAGCTTAACCGTGTGCAGACAAGCCGCCAAAGATGTGTCAGCATCACGGTAACGATCACCACCCCCGTGGGGAGGCAGGGACAAATGTCTCGCCTTCATTGTCCACAAAGTTAATGGCTTAACCGCGAGCGTCAGGAGCGAATATGTTACGGGTCTACCACTCCAACCGTCTGGATGTGCTGGAAGCATTGATGGAGTTTATTGTTGAGCAGGACCGGCTTAACGACCCCTTCGAACCTGAAATGGTGCTGGTGCAAAGTACCGGTATGGCCCAATGGCTGCAGATGACACTGTCAAAGCGTTTCGGCATCGCGGCTAACATTGATTTTCCGCTTCCCGCCAGCTTTATCTGGGACATGTTTGTTCGCGTATTGCCGGAAATCCCCGAGCAAAGTGCCTTTAATAAACAAAGCATGAGCTGGAAGTTGATGACACTGCTGCCCGGAATGCTTGAGCAGGAAGCGTTCACGCCGTTGCGCCAGTATCTGTCAGACGATAGCGACAAACGTAAGCTGTTCCAGCTGGCTTCTCGCGTAGCCGATCTCTATGACCAGTATCTGGTTTACCGCCCGGAATGGTTAACTCGCTGGGAAGCCGACGAGCGCATTGACGGCATTGATGAGGCGCAGCTTTGGCAGGCACCATTGTGGAAAGCGCTGGTGGAACACACCGCCGCGTTGGGGCAGCCTCTCTGGCATCGTGCCAACCTGTATCAACGCTTCATTACCGCGCTGGAAAACAGCGAACAGCCTCCGACGGGTTTACCGTCCCGGGTGTTTATCTGCGGGATTTCAGCCCTGCCGCCGGTCTATCTGCAGGCACTTCAGGCTCTGGGCAAGCATGTTGACGTTTATGTGCTGTTCACCAACCCCTGTCGTTATTACTGGGGAGACATTAAAGATCCGGCGTTTCTGGCGAAGCTTCTGGCTCGTCAGCGTCGGCATCACCGTGAACAGCGCGAGCTGCCCTTATTCCGCGACAGCCAACAGGCTCCTGCGTTGTTTAATGCCGATGGCGAACAGGATATCGGTAACCCGATGCTGGCCTCATGGGGCAAGCTTGGCCGGGATTACATCTACCTGCTGGCGGGGCTCGAACGCTATCAGGAACTGGATGCCTTCGTCGATATTGAGCCGGATAACCTGTTGCACAATCTGCAATATGACATTCTGGAGTTACAGAACAGCGCGGTCGCCGGGCGTACTGCGGAAGAATTTGCTCGCAGTGACAGCAAACGCACGCTGGATCCAGACGATCGCAGCCTGAGCATTCACGTCTGTCACAGCCCGCAGCGCGAAGTGGAAGTGCTGCACGATCGCCTACTGGCGATGCTGGAAGAAAATAAAGAGTTGTCCCCGCGCGACATCATCGTGATGGTCTCTGACATTGACAGCTACAGCCCGTTTATTCAGGCCGTGTTCGGCAGCGCCAGTGGCGATCGTTATGTGCCGTGGGCCATCTCTGACCGTCGGGCGCGCCAATCCCATCCGGCACTACAGGCGTTTATTACACTACTCTCGCTGCCAGACAGCCGATTCGTCAGTGAAGATATTCTCGCCCTGCTGGATGTGCCTGTCCTGGCGGCTCGCTTTAATATCGATGAAGAGGGGTTGCGTTACCTGAGACTGTGGGTAAACGAGTCTGGCGTTCGCTGGGGCATGGACGACGATAACGTTCGTGAATGGGATTTGCCTCCGACGGGCCAGCACACCTGGCGCTTTGGCCTGACGCGCATGCTGCTCGGCTACGCCATGGAAAGCAGTCAGGGCGAGTGGCAGGCAATTTTGCCGTACGATGAGTCCAGTGGATTAATCGCCGAACTGGTTGGCCATCTGGCGTCGTTGCTGATGAAACTGAACCAGTGGCGCCTGCGCCTGACGCAAGAGCGGGCGCTCTCCGACTGGCTGCCTGTCTGCCGTGAAATGCTCAATGACTTCTTCCTGCCGGATCCGGATACCGAAGCGGCGCTGGCGCTAATTGAACAGCAGTGGCAGGGCATTATCGAGCAGGGACTGGAATCCCACTACGGTGAAACTGTGCCGCTGTCGCTGCTACGTGACGAGCTGGCGCAGCGCCTCGATCAGGAGCGTATCAGCCAGCGTTTCCTCGCAGGCCCGGTGAACATCTGTACCCTGATGCCAATGCGTTCTATTCCCTTCAAGGTGGTTTGCCTGCTGGGCATGAACGACGGCATTTATCCACGCGCACTTGCGCCACTGGGCTTTGATTTGATGAGTCAGAAACCGGTACGGGGCGATCGTAGTCGCCGGGATGATGACCGCTATCTGTTCCTGGAAGCGCTGATGTCCGCCGAGCAAAAGCTGTATATCAGCTATATAGGCCGGTCTATTCAGGATAACAGTGAGCGCTATCCGTCAGTGCTGGTGCAGGAGCTGGTCGATTACATCGGACAGAGCCACTGCCTGCAGGGCGACGAAATGCTCAACTGTGATGAAAGTGAGCAGCGGGTGAAAACGCATATTCTCCATCAGCACAGTCGAATGCCGTTTGATGCCGTCAACTTCATGCCGGGCGAGAAGCAAAGCTACGCCCGCGAATGGCTAAAAGCGGCGAGCCTGGAAGGTGAAGCGCACAGCGAATTTATCCAGCCTTTACCGCCAGTGCCTATCGAGACGCTGCCTTTCGAACAGCTGCAGCGTTTCTGGCTGCACCCTGTCAGGGCTTTTTTCCAGATGCGCCTACAGGTGAATTTCCGCATTGAAGAGAACGAAATTCCTGAAACGGAGCCGTTCACTCTCGAAGGTCTGTCACGTTATCAGCTGAATCAGCAACTGGTAAATACGCTAGTGGAAGAGCAGGACGCCAGCCTGATGTTCCGTCGTTTTCGTGCCGGGGGCGAGCTGCCATACGGCGCGTTTGGCGAAATTGCCTGGGATGACCAACGTCAGGAGATGCAGGCCCTGGCCGACCGGGTAAGCGTCCAGCGAAAACCCGGGAAAAGTCTGGAAATTGACCTGCAATGTGACGAGGTCAATATCACTGGCTGGCTGCCGCAGGTACAGTCAGACGGCCTGCTGCGCTGGCGTCCGTCTTTGCAGAACGTCTCACAGGGGATGCAACTTTGGCTGGAGCATCTTGTCTACTGCGCCAGTGGCGGAGACGGTGAAAGCCGCCTTTTACTGCGTAAAGAAGGTGAGTGGCGCTTTCCACCGCTGGCCGCGCAGGAGGCAATGAAATATTTATCTGAGCTGGTGGCGGGTTATCGTGAAGGTCTGTCTCAGCCACTGCTGTTCCTCCCTGAAAGTGGGGGGGCATGGTTGAAAGCCTGTTATGACAGCGAAAATAATGTCATTTTATGGGATGAAGAAATACAACAGAAAGCGCGCAGTAAGTTCATGCAAGCCTGGGAAGGCAATATGGTGATTCGCGGTGAAGGGGCCGATGTCTGGTACCAGCGCCTGTGGCGAACCCTTGAACCTGAAAGTGTTGAAGCGATTATCACGCAGGCAGAACGTTACCTGCAGCCTGTTTTTCGTTTCCATCAGTCATAGTCGCTGTATAAAAATTGCGCAGGTATCGGGATTCCATTATCATGCGCAACTTGTCACGGACTGATGTTTACAAGTGAGGCTGCCATTCAGAGCAGCACAGAAGTTTGTTAATGATGAGGTCCGTGAATGCCCCGCAGCACTTGGTTGAATGTCGTATTTATCGTTTTGTTCGCCCTTTGGGCACCCATGAGTCAGGCCGACAATGGATGGCAACCGATAAAGGAAACCATCCGCAAAAGTGAGAAAGACCCCCGCCAGTATCAGGCGATTAAGCTTGATAACGGGATGGTTGTGCTATTGGTTTCCGACCCGCAGGCGGTGAAGTCGCTGTCTGCGCTGGTGGTGCCAATTGGCTCGCTGGAGGATCCGGATTCCCATCCGGGGCTGGCTCATTTCCTCGAACATATGACGCTGATGGGATCCAAAAAATACCCGCAGCCGGATAGCCTCGCTGAATATCTCAAAATGCACGGCGGCAGCCACAATGCCAGCACGGCACCTTATCGCACTGCGTTTTATCTCGAAGTAGAAAACGATGCGCTGGAAGGTGCGGTTGATCGCCTGGCAGATGCCATTGCCGAACCGCTTCTTGATAAGAAATACGCCGACAGAGAACGCAACGCTGTTAACTCAGAGCTGACCATGGCCCGCAGCCGTGACGGTATGCGTATGGCACAGGTGAGTGCCGAAACCATTAACCCGGCGCACCCGGGAGCCCGCTTCTCCGGTGGTAACCTTGAAACGCTGAGCGACAAACCGGGCAGCCCCGTGCTCGATGCGCTGCTGTCGTTCCGCGATAAATACTACTCCGCCAACCTGATGAAAGCGGTTATCTACAGCAATAAGCCGTTGCCAGAACTGGAAAAAATGGCCGCAGAAACCTGGGGCCGCGTACCAAACAAAAACATCACCCGTCCGGAGATTACCGTTCCGGTGGTGACCGATGCGCAGAAAGGCATCATCATTCACTACACGCCAGCGGTGCCTCGTAAAGTGCTGCGCGTTGAGTTTCGTATTGATAACAATACCACCCAGTTCCGCAGTAAAACCGATGAGCTCATCACCTATCTGATGGGGAATCGTAGCCCGGGAACGCTGTCCGACTGGCTGCAAAAGCAGGGGCTGGCAGAGGGCATTCGCGCCGATTCTGATCCGGTGGTCAATGGTAACAGCGGCGTGCTGGCAATTTCAGTTACCCTGACCGATAAAGGCCTGGCCCATCGCGATCAGGTTGTCGCCGCCATTTTCAGTTACCTCAATCTGCTGCGTGAGAAAGGCGTGGATAAGCATTATTTTGATGAACTGGCCCACGTGCTGGATCTCGATTTCCGCTATCCGTCGATCAATCGCGATATGGATTATGTCGAATGGCTGGCTGACACTATGATCCGCGTGCCGGTCGAGCACACGCTTGATGCGGTGAATATTGCTGACCAGTACGACGCAAAAGCTATCCAGGATCGTCTGACGATGATGACGCCGCAAAACGCGCGCATCTGGTATATCAGCCCGAACGAGCCGCACAACAAAACCGCCTACTTTGTCGATGCGCCGTATCAGGTCGATAAAATTAGCATGCAGACCTTCAGCAAATGGCAGCAGGAATCCGCCAAAATCGCGTTGCAGTTACCGACGCTCAACCCGTATATCCCGGACGACTTCACGCTGATTAAGCCTGAGAAAGTCGCCGATAAGCCACAGCTGATTGTCGATGAGCCGCAGCTGCGGGTGGTGTACACCCCGAGCCGCTATTTTGCCAGCGAGCCGAAAGCCGACGTGACCCTGGTGCTGCGTAACCCGAACGCCATGGAAACCGCCCGTAATCAGGTTATTTTCGCGCTGAATGATTATCTGGCTGGTATCGAGCTTGACCAGCTCAGTAACCAGGCCGCAGTGGGCGGAATTAGCTTCTCGACTGGTGCCAATAATGGCCTGATGGTCAACGCCAACGGTTATACCCAGCGTTTACCGCAGCTGTTTGATGCCCTGTTACAGGGCTATTTCAGCTATCAGCCAACCGAGGAACAGCTGGAACAGGCTAAGTCCTGGTACGCGCAGATGCTGGATTCCGCCGAGAAAGGCAAAGCCTTCGATCAGGCGATAATGCCGGTGCAGATGCTGTCTCAGGTGCCTTACTTCCAGCGCGAAGAGCGCCGTAGTTTACTGCCGTCGATCACGCTGAAGGACGTTCTGAGCTGGCGTGATGCGCTGAAAGCAGGCGCACGCCCTGAGTTTCTTATCGTCGGTAACATGACGGCCGATAAATCTGTTTCGCTTGCCCGCGAGGCGCAAAAACAGCTCAACGCACACGGCGCTGAGTGGTGTCGTAACAAAGATATCGTGGTAGAGAAACAGCAGAACGCCATCTTTGAAAAAGCGGGTAGTACCAGTGATTCCGCGCTTGCTGCGGTGTTCGCGCCACCAAAAGCTGATGAGTTCAGCAGCTCTGCCGCCAGTGCTATGCTGGGGCAAATTATCCAGCCATGGTTCTACAACCAACTGCGGACGGAAGAGCAGTTAGGCTACGCGGTGTTTGCTTTCCCGATGAACATCGGCCGTCAATGGGGCGTCGGTTTCCTGTTGCAGAGCAGCGACAAACAGCCTGGCTTCCTGTGGGAGCGTTTCAAAGCCTTCTTCCCGACTGCCGAAGTGAAGCTGCGAGCCATGAAGCCAGAAGAGTTTGCGCAAATCCAGCAGTCGGTGATTGCCCAAATGCAGCAGCCGCCGCAAACATTGGGTGAAGAGGCTTCAAAGCTCAGCAAAGATTTTGATCGCGGCAATATGAGTTTTGATTCACGTGATAAAGTAGTGGCTCAGATAAAACTGCTGACGCCGCAAAAACTTGCTGACTTCTTCCATCAGACGGTGGTGGAACCGCAGGGCATGGCGCTTCTTTCTCAGGTCTCCGGTAGCCAGAACGGGAAAACAGAATTTGTTCACCCGAAAGGCTGGAAGGTCTGGAAGAGCGTTAGCGCGTTGCAGCAATCCATGCCGTTGATGAGAGAGAACGAATGACCGAGACCGCCGAGTCCCTAAATCCCCTGCGCTTGCCGTTAATCGGTGAGCGCCTGATTGAAGCCTCAGCGGGCACCGGAAAAACCTACACCATTGCCGCACTCTATCTGCGGCTGTTGCTTGGACTGGGCGGCGAAGCCGCTTTTGTCCGCGCGGTCGATGTCGAAGAGTTGCTGGTGGTGACCTTCACCGAAGCCGCCACCGAAGAACTGCGTGGCCGTATTCGCAGCAACATCCACGAACTGCGCATTGCTTGTCTGCGTAACCACACCGATAACCCGCTTTATGCCAGCCTGCTAGCCGAAATTGCTGACACTCAACAGGCGGCAGATGTGCTGTTGCTGGCCGAACGGCAGATGGATGAAGCGGCGGTGTTTACCATTCACGGTTTCTGTCAGCGAATGTTGAGCCTCAACGCGTTTGAGTCGGGCATGCTGTTCGAACAGCAACTGATTGAAGATGAGTCTCGCTTGCGCTTCCAGGCCTGTGCCGATTTCTGGCGGCGCCACTGTTACCCGCTTCCGCGTGAGGTGGCCGAGGCCATTCATGCCAGCTGGAAAGGGCCGCAGGATCTGCTGAAATCCATCGATCGCTATCTTCAGGGCGAAGCCCCGCAGCTCAAAACCCCGCCATCGGATGAAACGCTTATTGCCCGCCATCAGCAGATTGTGGCGCAGCTGAGTGCCCTGAAAGCGCAATGGCAGGCGGCGGTCGGGGAAGTCGCCGATATTATCGAAAGCTCCGATATCAACAGAAGCAAGTTCAACCGCGGTAATCAGGGTAAATGGATAGAGAAGATTAGCGCGTGGGCCGAGACGGAAAATACCGGCTATCAGCTACCCGATTCGCTGGAAAAATTTGCTCAATCGTTCCTGATTTCACGCACTAAAGCGGGCGGAAACCCGCCGCTGCATCCGCTGTTCGACACCATCGAAACGCTGCTGGCGGCACCGCCGTCGCTCAATGATTTGGTCATCTCCCGGGCGATGGTTGAAATACGTGAAGCCGTGGCGCGGGAGAAACAGCGTCGAGGTGAGCTGGGCTTTGACGACATGCTGAGCCGTCTGGACGATGCGTTGCAGGGTGAAAGCGGTGACGCGTTGGCGGCCGCTATTCGTCAGCGTTTCCCGGTGGCGATGATCGATGAATTCCAGGATACCGATCCGCAGCAGTACCGCATTTTTCGTCGGATCTGGCGGCAGCAACCCGATACTGCGCTGCTGCTGATTGGCGATCCTAAACAGGCTATTTACGCGTTTCGCGGCGCGGATATTTTTACCTATATGCGCGCGCGCGGCGATGTGGCTGCCCATTATACCCTCGACACCAACTGGCGTTCGGCTCCGGGCGTGGTAGAAAGCGTCAACCGTCTTTTTGGCCTGACTGATAATCCTTTCATGTTCCGCGATATACCCTTTTTACCGGTGAAGCCAGCGCCCAAAAATCAGGGGCTGCGCTTTGAGATGAATGGGGAAGACCAGCCCGCAATGAGCTTCTGGTTGATGCCCGGCAACAACGTCAGCGCCGGGGATTATCAGGCGTTCATGGCGCAGATGTGCGCCGGGCAAATTCGTGACTGGCTGAGCGCCGGTCAGCGTGGTGATGCGCTGCTGTGGCGCGGCGAAACGTCGCGTCCGGTTCAGGCTTCAGACATTACCGTCCTGGTGCGTAACCGACAGGAAGCGGCGCTGGTGCGTGATGCGCTGAATGCGCTGGGCATTCCGTCGGTATATTTATCTAACCGCGACAGCGTGTTTGAAACGCCGGAAGCCCAGGAACTGTTGTGGCTATTGCAGGCAGTGCTGGCCCCGGAAAGGGAAAGCAGCCTGCGCACCGCGCTCGCCAGCTCGCTGTTTGGTCTGAATGCACAGGACATCGAGCGCCTGAATTTAGATGAGCTTGCCTGGGATGCGCTGGTGGAAGAGTTCAGTGAGTATCGCCTGCTCTGGCAAAAGCGGGGCGTGATGGCAATGCTGCGTGCGCTGATGGCGGCGCGTAATATCGCGGAAAATTTACTGGTGACGCATGGCGGTGAACGCCGTCTGACCGATATTCTGCACCTGAGTGAACTGTTGCAGGAAGCCGCCGGGCAACTCGAAAGTGAACATGCACTGATGCGCTGGTTGGGACAGCAGATTGGCGGCCCGGACAGCGGATCGTCGAGCCAGCAAATGCGCCTTGAAAGCGACAAACACCTGGTGCAAATCGTCACGGTGCATAAATCGAAAGGGCTGGAGTATTCGCTGGTCTGGCTGCCGTTTATCGCCCGCTATCGTAAACAGGATCAGGCGTTTTACCACGACCGGACTTCCTTTGCGGCGGTGCTCGATTTGCACAAGGGCGAGGAAAGCCTGGAACTCGCCGAGGCCGAGCGTTTGGCAGAGGATTTACGCCTGCTGTACGTGGCGCTGACGCGTGCGATTTGGCATTGTAGTTTAGGCATTGCGCCGCTCAGCCCGCGTCGCAGCGATAAAGCCACCGACACTGAATTGCACCAAAGTGCGCTGGGCCGCCTGGTTCAAAAAGGCGAAGCCAAAGACGCTGCGGGCCTTGAAAACTGTCTGCGTGAACTCTGTAACGAACACATTGCCCTGCATATCCCGACGCTCCCGGAAGGGGGACGCTGGCAGGCGATTGCGCCTGAAATGCCGGAGCTGCGCGCCAGAGAGATGCAGCGACGCATCATCGACGACTGGCGGGTCACCAGCTATTCCGGGCTTCAACAGCGAGGGCACAGCGTGGCGCAGGATCTGCTGCCGCGTCTGGACATCGACGCCGCGGGCGTGGCTGACGTTTCTGGCGAGCCGGTACTGACGCCACATCACTTCCCGCGCGGAGCATCGCCGGGCACCTTCCTGCATAGCCTGTTTGAAGAAATCGATTTTACGCAGCCGGTCGATGAACCGTGGATGCAGGAACAGCTTGAGCGCAATGGCTTTGAGGCCAAATGGGCGCCGGTATTAACGCAGTGGCTGACCACTGTGCTGCAAACGCCGCTCTCCGGCGCGGGCATTTCTCTGAACCAGCTCACGGCCAAAAATAAGCAGGTCGAGATGGAATTCTATCTGCCGATTGAACAACTGCTACAGCCGCAGGAGCTGGATGCGTTAATCCGTCAGCATGACCCGCTTTCCGCGGGCTGCCCGCCGCTCGACTTCCGACAGGTGAGTGGCATGCTGAAAGGTTTTATCGACCTGGTGTTCCGTCATGATGGACGTTATTACCTGCTTGACTACAAATCCAACTGGCTCGGCGAAAACAGCGAGGCTTACACCCAGGCCGCAATGGCGCAGGCGATGCAGTCGCATCGCTACGACCTGCAATATCAGCTTTACAGCCTCGCGCTGCACCGTTATCTGCGCCACCGGCTGTCGGATTATGATTTTGATGCTCACTTCGGCGGCGTGATTTATCTGTTCCTGCGCGGCGTGGACGGCGGCGACGGCGGGCAGGGGATCTTTACGACCCGGCCCGATCGCGCGCTGATCGACGTTCTGGATGCGCTGTTTGCGGGTGATGCACAGGAGGTGATGTGATGACCATGGAAGCCTGGTTGATGGAAGCGGCCCAGCAAAAACTACTGCGCCATTTGGACGTACAGTTTGCGCTGATGGTGGCTGAGCACGACACGGCGGGCGTGATGCTGGCGGCGGCGTTGCTCAGTCGTGATGCCGGAGACGGTCACGTATGCCTGCCGCTTTCGCGTTTCCATGCTGATGAACAGACCACCGGGCGAGCACAGGCGCTCTGGCAGCAGTTATTTGCCCTGGCCGGTCCCGTGAATGACATTGAAGCACAGCTGCTGGCCTCTCCGGCCGTAAGCGATGGTACGCAAGCGACGCCGTTGGTGCTGTGCGGCGACCGTTTGTATCTCAATCGCCTGTGGCGCAATGAACTCACGATTGCCCGCTTTTTCAGCCAGAGCGAACTGGAAGCGTCCGGAGATGATGCGCTGCTGACCACCACGCTCGCGGCGCTGTTTCCCCCAACGGATGAGGTCGACTGGCAGAAAGTCGCTGCGGCTGTGGCGCTGACCCGCCGGATCTCGGTGATCTCTGGCGGCCCCGGCACCGGGAAAACCACCACCGTGGCGAAACTGCTGGCGGCTCTGATCCAGACAAATACCCAGCCGAAATGCCGTATCCGCCTGGCCGCGCCAACCGGTAAAGCCGCCGCGCGCCTGACGGAATCGTTGGGTTCTGCCCTGCGTCAGCTGTCGTTAACCGATGAGCAGAAAAAACTACTGCCTGCGGAAGCGGGCACGCTGCATCGTCTGTTAGGCGCGCAGCCGGGCAGCCAGCGGCTGCGCTATCACGAGGGTAACCCGCTGCATCTGGACGTGCTGGTGGTGGATGAAGCGTCGATGATTGACCTGCCAATGATGGCGCGGCTGATTGCGGCCCTCCCGGCGCACGCCCGGGTGATTTTTCTTGGCGACCGTGACCAGCTGGCGTCGGTGGAAGCGGGCGCGGTGCTGGGTGATATCTGTGCCTGGGTGAACGCCGGTTATACGCCGACGCGCGCGCAGGAGCTGAGTCGACTGACCGGTACCCCTGTACCCGCAGGCGAAGGCTCTGAGGCGGGTGCGTTGCGTGACAGCCTGTGTCTGTTGCAAAAAAGCTACCGTTTCGGCAGTGATTCCGGCATTGGCCAACTGGCGCGCGCGGTGAACAACGGCGATGCGAAAGCGATGAAGCAGGTCTTTGCACAAGACTTTTCTGATATCGCCTTAAAACCGCTGCGCACCACGGCGGAGTACGAATCCATGCTGGAAGAGGCCGTAACAGGTTATGCAGATTACCTGGCGCTGCTGAAAGCGCGCGCGGAGCCAGCTGATATCCTGGCTGCCTTTTCGCAGTATCAAGTGCTCTGTGCGCTCCGTGAAGGGCCATATGGCGTGAGCGGAGTGAATGAACAGCTCGAACAAACGCTGGCCCGTAAACGGCGTATCCTTCCGTCGCGGCACTCTCGGTGGTATGAGGGGCGTCCGGTGATGATTGCCCGCAACGACAGCGCGCTGGGGCTGTTCAATGGGGATTTAGGCATTGCGCTCGACCGGGGAACCGGGCTACGCGTGTGGTTCCCGATGCCGGATGGCAGCATTAAATCCGTGCAGCCGAGCCGTTTGCCGGAGCACGACACCGCGTGGGCCATGACGGTGCATAAATCACAGGGCTCGGAATTCAATCATGCGGCGCTGATTTTACCGTCGCAAAGCGTGCCGCTGGTGACGCGAGAGCTGGTATATACGGCGATCACGCGTGCCAAACAGCAGCTCTCACTGTACGCCGACCCGGCACTGCTGGCGCAGGCAATCACCGTCAGAACCGAACGACGTAGCGGGCTGGCAGCGCTATTCGCGCAGTTGGGATAAGCAGAATAATGCCGGGCAAGACGTAACGCTGCCCGGCGATTTTTAGAAGGGTAATCAGGAGAGATCGGCCATCAGTACTTTCGATTTTCGCTGATAGTTGTACATCTCTTTTTTACTTTCCGGCAGTAAATCCACTTCCACAGGCATAAACCCGCGTTCCTGGAACCAGTGAATGCTGCGAGTCGTCAGCACAAACAGTTTGCTGAGGCCCATCTGTCGGGCCTGTGCAGCAATGCGCTCCAGCAGCACTTCGCCGCGCGATGAGCTGCGATAATCCGGATGTACCGCCACGCAGGCCATTTCGCCAATGCGTTCTTCCGGGAACGGATATAGCGCAGCGCAGGCGATGGTGGTGTTATCGCGCTGAATCACGGTGAACTTGTCGATTTCCATTTCCAGCTGCTCGCGAGAGCGGCGCACCAGAATCCCCTGTTGTTCCAGTGGCTCGATAAGTTCGAGGATCCCACCGATGTCATTGATGGTGGCGCGGCGAATTTGCTCGGCGCTTTCCATCACAATCTGGGTGCCGATCCCGTCGCGCGAGAACAGTTCCTGTAGCAGTGCGCCGTTTTCCTGGTAACTGAGGAGATGACAACGACGCACGCCGCTGCGGCAGGCTTTCACTGCGCCACGCAGGAAACGTACGGTGCCAGAGTAATACTCGCCGTCGTTTTCCAGCGTTTCGACACGCGCCTGTGCTTCATTAGGGAACAGCTCGGAAATTATCTCACCCTGGGAATTCAGCACGCCCTGCGAAGAGCAGAAGCCAATCATCTTTTCCGCTTTGAGCTTAATGGCTAGTTGGGTGGCAATCTCTTCTGAGGTCAGATTGAAGCTTTCGCCGGTCACGGAGACGGCCACTGGCCCCATCAGCACAATGGCGCCGCTGTCGAGTTGACGGTGAATCGCTTCTTCGTCTATGCGACGAATGCGGCCGCTGTGGCAGTAATCAATGCCGTCATCGACGCCCAGCGGCTGCGCGATAATGAAGTTTCCGCTCACTACATTGATGTGTGCGCCCTGCAAAGGCGTGTTATTGAGGCTCATCGACAGCCGGGCAGTTATATCGAGTTGTAACATTCCGGCGGCCTGTTTCACCATGTCGAGCGTTTTGGCGTCAGTCACGCGGGTATTTTTATGATAAATAGGCTCGTGATGATGCTCCGCCAGATTGGCGTCAATCTGTGGACGCGCGCCATACACCAGCACCAGGCGAATGCCCAGACTGTGAAGAAGGCCTATGTCATTGACGATGCTTGAGAAATTCTCATGCTCAATGGCTTCTCCGCCGAGCATAATGACAAACGTCTTGCCGCGGTGGGCGTTAATGTAGGGAACAGAATGACGAAATCCCTCAACCAGTTCGGTTTTACGTTCCTTCACCACAGTACAACCTCGATGCATGATTATTCGTAATTAGTGTATTTTTATTCTGTTTTGCATCTCAGTGCAAGCATCAATTTCACCGAATGTCCTCAACAAGTCAGTTAGAAATTAGAACGAATCAGGATTGTTTACCCTTTTATAGATGACAGTTTATGCGGGTTTGGTTAAAGTTTTCGGTCAAACCAGCCGTACAAATTGCTAAATTGATTTTTTGCTTGGGAGAGGCATGTCTGGAAGTCAGTCAGGATTAACACGTCGTCGCTTATTAAAAGGGGCGGGGGCGATGTGGTTGCTCAGCGTAAGTCAGGTGGGTCTGGCCGCTGAAAGTCGAGTGGTGGCGGTGCGCGTCTGGCCTTCGTCTACCTATACCCGCGTGACGATAGAATCCAGCCATGAGCTGAAATATAAGCAGTTTGCGCTTAGCAACCCTGAGCGGGTGGTTGTCGATCTCGAAGGCGTGAATCTCAACTCGGTGCTTAAAGGCATGAGTGCGCAGATCCGTGATGACGATCCGTATATCAAATCCGCGCGCGTCGGGCAGTTCGATCCGCAAACCGTGCGCATGGTGTTTGAGCTTAAGCAAAACGTTAAACCGCAGCTGTTTGGCCTGGCGGCAGTCGCGGGTTTTAAAGAACGTCTGGTGATGGATCTTTACCCGTCCACGGCGACGGAAGTGCAGGATCCGCTGTTGGCACTGCTGGAAGATTACAACAAAGGCGATCTGGATAAGCAGGTTCCTCCAGCCCAGAGCGGCCCACAACCGGGTAAAGCAGGGCGCGACAGGCCGATTGTCATCATGCTCGACCCGGGCCATGGCGGTGAAGACTCCGGCGCAGTGGGGAAATATCACACCCGCGAGAAAGACGTGGTGCTGCAAATCGCCCGTCGCCTGAAGGCGCTTATCGAGAAAGAAGGCAACATGAAAGCGTATATGACGCGTAATGAAGACGTGTTCATTCCGCTGAAAGTGCGCGTGGCCAAGGCGCAAAAACAGCGCGCCGACCTGTTTGTCTCGATTCATGCCGATGCGTTTACCAGCCGCCAGCCGAGCGGTTCATCGGTGTTTGCGCTCTCGACCAAAGGGGCCACCAGTACCGCAGCGAAATATCTGGCACAAACTCAGAATGCCTCGGATCTCATCGGGGGTGTCAGTAAAAGCGGCGATCGCTACGTCGATCACACCATGTTCGACATGGTGCAGTCCCTGACCATTAACGACAGCCTGAAATTTGGTAAAGCGGTACTGGGGAAACTCGGTAAAGTTAACAACTTGCATAAAAATGGGGTTGAGCAGGCCGGGTTCGCCGTACTGAAAGCGCCGGATATCCCGTCGATTCTGGTTGAGACCGCGTTTATCAGTAACGTTGAAGAAGAGCGTAAGCTGAAGACCGCCACCTTCCAGCAGGAAGTGGCGGAGTCGATTCTGGCTGGGATCAAAGCGTACTTTGCTGATGGGGCAACGCTCGCGCGACGTGGGTAAGTGCATCAGGAAAGAAAAGAGTGGCGCCGGAAGGCGTCATTTTTTTGGCTTTTAGGTGGGAATGCTGAATTTTAGATACAAAAAAACACCCGTTAAGGTGCTTAATGTTTTATGAAGTGGTTGCGGGAGCCAGATTTGAACTGACGACCTTCGGGTTATGAGCCCGACGAGCTACCAGGCTGCTCCATCCCGCGTCCGGTTGTTTACCCTCAAATCAGGTAAACCTTCTACTTCATATTATGTGTTGGTTGCGGGAGCCAGATTTGAACTGACGACCTTCGGGTTATGAGCCCGACGAGCTACCAGGCTGCTCCATCCCGCGTCCGATTGTTCACCCTTCCATCAGGTAAACCTTTCTACACACTTTCTATATATCTTAATTGGTTGCGGGAGCCAGATTTGAACTGACGACCTTCGGGTTATGAGCCCGACGAGCTACCAGGCTGCTCCATCCCGCGTCCGTGGAAGCGCACTATACGCTGGTCGCGTTTTGATGCAACCCTTTTTTGCAGAAATGATGAAGAGTGTATGAAAATGCTACAAGTGGCGTATTTTTTGCTCAAAATGGGCCGCGTGGCACGTTATCACATTTCAATAGCCCTGGCGGTTTGTTATCTTCATCACGCATTCAGCTGATGAAAGAAGATGAGAGACCATGAAAGGACGTTGGACAAAAATTCTGGCAACAGGCGCGCTGATGACCATGCTCGCCGCCTGTTCCTCCAAACCGACCGATCGCGGTCAGCAATATAAGGACGGAACGTTCAACCAGCCTTTTTCCCTGGTGAACCAGCCGGATGCTGTTGGCGCACCGATTAACGCCGGTGACTTCTCCCAGCAGGTTAATGAGATACGTAATGCATCGCCGCGCCTTTATGGTAGCCAGAGCGGTGTGTTCTCAGCTATTCAGCAATGGCTGCAGGCCGGAGGCGATACCCGCACTCTGAAACAGTATGGTCTGGACGCCTGGCAGATGCAGGGCGCCGATAACTACGGCAACGTGCAGTTCACCGGCTATTACACGCCGGTCGTAGAAGCACGCCACACGCGTCAGGGTGAGTTCCAGTATCCGATTTACCGGATGCCGCCGAAACGCGGCCGTTTGCCGTCCCGTGCGGAAATCTACGCCGGTGCGCTGAGTGACAACTATATACTCGCTTACAGCAACTCCCTGATGGATAACTTCATCATGGACGTGCAGGGTAGCGGATACATTGATTATGGTGATGGCTCCCCGCTTAACTTCTTTAGCTACTCCGGTAAAAACGGCTGGCCGTATCGCAGCATCGGTAAAGTGCTTATCGACCGCGGTGAAGTGAAGAGAGAAGATATGTCGATGCAGGCCATCCGTCACTGGGGCGAAACCCATAATGAAGCGGAAGTGCGTTCTTTATTAGAAGCGAACCCGTCGTTCGTGTTCTTTAAACCGCAGTCGTTTGCACCGGTGAAAGGGGCGAGCGCGGTGCCGCTGATTGGCCGCGCGTCCGTCGCGTCGGATCGCAGCGTTATCCCACCGGGCACCACCCTGCTGGCTGAAGTGCCGCAGCTGGACAATAACGGTAAGTTTAACGGTCACTACGAACTGCGTCTGATGGTGGCGCTGGATGTTGGCGGCGCAATCAAAGGTCAGCACTTCGACATCTATCAGGGTATTGGTGCCGACGCCGGTCATCGTGCAGGCTGGTACAACCATTACGGTCGCGTTTGGGTGCTGCGTGGCGCACCAGGAGCCGGGAACGGTAACGTCTTTAGCGGTTAACAAGTAGTTTGAGGTTTTATGTCAGTCGTTCTTAGCGATGCCTGGCGCCAGCGTTTTGGCGGCACGGCACGTTTATATGGTGAAAAAGCGCTGCAGGTGTTTGCCGAAGCGCATGTGTGCGTCGTAGGGATAGGCGGCGTAGGCTCGTGGGCGGCGGAAGCGCTGGCGCGTACTGGTATCGGGGCGATTACGCTGATTGATATGGACGACGTTTGCGTCACCAATACCAATCGGCAGATCCACGCGCTCGGTGGCAACGTCGGGCTCGCTAAAGCCGAGGTGATGGCGGAGCGTATTCGTCAGATCAACCCGGAATGCCGTGTCACCGTCGTCGATGATTTTGTGACGCCAGATAACGTTGCTGAATATATGGGCGTGGGTTTTAGCTACGTGATTGATGCCATCGACAGCGTGCGTCCGAAAGCGGCGCTGATCTCATACTGTCGTCGCTACAAAGTGCCGCTGGTCACCACCGGCGGGGCGGGCGGACAAATCGATCCAACGCAGATCCAGGTCGCCGACCTGGCGAAAACCATTCAGGATCCGCTGGCGGCAAAACTGCGCGAGCGTCTGAAGAGTGATTTCGGCGTGGTGAAGAACGGTAAAGGCAAGCTCGGCGTAGATTGTGTGTTTTCTACTGAAGCGCTTGTGTATCCGCAATCTGATGGGTCTGTGTGCGCGATGAAAAGCACCGCTGAAGGCCCGAAGAGAATGGATTGCGCCTCCGGCTTTGGCGCGGCGACGATGGTGACCGCGACGTTCGGCTTCGTCGCGGTGTCCCATGCGCTGAAGAAAATGTTAGCGAAGGCGGAACGCCAGAGTTAAACCGATTGCGCGGCGTTGAGTACGGCGTCGCGCAGCGCGTTCAGCCCCTGATTGCGGGACGCGCTGAGCTGGGCGCGTAGTCCTAGCTCATCGAAAAAGGTCAGTGGATCGCACTCCAGCAGTTGATCCGCGCTTTTGCCTTCAATGGCCGTCAACAACACGGCTAATAATCCCCGAACGATCCTGCCTTCGCTGTCGCCGTAAAAATGCAACGCGCCCTGCGGCAGACGCGTGTGGCCGAGCCAGACACGGTTTTCACATCCGGCAATTTCGTCCGCTTCAGCCTTAAATTCATCCGGCAGCGCAGGGAGCTGTTTTCCGAGCAGGATCAGCTGACGGTATTTGTCTTCCCACTGGTTCAGTGGGACAAAAATCTGACGCAATGTCTCTTGCGTGACGGTCGTGCCGAACGGGTGTCCGGCGAGAGCGGGGCTTGTCATTCAATCCACCAGTAAATCAAGAGCGCGGTCAACGGCGTTCACCAACGCATGAACATCTTCCTGCGTATTATACGGTGCAAATGAGGCGCGCAGTGTGCCGTTGACGCCTAACGCTGCCAGTAACGGTTGGGCGCAGTGCTGCCCGGCACGCAGGGCGATGCCGTACTCTGCCAATAATGTCACCATATCGCTATGGTGCACGCCGTCGAAATCGAACGCCAGCAGGCTGGAATCCTGACAGCGGAACGAGCGAAAGCCGGGGCGGCGCGAGAGTTCCTCTTCGGCAAGCGTCGCCAGTCCGCGACTCCAGCTTTCCGCCTGCACAATATCGATTTCATTCAGCCACTCCAGCGCGGCGCTGAGTCCAATGACGCCAGCGACGTTGGGCGTTCCCGCCTCAAGACGATACGGCACTGGCTGGGTTTTGAATCCGTCGAAAGTGACTTCGGTGATCATCTTGCCGCCGCCGAGCCACGGTGTCATGTCGTCCAGCAATTCCTGTTTACCGTACAGTACGCCGATGCCGGTCGGGCCATACAGCTTGTGACCGGAAAAGGCGTAGAAGTCGATATCCAGCGCCTGAACGTCGGCCGGGAAATGCACCACACCCTGGGCGCCATCAACCATGACCACCATGCCTGCGGTGTGAGCCAGTTGGATTGCGCGGGCAAGATCCGGACAGCCGCCGGTGACGTTTGACATCTGGCCCAGCGCCAGAATTCGGCTTCGGGAGGTGATTAATGAGGAAAGCTGTTCGACGTCCGGCAGATGGTCTGCGCCGAGCGGCAATTTAATGACCTGCGCGCCGGTTTGTTCCGCCACCATCAGCCACGGAACCAGATTCGCATGGTGTTCAGCCTCGCTGACAATAATTTCATCGCCTGGCTTGAGGCGTGGGCGGGCATAACATTGAGCGACCATGTTGATAGCCTCAGTGGTGCCACGAGTCCAGACAATGTTTTTGCCGTCAGGCGCGTTAATCAGCGCGGCGACCTGCGTGCGGGCCTCCTCATAGCGCGCAGTCAGCTTTTGCGCGGCGGCAAACTGGCTGCGGTGTACGTTGCCTGCGCTCAGGCTGTAAAACTGATGGCTGGCGTCAATGACGGCCTGCGGTTTTAGCGCGGTGGCGGCGCTGTCGAGATAGACCCCGGCATCGCTCAGCGCCGGAAACTGGGCGCGAAACTGCGCCGGGTTGAATGCGTTCATGGTTTTCCTCATTCCAGTCCTGGGATCGTCGCGCATATTTCGTGGCAGAGCAAGGACAGGAGTAACCATCAGAATTCTCCGGTATGTGTGGCGAAGTACTGACAGTGCGTTATGCTGAATTATGTTAGGCGATTGTTTTAGCCTGTTAATTGAAGCTTTGAATCCAGCATTAAACGCTAAAGGAGAAGAACATGAACAAGACTGCCGCAATCATTTCTGCCTGTATGCTGACGTTTGCCCTGAGCGCCTGTTCTGGCCCTAACTATGTGATGCATACCAATGATGGCCGTACCATTATTGCTGATGGTAAGCCGCAAACGGACAATGATACCGGGATGATTTCGTATAAAGATGCGAACGGTAACAAGCAGCAAATCAACCGTACCGACGTGAAAGAAATGGTCGAGATGGATAACTAACCCTTGAATTTAAAGCAAAAAAAAGCACCGCAATTTGGCGGTGCTACATTAATCACTATGGACAGACAGGGTAAATGTACAGGAAGTGAAAAGGGGGTAGTCTCGCTACCGAGGTCTGAACTCCAGACCAATTGCAAACACAACAACACAACATCACAACCGTAAGCCAAAAGCTCATCAGAACACGCATTCCGAAAAAAGCTTCTCGTTCCGGCTCAGGAAGTGCCGCCACTATAGGTATTTGCTGGTAGAAGCTCAACGGACAAATTATAATGGCTCAGATAAAAAAAACTAATAGGTTACATGATGTAATCTAATTGTTAAAACTAGTTAACATCTAAGCTAAAACAACTATGTCGAAGCGTTTACCACCTCTGAATGCATTACGTGTATTTGATGCCGCCGCCCGCCATCTCAGCTTCACTCGCGCCGCCGATGAGCTCTTTGTGACTCAAGCCGCAGTAAGCCATCAGATCAAGTCACTCGAGGATTTCCTGGGCCTGAAGCTCTTTCGCCGCCGCAATCGTTCGCTTTTGCTGACCGAAGAAGGGCAGAGCTATTTCCAGGATATCAAAGAGATCTTTTCGCAATTAACCGAAGCAACGCGTAAACTGCAGGCGCGCAGTGCCAAAGGCGCACTGACGGTCAGTATGTTGCCAAGTTTTGCCATTCAATGGCTGGTGCCGAGACTGGCAAGCTTTAACTCAGCTTATCCGGGAATCGACGTCAGGATCCAGGCCGTGGACCGTCAGGAAGATAAGCTGGCGGACGATGTCGACGTGGCGATATTTTATGGGCGCGGTAACTGGCCCGGTCTGCGTGTTGAAAAATTGTACGCCGAATATCTGCTCCCCGTTTGCTCGCCGTTGTTACTCACCGGTGAGAAGGCGTTGAAGACGCCTGCGGATCTGGCGCAACACACGCTATTGCATGATGCTTCTCGTCGCGACTGGCAAACGTATACTCGCCAGTTGGGCTTAAATCATATTAATGTTCAACAGGGACCGATTTTCAGCCACAGCGCGATGGTGCTGCAGGCGGCTATCCATGGACAAGGGATCGCACTGGCCAACAATGTGATGGCGCAGTCCGAAATTGAGGCGGGCCGTTTGGTCTGCCCGTTTAATGATGTGCTGGTCAGCAAGAACGCGTTTTACCTCGTTTGCCATGACAGCCAGGCGGAACTGGGTAAAATAGCTGCATTCCGTCAGTGGATACTGGCGAAGGCGGCAAGTGAGCAAGAAAAATTCCGCTTCCGTTACGAACAATAAATGAATTTAGGGTAATGACATGACCAGTCGCTTCATGCTGATTTTTACCGCTATCAGTGGTTTCGTTTTTGTTGCCTTGGGTGCGTTCGGCGCACATGTATTAAGTAAATCGCTCGGCGTGGTTGAGATGGGCTGGATCCAGACCGGTCTCGAATATCAGGCGTTCCATACCCTGGCGATTTTCGGTCTGGCGGTCGCTATGCAGCGCCGGATCAGTATCTGGTTCTACTGGAGCAGCGTATTTATGGCGCTGGGAACCGTATTTTTCAGCGGCAGCCTGTATTGTCTGGCGCTGTCGCATTTACGCCTGTGGGCATTTGTTACTCCGGTAGGTGGCGTATGCTTCCTCGCCGGTTGGGTGCTGATGCTCATTGGTGCTATTCGTTTAAAGCGTAAAGGTGTCGCGCATGAATAAGGTTGTCCTCTACAGCCGTCAGGGTTTTGAGAAAGAGTGCGCAGCAGAGATTTCTGACAAGGCGTCTCGCCTTGGCGTATTTGGTTTTGCCCGAGTTAAAGAGAACTCGGGCTATGTGATTTTCGAGTGCTATCAGCCGGACGACGCGGAGAAACTGATCCGTGAATTGCCGTTCAGCTCACTGATTTTCGCCCGTCAGATGTTTGTGGCTTGCGAACTGCTGACTGACCTTCCGCCGGAAGACCGCATCACTCCGGTGGTCGGAATGCTAGTGGGTGTGGTTGAGAAAGGTGGCGATCTGCGTGTTGAAGTCGCTGATACTAACGAAAGCAAAGAGCTGATGAAGTTCTGTCGCAAGTTCACTGTGCCGCTGCGTTCAGCGCTGCGTGAAGTGAAAGTACTGGCTGGCTATGACACGCCTAAGCGTCCGGTGGTGCATGTGTTCTTTATCGCGCCGGGTTGCTGCTACGTCGGTTACTCGCTGACGACCAACAACTCCCCGTACTACATGGGTATTCCGCGCCTCAAGTTCCCGTCTGAAGCGCCGAGCCGCTCTACGCTCAAACTGGAAGAAGCGTTCCACGTGTTCATTCCTGCCGATGAGTGGGACGAGCGTCTGGCAAACGGCATGTATGCAGTGGATTTAGGGGCGTGCCCAGGTGGCTGGACCTATCAGCTGGTTCAGCGCAACATGTGGGTGTCGTCTGTCGATAACGGCCCAATGGCGCAAAGCCTGATGGACACCGGACAGGTGACCTGGCTGCGTGAGGATGGTTTCCGCTATCGCCCAACCCGCAGCAACATCTCGTGGATGGTGTGCGATATGGTTGAGAAACCGGCTAAAGTTGCCGCGCTGATGGCGCAGTGGCTGGTCAATGGCTGGTGTCGTGAAACCATTTTCAACCTGAAGCTGCCGATGAAAAAGCGTTATGAAGAAGTGTCGCAGAATCTGGCATACATTCAGGCGCAGCTCGATGAGCACGGAATTAATGCGCACATTCAGGCGCGTCAGCTTTACCACGATCGCGAAGAAGTGACGGTTCACGTCCGTCGTCTTTGGGCCGCCGTGGGCGGACGTCGCGACGAGCGTTAATTTTACCCCTGAACCTTCTTTGCCCGGCGGCGCTATGCTTGCCGGGCTTAAAAAAGACAGCGGAAGAGGATGCTACTTCACCAACCGCAGTTGCTGCAAATTCCCATCTAGCTGAATATCCGTCTGTAGCCTCGCAATGTCGCGACAGATAAACGCCATCTCCTGATGTTCACTCAGCTTTTTACGCCACTTCTCCGGCACGTCATCCAGATGCTGATAAATCGCTTCGAGCGTGGGAAATTGTGCCAGCAGTTCGGTGGCGCTTTTCGGGCCAATGCCCGCCACGCCCGGCACTTTTGAACTGCTGATCCCGGCGAGACCCCAATAGTCCGGGAGCTGTTGCGGCGTAACGCCAAACTCCTGGGCAATAAACGGTGCGTCGAGCCAGCGTTTCTGGAAGTAATCACGGATGCGAATAGTGGGCGAAAGTATCTGGCAGTAGCCTTTGTCCGTTGACACGATGGTGGCCTGATGTCCTGCGCCGGCGACTTTCACGGCAAGCGTCGCGGCGAGATCGTCGGCTTCATTGCCGGCAGAGCCCCAGCAGCGCACGCCGTGCTGCTCAAAGACGCTGCGAATATTGTCCATTTCCGCATACAAATTCTCTGGCATCGGTGAGCGTCCGGCTTTGTAATCCGGCAAACGTTGGTGGCGCCAACTCTGGTTGCGGGCTTCGTCGTCAAACACTGCGACGGCGTGCGTCGGCTGGCTGTGTACAATCAGCTGCTGCAGCGCGTGCAGGCAGGTATCCGCGCAGGGTGAACCCTGGACCGCATGAATACGGCGAATGAGATTCAGTGCGTCGACAATAAGCAGATGAACGGCCACGGTTACCCTCCTTGATAGCAATGCGCGTAGGGTAACACTGTGACGATAATGAGGCTATGTAACGGCGGGAATTCGGGAAGGCGCCTCGCAAAACGAGGCGTCTGATGCGCGTTTAATCGCAGGTAACAATCTTCATCGCCAGGCCGCCGCGAGAGGTTTCACGGTATTTGGCGTTCATGTCTTTACCGGTTTCGTACATGGTTTCGATGACTTTATCGAGGCACACGCGCGGCTCGCTGGTACGGCGCAGAGCCATACGCGCGGCGTTGACCGCTTTCACCGAGGCAATCGCATTACGTTCGATACACGGCACCTGAACTTGACCCGCGACCGGGTCGCAGGTTAAACCAAGGTTATGTTCCATGCCGATTTCAGCCGCGATGCACACCTGTGTCGGGCTTCCGCCCAGCAGTTCCGCCAGGCCCGCCGCCGCCATTGAACAGGCCACGCCGACTTCGCCCTGACAGCCCACTTCCGCACCGGAAATAGAGGCATTCATTTTGTAGAGTGAGCCAATCGCGCTGGTCACCAGCATGTAGCGCGCCAGCGAATTCGCATTCACTTCACGGATAAACTTGTCGTAGTACGCCAGAACCGCCGGAACAATCCCGCAGGCGCCGTTCGTGGGGGCAGTCACGACGCGGCCACCGGCGGCGTTCTCTTCGTTCACCGCCAGCGCAAACATATTGATCCAGTCCACTACTGCCATGGGGTCGCTGGTGGTTTTGTCCTGGCTCACTAACATCCGGCGCAGGGCGGCCGCCCTGCGAGGCACGCGCAGTTTACCCGGCAGCACGCCCTCGGTGGTGATACCGCGTTCAATGCCGTTGCGCATCACATCCCACACCGCATTAAAGTGCTGCTCAAGCTCTTCTTTACTGTGCAGCGCCAGTTCGTTTTGCATCATCAGGCCGGACAGCGACAGACCGCTTTCCTGGCAATGACGCTGCAAATCGGCGGCATTTTTGTAGGGATAAGGAACCGAAACCGGCGCGCTGTTGCTCTGGCCGAAATGGTCTTCATCAACGATAAAACCACCGCCGATGGAGTAATAGGTCTGGCTGTAAACGACGTTTTCGCCGCTCAGCGCGGTAATGCGCATCCCGTTTTCATGCAGGGAAAGATTGTCGGCATGGAAGTTCATGCACTGATCTACCGGGAACTCGACTTCGTGTTCACCGTTTGCCAGCAGCAGTCTGCCATGCGTGTTCACATCCTGAATGAATGACGGAATGGCATCGATATCAACGGTGTCCGGCAGGTTACCCGCCAGGCCCATAATAATGGCGATATCGGTGTGGTGGCCCTTTCCGGTCAGGGAGAGAGAACCGTATACATCTACCACCACGCGGGTGATGTCGGTCAGGATCTCGCGCGAAATGAGGTCATCCGTGAATTGTTTACCCGCTTTCATTGGCCCCACGGTGTGAGAGCTGGAAGGACCAATACCGATTTTGAAAATATCGAATACGCTGATCATGATGCGTCCATTGCTAGAAAGAAAAGCGCCGCCCGTAGGCGGCGCGGGGGATTAACCGAACAGGGAGTAGAAAATCGCGGAGATGGCGATGAGGCCCATGATGACCACAAATACGTTGCTGACGTGGCCGCTGTATTTGCGCATCGCAGGGACTTTCTGGATGGCGTACATCGGCATCAGGAACAGGATCATCGCGATAATCGGACCACCCAGGGTCTCGATCATGCCAAGGATGCTTGGGTTCAGCGTCGCGACAATCCAGGTCGTTACCAGCATGAACACCGCAGTCATCTTGTTCAGACGATTTACTTCAATGGTTTTACCGCGGCTACGCAGAGATTTAATCACCATGCCGTTAAAACCTTCACGTGCGCCCAGGTAGTGGCCAAGGAAGGATTTGGTGATGGCGATGATGGCGATAATCGGTGCCATCCAGGCAATCAGCGGAGCGTTAAAGTGGTTTGCCAGATAAGACAGAATCGAGATGTTCTGTTCTTTCGCGGAAGCCAGGTCCACCGGGGACAGGCTCAGCACGCAGCTGAACACGAAGAACATGACGGTCAGAACCATCATGATGTGCGCGAAGGCCAGAATTTTGGAGCACTTCTTCTCAGCATCGTCGCCGTACTCTTCACGTTTTGCTACAGCAAAGGAAGAGATGATCGGTGAGTGGTTAAAGGAGAACACCATGACCGGAATGGCGAGCCACAGAGTCATCCACAGGCCTTTGCCGGTGGTTTCGCTGCTCAAAGATAGCGTTTCCAGCGCCGCGCCGTTCCACTGTGGGATCAGGTAGCACGCCAGCACCATCAGCGCGATAACAAACGGGAACACCAGGATGCTCATCGCTTTAACGATCATCTGCTCGCCGAAGCGCACGATGGTCATCATGCCGACAATCAGAATCAGAGACAGAATGGCACGCGGTGGCGGCGTCATTCCCAGCTGGTGGGTCATGAAGCTTTCAACGGTGTTAGTGATAGCCACGCTGTACACCAACAGGATTGGGTAGATAGCAAAGAAGTACAGCAGGGTAATCAGTTTACCTGCGCCGATACCAAAGTGTTCTTCAACGACTTCGGTGATGTCTTCGCCTGGGTTTTTACCCGACAGCACGAAGCGAGTCAGGCCACGGTGGGCGAAATAGGTCATTGGGAAGGCAAGAATTGCCATGATGATCAATGGGATCATACCGCCGACGCCGGCGTTGATCGGCAGGAACAGAACGCCCGCACCGATAGCAGTGCCGTAAAGGCCCAGCATCCACATCGTATCCGTCTTACGCCATCCGGTACGACTTTCTGTCGACACTATGGTGCTGGTTTGAATGGTTTCCATCTATATCTCCTGGAGGAAGCAATTTGTCAGTTTTTTAGTCAAATCCAATGAATAAGTGGCTGACGGTAAAATAAATTCGTGTAAAACGGGGTTTTCTTATGATTTTTGCCCGTGATTGTTTGCGGCCGGAAAGATACATTTAAGTTATCAATGTATCAGTGATCTCGATCCCAAATGCAATAAAACACTTCCAGAAAGAAGGTTATTAGACCATCAGACTGCTTTTTTAAAATAAACGGGAATTTATGGGCGCGAAGGCTACCATCGGCAGTGTTAAACAGGAATGTTTGGCATGACTAAAGCGTATCTTTTGCTGAAAAAAGTGACGTAAACAGATGTTTAGTGCGCATTAACATAATTTAAATGAATATTTGCCGCTTAGTTCGTGGACGCAATCGATTGGCATTGGAGAAAAAAGAAGGGCGGCTATGCGCCGCCCTGGGTCAGTAAGAGAGGATCAGGAACAGATTTCGTAGCAGGGAATGTAGGCTGAGCCTGGTAGTTTCATACGATGCTGCGCGACGAAGCTTTGCAGCATGTTGTCCATCCGGCGCATCATTTCGCTGTCACCGTGAATTTTGTATGGCCCGAACTGTTCAATCGCTCGAATGCCCACTTCTTTCACGTTACCCGCCACAATGCCCGAGAAGGCGCGGCGCAAGTCAGCGGCCAGCACTTCCACTGGTTGGTCCGGATAAAGTTTCAGGTTCGCCATGTTTTCGTGTGTCGGTTCGAATGGTTGTTGCAGGTCCGGCGCGATACGGATTGACCAGTTGAAGCTGTACGCATCTCCGGTGTCGCGGCGATTCTCTTTTACCAGCGGCATCGCTTTTTTCATCTGACGCGCCACTTCGACGGCGTCATCCACAATTATGCGGTAGTGGCGGCGGGCTGCTTCACCGAGCGTATGCACGATGAAATCGTCCAGCACGCGGAAGTAGTCCGCGCTTTCTTTCGGACCTGTGAGGATAAGCGGCAGAACCTGGTTTTTGTTGGCCGGGTTCATCAGTATCCCCAGCAGGTACAGCAACTCTTCCGCAGTGCCCACGCCGCCCGGGAAGATGATTATCCCGTGGGCAAGACGCACGAATGCCTCCAGACGCTTTTCGATATCCGGCATGATGATCAGTTCGTTCACCAACGGGTTCGGTGGTTCTGCGGCGATGATCGACGGCTCGGTCATGCCGATAAAACGTCCTTCTTTGTAACGCTGCTGAGCATGGCCAACGGCGGCGCCTTTCATCGGCGCTTCCATGGCACCCGGGCCACAGCCAGTGCAGATGTTCAGTTCGCGCAGGCCAAGCTGAGTGCCGACACGGCGAGCATAGAGATATTCGTTTTCATTGATGGAGTGACCGCCCCAGCACACCACCATACTCGGCGCTTCACCGACATGCAGCGCCCGGGCGTTACGCAGGATCGAGAACACCAGGTTGGTAATGTGGGTCGAACTTTCCAGGTCGAGGTTCGGGAAGCGGACGGTATTATGGATTTGTCCGTAAACAAACAGAATATCGCGTAAGACGGCAAACAGGTTCGCCTGCAGGGAGCGGATGATGCGCCCGTCAACGAAGGCATCTTCCGGCGGATTAATCAGTTCCAGTTTTACACCGCGCTCGCGGCGCAGCACGTTGATTTCAAAACTTTCAAAGCGAGACAGCAGTTCTTTGCTGTTGTCGGTCAGACTGCCTGAGTTGAGCACTGCCAGTGAACAGTTGCGGAACAACTGATACAAATCGCTGCTGGCGTTGCTTTTCAGCATATCGACTTCCAGCTGCGACAGCATATCCATTGAGCCAAGCGGGCTAATATGTGTAATCAAGTGAACTCCTTACGGGACGAATAACGTCTTCCCTAATGATTACAATAGCCTTGCCGATCAGATTTTAACAAGAGAAAGCGCGACCGAAGCCGCGCTTTATTTTGAAATTATTTATGTTACTGGCGAACCAGGCGCCCGATGGCCGGGACGAAATCGGTATTGCTACGCCACGGGTTGATGTCGAGCCCGCCGCGACGTGTGTAACGCGCGTATACGCTGAGAGTTTCCGGCTGACAGAAGCGCTGAATGTCGTTGAAGATACGCTCGACGCACTGCTCGTGAAACTCGTTGTGATGGCGGAAAGAGACCAGGTAACGCAGCAGTTTTTCACGGTTGATTTGAGGCCCACGATACTGGATTTGCACCGAACCCCAGTCTGGCTGATGGGTAATCAGGCAGTTGGATTTCAGCAGATGGCTGACTAACGTCTCTTCTACCACTTTCCCGCTGGCGGCATCCTGCAGGTAATCGGCGCTGAATTCGTAGCTGTCGATTTCGATGTCCTGTTCGTCAATGCACGCCCCGTGGAAATGGGCAATCGGCTGACCTTCCATTTCATCTATACGGTATAATGCGACGGTGACATCGCCCTGGGCGCAATGGCGCAGGTCACGCTCCAGCGTGGCGCGAACCTCTTCCCAGTTGGCGAAGCGGGTCTGGTTGAAGCTATTCAGATACAGCTTAAAGCTTTTGGATTCCACCAGATTGATGCTGGTGTCGCTCAGCTCAACGTGGCCGACGGCAACCTGCGGTAATCCTTTTGTATTCAGCCAGGAAAGCTCGTACAGCGTCCAGATATCGCCTCCGTGGAAAGGCAGGTTACCGGCGTGCAGCCCGAGTGGATCGCGGTTCAGACTGCGTGGAACCGGCTGCAGCAGGCTGGCGTCATAAATATCGCGGTAATCAGTTGATTTACCGAGCGTAAGGCCAGACAGCGCCTGGTGGTTTTCATAAGAAGACATGTTTCACCGTCATAAAGCAGGTAGACTATGGACTGAGTTTATCCTGGTTGACCTGGAGAGAGAAAGCAGTGGATCAGCAGACCGCGAGAGCCTTACAGGCATTTACCCAACGTTATTGCGACGCATGGCGGCAGCGCCATGGCACGCAGCCGCGAAGCGAAGAGCTGCACGGCGTTCCTTCACCCTGCGTGACGTCCACCGATGATGACGCGGTCTTCTGGCAGCCTCAGCCGTTCAACCTTGAACCGACTCTGGAAGCGGTTGAAAGGGCGATGGATATTGTGGTACAACAGCCGCTTCAAACTTATTATACCAGCCAGTTTGCCGGCGACATGCCCGCAACGTTCGGCGAGCGTAAGCTTACGTTGCTGCAGGTCTGGAGCCCGGATGATTTTCAGCGAGTACAGGAAAATCTGATTGGTCACCTGGTCACGCAGAAACGCCTGAAGCTTCCACCGACGTTGTTTATTGGCACGCTCGACAGCGAACTGGATGTGGTTTCCGTCTGTAATCTCACGGGTGAAGTGGTCCTTGAGACCCTTGGTACCCGTAATCGCACCACGCTTTCTGCGTCTGTCGCGAGTTTCCTCTCCCACCTTGAGCCTCTTTTGTAATCCATATGCCTGGCGTCCTTGTGAGACATCTCTTACAAACTCTGTGAGAGATCGCCAGCGTGTAAGCCCAGGATTACCGCTTCGTCTAATACCTGTTCTATTTGTATCAAAGGTTTAGAGTTAAAAACCTTAGCTTTCATATGAAAAGAGACAGGTGTGTTGTCTTACAAGAGGCTTGTAAGACGAAGCGTAATAGAGGATTCTATACACGTCGACAGGGAGTCGCGAAACGAAACGAACATCAGGATGATGACGTTTCAGCGGGATACACCAGGATGGTGCTGCAAGGACAGGCTTCTGGATCGAAGCAAAAGGATTACGCAGGATGCGTTAACGGACACCTCCAGGATGGAGAAAGAGAACCGGTCAGGATGCCCGGCGGATCAGGAAGATCAGGACAAACTTACGGATAAGTCGAATCGCATCGGGGTGGTGCGAGCAGGATGCAATAGTTTATGGATGAACAGGTCAGGAGACCATAGGAAAAGTTTTCACGGATGAGCAGGGAGCAACAAAGGTAGCTGGATTGCTGCGAAACGAACCGGGAGCACTGTGCAAACAGTGCTCCCTTTTTTTATTTCCTCGCCACCGATGATATCCTGCGCCACAGATTTTCATTTCGACGTATTTTCCGAGGTTTTCATGACCCATCACGACCGCGTTCGCCAGCGCCTGAATGCTATTGAAGCGCAGCTGCGCGAGCATCAGCACTGGCAGGACACCGCACCTGACGCCAGCGTTTTCGAAAGCACACAACCTTTCTGCATGGATACGCTGGAGCCACTGGAGTGGCTGCAATGGGTGCTGCTTCCACGCATGCACCAGCTAATCGACAACGAGCAGCCGCTGCCGCAGAGCTTCGCCGTTGCGCCCTATTATGAAATTGCCATGGATGCGAGCCATCCTTTCCGCGCCATCATCCTGCCGGAGCTTGAGCAGCTTGATACCCTATTTGCGGGTGTGGATGACTGATGATCGAGATCCTCTATCAGGACGAATGGCTGGTCGCCGTTAATAAACCGTCAGGCTGGTTAGTTCACCGCAGTTGGCTCGATCGCGATGAAAAAGTGGTGCTCATGCAAACCGTGCGCGACCAGATTGGTCAGCATGTTTTTACCGTTCATCGTCTCGACAGACCTACGTCCGGCGTCCTGCTGATGGGGTTATCGAGCGAAGCGGGCCGTCGTCTTTCACAGCAGTTTGAGCAACACCAGATCCAGAAACGCTACCACGCCATCGTGCGCGGCTGGCTGATGGAAGAGGAATTGCTCGACTACCCGCTGGTGGAAGAACTGGACAAAATCGCGGATAAATTTGCCCGTGATGACAAAGAAGCCCAGCCTGCGGTGACGCACTATCGCGGTCTGGCGACGGTTGAAATGCCGGTGCCGACCGGGCGTTACCCGACGACGCGATACGGTCTGGTCGAGCTGGAACCGAAAACTGGCCGCAAGCATCAGCTGCGTCGCCACATGAGCCATCTGCGTCACCCGATCCTCGGCGACAGTAAGCACGGCGATTTGCGCCAGAACCGAAGTGCGGCGGAAAACTTCGGCTGCGATCGCTTAATGCTGCACGCCAGCGAATTGCACCTCACGCACCCGTTTACCGGCGAGCCACTGGTTATCCGTGCGAGCCTCGATGATGTCTGGATGCAGGCAATGTCACATTTCGGCTGGCGTGGACTTCTCCCCGACGTTGAAAGGGTTGAGTTTACGCCGGACAACGGTCAGGATGACCTCATAACTCAATGATTCAGGGAGAAAAGTAATGGCGGATGTAGGCATTTTTGTCGGCACCATGTACGGAAACGCGCTGCTGGTGGCGGAAGAAGCGCAGACGATCCTCGCGGCTCAGGGTCACAAAGCACAGGTATTTGAAGATCCTGAAGTCAGCGACTGGGAAGCTTACCAGGGGAAATATGCGCTGGTGGTCACCTCCACTACCGGCCAGGGCGACCTGCCGGACAGCATTGTGCCGCTGTATCAAGGCATTCTCGATATGTACCAGCCGCATCTGCGTTACGGTATTATCGCTCTCGGCGATAGCACCTATTCGCATTTTTGCGGTGGCGGCAAGCGCTTCGATGCGTTGTTGCAAGAGCAGGGCGCCCAGCGTATCGGCGAAATGCTGATGATCGACGCCAGTGAAGATCCTGAACCCGAAACGGTCTCCAACCCGTGGGTTGAACACTGGGCCACGCTGCTTAGCTGATCCGTTTGCCCTTCAGCCGAAGGGCAAAACGCGCCACCCATTCCTGAATCCGTGAACCAGCCCCATCCTCTTGGGCATCAGCGTACTCCGTCACCCCAGAATCAATTTTGCTTCCCTTGCCACGTTATCCATCTCGTCCAGCAGTTCTAGAAACTCCGGCTCCAGTTCGTCTGGCGCAACGCCATTGCGCAGCTGGCCTTCTATCAAATGGCAAAGATTTTTTAAACGCGGCACGCCGCTATAACCACAGCTGCCATGCAGTTTGTGAATCGCGTCCACCAAATCCTCAGGCTTCTCACCCACCAGTTGCTCTTCCACTTTGTTGCGGATTTCTGGCAGGAAATCGACCAGCATATGCAGCATGTCTCGCGCCAGATTTTGCTTATTGGCCGCCTGACGCAGCGCCAGCGACCAGTCGAGGGTGGTATTCAGATTCACCGGCGGGTGCGGCTCGTTCACTTCAGGCTGCGGAATGCTCAGCCCTGGCTTATAGCGCAGCAGCAGGTTTCGCAGTTTGCTCTCTTCGATAGGCTTCGCCAGATAGTCGTTCATCCCGGCACTCAGCAGTTTCTCCTTTTGCCCGGCCATGGCGTGGGCAGTCACCGCAATCACTGGCGTTTGCTGCTGATGTGGCAGCTGGTGTATCAGTTCGCAGGCGCGAATGCCGTCCATATCTGGCATCTGAATATCCATCAGAATCAGGTCGAACTGCATCTGTTTGGCGCGGTTAATCGCTTCCTGACCGCTGTCGCACAGCTCAACGTTTTGCACCTGATCTTCCAGAAGCGCGCCGATAAGCTTTAAGTTCGCCGGGTTATCATCTACCGCCATCACCGTCATACCCAGCCGCGCGGCCTGACCGTTGGGAACAGCCAGGGTCTGATTCACACGGCAATATTCCGTCAGCGCAGGCAGCAGGCGGGTGGAGGTTAACGGTTTTAGCAGACAAGCCGCCGCGCCGTTCTGTTTGAGCTGTTCGGCGTTCACCTGCGCGTGGCACGGTAGCGCCAGCAGCAGGAAGTCGGTCATGCGATAGGCCTGTTCGAGTTTGTCAGCGTGCAGGTTTAAATCACGCATCGATACCGGCACCGCAATCAGCAGAATATCGTAACGGTCTTCTGGTAGCGCCGAGAAGGTCGGGCTGTATACCACCTCCAGCGGCGTAGTCGCCAGAATATCCAGCGTGCACTGCGCGGCGGAGGCGTTGGCTTCGACATAGGCCAGGCGTTTCCCCGTCAGGCAGGCGGTCGTCAGGCTTTCGGATACGACGTTCGGATTGAGATCCAGATTGATGTGGAACCAGAACGTTGAACCGCGATTTGGCTGGCTGTGGAAGGAAATATCGCCACCCATTTCTTTCACTAAACGCTGGGTGATCACCAGGCCCAGGCCTGTCCCGCCGTGGCGCCGTGAAATGCTGGCATCTGCCTGGCGGAAAGCCTGGAACAGACGCGACTGATCGCGCTCAGGAATACCGATGCCGGTATCGCGGATCTGCACTTCAATTTGCACTTTGGTGTTGCTCAGCGCGCGTTTTTCTACCAGCACGTCGATGTTGCCATTTTCGGTAAATTTAATCGCGTTACCAACCAGATTGGTAATGACTTGCTGCAGTCGTAGCGGGTCGCCAATGACGTTATCCGGCACGTCGCTTTTGATGTTCAGCGTCAGCTCAAGCCCTTTATCATGAGCTGAATGAGCGAGCAGTGTCACCACTTCATCCAGCGAATTGCGCAGCGGGAACGGAATGCTTTCCAGAACCAGCTTACCGGCTTCCAGTTTAGAGAAGTCCAGCACATCGTTGATGATGGCCAGCAGGTTGTTCGCTGAGCGTTCAATGGTATTGAGGTGGTCGCGCTGGGTCGAATTGAGGTCGGTTTTGAGCGTCAGTCGGGTAAACCCAATCACGCCGTTGAGCGGGGTACGCAGTTCGTGTGACATGTTGGCGAGGAATTCAGATTTAATACGTGCCGCTTCCTGGGCGCGTTTCTTCGCCAAATCCAGTTCGACGTTCTGAATTTCCATCTGCTCAAGAGTTTCCCGCAGATCGGACGTGGCCTGGTCGACGTTGTGCTGCATCTCTTCGTGATAGGCCGCCAGCGACATCGCCATCGAGTTGATGCCATTCTTGAGCATATCGAGTTCGCCGAGCATGAAGCCTTCCACACGACTGTCGAGCTGGCCACGACGAATGCGGTCAACGGTATTCACCATGTTGCGAATCGGGCCGGTGACGTCGCGCATCAGACGCCAGCCGAAAATCAGCGCAATGCCGATACAGAACAGCATCATTACGCTGGAGATGAAAATCTCTTTGTATTGTTGCAGCCGCACGGACCGCAGATCGAGTTCCAGCGCTACGTAGCCGAGCGTATTGATCGGCGTTTTAGCTTCCGAATTCGGCGATTCATCCGGGGAATAACTTTCGGACACAATTGGCGTACGCAGGATCATCGTATCGCCGCTGCGCGAGACGCTGAGGCGGTTCGGGAGCGGCGCGCCTTTCGGCAGCTGCAATTCACTCGGGTCAAGATGGTAGTTGGAGGTAACGAACAGTCTGTTGTGCTCGTCATACACCGAAATTGCCCGCACGATGTCAGAATGGCGGCGATGCAGGACGCTGATTAGCTGTCCTATTGACTCACGGTTTTGTAAGTTCATGACATATTCACTGGAGACCGCGAGCGGCTCAATGATGCTGGCCCCGGCGTCTTCCAACTGACGCTGCAGATCATGATAGCGGTGAACGACAAAGAAGATGCTGAGCAGCAAACCGATCAGGACGGTCGGGGCCAGGATCAGGATCATCATGCGAGCGCGCAGGCTGTAGTTGGTCATGGAGGTCCGTTATGGGAGAATCAGGGTTAACATACTTCGTTTGAGAAAAATCTCTGAATGGCGCAATTCTACTCTGCAAAACGCCGCGTGACGACGCGCGAGATCATAACCGTGACGGTGAGCGACCTTGACCCTTTCGGCCAGGGGGTAGCGCACCATAACGGGAAAACACTGTTTATCAACGGCTTGCTGCCCGATGAGGGCGCGGAAATTCGCATCACCGAAGATAAAAAACAGTATGCGCGCGGACAGGTAAAACGTCGACTGAACGACAGCCCGGAACGCGAAAAGCCGCGCTGCCCGCATTTTGGCGTATGCGGTGGGTGCCAGCAGCAACATGCCAGCGTGGCACTGCAACAGCGCAGCAAGCAGGCGGCGCTGGCACGTATGATGAAACATGACGTGGATGATGTACTCTCGGCGACGCCGTGGGGCTACCGCCGTCGTGCACGTCTAAGCGTGAATTATCAACCGAAGACCCAGCATTTGCAGATGGGTTTTCGTAAGGCTGGCTCGAACGATATCGTCGAGGTCACGCAATGCCCTGTGCTGGTGCCCACTCTTGAGGCACTGCTGCCTGCACTGCGCGACTGCCTGGCATCGCTTTCGGCTGTTCGTCATTTAGGGCACGTGGAATTGGTGCAGGCTGATAACGGTCCGCTGATGGTGTTGCGCCATACCGCGCCACTTTCGGCGGCCGATAAAGCAAAACTGGAACAGTTTTCGCATTCACACCAGCTGGCCCTGTGGCTGGCACCGCAAAGTGATAGCGTTGAACACGTTAACGGTGAATTGCCCTGGTACAGTTCAGACGGGCTACGCTTAACGTTCAGTCCGCGCGATTTTATTCAGGTCAACGACGGCGTGAATCAGCGGATGGTTGAAACGGCGCTGGCGTGGCTTGATGTTCAGCCCCAGGACCGCGTTTTGGATCTGTTTTGCGGGATGGGCAACTTTACGCTGCCGCTAGCAAAACGCGCGGCAAGCGTGGTGGGCGTGGAAGGCGTGCCCGAGCTGGTTGAGAAAGGCCAGCAGAACGCAGTACAGAATAACCTGCACAATGTGACCTTCTTCCACGAAAATCTTGAAGAAGACGTCATCCAGCAGGCCTGGGCGCAAAACGGTTTTGACAAAATTTTACTCGATCCTGCGCGCGCGGGCGCACCGGGCGTGATGCAGCATGTCGTAAAATTAGCCCCCGCACGGGTGGTGTATGTATCCTGTAATCCGGCGACGCTGGCGCGTGATAGCGAAGTGCTGCTGGCGGCGGGCTATCAAATTCAGCGTCTGGCAATGCTGGACATGTTCCCGCACACTGGGCACCTGGAGTCGATGGTGCTGTTCGAGCACAAATAATGAATCAAGGCTTGTCGAATCCGACAGGCCCCGTCCCTAAAGGAGAGGACAATGGTTGCGGTACGCAGTGCACATCTCAATAAAGCTGGTGAGTTTGATCCAGTTAAATGGATAGCAAGCCTGGGAATTTCCAGCCAGCAGTCGTGTGAACGCTTAGCCGAGACATGGACCTATTGTCGCGAACAAACCCTTGATCATCCTGATGCCGGGCTGCTGCTGTGGCGCGGCGTTGAGATGGTTGAAATCCTCTCCATGCTGAACATGGATATCGATTCACTGCGGGCGGCGCTGTTGTTCCCGCTGGTGGTGAGCGACGTGGTCAGCGAAGAAAAGCTGGAAGAGAGCGCCGGTAAATCTATCGTCACGCTTATCCACGGCGTGCGCGATATGGCCGCCATTCGCCAGCTGAAAGCCACCCATAACGATTCCGTCTCTTCAGAACAGGTCGATAACGTTCGCCGCATGCTGCTGGCGATGGTTGACGATTTCCGCTGCGTGGTCATCAAGCTCGCCGAGCGTATTGCGCACCTGCGTGAAGTGAAAGATGCGCCGGAAGATGAACGCGTGCTGGCGGCGAAAGAATGTACCAACATCTACGCCCCACTGGCCAACCGACTCGGTATTGGTCAGTTGAAATGGGAGCTGGAAGATTACTGCTTCCGCTATCTGCATCCCGCGGAATACAAGCGCATTGCCAAGCTGCTGCACGAACGCCGTATCGATCGCGAACATTACATCGATGAGTTCGTCGGCACGCTGCGTGCCTCAATCAAGGAAGAGGGCGTGAAGGCGGAAGTGTACGGCCGACCGAAACACATCTACAGCATCTGGCGCAAAATGCAGAAGAAGCATCTGGCGTTTGACGAGCTGTTCGATGTGCGCGCGGTGCGTATCGTCGCCGAACGTTTGCAGGACTGCTACGCGGCGCTGGGCATCGTCCATACCCTTTTCCGCCATCTGCCAGATGAGTTCGACGATTACGTGGCGAACCCGAAACCGAACGGCTATCAGTCGATTCACACCGTGGTGTTAGGCCCCGATGGGAAAACGGTGGAGATTCAAATCCGTACGCGTCAGATGCATGAAGAGTCTGAGCTTGGCGTGGCGGCGCACTGGAAATACAAAGAGGGCGCGGCGTCCAGCGGCGCGCGCGGTCACGAAGACCGTATTGCCTGGCTGCGTAAGCTGATTGCGTGGCAGGAAGAGATGGCCGATTCAGGCGAAATGCTCGACGAACTGCGCAGCCAGGTGTTCGACGACCGGGTTTACGTATTTACCCCGAAAGGTGACGTGGTTGACCTGCCTGCAGGCTCCACGCCGCTCGACTTTGCCTACCACATCCACAGCGATGTGGGGCACCGCTGCATCGGTGCGAAAATCGGCGGTCGCATCGTGCCGTTTACCTATCAGTTGCAGATGGGCGATCAGATTGAAATCATCACACAGAAGCAACCGAACCCAAGCCGCGACTGGCTGAACCCGAACCTGGGCTACGTCACGACCAGCCGCGGACGTTCAAAAATTCACGCCTGGTTCCGCAAGCAGGATCGCGACAAAAACATCCTCGCCGGACGTCAGATCCTCGACGACGAACTGGCGCATCTCGGGATCAGCCTGAAGGAAGCAGAAAAGCAGCTGCTGCCGCGCTATAACTTCAACGATCTCGACGAACTGCTGGCGGCCATTGGCGGCGGCGATATTCGTCTCAACCAGATGGTGAACTTCCTGCAGTCGCAGTTTAACAAGCCGAGTGCCGCCGAACAGGATGCCGCCGCGCTGAAGCAACTGCAGCAGAAAACCTACAATCCGCACAGCCGTAAAAAAGATGACGGTCGCGTAGTGGTGGAAGGCGTCGGTAATCTGATGCATCACATTGCGCGCTGCTGCCAGCCCATTCCTGGCGACGAGATTATCGGCTTCATCACCCAGGGCCGCGGGATTTCCGTGCACCGTGCCGACTGCGATCAGCTGGTGGAACTGCAATCCCACGCGCCGGAGCGCATCGTTGATGCGGTCTGGGGGGAAAGCTATTCCTCAGGCTATTCGCTGGTGGTGCGCGTGCAGGCCAACGACCGCAGCGGTCTGCTGCGTGATATCACCACCATCCTCGCCAACGAGAAGGTCAACGTACTTGGCGTGGCGAGTCGCAGCGACACCAAACAACAGCTCGCCACCATCGACATGACCATCGAAATCTACAACCTGCAGGTGCTGGGCCGCGTGCTTGGCAAACTGAACCAGGTACCGGACGTGATCGACGCGCGTCGTTTGCACGGCGGTTAATTTTCTCTGCAATCAGCGCCGCCGGACGCCGTACAAAATGTCCGGCGGCGCGTTTTTTTCCGGACCTACTTTTCAAGGACTTACCATGACTCAAATCGACCGCCTGCTCGGCATCATGAAACGCCTGCGTGACCCGGAAACCGGCTGTCCGTGGGACAAAGAGCAGACTTTCGCGACTATCGCGCCTTACACCCTCGAAGAAACCTACGAAGTGCTGGATGCCATCAGCCGTGAAGATTTTGAAGATCTACGTGGTGAGCTCGGCGACCTGCTGTTTCAGGTGGTGTTTTATGCGCAAATGGCACAGGAAGAAGGGCGCTTTGATTTTAACGATATCTGTGCCGCCATCAGCGACAAGCTGGAGCGCCGTCATCCACACATTTTTGCGGATGCCACCGCCGCGAACAGCACTGAAGTGCTGACGCGTTGGGAGCAAATCAAAACCGCCGAGCGTGCGGAGAAATCGCAGCATTCAGCTCTCGACGACATCCCGCACAGCCTGCCTGCGTTGATGCGTTCCCATAAAATCCAGAAACGCGTGTCGACGGTCGGTTTTGACTGGACAACGCTGGGCCCGGTACTCGACAAAGTCTATGAAGAAATCGACGAAGTGATGCATGAAGCTAAACAGGCTGTGGTCGACGAAGCAAAGGTCGAAGAGGAAATGGGCGATCTGCTGTTTGCGACGGTCAATTTATCGCGTCATTTAGGGGTCAAAGCTGAAGTTGCGCTGCAAAAAGCGAACCTCAAATTTGAGCGTCGTTTCCGCGAAGTGGAAAGGATTGTTGCTGAGCGAGGCCTTGAAATGACCGGGATCGACCTGGAAGTGATGGAAAGTGTATGGCAAGAGGTAAAACGGCAGGAATCTGATCTCTAACAGTTTTTTGCGATCAAGCGCGATTTGTGTGATTTTTAAAATGACAAGCGCTTGATTTACGTCAAAAACATTTACGCAAAAGGGGCTATTTTCTCACTCCTTATGTTTGTCTGAGCCTGGAATGGAGACGGAGAATGAATGTTTGTGGCACTCGCCGTGTTCGGGTATACTACTTTCCCGTCTTGGTTATTCCATCATTCCAACCTAACTTCTCAGGTTCAGCATGACAACGAACTATATTTTTGTGACCGGCGGGGTCGTATCCTCTCTGGGTAAAGGCATTGCAGCCGCATCCCTCGCAGCTATTCTCGAAGCCCGTGGCCTTAACGTGACCATGATGAAACTGGATCCGTATATCAACGTCGATCCGGGGACCATGAGTCCTATCCAACACGGGGAAGTGTTCGTTACTGAAGACGGCGCTGAAACCGACCTGGACCTGGGCCACTACGAGCGTTTCATTCGCACTAAAATGACGCGTCGTAACAACTTCACTACTGGTCGTATTTACTCTGACGTTCTGCGTAAAGAGCGCCGGGGTGATTATCTGGGCGCAACCGTCCAGGTTATTCCGCACATCACTAACGCCATTAAAGAGCGTGTCATCGCCGGGGCCGAAGGCCACGACGTGGTGCTGGTTGAAGTCGGTGGTACCGTCGGTGATATTGAATCACTGCCGTTCCTCGAAGCGATTCGCCAGCTGGCGGTTGAAGTCGGCCGTGAAAACACGCTGTTTATGCACCTGACCCTGGTGCCATACATGGCCGCTGCGGGTGAAGTGAAAACCAAACCGACTCAGCACTCTGTAAAAGAGCTGCTCTCCATCGGTATTCAGCCGGATATTCTGATTTGTCGCTCCGATCGTGCCGTTCCGGCCAACGAACGTGCGAAAATCGCTTTGTTCTGTAACGTTCCAGAAAAGGCTGTTATTTCTCTGAAAGACGTCGATTCCATTTATAAAATCCCGGGCCTGTTGAAATCACAGGGTCTGGACGATTATATTTGTAAACGATTCAGCTTGAACTGTCCGGAAGCTAATCTGTCAGAATGGGAACAGGTTATCTACGAAGAAGCTAACCCGGCAGGCGAAGTGACTATCGGTATGGTCGGCAAGTACATTGAACTGCCGGACGCCTATAAGTCAGTTATCGAAGCGCTGAAACACGGTGGCCTGAAAAACCGCGTTACCGTCAACATCAAGCTTATCGATTCGCAAGATGTTGAAACACGTGGTGTCGAAATTCTGAAAGGTCTTGATGCTATTCTGATCCCTGGCGGCTTCGGCTACCGTGGTGTTGAAGGCAAAATCGCCACCGCACGCTTTGCGCGTGAAAACAATATTCCTTATCTGGGCATCTGCCTGGGTATGCAGGTTGCGTTGATCGAGTTCGCTCGTAACGTAGTCGGGATGGAAAACGCCAACTCGACGGAATTTGTGCCAGACTGTAAGTACCCGGTTGTGGCCCTTATCACCGAATGGCGTGATGAAAACGGGAATGTCGAAGTGCGTACTGAGAAAAGCGATCTCGGCGGCACAATGCGTCTGGGGGCTCAGGCCTGCCAGCTCAGCGACGACAGCCTGGTTCGCAAGATGTACGGCGATGAGACCATCACCGAGCGTCACCGTCACCGCTATGAAGTCAACAATATGCTGTTGAAACAGATTGAAGCTGCGGGTCTGCGTATTGCAGGCCGTTCCGGGGATGATCAGTTGGTCGAGATCATCGAGGTTCCGAACCACCCATGGTTCGTTGCCTGTCAGTTCCATCCGGAGTTTACTTCTACGCCGCGTGATGGGCATCCGCTGTTTGCAGGCTTCGTGAAAGCCGCTAGCGAGTATCAGAAGCGTCAGGCGAAGTAAAAAAGTTAGAACGGCAGCGCCCCTGATTTGGGGCGTTGTTTGTCTGGAGTTTTAGTTTAACTTGTACTGAGGAAAACCTAATGTCCAAAATCGTTAAAGTCATCGGTCGTGAAATCATCGACTCCCGTGGTAACCCGACTGTTGAAGCCGAAGTACACCTGGAAGGTGGTTTCGTCGGTATGGCAGCTGCGCCATCAGGTGCATCTACTGGTTCCCGCGAAGCTCTGGAGCTGCGCGATGGTGACAAATCCCGTTTCATGGGTAAAGGCGTACTGAAAGCTGTTGGTGCTGTAAACGGCCCAATCGCTCAGGCTATCCTTGGCAAAGATGCCAAAGATCAGGCTGGCATCGACAAGATCATGATCGATCTGGACGGTACTGAAAACAAATCTAACTTCGGCGCTAACGCGATCCTGGCTGTGTCTCTGGCTAACGCCAAAGCTGCTGCAGCTTCTAAAGGTCAGCCGCTGTTCGAACACATCGCTGAACTGAACGGCACCCCAGGCAAATACTCCATGCCGGTTCCGATGATGAACATCATCAACGGTGGTGAGCACGCAGACAACAACGTTGATATTCAGGAATTCATGATTCAGCCAGTTGGCGCGAAATCCCTGAAAGAAGCCGTTCGTATGGGTTCCGAAGTGTTCCATAACCTGGCTAAAGTTCTGAAAGCTAAAGGTATGAACACTGCAGTTGGTGACGAAGGTGGCTATGCGCCAAACCTGGGTTCCAACGCTGAAGCACTGGCTGTAATCGCTGAAGCAGTTAAAGCAGCGGGCTACGAGCTGGGCAAAGACATCACTCTGGCGATGGACTGTGCTGCTTCTGAATTCTACAAAGACGGTAAATACGTTCTGGCTGGCGAAGGCAACAAAGCTTTCACCTCCGAAGAATTCACCCACTTCCTGGAAGATCTGACCAAGCAGTATCCGATCGTTTCCATCGAAGATGGTCTGGACGAATCTGATTGGGATGGTTTCGCATACCAGACCAAAGTGCTGGGCGACAAAATCCAGCTGGTTGGTGACGATCTGTTCGTAACCAACACCAAGATCCTGAAAGAAGGCATCGACAAAGGCATCGTTAACTCCATCCTGATCAAATTCAACCAGATCGGTTCCCTGACCGAAACTCTGGCTGCAATCAAGATGGCTAAAGACGCTGGCTACACTGCAGTTATCTCTCACCGTTCCGGTGAAACTGAAGATGCAACCATCGCTGACCTGGCGGTGGGTACTGCTGCAGGCCAGATCAAAACCGGTTCCATGAGCCGTTCTGACCGTGTTGCTAAATACAACCAGCTGATTCGTATCGAAGAAGCACTGGGCGAAAAAGCACCGTACAACGGTCTGAAAGAGATCAAAGGTCAGTAATTCATTACTGTCGCTTTACTCTAATAAAACCCGCTTCGGCGGGTTTTTTTATTGCCTGGAAAACGCGGCGGGGCAGCTGCTTGTCTCGCCGTGGCGCGCCAAATCTGCGATACTTACTCTTTACTCCCTTCTTAGAGATGACTATGCAGTACCCGATTAACGAAATGTTCCAGACCCTGCAAGGCGAGGGTTACTTCACCGGCGTTCCCGCCATTTTTATTCGACTGCAGGGATGCCCGGTTGGCTGTGCGTGGTGTGATACCAAACATACCTGGGACATGCTTGAAGATCGGGAAGTGTCTCTGTTCAGCATTCTGGCGAAAACCAAAGAGAGTGACAAATGGGGCGCCGGTACGCCGGAAGACTTGCTGACCGCTATCACCCGTCAGGGCTGGACCGCGCGTCATGTGGTGATCACTGGCGGCGAGCCGTGCATTCACGACTTAACGCCGCTGACGTCGCTGCTCGAGCATAATGGCTATAGCTGCCAGATTGAAACCAGCGGCACCCATGAGGTGCGTTGTTCACACGCGACCTGGGTTACGGTGTCGCCGAAGGTGAATATGCGGGGTGGATACGAAGTGCTGTCCCAGGCGCTGCATCGCGCTGACGAGATTAAACACCCGGTTGGCCGCGTGCGCGACATCGAAGCGCTGGACGAACTGCTGGAGACCCTGAGTGACGATAAGCAGCGCGTTATCGCCCTGCAGCCCATCAGCCAGAAAGATGACGCGACGCGTCTGTGCATTGAAACCTGTATCGCGCGCAACTGGCGTTTGTCGATGCAGACCCACAAATACCTCAATATCGCCTGACAAAAAACGCCGGGTTTTGCCCGGCGCTTTTGCCTTCTTTACGCGTTCGACCAACTCTGAATGGCATCGACCTTATCCAGCTTGCCATGAAACACCGCGTACGATTTTTTCAGAATAGGATCGGTGTGTTGAGTCAGTTCTTGAAAGATGCCTTTATTCATCGCTTCGTAACGTGCAGCATGCGCGGCGACCGGCGTAAACACATCTTTGACCCGCACCATATTTTCGACCGCCTGCTGATAAGACGAATACAGCCCCAGACCTACCGCCGTATTGATAGCCGCTCCAAGGCTGGCACAGCCGTTAATCACGTTGCGTTTGGTGGGTAGGTTAAAAACGTCAGCAAAAATCTGCATAAACAAATCGCTGTTTGAGCCGCCGCCGGTGATGATCACCTGCTTCGCAACATGTTGACGTTCGTGACACATATTGTCGTAGTTGTTTTTCAGCGTCAGGGCGATGCTTTCCAGAATCGAGCGATAAATCCACGCGTAATCCATGGTGGCGTTAAAGCCTATCATGATCCCGCGTTTGTACGGCTCCCACGGGTTGGTCAGCCAGTCGAGGACGGTCATCAGGCCGTCGCAGCCCGGCGGTACGTGGCAGGCTTTCTGGTTGAGTAAATCTTCCGGCGAAATACCCTGCGAATGAGCATCCTGAATCAGCGAGTCGCCGAGCATGTCGCGCAGCCAGCTCACCGTCCACATCCCTTTGCGAATGCCGTAGCCCTCATACAGCAGGGTTTCCGGAATCGACGACATAATCGGCCAGTACGCCTGCGGGTCTTTCGGTAGCGCTTTGCCGTTCATCATCAGCGCGATATAGGTACCTAATGAAATCACCGCGGTTTCATCATCCAGCAGGCCCGCGCCGAGTGCTTCTACCGCCTTATCGCTGGTGCTGCACACCACCGGAAGACCCTGTGGGAAGCCGGTCAGTCTTGCGGCTTCGGCGGTGATGTGGCCCAGAACCGTGCCCGGCATTTGCACATCAAACAGCATTTCACGCGGGATATTAAATTTCTCAAATACCGCTTTGTCGTCGCTCCAGTCCCAGGTTTTATAATCAACCGGCCACTGGCCAAAGTAATTGGCTATATTGTCTTTGCGTTCGCCGGTTAAGCGGTGCGAGAGATAGCCGGAAAACGATGTCACATAGGCTACATCTTTCTGCGTGTGCTCATAAGGACGCGTCACCCTCGCATCCTGCCAGCTAATTAGCTGCGCGGCAGGCGTGCCATCGGCTTTTAACAGCGCGCGACAGCAGCGAATCGATCCGAGCCCAATGCCGACAATCTCTTCGGGCTTACCGCCAAACTGGCGCATCAAATCTTTCCCGGCCGCGCACAGTGAGGTCCAGAGGTCATCGTCAGGATGCTCAACAGTATCGGCATCCGGAGTAAACATAGGCTGCAGCAGGCCTTTGCCTTCGCACACCACGTTCCCCTTGAGGTCGTACATCACTACCTTCGTACTCTGACTCCCGCCATCAATTCCAATGATGTATTGCTTAGACATTGTCCTTCTCCTTTAACATTGCCACCGTCACTTGCCAGCCATTTCGGTTGTCAGCGACAGTACGTTTTCGGGCTCACGGCTCACGGCACGGATTTTCCTGAACAACAGGAAAGTAAAGACGATGACCAGACACACCGCGGCCAGGCCCATTAGCCACATATTGCGATAGGCCTCGGCGGCGGGCAGGGTATCCTGCCAATGACCGACGATAGGGTACACAAAGACATCCGGCAGGAAGCCAACCACCGAGCAAATCCCGACAGTAGTGCCCATAATGAACGTCGGTGTCCTCGCTTCACCCGGGCAGGCGAAATAGAGTCCACGCGAGGCGTAGCAAGTAAAAGCCAGCAGCAAAATAAGGCCAATTCCGACTGCCACCGACTGCGGATTGTTGTTGGTCGTCAGCAATGCCAGCAGCGTCAGGGCGCTAACCACTGACAGGATCTGGATGACGCGCGTCGGCGATTTCACCCGGCTGTAGGTGGTAATGATCCCGCCCAACGGGCCGCAAAAAGCGCGGAAAATTTTATTGATGACGATCCCCATATAGCTCGCCGCCACCAGCGTCATGCCGTACATTTCGGTCAGGTAGTTAGTGGAATAACTGAGGATCGCGTAGATGGTGTAGACGCCGAAGATGATCATGCTGCAATACCAGGTGGTGCTGATGCGCAGCACGGAAAGGATATCGCTGAGCTGGAAGGCTTTTTTCTGCGGTGATGATGCAGAAACGCCTTTTTCCACGCCGTCAGTGACGAAGAACCAGCACAGGATCCCCAGCAGAATATAGACCACGCTGTAAATCAGAATCACCGTCTTCAGGCTGTTCGGGTCGTCCGCCGCAAAGCGAGAAAAGGCCCACATTGTGAACACTGCCAGCGACATCACGCCGACGCCACGCAGACCTTCCATCCAGCCCATGATCTTACCTTGTTCACTGCAGTCACCGAGCATCGACGCGGCTTTGATCGACACCGACCACAGCATCAAAATGGTGGTAATGGCGAATGCCACCTGTATCAGCAGCATCATCCACAGCGGCGGGTAGGTCGCCATCACCAGGCCAAGCAGGCCGGTGATAATCATCGCTGAGGTAATCATTTTTCGATGTGAAAATTTGTCGGCAATAATCCCGCTTGGGGCATAAAGAATAATTGCGGTTATTCCGAAAGTACTCATTATTAGCCCGATTTCTGTATTGCTAAATCCCATAAATTTTGCCATGGGTATTTGATAGATATAGCGTAAATAGGCAAGATCAAAACTCACGCCACCGCTAAAACTAATAATGGTAAGCGTTATCCAACGGCGCCAGGATGATTGTTGCATAGCACTCTCTCGTATGATTAAGGCTTGTTAGCTGGATGAAAAAAAGACAAAAAAAAGAGAAAAGTAAGCCGCCCTTTCAGGTGGATTACTTTTCTCATGGTCTCTAGTAATTGGTATAACAAATAACATGGATGCGCCGATACGAGTGTGAGAATAATCACGCTTCTCACTATTTATTATTTTATCAGATGAATACCATCTCTGTGATTTTCGTCACATTTGTACCTTGAGGGCTGTGCTAAAAATCATCTCCAGTTACCAGAGAATATGAGAAAGGTGACTTCCCTCCAGTTGGGGGGAAGTCACCTTTCTTTTTTTTTGCCTAAAGGATTATGGAGCCAAATATGTCTATTGAGTCACTTAACGCATTTTCCATGGATTTCTTCTCCCTGAAGGGAAAAACCGCTATCGTCACCGGTGGCAACAGCGGGCTGGGCCAGGCATTCGCCATGGCACTGGCAAAAGCTGGCGCAAATTTGTTTATCCCAAGCTTCATTAAAGACAACGGCGAAACCCGAGAACTGATTGAACAGCAGGGCGTGCAGGTTGAGTTTATGCAGGTGGATATCACCGCTGAAGGCGCGCCGCGCAAGATTATCGCCGCTTGTTGCGAACGCTTTGGCACAGTGGACATTCTGGTGAACAATGCCGGGATCTGTAAGCTGAACAAAGTACTGGATTTTGGCCGTGCCGATTGGGACCCGATGATCGATGTCAACCTGACGGCGGCGTTTGAATTAAGCCATGAAGCGGCAAAAATCATGATCCCGCAAAAGCACGGGAAAATTATTAATATCTGTTCATTATTTTCTTATTTGGGTGGTCAATGGTCACCTGCATATTCTGCAACCAAACATGCGCTGGCGGGCTTCACTAAAGCCTATTGCGATGAATTGGGTCAATACAATATTCAGGTCAACGGTATCGCACCGGGTTATTACGCCACGGAAATAACGACCGCAACCCGCAGTAATCCCGAAACGAATCAGCGCGTATTAGATCATATTCCCGCCAATCGTTGGGGAGATACCCAGGATTTAATGGGGGCAATGGTTTATTTGTCCAGTCGCGCATCTGATTACGTCAATGGGCATTTATTAGTCGTCGATGGTGGATATCTGGTCCGCTAACTTATCAGCAAAGCTTAACGAAATTGTCCTGCTTAATTAGGTGGTTTCTGCTGTTTCTTTACGTTTAAATCAGAAAGGAAATGCTATGTCTTTATCCCGCGAAGCAATTGTTGAACAGATCAAAGAGATCGTTGGCCCTGAGCGAGTGGTCACCGACGAGAACGTGCTGAAGAAAAACAGCGTCGATCGTTTCAGAAAATATGCTGATATTCACGATGTGTTCACACTGCCACTGCCTGCGGCGGTGGTCAAACTGGGTTCAACCCAGCAGGTGTCGCAGGTACTGTCGTTTATGAATCAGCACAAGATCAACGGCGTACCACGCACCGGGGCTTCCGCGACGGAAGGCGGACTGGAAACGGTGGTCAAAAATTCGCTGGTACTCGACGGTTCCGGGATGAACAACATCATCGATATTGATATCGAAAACATGCAGGCCACCGCGCAGTGTGGCGTGCCGCTGGAAGTGCTGGAAAACGCCCTGCGCGCCAAAGGTTACACCACCGGTCATTCTCCGCAGTCCAAGCCACTGGCGCAAATGGGCGGCCTGGTGGCGACCCGCAGTATCGGCCAGTTTTCTACTTTGTACGGGGCGATTGAAGACATGGTGGTCGGGCTCGAAGCCGTACTGCCGGATGGCACCATCACCCGCATCAAAAACGTGCCGCGCCGTGCAGCCGGGCCAGACATTCGTCACATCATCATTGGGAACGAAGGTGCACTGTGTTACATCACCGAAGTGACCGTGAAAATCTTCAAATTCACGCCAGAAAACAATCTGTTCTACGGCTACATTCTTGATGAGATGAAAACCGGCTTTGAGATCCTCCGCGAAGTGATGGTGGAAGGATATCGTCCGTCGATAGCCCGCCTGTATGACGCCGAGGATGGTACTCAGCACTTCACCCATTTTGCCGAAGGCAAATGTGTGATGATCTTCATGGCTGAAGGTAACCCGCGTATGGCGCGCGCTACCGGGGAAGGTATCGCCGAGATTGTGGCCCGCTATCCGCAGTGCACTCGCGTAGACAGCAAACTCATCGAAAACTGGTTCAATCACCTCAACTGGGGTCCGGAGAAAGTCGCCGCTGAACGCCAGCAGATCCTGAAAACCGGCAACATGGGATTTACCACTGAAGTCTCCGGCGACTGGAGCAGTATCAACCAGATTTACGAGCGCGTTATCCACCGTATCCGCAGCGAGTTCCCGCACGCGGATGACATCACCATGCTCGGTGGTCACTCGTCTCATAGCTACATCAATGGCACCAACATGTACTTCGTATACGACTACAACGTGGTGGACTGCAAGCCAGAAGACGAAATCGACAAGTACCACAACCCGCTAAACAAAATCATCTGTGAAGAGACCATCCGCCTCGGCGGTTCGATGGTGCATCACCACGGGATCGGTAAACACCGCGTGCACTGGAGTAAAGCGGAGCACGGCACCGCATGGACGCTGCTGGAAGGGCTGAAAAAACAGTTCGATCCGAACGGCATCATGAATACCGGAACTATCTATCCGATTGAAAAATAACGGCTATGACGGCTTCTCCTCCGGGGGGGCCGTTCTTTTCCTGAAGGGGGAGCTATGAGCGCGTCACCCGTACGTATGGACGATCTGCCGCTAACCCGCTTTCACTGGCGTATTGCCGGGCTGACTTTTGGGGCCCACCTGACCGACGGCTACGTGCTGGGCGTCATCGGCTACGCGATTATTCCGCTTCAAACACAAATGAGTCTGACGCCGCTGCTGGAAGGTCTGATCGGCAGTTCTGCGCTGTTCGGGCTGTTTCTCGGTAGTCTGATCCTCGGCTGGGTTTCCGATCTCATTGGCCGCCAGCGGATCTTCACTTTCAGCTTTTTGTTGATAACCCTCGCGTCTTTCCTCCAGTTTTTCGTGACCTCTCCGGAGCAGCTGATTTTCCTGCGGGTGCTGATTGGCTTCGGCCTCGGCGGAGATTACTCCGTCGGCCACACCCTGCTGGCGGAATTCTCGCCGAAGCGTTATCGCGGCATGCTGCTCGGCGCATTCAGCGTGGTGTGGACCATTGGTTATGTGATGGCGAGCGTGGCTAGCCATGCGTGGATCCACAGCGAACCCGAAGCCTGGCGCTGGTTGTTGGCCTCTGCGGCGTTACCCGCGCTGGCGATAACCTTACTGCGCATGGGCACGCCGGAATCTCCACGCTGGCTGATGCGCCAGGGCAGAATCGGCGAGGCTCACGCAGTAGTGCGGCGTTTTCTGGGCGCGAACGTTCTGCCCGGAGATGAAATCGCCAGTGCCACCACCCGCCATATCAGCACGCTTTTTTCTGCGCGCTACTGGCGACGTACGGCGTTTAACAGCCTGTTCTTCATCTGCCTGGTCGTGCCATGGTTCGTGATTTACACCTGGCTACCGACTATCGCCCAGACCATCGGTCTGAAAGATGCGTTAACCGCGAGCCTGATCCTCAACAGCCTGCTGATAGTTGGCGCGCTGCTTGGCCTGGTTTTGACCTGGTGGCTGTCCCGGCGTCAGTTTTTAATCAGCAGTTTCCTGCTGCTGGCAGTCACGCTGGCGGCGCTGGCCTTCACTTCCGCCAGTAATACCACGCTGATTTTGTCGTTGTTTGTTCTGTTCAGCACCATGATTTCTGCGGCGAGTAACCTGGTGGGTATTTTGCCCGCTGAAAGTTTCCCGACCGATATCCGTTCGTTGGGTGTCGGGTTTGCCACGGCGATGAGCCGTCTGGGGGCGGCGATTGCTACCGGACTGTTGCCGATGGCGCTGCTTTCCTGGGGAATGCGCCACACGCTTCTGGTGCTGGTTGTCGTGCTGTTGGTGGGATTTGTGGTTTCGCTACTATGGGCGCCAGAAACCAAAAATCTCACGCTCGTGGAGGCGGCCGACCTGTCATCAAAGCCTCAGGAGGCGGTGAATGAACATTCTGTTGGCGTTTAAAGCGGAGCCGGATTTGTCGATGCTGGCGGAAGCTGACTGGCTGACGGCAACAGACAGTGGAAACGGGCCTAATCCTGCCCTGATGCGGGTAATGATGGGGAGCGACGAACAGGGTGCGGCGGAATTAATGCTGCATGCGCGGGATGTTAACCCAGCGCTGACGCTGAATGCCGTCACGCTCGGAGATGAACGCGCATTACCTGCGCTGCGCCATCTGGCGGCCCTTGGGTTTGTCCGACAAACGCTGCTGTGCAGTAAAGAGGATACGCGTTTTAATCCAGCGTACATTGCTGAACAACTGGCATTGCAGGTGAAACAGCAGAACGCCGGACTGGTGCTGTTGGGCAGCCAGAGCAGCGAAGGGCAGAATGGTCAGACAGGCTGGCTGCTGGCGGAGAAGCTCGGCTGGCCCTGTTTATCGCAGGTGTGTGGGCTGGAGGCCGACGGCGAAGATTTTGGGGTACAGTGTGAAAATCTGCACCAGCGCAGTCGGTGGCGTGTACAGCAGCCTGCGGTGCTACGGGTGCAGAATCGCGGGCAGTTAGCGCTACGTGTACCGGGCATGCGGGCGAGGCTGGCGGCGGCGCAAGCGGAAGTTGTCCAGTTACAATGCGAACCAGCGGAAACCGCGACCGTTTCCTGCGTATCGCTGGCACGCAATATCACCCGTCGCAGCGGCATTATTATTGATGAGGCCACGCCGCAGGCCGCCGTGCAGCGTTTGTGGCGTGAATACCTGGCAGAAAGGATGAAGCCATGAGTATCGCGATAGTGTTACTGACGCCAGAGGATGAAGGCGCGATGGCGGATTTTTTGGTACAAAATGCGCTGTCGGCGCAGGTTATCTGGCGGGTAAAGGGGGCGACACTCACAGCTGAATCGCTGTTGCCTGCGCTGGCGTCTGCGTTTCATTCCGCACCTGTCGAAACCGTTATCTTCCCGGCTTCTGTTCAGGGTGACGAACTGGCCACCCGGCTGGCATGGCGCCTGCGTGGAAGCGCGGTGTGTCAGGCGATAAGTTGGGACGCGGCAACGTGCTGCGTTCAGAAGGCGGTGTACGGCAATGCGCTGACGGCAACTCTGCGCCCTGAAGGTATTCCGCTGTGCCTGTCGCTGTCGCCGGTCCTTACGCGACAAAACGCGATGCTGGCTGCACATCTACCGATAAACGATATTCTCCCCGTCGCTGTTGAAGGCGGATTACCGCAGCCGGAAATTCTCAATAAACTGGCGCACCCGCTTCAGACCGCCAGCGTAGTGCTGGCGACCGGGCAGGGTGCCACGGGTGAGGCATGTGCAAAAATGGCCACCGCGCTCAACGCCGAGCCGGGTTTTACCCGTCAGCGGGTGATGGCCGGAGGCTGCGATGAACAGCGGATGTTGGGCATTTCCGGGCTACGCGTTGCGCCCAATGTCTGCCTGATTGCCGGCGCGTCCGGCGCATCGGCGTTTATGGCGGGCGTGGCGCAAAGTCGGTTTATCGTGGCAATCAATACCGATGCCGCAGCGCCGGTTTTTGCCGCTGCGGATGTCGGGATTGTGGGGGATGCGCAGACTGTTTTGCAGGCGCTGGCGGAGTGCGTTAGCCAGGCTTAGTTCAAGATTTTCGCCAGTTTCCACACTTCGGTATTGGTGGTGGAAAGCGCCAGCACGCCCGCGGCAATCGCGTTGCGGGCATCTTCTTCATCGCACACCAGACCCCCGGCAATCAGCGGCTGACGCACTTTTTCCGTAACCCAGTTCAGCACTTTCGGCATACAGCCGGGCAGAATTTCGATGCAGTCGGCATTCGACTGCGCTACCTGTTTATCAATGTTGTGGAATGAAATTGAATCGACGATAAACAGGCGATGAATGCAAAAGTAGCCTTCCGCGCGGGCCGCTTTCAGCATATTCGGCTTGGTGCTGATAATGCCGTCGGCCTGCGTTACCAGTTTCAGAAACTGAATTACCACTTCTTTATTCGACGCGCCTTCCAGTAAATCGACGTGGATAAACGCCATTTTCCCCGCCTGCTTTATCTTTTGTACGATGCCGGTGATGGTGCAGATGTTGCCGTAAAGCACTGAGATAAACTGACAGTCCGAGGCGATGGCCAGCTGCAGACTGGCGTTATCTTTGACCGCGGCGATTACCGGGTTTTGTCTCAGCAGGTGAAGTAGTGGCACGCAAAAATCCTTAGATGAATTAGCCAAAACGCAGGGTAATACCCGCGCCAGAAGGGGGATAGCACCACGATTGCAGAATGTCGCTGCCTGCGATAAGCCGACAGCAGCCACATTCCAGGCAGCCCTCAACATGCACTTTTACCCTGCCATTTGCGTCGCGTTGAAACAACCCGGCAGGGCAAACTTTTTCCAGCAGCGCTGCCTGCTCATCGCTGAGCAATTGCCGGAGCTCAATGTGTGCGTCGTTGGCAGGATGATAGCAATTCCGGGCGAGGCTTTCGTTTACAGACATCTCAGACTCCTCAGAATATCTGCGCTCAGGTGCGCATAACCGAAGCGTCGCCCATGACGCAGCAACATGCGCCACAGCGGAGGATTCGCGCTGGCGTCCGCGCGGGTGAGATCGGTCATTACCGCATGAACGAATTGCGGCCATTGGTGATACCCACTTTCTCGCTGCAATAGCGCGGGAACGTTGCGGTAGCGCTGAAGCAGCGGCCATAGTGCGTTACGCTGCAGCGCCCGGTCGAACAACGTTTGCAGTGGTTTATCTGGCTGCTGAACATGTGCAATAAGCGCCTGACTGGCTGCCGCCGCGCTCAGGATGGCGGTGTCTATGCCCCGGACCGTCACGCCGGTATTCATGCAGGTGCGCAGGGCATCGCCGACCAGCAGCCAGCCATCTCCGGCCCGCTGCAGCGGCACGCTGTTGAGACCGCCTTCCGGAACCAGATGCGCCGCGTACTCCAGCGTTTCAGCGCCACGAATCAGTGGGCGAATCGTCGGGTGCAGTTTCAGTTTCGCCAGTAGCGAAGAGGCTGTCCCCGGGCCGTTTTGCAGTGAGGCCAGCGGCGCGACGATACCTAACGACAGCGACTGTTGATGGGTATACAGGAACGCTCCGGCCGGTCTGGTGCCACAAATGTGCCCGCTGAACAGCCAGGCCGCGCCTTCGTCATCTTCAAGATGGAAGCGCTCCTGCAACCGCGATTTGTCGAGCGACAGCGTTTCTTTAATGCCCAGCGCCATGTTTTCCAGAGTCGGGCGCGGAGTGAGATTGTGCTGTTCAGCCAGTAAGCTATTGGCACCTTCGGCCAGCACCACCACTTTTGCCCGCAGTACTTCGCTCTCGCACCGCACGCCTCTGATGTGGCCCTTTTCGCGATGCAATGCGTCCACCGTGACACCGCAAAGCAGTTGCGCACCCGCCGCTTCAGCCTGCGCCGCGAGCCACGGATCGAATCGTGCGCGTAATACGCTCCACGACGGGCTTGCCGGGTGTTGACTGCTCAAGGTGGTGCCGCTGGTGGCGGTCAGTAACGAAAAATGTTCGTGAGTGATGCGCCGCTCAAGCGGGGCCGAAAGATGAAAATCAGGAAGGATATCGGCAAGCGCGTAGCTGTAGAGCCTGCCGCCAGAGAGGTTTTTGCTGCCGGGTTGTTCGCCGCGTTCGACAAGCAGAACCGACAATCCCGCACGCGCACAGAGCAGGGCGCAGGTCGAACCTGCTATCCCTGCGCCAATGATAATAAGATCAAAATCTTCCGCCACCCTGCGCTCCTTTTCCTGAGAACGCATAACCCTAACATGGCGGAATTAAACAGAATCAGACCCCTGCCGCAAAGGTAGAAATCACTCGCCGCGATAGACGCAGCCAGCAGTGCAGGTTTCTTTGATGGTGATGGCGCTCAGCAGCGGAACCAACGGCTTCATCTGATCCCAAATCCACTTGGCCAGCACTTCGCTGGTCGGGTTTTCGAGGCCCGGGATATCGTTCAGATAATAGTGATCGAGACGATCATAGGTCGGTTTGAACGCCGCTTTCAGTTCGGCAAAATCCATGATCCAGCCCGTGTGCGGATCCACCTCGCCGGTAATTTCCAGACGGACCATAAATGAGTGTCCGTGCAGGCGACCGCACTTGTGGCCTTCCGGCACATGCGGCAGGTGGTGAGCAGCTTCAAACATGAAATCTTTAAACAGGGTGGTGGACATCGTTAACTCTCGAAAATGCGGAAAAAACCGGCGAATCTTACAGCAAAGCGCCTTTTTTCGCATTAACTAAAACCGCCATTAACGGTGAGGGCGCAAGTGGGGGACGGAGGTCGCTGAAAAACACTTATAAATCATAATATTAATTAACCTGTTTTGCCGATAGTTATGACAACTAAAAGCGGTTAGTCCATTTGGTTATTTATTATTTCCAACCCTTATTTAGTGGTTATTATTGCCACCGTTAACCTTGACCAGAATCGAACTCTCTTTTCTGTTTTTGCATGTATACCCAAAATAATTCGAGTTGCAGGAAGGCGGTAAGTGAGTGAATCCCCAGGCGCTTACTGAAGTAAGTGACTGGGGTGAACGAGCGCAACCAACGCACATGCAACTTGAAGTATGACGGGTATAAAACATGCTTTGCTACTGGAACATAACGACGCATGACGACACAGGCCCCACCTTCCGCTTTGCTTCCGCTGAACCCGGAGCAACTGGCTCGCCTGCAGGCGGCCACCACCGATCTTTCACCGACCCAGCTTGCCTGGGTTTCTGGTTATTTCTGGGGCATGCTCAATCAGCAGCCGGGCAGCGTGATGACCGCCGCGCCTGCGGCCGTTGAAGCGCCAGCCATTACCCTGATTTCTGCATCGCAAACCGGCAACGCCAGGCGCGTGGCTGAACAGCTGCGAGACGATCTGCTGGCAGCAAAACTGAACGTAAAACTGGTGAACGCGGGCGACTATAAATTCAAACAAATCGCCCAGGAAAAACTGCTGGTGGTGGTGACGTCCACGCAGGGCGAAGGCGAACCGCCGGAAGAGGCCGTGGCGCTGCACAAGTTCCTGTTCTCGAAAAAAGCGCCGAAGCTTAACGGCACGGCGTTTGCAGTGTTTGGCCTCGGCGACACATCCTACGAATTCTTCTGCCAGTCGGGCAAAGACTTTGACAACAAGCTGGCCGAACTGGGTGGTGAACGCCTGCTGGATCGCGTCGATACCGACGTGGAATATCAGCCAGCGGCAGCAGAGTGGCGTGAACGCATCGTCGAGGTGCTGAAGGCCCGTGCGCCGAAAGAGACGCCAGCCCAGGCCGCCGCTTCGGCAACCGGCGTGGTGAATGATGTTCACTCCAGCCCGTATACCAAAGAAGCGCCGCTGACCGCGTCTCTTGCCGTAAACCAGAAAATCACCGGCCGTGATTCTGAAAAAGACGTGCGCCATATCGAAATCGATCTGGCGGATTCCGGTCTGCGTTATCAGCCGGGCGATGCGCTCGGTGTCTGGTATCAGAACGATCCGGCGCTGGTGAAAGAGCTGGCAGAGCTGGTGTGGCTGAAAGGTGATGAGCCAGTGACCGTCAACGGCCAGACTTTGCCATTGAGCGAAGCGCTGGAATGGCACACTGAGCTGACGGTAAACACCGCCAATATCGTGGAAAATTACGCCACTCTGACCCGCAGCGAATCACTGCTGCCGTTGGTGGGCGACAAAGTCAAACTGCAGCACTACGCCGCGACCACGCCGATTGTTGATATGGTGCGTTTCTCGCCAGCCCAGCTGGACGCTGACGCCTTAATCGGTCTGCTGCGTCCGCTGACGCCACGTCTGTATTCCATTGCCTCGTCGCAGGCCGAAGTCGAAACCGAAGTCCACATTACCGTCGGTGCCGTGCGCTTTGATATTGAAGGGCGCGCACGGACCGGAGGCGCATCCGGCTTCCTCGCTGACCGCGTAGAAGAAGACGGGGAAATCCGCGTCTTCATCGAACATAACGACAACTTCCGCCTGCCCGCGAACCCGGAAACGCCGGTTATCATGATTGGCCCTGGGACCGGCATTGCGCCGTTCCGCGCCTTCATGCAGCAGCGTGCCGCTGACGGGGCGGAAGGTAAAAACTGGCTGTTCTTCGGCAACCCGCATTTCACCGACGACTTCCTGTATCAGGTGGAGTGGCAGCGCTATGTTAAAGAAGGCGTCCTGACGAAGATCGACCTGGCCTGGTCCCGGGATCAAAAAGAAAAAGTCTACGTACAGGACAAACTGCGCGAACAGGGCGCAGAGCTGTGGCGCTGGATTAATGACGGTGCCCACATTTATGTCTGCGGCGACGCCAATCGCATGGCGAAAGACGTTGAGCAGGCTTTGCTGGAAGTGATTGCCGAGTTCGGTGCGATGGATACCGAAACGGCAGATGAATATTTAAGTGAGCTGCGCGTTGAGCGCCGTTATCAGCGAGATGTCTACTAATGAGCGAAAAACATCCCGGCCCTTTAGTGGTCGAAGGTAAGCTGTCCGACGCCGAGCGTCTGAAGAAAGAGAGCAATTATCTGCGCGGCACCATCGCGGAAGATTTGCATGATGGCCTGACGGGCGGCTTTAACGGCGATAACTTTCTGCTGATCCGCTTTCACGGTATGTATCAGCAGGATGACCGCGATATTCGTGCCGAACGCGCTGAGCAAAAACTCGAGCCGCGCCACGCGATGATGCTGCGCTGCCGCCTGCCGGGTGGGATTATCACCACCAAACAGTGGCAGTCGATCGACACGTTCGCTGAAAACAACACGATTTACGGCAGCATCCGTTTGACCAACCGCCAGACATTCCAGTTTCACGGCATTCTGAAAAAGAACGTCAAACCGGCGCACCAGATGCTGCACGAAGTGGGCTTAGATGCGCTGGCGACCGCCAACGACGTCAACCGTAACGTGCTGTGTACCTCAAATCCAATTGAGTCTGAGCTACACGCGGAAGCGTACGAGTGGGCGAAAAAACTGTCAGAACACCTGCTGCCGCGTACCCGCGCCTATGCCGAAATTTGGCACGACCAGGAAAAAGTCGCGACCACTGACGAAGAGCCGATCCTCGGTGAAAAGTATCTGCCGCGTAAATTCAAAACCACGGTGGTTATTCCGCCGCAGAATGATGTCGACCTGCATGCCAACGACCTGAACTTTGTCGCAGTGGCAGAAAACGGCAAACTGGTAGGCTTTAACCTGCTGGTGGGCGGTGGATTGTCCATCGATCACGGTAACAAGAAAACCTACGCCCGCACTGCGAGCGAGTTTGGTTTCCTGCCGCTTGAGCACACGCTGGCGGTCGCCGAAGCGGTGGTGACAACGCAGCGCGACTGGGGTAACCGTACCGACAGGAAAAACGCCAAAACCAAATACACTCTGGAGCGCGTCGGTGTTGACGTGTTCAAAGCGGAAGTGGAACGTCGCGCGGGCATGACCTTCGCGCCGATTCGTCCGTACGAATTTACCGGCCGCGGCGACCGCATCGGTTGGGTAAAAGGCATCGACAAGAAATGGCACCTGACGCTGTTTATTGAGAATGGCCGTATTCTGGATTACCCGGACCGTCCGCTGAAAACCGGTCTGCTGGAAATTGCTAAGATTCATAAAGGTGATTTCCGTCTGACCGCCAACCAGAACCTGATTGTGGCGGGCGTGCCGGAAAGCGAAAAAGCGAAGATTGAGAAGCTCGCGCAGGAACACGGTTTGATGGACGCGGTGAAGCCGCAGCGTGAAAACTCTATGGCCTGCGTGTCGTTCCCAACCTGTCCGCTGGCGATGGCCGAAGCCGAACGCTTCCTGCCGTCGTTCGTCGACAAAGTGGAAGCGGTGATGGAACGTCACGGCGTGGGCGATGAGCATATCGTTCTGCGTGTCACCGGCTGCCCGAACGGTTGTGGCCGTGCGCTGCTGGCTGAACTGGGCCTGGTGGGCAAAGCGCCAGGGCGCTACAACCTGCATCTCGGCGGTAACCGCATGGGAACGCGTATCCCACGGATGTATCGCGAGAACATCACCGAATCGGAAATCCTCGATTCGATTGATGAGCTGGTGGGACGCTGGTCCAAAGAGCGCGAAGCCGATGAAGGCTTTGGTGATTTTACCGTGCGCGCAGGGATCATCCGTCCGGTGCTCGATCCGGCCCGGGATTTCTGGGAATAATGTTTTAATGCCCGGTGGCGCTATGCTTCCCGGGCCTACCGGTTTTGTAGGCCGGGCAAACGCAGTGCCGCCCGGCAAAACAGGCAAATGAGGTGTCTATGTCCATACTCGATCTGAATGCGCTTAACGCTCTGCCAAAAGTCGAGCGCGTGCTCGCGCTGGCGGAAACCAACGGTCAGCTGGAGAAACTGAGCGCGGAAGAGCGCGTGGCCTGGGCGCTGGAAAATCTGCCGGGTGAATATGTACTCTCATCGAGCTTTGGTATTCAGGCTGCGGTGAGCTTGCATCTGGTGAATCAGCTGCGCCCGGACATCCCGGTTATCCTCACGGACACCGGTTATCTGTTCCCGGAAACCTACCAGTTTATCGATGAACTGACCGACAAGCTCAAACTTAACCTCAAGATTTACCGCGCCGAACAAAGCCCGGCGTGGCAGGAAGCGCGCTACGGCAAGCTGTGGGAGCAGGGCGTTGAGGGCATCGAGAAATACAACGAAATCAATAAAGTCGAGCCGATGAACCGAGCTCTGGAAGAACTGAACGGTCAAACCTGGTTTGCAGGCCTGCGCCGGGAGCAGTCCGGCAGTCGGGCGAATTTACCGGTGCTGGCTATCCAGCGTGGCGTGTTTAAAATCCTGCCGATTATCGACTGGGATAACCGCACGGTTTACCAGTACCTGCAAAAACATGGCCTTAAATACCACCCGTTGTGGGACCAGGGCTACCTTTCCGTCGGCGATACCCACACCACCCGTAAATGGGAACCTGGAATGGCAGAAGAAGAAACCCGCTTCTTTGGCCTGAAACGGGAATGTGGATTGCACGAAGGGTAATAAAGAACCGGTGGCAGAGATGCCACCGGATAATGAAATTACGCTTTGCCTGCTTTCCCCGCCTTCGCCAGTTCTTTCACCAGCGGCAGCAAGATTTTTACGACGTCGCGGCCGCGGCGCTCAATGCGGCCGGGCAGGGCTTTGTCGATGTTTTGCAGGTTGTCGAGGCGCACGTTATGCCAGCTGGTGCCATCCGGGAAGGAGCGGGATTTCGCCCGCTGCTGAAAACCGTCTTTTTTGCCGAGTGACCAGTTGGTGGCTTCGACGGAAAGGACCGGGATCCCCGCGTTATCAAACACTTCTGCGTCGTTGCAGCAGCCCGTGCCTTTCGGATAGTTGGCGTTCAGACCCGGATTGATAGCCGCCTGAATGCCATGCCTGTGGGCGATGCTGAGTGCGCGATCTCGGGTCAGTTTACGGACCGAGGCAGGCGTTGATTTCCCGCTATTGAAATAGAGTTTGTCGCCCACGACCAGGTTATCGAGATTGATAACCAGCAGCGTATTTTTCCTTTCCGCGGCGCTCATGCGTTGCAGCAGGTTCTCTGCGCCCAGTTTGCCTTCCTCTTCACCGCTGGTGGCGATAAAGCGGATGCTGTACTCGGTAGGGATATTCTTTAAACGTTCCGCCAGTTCCAGCAATACGCCCACGCCCATCGCGTTATCGTCGATACCTTGCAGCGTCAGGCCGCCGAGATTGTTTTCGACATCCGTATCACTGTGCGGCGCGTAAGTGTCGAGATGCGCCATGACGATAATCTGCTGGCTGGCTTTGCCTTCATGCGCGGCGATAACCGTACTGCCGGTGATTTTGTGCCAGTTCTGGCGCTTATCTTTAGTGGTGTAAAGATAGCGGCTGTTAAAGGTGCGAATATCGCTTTCATAACCCATCTGCGCAAACTGCTGGCGCACGTAATCCGCTGACAGCATTTCAGCCGGGCTGCCGGTCATGCGGCCGGGAAAATAAGTGGCGATATAACGGGCTTGCTGGTTGGCAATGGCGCCAGTGGGAGTCGATGCGGCAAAGGCAGACGCCGTAAAGCATGCGCCTAACGCCAGAGGAACAAGGCGGCGGCACAAGGCGGAAAACATAGAGTGTCCTTACAATGGGGATCAAATAATCACGGCATAGTATGAAACTGTGACCGGTCTAACACAATTTCAATTCTTCCTAAAGTGGCGAAATATCGCGCGTTAAGCACTTTTTGGCATTTGTATTTTCGGGCTGTTATTCCATTGCGGAACTACTCATTCCTTTTCGTAATTTCATTTGCTCAGTGCCTCCCCCTATAGTCCCCCTATGCTGAATGTGAATGAGTTGTAGCGCCGTGGACTATTTGCCTCTTTTTGCCTCCCTGAAAAACCGTCCGGTTCTGGTTATCGGCGGGGGCGATATTGCTGCCCGAAAAATCCTGCTGTTACGGCGGGCCGAGGCAAATGTGCGCGTCGTCGCGCAACAACTCTCTCCCGAACTGGCCGAACTGGCCAATCAGCAGTCGATTGAATGGCTGGCGACCGAGTTCGACGACGCGCAGATAGACCCGGTGTTTCTGGTGATTGCCGCCACTGACAACAGCGAACTTAACCAGCGCGTCTATGAGGCGGCGAATGCCCGTCAACGTCTGGTGAACGTGGTTGATAATCAGCCGCTGTGCTCCTTTGTGTTCCCGTCAATTGTCGATCGTTCTCCGCTGCTGGTGGCGATTTCCTCCAGCGGAACGGCTCCTGTGCTGGCGCGTCTGCTACGGGAAAAAATCGAAGCATTGTTGCCTACGAACCTCGGGCGTATGGCTCAGGCAGCGAGCTACTGGCGACATCATATTCAAACGCGTTTGCACACCACGGCCGAGCGCCGTCGTTTTTGGGAGCGCGTGTTTACCGGACGTTTTGCCAGCCTGATGGTGGCGGGCAATGAAGCCGCGGCCCAGCAGGCGCTGGAAGATGAGCTGAATCAGCCTGAACGCCAGATGGGTGAAATCGTTCTGGTGGGCGCAGGGCCGGGCGATGCGGGCCTGCTGACGCTGCGCGGTTTGCAGGTTATCCAGCAGGCCGACGTGGTGTTTTATGACCATCTTGTCAGTGAAGGTGTGCGTGAGCTGGTGCGCCGCGACGCAGAGCTGATTTGCGTTGGCAAACGGGCGGGCACCCACAGCGTGCCGCAGCATGAAACCAACCGTCTGCTGGTGGAAGCCGCGCTGGCAGGCAAAAACGTGGTGCGCCTGAAAGGCGGTGACCCGTTCATTTTTGGTCGTGGCGGCGAAGAATTACAGGCTGCAGCAGAAGCGGGCGTGCCTTTCCAGGTGGTGCCGGGCGTGACCGCCGCGGCAGGCGCAACGGCCTACGCGGGTATTCCGCTGACCCACCGCGATTATGCCCAGAGCGTGACCTTTGTTACCGGACATTACAAAGCCGATAGCACCCCGTTTGACTGGGCGCAGCTGGCGCAAAGCCGTCAGACCCTGGCGATTTACATGGGCACCATGAAGGCCGCCGAAATCAGCCAACAGCTCATCGCCCACGGTCGTGACAGTCAGACCCCGGTGGCCGTTATCAGCTGCGGTACGCGCGCCGATCAGCAGGTGACCGTTGGCACATTACAACAACTCGAAAGCCTCGCGAAAGACGCTCCGATGCCAGCGCTGCTGGTGGTGGGTGAGGTGGTGCATCTGCATCATCAGCTCGCCTGGTTTCAAAACAACTTACAGCAGGAGGGGTTTAACTCTTCTGTGGTGAATCTGGCTTAGATCTGGCTTATAAGGAATGGTTATGGACCATCAACGACTCACTCACCTGCGGCAGCTGGAAGCGGAAAGCATCCACATTATCCGCGAAGTGGCGGCTGAATTTTCCAACCCGGTGATGATGTATTCCATCGGTAAAGATTCCAGTGTGATGCTGCATCTGGCGCGTAAAGCCTTTTATCCGGGCACGCTGCCGTTCCCGCTGCTGCACGTGGATACCGGCTGGAAATTCCGTGAGATGTACGAGTTCCGTGACCGGACCGCTAAAGCCTACGGCTGCGAACTGCTGGTGCATAAAAACCCGGAAGGCGTGGCGATGGGCATTAACCCGTTCGTGCACGGTAGCGCCAAGCACACCGACATCATGAAAACCGAAGGCCTGAAACAGGCGCTGAACAAATACGGCTTTGACGCCGCGTTCGGCGGGGCCCGTCGTGATGAAGAGAAATCCCGCGCCAAAGAGCGTATTTACTCTTTCCGCGATCGTTTCCACCGCTGGGACCCGAAAAACCAGCGTCCGGAGCTGTGGCATAACTACAACGGCCAGATTAATAAAGGCGAAAGTATTCGCGTGTTCCCGCTCTCCAACTGGACCGAGCTGGATATCTGGCAGTACATCTATCTGGAAAATATTGAAATCGTTCCGTTGTATCTGGCGGCACCGCGTCCGGTTCTGGAGCGCGACGGTATGCTGATGATGATCGACGACGATCGTATTAATCTGCAGCCTGGTGAAGTGATCAAACAGCAGATGGTGCGTTTTCGTACCCTCGGCTGCTGGCCGCTGACCGGTGCGGTGGAATCGAACGCACAGACATTACCGGAAATTATTGAAGAGATGCTGGTGTCCACTACCAGTGAACGACAAGGCCGCATGATCGACCGCGACCAGGCAGGCTCCATGGAGCTGAAGAAACGCCAGGGTTATTTCTAAGGAGCCGCCATGAACACAACGATTGCACAACAAATTGCCGATGAAGGCGGCGTGGAAGCGTATCTGCACGCCCAGCAGCACAAGAGCCTGCTGCGCTTTCTGACCTGCGGCAGCGTGGATGATGGCAAAAGCACCCTGATTGGTCGTTTGTTGCACGATACCCGCCAGATTTACGAAGATCAGCTGTCTTCGCTGCACAATGACAGTAAGCGTCACGGTACGCAGGGCGAGAAACTCGACCTGGCGCTGCTGGTGGATGGCTTGCAGGCCGAGCGTGAGCAGGGCATTACCATCGACGTGGCGTACCGTTACTTCTCCACCGAAAAGCGCAAATTTATCATTGCCGACACCCCGGGCCACGAGCAGTACACCCGCAACATGGCGACCGGCGCATCCACCTGTGACCTGGCGATCCTGCTGATGGACGCGCGAAAAGGCGTGCTCGATCAGACCCGTCGTCACAGTTTTATCGCCACGCTGCTGGGCATTAAGCATCTGGTGGTGGCGGTGAACAAAATGGATATCGTTAACTACAGCGAAGAGACGTTTAACGAAATTCGTGAAGCTTATCTGACGTTTGCCGGGCAGTTGCCGGGCGAGCTGGATATCCGCTTTGTACCATTGTCTGCCCTCGAAGGCGATAACGTTGCCAGCCAAAGTGCAAACATGCCGTGGTACAGTGGCCCGACGCTGCTGGAAGTGCTGGAAACCGTTGAGATCAAACGCATTGTCGAAAGCCAGCCGCTGCGCTTCCCGGTGCAGTACGTGAACCGACCAAACCTCGATTTCCGTGGCTATGCGGGAACCCTGGCGTCCGGTACGGTCAGCGTCGGCCAGCGCGTGAAAGTGCTGCCGTCGGGCGTGGAATCTGCGGTGGCGCGGATTGTGACCTTTGACGGTGACTTGCAGAAAGCCGCTGCGGGCGAAGCCATCACCCTGGTGCTGAAAGATGAAATTGATATCAGCCGTGGTGATTTGCTGGTCGACGTGAGCGACACGCTGCCTGCGGTGCAAAGCGCCAGCGTGGACGTGGTATGGATGGCTGAACAGCCGCTCCAGCCGGGTCAGAGCTATGAAATTAAAATTGCCGGGAAGAAAACCCGGGCGCGCATCGACCGGGTTCAGTATCAGGTGGATATCAACAATCTGACCCAGCGTGAGGTGGCGAATCTGCCGCTGAACGGGATCGGGCTGGTGGACGTCACCTTTGACGAACCGCTGGTGCTCGACAAATATCAGCATAATCCGGTCACGGGCGGCCTTATCTTCATCGATCGTCTGACTAACGTCACCGTCGGCGCAGGCATGGTGCGCGAGCCGCAGCAGGACACGGCCGTTGCGGGCAGCAGCGATTTTAGTGCCTTTGAACTTGAGCTGAATGCGCTGGTGCGCAAACACTTCCCACACTGGGGCGCACGCGACCTGCTGGGAGGCAAGTAATGGCGCAGCATGACGAAAACGTCGTCTGGCACCCGCATCCTGTAACGCAAGAGCAGCGCGAACAACTTCACGGTCACCGTGGGGTTGTGTTGTGGTTTACCGGGCTTTCGGGCTCGGGTAAATCGACGGTAGCAGGCGCACTGGAAGAGGCGCTGCATCAGCATGGCGTCAGCACCTATTTGCTGGATGGCGATAACGTTCGCCACGGTTTGTGCAGCGATTTGGGCTTCAGCGATGACGACCGGAAAGAGAATATTCGTCGGGTAGGCGAAGTCGCGAACCTGATGGTGGATGCGGGTCTGGTGGTGTTAACGGCTTTTATTTCGCCGCACCGTGCTGAAAGGCAGATGGTGCGCGACAGGGTCGGCGTTGGCCGGTTTGTGGAAGTTTTCGTCGACACGCCGCTGTCGGTGTGTGAAACCCGCGACCCGAAGGGGCTGTATAAAAAAGCCCGCGCCGGTGAACTGCGCAATTTCACCGGTATTGATTCGGTTTATGAAGCGCCTGAAAAGGCCGAAATTCACCTTGATGGCGAACAATTGGTAACAAATTTGGTTAACCAATTATTAGACCTGATGAGACAGGGCGATATTATCAGATCCTGAGACCAGGCCGGTTTTCCGGTTAGTCAGGAAACAGGATTTGATATGCGCAATACCCAGAACATTACCATTACTCGTACAGAACCCATGATTACCGAAACCGAAGAGACCACCTGGTCTTTATCCGGCGCGGTCGTGGGTTTTGTTGCATGGCTATTGGCGCTGGGTATTCCTTTTTTGTTTTACGGCAGTAACACGCTGTTCTTCTTCCTTTACACCTGGCCTTTCTTCCTGGCGCTACTGCCCGTCTCCGTGGTTATCGGCATTGCGCTCCATTCGCTGATGAACGGCAAACTCCTCTACAGTATTGTGGTGACACTGATAACAGTCGCGGCGCTATTTGGCCTGCTGTTCCTGTGGCTGCTGGGTTAGTCGTGGGCGGAAGTACGTTCGTTTCTATTGAGGCCTACGACTCAACGGGCAAAATGTGGTACATTCCCCGCGATATGCGGCATCGTCCGCAGGCCAGGGTAGAGCACTCCGGCAAGTTATGGGATGATGATGCCGTTTTTCAGGGGGCAGGATGGGTAAATTAACGCTGCTGTTGCTGGCATTGCTGGTCTGGCTACAGTACTCGCTGTGGTTCGGCAAGAATGGTCTTCATGACTACAGTCGCGTCAATGATGACGTGGCGGCTCAGCAGGCAACAAACGGCAAACTTAAAGCGCGCAACGATCAGCTTTTCGCCGAAATTGACGATCTCAATGGCGGTCAGGAAGCGATCGAAGAACGCGCTCGCAACGAACTCAGCATGACTCGCCCGGGCGAAACGTTTTATCGTCTGGTGCCGGATGCGTCTAAACGCAATCAAGGGCAGAATCAGGGTTCGCGGCAGAACAATCAATAAACTCAAGCCAGGATAACCGCATGGCAGCCACTTTTCCGGGCGTTTGCGCCGTGGTGCCGGCAGCCGGATTTGGCCGCCGTATGCAAACGGAATGCCCGAAGCAATATCTCTCAATCGGTAACAAAACGATTCTCGAACACGCGGTCGCCGCTTTGCTGGCGCATCCGCGTGTTGAACGCGTCATTATCGCCATTAGCGACGGTGACGCCCGCTTTCAGCAGCTCCCGCTTGCTAACCATCCACAAATCACCGTCGTTGAAGGTGGTACCGAGCGTGCCGATTCCGTTCTGGCTGGCCTGAAAGCGGCGGGCGATGCGCAGTGGGTGCTGGTGCACGATGCGGCGCGTCCATGCTTGCATCAGGATGATTTAGCGAACCTGCTGGCGCTGAGCGAAACCAGCCGCGTGGGTGGCATTTTGGCAGCACCGGTGCGCGACACCATGAAGCGCGCCGAGCCAGGTATTGCGGCGATTGCCCATACCGTTGACCGAAACGATCTCTGGCACGCGCTGACGCCGCAATTCTTCCCGCGCGAACTCCTTTTTGACTGCCTGACGCGGGCGCTCAACGAAGGGGCGACGGTGACTGATGAAGCATCGGCGCTGGAATATTGTGGCTTCCATCCACAGCTTGTCGCCGGACGGGCTGATAATATCAAAGTGACTCGCCCGGAAGACCTGGCGTTGGCAGAATTTTACCTCACTCATTGCGGATTTCAGGAGCAGGCATAATGCGAATTGGACACGGTTTTGACGTACATGCTTTCGGTGGCGTTGGCCCGATTATCATTGGCGGCGTGCGCGTGCCTTACGAAAAAGGCCTGCTGGCTCACTCTGATGGCGACGTTGCGCTGCATGCGTTGACGGACGCTCTGCTCGGTGCGGCGGCGATGGGGGACATCGGCAAACTGTTCCCGGACACCGATCCGGCCTTCAAAGGCGCCGACAGTCGCGAGCTGCTGCGTGAAGCCTGGCGTCGTATTCAGGCCAAAGGCTACACGCTCGGTAACGTCGATGTAACCATCATCGCGCAGGCGCCGAAGATGCTGCCGCACATTCCGCAAATGCGCGTGTTTATCGCAGAAGATTTGGGCTGCCATATGGATGACGTCAATGTGAAAGCCACCACTACCGAAAAGCTTGGCTTTACCGGTCGCGGGGAAGGCATTGCCTGCGAGGCCGTGGCGCTGCTGCACAAGGCTCGCCCATGCTAATGTTCAATGAGCTGACTTACCTGCACGGCAAACCGCAGGGCCAGGGGTTACTGAAGGCCAATCCAGAAGATTTTCTGGTGGTCGAAGACCTGGGCTTTTCACCCGATGGCGAAGGTGAACAGCTGCTGGTACGCATCCTGAAAAATGGCTGCAATACCCGTTTTGTGGCCGATGCGCTGGCGAAATTCCTCAAAGTGCACGCCCGTGAAGTGAGCTTTGCCGGGCAGAAGGATAAGCACGCCGTTACTGAACAATGGCTGTGCGTCCGTCTGCCGGGCAAAGACATGCCGGACTTAAGCAAGTTTGAGCTGGAAGGCTGCCAGGTGCTGGAGTACGCGCGCCATAAACGCAAGCTGCGCCTCGGGGCGCTGAAGGGTAATGCATTTACCCTGGTGCTGCGTGAAGTCAGCAATCGCGAGGAAGCGGAAGCACGTCTGCAAATCATTGCCGAAAAGGGTGTGCCGAACTATTTTGGCGCACAGCGTTTCGGTCTTGGCGGCAGCAATCTGCTTGGCGCGCTGCGCTGGGCACAAAGCGATGCGCCGGTGCGAGATCGTAATAAACGCAGTTTTTGGTTGTCTGCGGCCCGCAGTGCGTTGTTTAATCAGTTGGTGAGCGAACGTTTAAAAAAACCGGACTTTAATCAAGTTGTTGACGGCGATGCGCTACAATTAGCGGGACGCGGCAGCTGGTTTGTGGCAACGGATGAAGAGATGCCCGAGCTTCAGTCCCGCGTTGATCATCGCGAGCTCATGATTACTGCATCGCTGCCGGGCAGCGGTGACTGGGGAACGCAGCGTGCGGCTCTGGAATTTGAACAGCAAACGCTGGCGGAAGAAACGCAGCTGCAGTCGTTATTGCTGCGCGAAAAAGTCGAGGCAGCGCGACGCGCAATGCTTCTCTACCCGCAACAGATGAGCTGGAACTGGTGGGATGACGTCACCGTCGAGGTGCGTTTCTGGCTGCCGGCAGGCAGTTTTGCCACCAGTGTTGTAAGGGAACTTATCAACACCACAGGTGATTATGCGAATATTGCTGAGTAACGATGACGGGATCTACGCGCCGGGGATCCAAACCCTGGCGAAGGCCTTGCGCGAGTTTGCCGAGGTTCAGGTTGTTGCACCCGATCGTAACCGCAGTGGGGCGTCTAATTCTCTGACCCTGGAATCTTCTCTCCGTACTTTCACTCTGGAAAATGGTGACATTTCAGTGCAGATGGGCACTCCGACGGATTGTGTTTTCCTCGGCGTGAATACCCTGATGCGCCCGCGGCCCGATGTGGTCGTTTCCGGCATTAACGCCGGACCAAACTTGGGTGATGACGTGATTTACTCCGGCACGGTGGCTGCGGCGATGGAAGGCCGTCATCTCGGTTTTCCTGCGCTCGCCGTTTCGCTGAATGGGCATAAGCATTACGACACCGCTGCGGCGGTAACGTGCTCTATTCTGCGAGCTCTGGCCCGTGAGCCGCTGCGCACCGGACGAATCCTCAATATCAACGTACCGGACCTTCCGCTTTCGGAGATTAAAGGTATCCGCGTGACGCGCTGCGGCAGCCGTCATCCGGCCGATACCGTTATCCCGCAGGAAGATCCGCGCGGCAATATCCTTTACTGGATTGGGCCGCCGGGTGATAAGTGCGACGCCGGACCGGATACGGATTTTGCCGCGGTGGATGAAGGTTACGTTTCCGTCACGCCGCTGCACGTTGATTTGACCGCTCACAGCGCGCAGGAGGTTGTCTCCGGTTGGCTGGAGCGTGCAGGAGTCGGTGTGCAATGGTAAGCAAACGCGTACAAAGCCTTCTCAATCAACTGCGAAACCAGGGCATTCTGGACGAGCATGTGCTCGAGGCCATTGCTCAGGTGCCGCGCGAAAAATTCATTGATGAAGCCTTTGAACACAAGGCGTGGGAAAACGTCGCGCTGCCCATCGGTCAGGGGCAAACCATCTCGCAGCCGTATATGGTGGCGCGAATGACCGAACTGCTTGAACTGACGCCGGAGTCACGGGTGCTGGAAATCGGCACCGGTTCTGGCTACCAGACCGCTATCCTTGCGCATCTGGTGCATCACGTCTGTTCCGTTGAGCGAATCAAAAGCCTGCAATGGCATGCGCGACGTCGTCTCAAGCAGCTTGATTTACATAATGTTTCAACTCGCCACGGCGATGGATGGCAAGGATGGCATGCAAGAGCGCCATTTGATGCCATTATTGTCACGGCAGCGCCGCAGGAAATTCCGGCAGCACTCATGTCGCAGCTGGATGAGGGCGGCATTCTCGTTTTACCCGTGGGCGAGGAACACCAGGTTCTTAAACGTGTTCGTCGGCGGGGAGACGAATTTATCATCGATACCGTGGAAGCGGTTCGCTTTGTGCCCTTGGTCAAAGGTGAACTGGCGTAATACAGGAGTTTTCTTGTTTCTTTCGAGGCGTCTTTTGGCGTAGGGTGAGCACACTTTTTTTGTGTGATTTACCGTCGACTTTCACGGTTTTTAAGTCACTGGCAGTTAACATATTCCTGGGGGATAAATGAGCGCGGGAAGCCCAAAATTCACCGTTAGTCGCGTTGCGGCTTTATCACTGGTTTCACTTTGGCTGGCAGGATGCACAACGACCAGCAATGCGCCTGCTCCGGTCAGTTCCGTGGGCGGCGCGTCGTCCAGTACCGATTCCGGAATGTTAATTACGCCTCCGTCGTCCATGAACACCGCGACTCAGACGGCCCCACAACCGCAGCCGGTACAAACCGCACCGGTTCAGACTGCACCTGCTCAGCCGCAGATCCAGTCCGCTCAGCCGGTCGCGACGGCGCAGCCAACCACTGCCGAGCCAACTGTCCAGATTGTGGATGGTCATGCTGTCTACAACCGCAAATATGGTGACATTCCAAAAGGTAGCTACGCCGGTGGCAGCACCTATACCGTGAAGCGCGGCGACACGCTGTTCTATATTGCATGGGTTACCGGGAACGATTTCCGTGACCTGGCGCAGCGTAACAACGTTGCTGCACCGTACGCTCTGAATGTCGGTCAGGTTCTGCAGGTGGGGAATGCTTCCGGACAGCCAATCACCGGGAATAACGCCGTAGCACAGGCTAGCGAACAGGCCAGTACCGCCTCGGCTGGATTAGTCTCAAAACCTGCACAAAATTCCTCCGCAGTGGTTGCGTCTCAACCAACAATTACGTATTCTGAGGATTCAGGTGAACAAGGTGCTAACAAAATGTTGCCTAACAACCAGCCTGCGACTACGGTCACAGCGCCTGTTACGGCACCCGTTGCGAGCACTGCCCAACCGACTGCAAGCAGTACGTCTACCAGTTCGCCGATCTCTTCCTGGCGCTGGCCGACTGACGGCAAAATCATCGAAAACTTTAGTGGCGGCGACGGCGGCAACAAAGGTATCGATATTGCAGGCAGTAAAGGACAGGCTATCGTCGCGACCGGAGATGGGCGCGTCGTCTATGCCGGTAACGCACTGCGCGGTTACGGTAATCTTATTATCATCAAACACAACGATGATTACCTGAGCGCCTACGCCCATAACGATACAATGCTGGTCCGGGAACAACAAGAAGTGAAGGCGGGGCAGAAAATCGCTACCATGGGTAGCACCGGAACCAGTTCAACACGCTTGCATTTTGAAATTCGTTACAAGGGGAAATCCGTCAACCCGCTGCAGTATTTGCCGCAGCGATAATTTGGCGAAACAACCGTGAGGTGTGTTTCGTCCAGGGATCACGGGTAGGAGCCACCTTATGAGTCAGAATACGCTGAAAGTTCATGATTTAAATGAAGACGCGGAATTTGATGAGAACGGAGCAGAGACTTTCGATGAGAAAGCCTTAGTAGAAGAGGAACCCAGTGATAACGAAGTAGCTGAGGAAGAGCTGTTATCGCAGGGTGCTACACAGCGTGTGTTGGATGCGACTCAGCTTTACCTTGGGGAGATTGGTTACTCTCCACTGTTAACAGCCGAAGAAGAAGTCTATTTCGCACGACGTGCGTTGCGTGGTGACGTAGCGTCCCGCCGCCGGATGATTGAGAGTAACTTGCGTCTGGTGGTTAAAATTGCTCGCCGTTACAGCAATCGTGGTCTGGCTTTGCTGGACTTGATTGAAGAGGGCAATCTGGGGCTGATTCGTGCTGTCGAAAAATTCGACCCTGAGCGCGGATTCCGTTTCTCGACCTATGCAACCTGGTGGATTCGTCAGACCATTGAACGGGCTATCATGAACCAAACCCGTACGATTCGTCTGCCAATCCATATCGTCAAAGAGCTCAACGTTTATCTACGAACCGCGCGTGAGTTATCCCACAAGTTGGATCACGAGCCGAGCGCAGAAGAGATTGCTGAGCAGTTGGACAAACCGGTTGATGACGTAAGCCGTATGCTGCGTCTCAACGAGCGCATCACCTCGGTCGACACCCCACTTGGTGGCGATTCTGAAAAAGCGTTGCTGGACATCCTGGCCGATGAAAAAGATAACGGCCCGGAAGACACCACGCAGGACGATGATATGAAACAAAGCATCGTCAAATGGCTGTTCGAACTGAACGCCAAACAGCGTGAAGTGCTGGCACGTCGATTCGGTTTACTGGGGTATGAAGCAGCAACGCTGGAAGATGTCGGCCGTGAGATTGGCCTGACTCGTGAACGCGTTCGCCAGATTCAGGTAGAAGGTCTGCGTCGTCTGCGTGAAATTCTGCAGGGACAAGGTCTGAACATCGAAGCGCTGTTCCGCGAATAACACAGCCCGCGAGAAATCAGTTTCTATCCAGAAAGGTCCGTCGTTACGACGGGCCTTTTTCTTGTCTATAGAAAACAAAAAAGCCGAAAGCATGATGCTTTCGGCTTTTTTGTTGTTCACTTTGAGGGGTTACACCAGACTTTTCAGGCGGTAAATCCACTCCAGCGCCTGACGCGGAGAGAGTGAATCCGGGTCGAGATTCTCCAGCGCTTCAACGGCGGGGGCTGTTTCCTCTGGTACGGAAAGCAGGGACATTTGCGTGCCGTCGACCTGAGTTGCCCCCGCGCCTGGAGACAGGCTTTCCAGCTCGCGCAGTTTTTGCCGCGCACGCTTAATCACGTCTTTCGGCACGCCAGCCAGTGCGGCAACCGCCAGGCCATAGCTCTTGCTGGCCGCACCGTCCTGCACGCTGTGCATAAAGGCGATAGTGTCGCCGTGCTCCAGCGCGTCGAGATGGACGTTGGCTACGCCTTCCATTTTCTCCGGCAGTTGCGTGAGCTCGAAGTAATGGGTGGCAAACAGCGTCATTGCTTTGATGCGATTGGCCAGGCTTTCGGCACACGCCCACGCCAGCGATAGCCCGTCGTAAGTCGACGTGCCGCGTCCAATTTCATCCATTAGCACCAGGCTTTGCTCGGTGGCGTTATGCAGAATATTGGCCGTTTCTGTCATTTCGACCATGAACGTCGAGCGGCCACTGGCCAGATCGTCCGCTGCGCCAACGCGAGTGAATATCCGGTCGAGCGGGCCAATCTCCACCTTCTGTGCTGGCACGTAGCTGCCTATATACGCCAGCAATGCAATCAGCGCAGTCTGGCGCATATAGGTACTTTTACCGCCCATGTTTGGACCGGTAATGATCAGCATTCGACGTTGCGGAGACAACGTCAGCGGGTTGGCAATAAACGGCTCATTCAGCACCTGCTCGACCACCGGATGACGACCTTCAGTGATGCGAATACCCGGTTTATCGGTGAAGGTTGGGCAGGTGTAGTTCAGGGTATATGCACGCTCGGCCAGGTTCACCAGCACGTCGAGTTCAGCCAGCGCCGCGGCACTTTGTTGCAGGTCCGCCAGATGCGGCAGCAGCAGGTCGAAGAGCTCGTCGTACATCTGTTTTTCGAGCGCCAGGGCTTTGCCTTTCGACGTCAGAACTTTGTCTTCGTACTCTTTCAGTTCTGGGATGATGTAGCGTTCAGCATTTTTCAGTGTCTGGCGGCGAACATAATGGATAGGCGCCATATGACTCTGGCCACGGCTTATCTGGATGTAGTAACCGTGCACGGCGTTGTAGCCGACTTTCAGGGTATCCAGGCCCAGACGTTCGCGTTCGCGGATCTCAAGCTTATCGAGATAGTCGGTTGCGCCATCGGCCAGTGCCCGCCATTCGTCCAGTTCGGCGTTATAACCCGGCGCAATCACGCCGCCATCGCGTACCAGAACCGGTGGGGCATCGATGATTGCACGTTCAAGCAGTTCGCGCAGTTCGGTAAATTCACCCATCGTTTCGCGCAGTTTTTGCACGGGCGCGCTGTCGACGTTCGCAAGCTGTTCGCGTAGTTCAGGAAGCTGCTGGAAGGCGTGGCGCATTCTCGCGAGATCGCGCGGACGTGCAGTACGCAGTGCCAGACGTGCCAAAATACGTTCCAGATCGCCAACCTGACGCAGCACGGGCTGCAGTTCATCGCAGCGATCCTGCAGTGCCCCCAAAGTTTGCTGACGTTCGGTTAATACCTGCGTATCGCGCACCGGCATATGCAGCCAGCGTTTCAGCATGCGGCTGCCCATCGGCGTGACGGTACGGTCGAGAACCGCTGCCAATGTGTTTTCGATGCCACCAGCCAGGTTCTGGGTAATCTCCAGATTACGACGGGTGGCCGCATCCATAATGATGCTGTCCTGTTGGCGTTCCATGGTGATGGAGCGAATGTGTGGCAGGGAGGTGCGCTGAGTATCTTTGACGTATTGCAGCAAACAGCCTGCAGCACACAGGCCACGTGGCGCATTTTCCACGCCAAAACCGACCAGGTCGCGGGTGCCAAACTGCAAATTCAGCTGTTGGCGAGCAGTGTCAATTTCGAACTCCCAGAGCGGGCGACGGCGAAGGCCACGACGGCCTTCAATCAGCGCCGTTTCGGCGAAGTCTTCGGCGTACAGCAGCTCAGCCGGGTTGGTGCGCTGCAGTTCGGCGGCCATCGTTTCACGGTCTGCCGGTTCACTCAGGCGAAAACGTCCGGAGCTGATATCCAACGTGGCGAAGCCGTAGCCTTTCGCGTCCTGCCAGATGGCGGCCAGCAGATTATCCTGACGCTCCTGCAACAGTGCTTCATCGCTGATGGTGCCAGGTGTCACGATGCGCACAACTTTACGCTCTACGGGACCTTTGCTGGTAGCCGGGTCGCCAACCTGCTCGCAGATGGCGGCAGATTCACCCAGATTAACAAGCTTTGCGAGATAGTTTTCGACCGCATGGTACGGAACGCCCGCCATCGGGATCGGCTCACCCGCTGAAGCGCCGCGTTTGGTCAGAGAAATATCAAGCAGCTGCGAAGCGCGTTTGGCGTCGTCATAAAACAACTCGTAAAAATCGCCCATACGGTAAAACAGCAGGATCTCCGGATGCTGAGCTTTCAGCTTCAGGTACTGCTGCATCATTGGCGTGTGATTGCCTAAGTCATCCATTGTTTTCATTTGCCTTTGATTGTAATGCTGTTTGTTTTTAATGAGTTGGTGTCTTTTGTTGTTCTCTTTTTACTTCACGTGATCTCATTAGATTTCATTCAATCCCACAATTAAGTGTAGGTCAAAGTGTAGCTTTCTGAGCAGTAGATTGATAAAGTATGGCTAGCTATAGCCACAACCTACATTTATAGTTCATGAGTACATAGAACATGATAACGGAGTCTTTATGGCAGGAAAACAAGAGGGGAAGCCTCTGGCGTTTAAAACGATAGAAACGATGAAACCTGGTGACAAAGATAAAGCCGATGTTGGTGAAAACCGTGGTTTACGAGTGTCTTGTGGGGCAACTGGAATGAAGACTTTTTTCTATCGTTACACCAGTCCTCTTACGGGCAAACTTACTCAGGTTAAAATCGGTAATTTTCCACAGACATCACTTGCTGCAGCCCGTCTGAAACTCAACGAACTAAAACTTATTCGCCAGGGAGGCAGGTGTCCGGCAACTGAGCTCAAACAAGAAAAGCAGCAGCAAGCCAAAGATGCTGAAGAAAAGAAGATCCCCGAATTGACTGTTCAAGGGTTGGTTGAGCTGTATCTAACCGAGCGCATTGAAGATCGTAAAACGAAAGAGGGGAAGATTATCTCTGGTGCCAGAAAGCAGAAAGGGCAGGCTGAGGTAAGGCGTACCCTTTATGGTGATGCAGTAAAGAGTTTAGGAACAAAGAATGCCGCAGAGATTACCCGTAAAGATGTCATAGATTTGATTAATGGTATTGTAGCCCGAGGCGCAACAGTACAGGCTGGCAATGTGCTGAGGGAGTTATCACTTGCTTATGAGTTTGCAATTGGTTTAGGGCGCTTTGATGCTGCCTTCGCTAATCCAGCCCTGTTAGCCAAATCCAGTTTACGCCAGACTCGAATTAAGCTTACTAATGGTCGTGGCACTCGCTTTCTTAGCGATGCGGAGTTGGCAAAATTCCTCAAATGGCTACCAGGTTCAGCATACTCACTAACGATAAAAAACGTTCTGCGTATTACCCTCTGGACGGGGTGTCGAACCGGTGAAGTCTGCAATATGGCATGGAAGGATGTTGACCTCGATAAGGGAACAATACATCTACGTGAAACTAAAACAGGCGTTGAACGCTATGTTCAGTTGTCTACCCAGGCTATCGATTTCCTAAAAATTCTGCGTCTTAATTCAGATGTTTATCTCTTTCCCTCATCTCGAACGAAGTTACCAATACAGCAAAAGTACCTGACTGAAAATGCCTGGCGTATGCGCGAGGCAGGGCAGATGCTAGATATCCCGAGCTGGACTCCACATGATTTGAGGAGGACCGTTCGTACTGGATTATCACGTTTGCAATGTCCTAATGAAGTAGCCGAGGCCATCCTGGGACATACTCGTGGAGGTGTCGAAGGAATATACAATCTGTATAAGTATGATCGCGAGTGTAAGTATTGGCTCCAGAAATGGGCAGATTATTTGGGGTGTTTATAATGTTGAATTTTAAATGGTTTAACTGAGCGTATCCCATGACAATATACATTTCCTGTCCTCACGACGAGGCCTGTTCGACAACTTCCGGACTGATGTTGACTAAGTGGCTGTGGCGGTTGGTCAGTTATAGAGCACTTCAACGTAATCGAATATATTCGCGACCTTGGCCCAAAATCAGTTCAGCGTCCTTGGCAGTATCTCACTAAAAAGAGAGATGTCTTGCCTGATATATACAACAAGCGCCAGGCGTTTCTTGTCCTCGTTTTCGACCTGTTTATAAGAAAACCGATGGGCTTTCCGGAAAGCCCAACTCACTTGGATGGCAAGGACTCTGTACTGTTACTCCCGAATATGGCTGCGGGTTAAGCAACATCCCACCACTGCATTCTTATGCAGCGACAGTGTTGAGAAAATAAGCACCAGAGTTTACTATCTCAGATATCAATAAATTATAATGATGCACCGACGTTGAAGACTGGCATTGACCCCGGTGAGGGGTTCAAAAGGAAATGGCTGTACAAAATGGCAATAAAAAATCAACCAGATGAAGACAAGCGATACTTAAGAGCATCCTCCTACGATGTGGCACGAGCGGCAGGCGTAGCGCAATCGACTGTTTCCAGATGCTTTAAGCAAGATAGCAATATTTCGGAATCCACTCGCTCTCGAGTACTCAAGATTGCAGCCGATCTGGGCTATACCCCGAACAGTCTCGCGCGTTCTTTAATTACACAACGTTCACATATGGTCGGAGTATTTTGCTCCGAGTTTACGTTATGCAACAACCCCGAACTGGTAAATGCGATTTCCAGCGCTCTGAAACATTCCGGTATTAGCATGTTACTTATGATTGTTGAGAACGATAGTTCTATAGAAGCTACGCTACCAGAAGCCCTTGCCTATCCTCTTGACGGCCTTATTTCATGTGTCTTCATGACCGAAGAGCAAATTCAGTTGTTTGGTAAACGTAGAGTACCCATTGTCTTCTTTAATCGGAATATTCGCTCAAAAGGAATAGACTGTATTTTAACCGACCAGGCCGAAGGGGCAGCATTGATGGCATCAAAACTCCATGCGTCAGGCCATCGTCGAATTTTATGTGTCGGAGGGCCATCTGATGCGCCAGAAGATTCAGTGGGCTATACCCGATTGAAAGGGTTTCTTGAAGCCATCAACAAACTTGGTGGTATAGAAATCACCTGTATCCACGCCGACTATTCTTACGAGAGCGGCCGAAAGCAATTTTTGTCATTTTTCGCTAAATCCGCTTTGCCTGATGCAATATTTTGTGTCAACGACCAACTCGCACTTGGTGTGATGGATGCTTGCCGCTATGATTGTGGCATAACAATTCCCAAGGATGTATCAGTCGCAGGATTCGATAATGTTTCAGATGCTGGTCGACCGGTCTATAATCTGACGACGATACATCAACAAATAGTCCCGATGGCGACACGGGCGGTTGATTTGATTTTAAGGCGAATTGCGCAACCAGAATTACCGGAAGAAACCGTCCTTTTTCGTGGCATACTAATCGAGCGAACTTCAGCATAGGAATAATGGGCACCTTAACAAAAGGTTCCCATTATTTCTATGTGTGAACATTGTTCTTAATATCAGCTGTTATTGAACTTAATTGCTTGTCTTATCAATAAAAGTAACTGGCTGTTATCAGCTTAATTGCTGTGGAAGCTGTGAGCTAATAATTAATTACCCACTGTGTCATTACGAATAATCTGAGCGATAATAGCAACTTCATCGAAGATTCGCCATTCGCGAATTATCTTTCCATTTCGAAACTCAAAATGACTGGCTCCAAAAACATTTATGGGAACATTATTGGTTGGCCCATAGACAGGAGAGCCAGAATATGTCCCTTTCAACAACCAAATAGTGGCTACTCGCAATCCTAAATCCTCTGAATCATGAATACATATATCTTTTACCTCCAGTTTTCCATCAGGAATAAATGATAGCAATTCCATCGTTTCCATCTGATAAGCATTTACACCCATAACTCGACGCATTCGGACGGTCTGGCAAACAATATTATCTGCGCAATATTCGGTCACCTCGTCAAAAAATTTTTTATTCCACACGCGGTCGAATAGTGCCAGCACACTCTTACACTCTGCCCGACCAATATCTGGTCGAGGGCCTGATATTCCCTCCGTCAGGACATTATTAATCCTGCCGATCGAGGTAAAGGACGCGTTATCTGCATTTATTGGCGTTCCTAATACCGGTGATTTTTTCGCTAAATCAGAGGCAATTTTATATGGATCTAAACCAAGATTCTCAAGAACTGCAAATTCATCCCGAATAACCCACTCCTCTACGACTAGGTTATCTTTTACTAAACAATGAGCGACGCTACGGTTTACCCAATCTTTTCCTGTTGGTGGGCCGTATGTCCAGTATCCACTGTGCGTTGCATTATTTAGTACTCTGTGTGAAGAAATAAATCCATGTTCTCCGCGCTTTTCCCAAATGACATCATCATGACCGCCACCGCGATTAGGAAACGCCACCATCTTCTGCAACGAGTTGCTAATGACATTATCCATTCCATATGTTTCACCATAAGCTGTATGAACTTTTACATTTGGTGAATAGTGATCATGGATGTGACCGAGACCACGAGAAATCCATATTTTATCAGTCCAGCTGGTAATGTATTCTCGTGGGTTACGATAGGGAGCATAAGACGCTGGGTTGACTCTTGCTATTTCTTTATCAATAGTCATGGCTCTCTCGATATTAATTAGTATGAGGTATTTCAGATAATACGCTTGCCCTCATCAAAACTTAACGCCAAATAATTTAAGATAGATCATGGCTCATTCATTAATAACATGTGGGCGCAGATTCTGACTCATGTCAAATGATATTATTTGAACGCTGAGGGCGCTATAAATTTATCATTAAGCATCATTAATGGTCTGACTGCTGTTACGAGCCCGGATGATTTGCGCCATGACCGCTATCTCATCATAGATTCGCCACTCACGCAGGATTTTTCCATCTCGCATCTCATAATGTGAGGTTCCGAGAATTGTTACCGGGCTATATGTTGGTGGACCATAAAGAGGTACACCACAATAAGTCGCCTTCATAACCCAGATAACAGCAATTCGCATTCCGAGGTCGGGTGACTCATTGACGACAATATCCCGAACTTCAATCTTCCCGTCAGGAAAAGCAGCAAGCATATTTATAATTTCACGTTGGTAACACTCAATTGTCTGTTCTCTGTGCATTCTGACGGTGTGAGAAACAATTTTTGGATCACAATACATGGAAGTGCGATTAAATAGCCTCTGGTTCCAAACCTCTTCAAACATGTTTTCGATTAATTCACATTCTTTCATATAGCGATTTGGTCGCTTGCCAGACACACCTTCTATCGCAGGATTGCTAATCTTACCCACAAATGCTCCACCAGAGCCTAAATCAAGTAATTTTCCGGTTACTGGTGACGCTGCGGCCAGTTCGGTTGCAACGACTTCGGGATCCAGACCAAGTGACTGAAGTACAGCATATTCATCCCGTACGAGCCACTCCTCCACAATTTTTCCATCACGTACCAGGCAGTGGGCGACCGTACGAGAAACCCAGTCACGACCCGTTGGCGGACCATATGTCCAGTAGCCGCTATGCGTGCCCGTCTTTAAAACCCGATGTGAGGATATAAAGCTATTTTCCCCACGTTGTTCCCATACGACATCTTCTCCTGTACCACCACCGCCGTTTGGGAATGCGCTCATCTTCATGACGCTATTCTGGATCACATGCTCAATGTCGTAAGTCTCACCATAGGCAGAGTGAACCTTGATGTCATCAGCATAGTGTTCCCTAATTCGCCCAATACCGCGCTCGATCCAGATTTCATCCGTCCAGCTGAGAATATAATCCCGGGGGTCTCGATACGGAGCATAAGCAGTAGGTGAAAGATACTCGTCTAATAGCATAATCTGAACCTCAGTCTGTGAAATGATCGACAATCAAACGTATTGATGCTGTTTGTCTGACATCTAATTCCTGTAACAGCGCTTTTCCGGCCCTGCACATACCGCACTGTAGAAGAGAGCCTGCTGTAAACCCGCAGCAAGTGCTGTATATGCAGGATTACTGTCATCCGGTATCAACTAATAGCGCATACGAATGCACACTAGCACCACTTTTTGCCTTGTACAAGAACACGCGTATCAAACCCGAGAATAAAACTAACATTTCATTGACAATTATCC